>NZ_JBXAKN010000004.1:0-381115 GCF_058798375.1 Acidovorax sp. GW823-FHT01C06
ACAGTGAAACGACTTTGCGCCGATGATAGTGCGGGTTCCCGTGTGAAAGTAGGTCATCGTCAGGCTCTTACAGCCCAGAAAACCCCAGTCAGCAATGACTGGGGTTTTTTGCTTTGGGGGATGGCGAAATTGGGGGATGGCGAAAAGCAAGCATCCATTCAGTTGGGTTCTCTGCTGGTCTGGACCTTGGTGAGCTCTATGAGCGCCTGGATGGGATGGACTCACCCTGGTCTTGTGCTCCCGCTTCGCGGAAAATCCCGCCACGCGTCTTCTTCATCACTCTGCGGCACCTGCCTATACGGGGGCAGCGCCTTTCCACCACTGCGCCACCCACACGCATGGCGAAGGCGCCTGAGCTCCAATTCACCGGCGGTTCGCGCAAGTTCAATGCTTGCGTGGGGGGGCAAACCTGTGAACGCCAGCGGCGTCGAGAACCCGATGCAGTTGGCGGTCAAACCACAGCAGGTGCAGATGGGCCAGCGCCTCGCCCATGGCAAAGGTCATCTGGTGGGCATCCAGCTTTCGCTTGAACATGATGGGCAGCACATCCGCCGCTGACAAAGGGCCCGATTTCGCAGCCTCCAGGATTTCTGCCAGCCGATCCCGGTGATGGTTCTGCAGTTGCTGGATGCGTTCATGCAATCCCTGGAAGGGTTTGCCATGAGACGGCAGGACAAGCGTGTCAGCCGGCAATGCGAGGTACCGGAGCAGGGAGGCCAAAAAAAGCCGCAGAGGGTCCGATTCAGGTTCTGCCGCGTGGACGCTGACGTTGGTGGAAATGCGCGGCAACACCATGTCGCCACTGATCAGGGAGGACAATTCTGCGCAATACAGGGCAATGTGCTCAGGCGCATGCCCGTACCCGCTGATGCACTGCCAATCGCGGCCACCGATTTCGATGACATCACCTTCCATAAGCCTGCGGAAGGTCGGAGGCAGGGCGGGCACCAGGGTCGGGAAGTACGACACGCGTCCCCGGACATGCTGGAGAAATTCCACATCCTGCATGCCATGCAGGGCATAGAAGTCGGCGCTGGCCTCGCCACCGAATCCATTGCGGTCGTATACCGCAGTTCTCGCCACGTTGTAGTCGGTGGCGCTGATCCACAGGCGTACTTTCCATCGGTCGCACAGCCAATGCGCCAGCCCGATGTGGTCCGGATGCATGTGGGTCACGACCACGCGCAAAATCGGCAACCCTTCCAGGCTGCTCGCAAAAACCTGTTCCCACTGTGCTCGTGTGGTCGCACTGTCGATGCAGCAGTCCACCACCGTCCAGCCGCTGACCATGGTGCCGTCGGCGTCGGGTTGCCGGTCGCGCAGCAGCCACAGGTTGATGTGGTCCAGCGCGAATGGCAGGCCCATGCGGATCCACTTGACGCCAGGTGCGACTTCCATGGTGCCCCCCTGCGGAGGGAGCGCATCGCCAAGCGGGTAGTGGATCTGGTGTTCGAGTGGGTTCATGGCGGTCGTGGTATGGGTTAGCATTGACGTTAACGTAAACGTCATGCATCCGATGCATTGTAGGGAGCTGCGGCCGCGGGGCTGTCTCCTGTGCGAAACCGACCTTGCTGCACGCACTACCCACCATGGCCAACACCTACACCATCAGCGATCTCGCCAAGGAGTTTGATCTCACCACGCGGGCGATCCGCTTTTATGAAGACATGGGCCTGCTGCAACCGGAACGCACGGGACCAGCGGGCCGAAACCGCGTCTACAGTGCCCGTGACAGGACCCGATTGCGCCTCACGCTCCGCGCCAAGCGACTGGGGCTGTCGCTGACGGAGGCCAAGGAGATCATCGATCTGTACGACAGTCCCCGCGACACGGGCGTGCAGCTGCGCAAGTTTCTGGATGTGCTTGTCGTCCATCGCAAGCAGCTCGAGGAACAGATGGCTGACCTGCAGGCCAATCTGGAGGAGGTCCAGGAGCATGAAAACGAGGCGCGGGCACTCCTGCTGAAGGTCGAAAAGCAAAAATGATTCATAATTGACGTTTACGTAAACGTAAACGCTGATCAGGAGATTGCCTTGAGCACGCCCCCCCTTGAGCCCCGGTGCGCTGACTACGCGGAGCGCGTGCGCGCCAGCTTCGCCCTTCAGGGCGCCATGCAGACGTTGGGCGCGCGCCTGGCCCGCGTGGCGGCGGGGGCGGTCGACATCGAGCTCGAATGGGCTCCGGCACTTACCCAGCAGCATGGCTTCCTGCATGCCGGCATGGTGGCCACCGCCCTGGATTCGGCCTGTGGCTATGCGGGGTTCACCCTGATGGGCCCCGACGCCGCCGTGCTCACCATCGAATTCAAGATCAACCTGCTGGCCCCCGCCAAGGGCCAGCGTTTTCGCATGGAGGGACGGGTGCTGAAGCCCGGCCGCACCATCACCGTGTGCGAGGGCCGTGCCTTCGCCATAGAAAACTCCCAGGAAAAGCTGGTGGCCACCATGGGGTGCACCCTCATGGCCGTCACCGGGCGCGACAACATCCAAGGCTGAACAAGCCACCTTCCACCATCTGTTTTGAGGAGACATTCACCATGAGCATTCCCGCCAACCTGCCTGGCCTCAACTTCCAACTGGGCGAGGATATCGATGCCCTGCGCGATGCCGTGCGCGACTTTGCGCAGGCCGAGATCGCGCCGCGCGCGGCCGAGATCGACCGCAGCGACCAGTTCCCCATGGACCTGTGGCGCAAGATGGGCGACCTGGGCGTGCTCGGCATCACGGTGCCCGAGCAATATGGCGGCGCCGCCATGGGCTACCTCGCCCACATGGTGGCCATGGAGGAAATCTCCCGCGCCAGCGCCTCCGTGGGCCTGTCTTACGGCGCGCACAGCAACCTGTGCGTGAACCAGATCAACCGCAACGGCAGCGAGGCACAAAAGGCCAAGTACCTGCCCAAGCTCATCAGTGGCGAGCATGTGGGTGCGCTGGCCATGAGCGAGCCGGGCGCGGGCTCCGATGTGATCAGCATGAAGCTCAAGGCCGAGGACAAGGGCGGCTACTACCTGCTCAACGGCAACAAGATGTGGATCACCAATGGTCCGGATGCCGACACCCTCGTGGTGTACGCCAAGACCGAACCCGAAATGGGCGCGCGTGGCGTCACGGCCTTCCTGATCGAAAAAGGCATGCCTGGATTCAGCATTGCGCAAAAGCTCGACAAGCTGGGCATGCGTGGCAGCCACACGGGCGAGCTGGTTTTCAACAATGTCGAAGTGCCCGCCGCCAATGTGCTCGGTGGCCTGAACCAGGGCGCCAAGGTGCTGATGAGCGGCCTGGACTACGAACGTGCGGTGCTGACCGGCGGCCCGCTGGGCATCATGCAGTCCGTGATGGACAACGTGATCCCGTACATTCACGACCGCAAGCAGTTCGGCCAGAGCATTGGCGAGTTCCAGCTCATTCAGGGCAAGGTGGCCGACATGTACACCGTGCTGCAGGCGGGGCGCTCGTTTGCCTACACTGTGGCCAAGAATCTCGACATGCTCGGCACCGACCACGTGCGCCAGGTGCGCAAGGACTGCGCCAGCGTGATCCTGTGGTGCGCGGAAAAGGCGACCTGGATGGCCGGCGAAGGCGTGCAGATCTACGGTGGCAATGGCTACATCAACGAATACCCGCTGGGCCGCCTGTGGCGCGATGCCAAGCTGTATGAGATCGGTGCGGGCACCAGCGAGATCCGCCGCATGCTGATCGGCCGCGAGCTGTTCGCCGAAACCTGCTGAGCTTCACTTCTTTCACTGACTCTCCAAGGACAACATGCCCTCCTCGATCGACGACCTGTTTGTTCACAACCGCGCCTGGGCGGCCCAGATGGAGCGCGAGCGGCCCGGGTTCTTCACCAGCCTGCTGGCCCAGCAAAAGCCCAAGTACATGTGGATCGGCTGCTCCGACAGCCGCGTGCCCGCCAACCAGATCACGGGCCTGGAGCCGGGCGAAGTGTTCGTGCACCGCAACGTGGCCAATGTGGTGGTGCCCACCGACCTGAACTGCCTTTCCACCATCCAGTACGCGGTGGACCAGTTGCACATCGAGCACCTCATGGTGGTGGGGCACTATGGTTGTGGTGGCGTGCTGGCGGCCCTGGAAGGCACGCGCGTGGGCCTGGCCGACAACTGGATCCGCCATGTGCAGGACGTGCGTGACCGCCACCGCGACCTGATTGCCGCCACCGCCCCGGAGTGGCGCCACGACGTGCTGTGCGAACTCAACGCCATCGAGCAGGTGGTCAACATCGCCCAGACCACGGTGATGCTCGATGCGTGGGGACGGGGCCAGAAGGTCACGCTGCACGGCTGGTGCTATGGGCTCAAGGACGGTCTCATCAACAACCTGCACATGTCCGTGGGCAGCACCGAAGGCCTGGACTCGCTGTACAAGGCGGCGATCGCTGGTGTGGCTGCCGTCAAAAGGCAATAGCCCGCCTCTTGCCTGACCGCATTGCGATGCCTGCGCTGAAAGACTGCCATGTTCCCGCAACGGCTTGATGCTCCCCAGGCCTACGGCATTGCCAAGGCCATGATGGACGGTTTCAACCGGCACTACCGGCTGTTCCGCACCGAGTCGGCGCGGGCCAAGCACCGCTTCGAAACCGGCGACTGGCACGGCCAGCAGCGGGCGCAGCGCGAACGCATCGAGTTCTATGACCTGCGCGTGAAAGAATGCGTGCGCCGGCTGGAGAAGGAATTCAACGCGGGCGCGCAGCCCATGGACGTGTGGCACCAGATCAAGCTGCATTACATCGGCCTCTTGGTCAACCACCACCAGCCCGAACTGGCCGAGACCTTCTTCAACTCGGTCACGACCAAGATCCTGCACCGCACGCATTTTCACAACGACTTCATCTTCGTGCGGCCCGCGGTCAGCACCGAATACATCGAGAACGAAGAGCCCGCGGCGCGCCCCACCTACCGCGCGTACTACCCCTCCGGCGACAACCTGCACGAGACGTTCCAGACCATCATCGAGAACTTCCAGTTGCAGCGTGAGTTTGCGGACTTGGCGCGAGACAGTGCCTGCGTGGTGGCCGCCGTGCGCGGCCGCCTCGACAAGGTGCGGCTGCGCGCCAACTTCCAGATCCAGGTGCTCACCAGCCTGTTCTTCCGCAACAAGGGCGCCTATGTGGTGGGCAAGATCATCAACGGCTTCAACGAAGTGCCGTTTGCGCTGCCCATCCTGCACGACGATGCTGGGAGGCTTTTCATCGACGCCGCGCTGTTCGGCGAAGACGATATGCAGATGCTGTTCAGTTTCGCCCGCGCCTACTTCATGGTGGACATGGAGGTGCCCAGCGCCTACGTGCAGTTCCTGCGCAGCCTCATGCCGCGCAAGCCGCGGGCCGAGATCTACAACGCGCTGGGCCTGGCCAAGCAGGGCAAGACCCTGTTCTACCGCGACTTCCTGTACCACCTGAAGCATTCCAGCGATCAGTTTCGCATCGCCCCTGGCATCAAGGGCATGGTGATGCTGGTGTTCGACCTGCCGAGCTTTCCGTTCGTGTTCAAACTCATCAAGGACTATTTCCCGCACCAGAAGGAAACCACGCGCGAGCAGATCAAGGCCAAGTACCTGCTGGTCAAGCAGCACGACCGCGTGGGCCGCATGGCCGACACGCTGGAGTACAGCGAGGTGGCCTTTCCCCGCGACCGTTTTGACGATGCGCTCATCGCCGAGATCGAGAAGTTCGCCCCCAG
Organism: Acidovorax sp. GW823-FHT01C06; assembly: GCF_058798375.1. NCBI lineage: Bacteria > Pseudomonadati > Pseudomonadota > Betaproteobacteria > Burkholderiales > Comamonadaceae > Acidovorax > Acidovorax sp. GW823-FHT01C06. Next base: position 5,696 of record NZ_JBXAKN010000004.1, read on the forward strand.
CCAGCTGGAGATCAGCGACCGCGATGGCGACGGCCAGACCGAAGTCATCATCAAGCACCTGTACATCGAGCGGCGCATGATCCCGCTCAACATCTACCTGCAGGAAGCCTTTGACACCGGGCTCTCCGACCCGCGTGCGCGCCAGCAGATGGAGCACAGCGTCATCGAATACGGCAACGCCATCAAGGACCTCGTGGCCGCCAACATCTTCCCCGGCGACATGTTGTGGAAGAACTTCGGCGTCACGCGCAATGGCAAGGTCGTGTTCTACGACTACGACGAGATCGAATACCTCACCGACTGCAACTTCCGCCGCGTGCCCACGCCGCGCAACGAGGAGGAAGAGATGAGCGGCGAGGTCTGGTACAGCGTGGGCCCGCGCGATGTGTTCCCCGAAACCTTCGGCCCTTTCCTGCTCGGCAACGACGCCGTGCGCGAGGTGTTCATGTCGCACCACGCCGACCTGCTCGACGCCGCGTTCTGGCAGTCGCACAAGGAGCGCATCCAGGCGGGCCACATGTTCGACGTTTTTCCCTACGACACGGACCGGCGCTTCGCGCAGGGCGCGCCGGCCCGGTAGTCCATTTCATTCAACCCCCGACTTTCGTCTGAACCCTTCCCAGGAGATTTGCACCATGTCCGCATCCACCCAAGACCCCATCGTCATCGTCGGCGCCGCGCGCACCCCCATGGGCTCGCTGCAGGGCGACTTTTCCAGCCTGGCCGCGCACGACCTGGGCGGCGCCGCGATCCAGGCCGCCATCGAGCGCGCCGGTGTGTCGCCCGACGCCGTGGGCGAGGTGCTGTTCGGCAACTGCCTGATGGCCGGCCAGGGCCAGGCGCCCGCGCGCCAGGCGGCCTTCAAGGGCGGCCTGCCCAAGGGCGCTGGCGCGGTCACGCTCAGCAAGATGTGCGGCTCGGGCATGAAGGCCGCGATGATGGCGCACGACATGCTGCTGGCCGGCACGCACGACGTGATGGTGGCCGGCGGCATGGAGAGCATGACCAACGCCCCCTACCTGCTGCAGAAGGGGCGTGGCGGCTACCGCCTGGGACATGACCGCATCTTCGACCACATGATGCTCGACGGCCTGGAAGACGCCTATGAAGCAGGCCGCAGCATGGGCACCTTTGGCGAAGACTGCGCGGCCAAGTACCAGTTCACGCGCGAGCAGCAGGACGCGTTCGCCACGGCCAGCGTGCAGCGCGCCAAGGCCGCCACCGAGTCCGGCGCGTTCGCGGCCGAGATCGTGCCCGTCACCGTCAAGACCCGCGCGGGCGAGACCGTGGTGTCGGTGGACGAAGGCCCGGGCAAGGTCAAGCTGGAGAAGATCGCCACCTTGAAGCCCGCCTTCAAGAAGGACGGCACCATCACCGCCGCATCCAGCTCCAGCATCAACGACGGCGCCGCCGCGCTGGTGATGATGCGCGAATCCACCGCGAAGAAGCTCGGGGCCAAGCCGCTGGCGCGCATCGTGAGCCACGCCACCCACGCGCAAGAGCCCGAGTGGTTCGCCACCGCCCCCCTGGGCGCCACGCAGAAGGCGCTGGCTAAGGCCGGCTGGGAAGTGGGCGACGTGCAGCTGTGGGAGATCAACGAGGCCTTCGCCGTGGTGCCCATGGCGCTGATGAAAGAGCTGGACCTGCCGCACGACAAGGTCAACGTGAACGGCGGCGCCTGCGCCCTGGGCCACCCCATCGGTGCCAGCGGCGCCCGCATCATGGTCACGCTGATGTATGCCCTCCAGGCGCGCGGCCTGACCAAGGGCCTGGCCACGCTGTGCATCGGCGGCGGCGAAGCCACGGCGGTGGCGCTGGAACTCGTTTGATGCGGGAGGGAGATGGGATGATTTGGCTCTTTTCGCAAGGACAGTGATGACCGCACCCTCTCCCGAGATCACCGCCTTCTGGCGCGCGTTTTCCGATGCCCAGGCATCGCTCCAGGCCCAGCCGCTGCGCGAGCGGGTCGAGTCTGCCAACGCGCTCATCGAGCGCCACCTGGGCGGCCTGGCGCTGGAGATGTCCGGCGGCGACGGCGATGCGGTGGTGGACCTCATCGTCACCGCCCACGGCAGCACCGAAAAATTTCCACTGCTGATGCAGGCGGTGGCGGCCGCGCCCGCGCTGCAGAACTACCGCGTGCGCGCGTTCCGCGAGCGCACCACGCAGCCGGACTTTCCCATCGGTATGGACGGTTTCCAGCTGGCCACGTCCGAGGTGCTCATCGCCCTGGACCAGGATTGCGGGCAGGCCGCGCTGGAGATCCGCTTTGGCCGCGAGATCCCGAGCGACTACCAGGACCATGCGCGCAACATGGCGTTCATCATGCTCGACCATGTGCTCGGCGAGTACGACTTCGCCGTCAAGGTGGGGGCGGTGGATTTTGTCGGGCAGGCTGGCGACCCGCAGGCGCAGTGGGTCCCACTCAGCCAGTTGCCTCCGGTGTTTGATCGCTACTGGGTCGAGACGCTGGGCCGCACGGGAGACTTCCCGGCGGGTGAACACGACTGGTCGGGCATGACGCTGGCGTTCGGCGGCGAGCCCGGAGATGGCGACGACGACGAAGGCCCCGGGGTGCGCGAGGACACCGCCATTGTCATGGTCAACCGCAGCGCCAGCCCCGTGGCCATGCGCGCCGACCTGTCGCACGCGCTGGTGCTGGACCTGGCCGTGGGGGACCGCGATGAGCTGGCCGCCGTGCAGGCGCTGCAGGACCAGGCCGCCACGCTGCTGGAGCTGCCCCAGCTGGGCATCCTGGCCTACACCCTGACCCGTGCCGGGCGCCGCAAGGCCGTCTACTACGTGGGCGACGAGCAACTGGCCAGGCAGGCGCTGGCACCCCTGCTGCTGCGGGACGAGGCCGAGTCGCTGGTGCTGTCCACCACCTATGACCCGGCGTGGTCGGGCTACTTCGAATTTGCCGTGCATTGACCTGGACGCGACCATGATCGAAACCACCGAGCAGCTGCGCGCCCTGTATGCCGCCCCAAGCGAGCGGGCCCTGCACAAGCAGCAACCGCAGCTGGATGCGCACTGCCAGCGCTTCATTGCCCTGTCGCCGTTCTGCGTGGTGGCCAGTGGTGGTCTCCATGGCGCATTGCTCGATGCCTCGCCGCGCGGCGGTGCGCCCGGTTTCGTGAAGTCGCCCGATGCGCACACCCTGCTGCTGCCCGACGCGGGGGGCAACCACCGGCTCGACACCCTGACCAACCTGCTCGATGACCCGCGCATCGGCCTGCTGTTCATGATTCCGGGCGTGGACGAAACCCTGCGGGTGAACGGCACGGCGCGCCTGCGCGACGAGGCGCTGTACACGGACTTCTTCACGGCCGGGCGCCAGCGCCCAAAGATGGTGATCGAAGTGCGCGTGGCCGAGGCGTATCTGCACTGCTCCAAGGCCTTCATGCGCTCGCGGCTGTGGTCCGCCGATGCGCAGGTGGACCGCGCCGCGCTGCCCACGATGGGCCAGATGATCCACGACCAGATGGGCCTCGCCACCGAGCCTGAGTCGCAAGTGGCGATGCTGCAGCGCTACCGCGCCCAACTGGCGCAGGAGCAGCAGCTCGGCGACGCCTGAGGGTGTTGAGAGTGATTGCTACTATTTTGATAGCTATCGGCGCTTGATGCATAAGCGCCAGGGCCCAATTCAATCCAAATTTCAACCATGAAATCCATACTTGTCATCGGCGCATCGCGCGGCATCGGTCTGGAGCTGGTGCGCCAGTACGCCGAGGCGGGCCGCCGCGTGATCGCCACGGTGCGCGACGACGCGGGCCGCGAGCGGGTGCAGGCCCTGGGCGCCGAGGTGCTCACCGTGGACGTGGCCAACCCCGCCAGTGTGAGCGCGCTGGCCTGGCAACTGGACGGCGAAAAGATCGAGACCGCCTGGTACGTGGCGGGCGTCATCCGCCGTCCCAACGCGCTCACGCCGCCCACGCAGCAGGACTTCGACGCCGTCATGCACACCAACGTGCTGGGCGCCATGCAGGCGCTGCCGCAGGTCGCGCCCCTGGTGGCCGACGCGCAGGGCGTGTTCGCGTTCCTGTCCTCGTCCATGTCGCAGATTGGCAGCGTGCCGGGCAGCGGCTCCTGGCTGTATCGCACCAGCAAGGCGGCGCTGAACATGGCGGTGGCCGCGGCCCAGCATGACTACCCAGGCGCCACGCTCATCACCATCGACCCCGGCTGGGTGCAGACCGACATGGGCGGCGAAGGCGCCGCGCTGACGGTGCAGGACAGCGTACGCGGCCTGCGCGCCACCGTGGCGGGCGTCACCGCCGCCGACAAGGGCCGCCTGCTGCACCACGACGGCCGCCGCGCCACCCACTGGTAACCCTTTCGACCGAACCCACAACGACTTCTGGAGACAACCCCGATGCTGCTGACCCAAGACCAGGAAATGATCCGCGACGCGGTGCGCGACTTCGCGCAGGAACAGCTGTGGCCCCACGCCGCGCGCTGGGACAAGGAACACCACTTCCCCAAGGAGGCGCACCAGGGCCTGGCCGCACTGGGCGCGTATGGCATCTGCGTGCCCGAAGAATTTGGCGGCGCACACCTCGACTACGTCACCCTCGCGCTGGTGCTTGAAGAGATCGCGGCCGGCGACGGCGGCACCAGCACCGCCATCAGCGTGACCAACTGCCCGGTCAACGCCATCCTCATGCGCTACGGCAACGCCCAGCAAAAGCGCGACTGGCTCACGCCGCTGGCCCGTGGCGAGATGCTGGGCGCGTTCTGCCTGACCGAGCCGCATGTGGGCTCCGATGCCTCGGCACTGCGCACCACGGCCGTCAGGCAGGGCGATGAATACGTGATCAACGGCGTCAAGCAGTTCATCACCAGCGGCAAGAACGGCCACGTGGCCATCGTCATCGCCGTCACCGACAAGGGCGCGGGCAAGAAGGGCATGAGCGCCTTCCTCGTGCCCACCAGCAACCCGGGCTACGTGGTCGCGCGGCTCGAAGACAAGCTGGGCCAGCACAGCAGCGACACGGCGCAGATCAACTTCGACCACTGCCGCATTCCGGCCGAGAACCTGATCGGCGCGGAAGGCGAGGGCTACAAGATCGCCCTGGGCGCGCTCGAGGGCGGCCGCATCGGCATCGCCGCGCAAAGCGTGGGCATGGCACGCAGTGCCTTCGATGCGGCGCTGGCGTATTCGAAAGAGCGCGAGAGCTTCGGCACCGCCATCTTCAACCACCAGGCCGTGGGCTTTCGCCTGGCCGACTGCGCCACGCAGATCGAGGCCGCGCGCCAGCTCATCTGGCACGCCGCCGCGCTGCGCGATGCGGGCCGCCCCTGCCTGAAGGAAGCCGCCATGGCCAAGCTGTTCGCCAGCGAGATGGCCGAACGCGTGTGCAGCGCCGCCATCCAGACCCTGGGCGGCTACGGCGTGGTGAACGACTTCCCGGTGGAACGCATCTACCGCGACGTGCGCGTGTGCCAGATCTACGAAGGCACGAGCGATGTGCAGAAGATCATCATTCAGCGTGCGCTGGCTTGATGCTGACTGCTATGAATTGAATAGCTGTTGGCGCAGAATGGGAAAGCGCCAGGGCCTGTTTTGTTCAAGTTTCTTGCGGCGGCAGCCACTGGGCCAGCACCGCATGGAGCGCGTCCACATCCACGGGCTTGCGCAGCACCAGGTAGCCCTCGGCATCGGCCTCGTGCAGGGCGGGTGAGTCAAACTCGCCGCTCACCATGGCTCCGCGCGCGGCGGGGCAGCGCTCCAGCAGGGCGCGCAGCACGTCAAAGCCGCTATCGCCCGACGACAGGTGCTGGTCGCACAGGATGGCCTGCGGTGCAAAGCCGTTGTCCAGGTGGGCGTGGGCCTCGCCGGGGGTGCGGGCGGTGCGCAACGCGATGCCCCAGCCGCCCAGCAGGGCCGACCAGGCCCGCAGCACGTGGGGATCGTCGTCCAGCACCAGGCACCGGCCCTGCAGGCGGGGCCAGGTGCGTGGCGCGGCGGTGCCACGTGCGTCGGGCGCCAGCGCAGGCGCGGCCGTGGCCGGCAGCTCGATCCAGAAACACGACCCCCGCCCCGGACGTGAGGCCATGCCCTGGCGTGCACCCATCAGCGCCACGCAGCGCGCCACCACGGCCAGCCCCAGGCCGTGGCCTTCGCGGTGGAGGTGCCCCGCGCTCTGCGGGCGGTAGAAGGCCTGGTAGATGGCGGCCTGCTCCTGTGGTGCCACGCCTTCGCCGGTGTCCCACACCTCCAGCCGCCAGTGGCCACCGCGCTGCCGTGCGCCCACCAGCACCCCGCCCCGCAGTGTGTAGCGCAAGGCGTTGTGCACCAGGTTGGCCAGCGACTGCCGCACCAGCGCGGGGTCTGCCAGCACCGTGGCGTGCGCCGGGGGCGGGCGCATGCGCAGGGCCAGCCCGCGCGCGGTGGCTTCGGTGACGAACTGGTGGCGCAGGTCGTCGAACAGGTGGGCCAGCGGCACGGGCGCGGGCCGCAGCTCCACCGTGCCTGATTCGATGCGCGACAGGTCGAGCAGGGCGTCGAACATCTGGCTGAGCGAGTGCATGCTCAGCCGCCACTGGCCCAGCAAGGGGCCGATGTGCGGGTGGTCCTGGCCCTGCAGCGCAATGGCTTCGGCCAGCAACGCCATGGCGTGCACGGGCTGGCGCAGGTCGTGGGCGGCGGTGCTCAGAAACCGGTTCTTCTCGGCCAGCGCGGCTTCGGCCGCGTCGCTGGCCTCGCGGTAGCGCTCGGCCAGGTCGCGGCTGCGCTCTTCCAGCACCACCTGGCGCACGAAGAACCGGTGCGAGTTCATGGCGCTGCGGTAGATCACGGCGGCCATCACCAGCGTCATGGGCAGTACAAACGGCCACTGCGCCGGAAACGCCCAGGGGATCATCGCCAGCCCACCCACCGCACCCACGAAATACATGCGGTAGACAGCGAGCGTGGCGGTCATCTGCGCTGCGTTGGCGGCCAGAATGCCCGCCAGCGTGATATGCAGCAACAGCATGTATTCGTAGCTGGCGTGGCCCAGCGACAACGCTATCGAGAGTGAAACGCCTACCCCGTGCGCCAAGGCCAGGTAGCACACGCGGCGGGTCCAGGGGGGCAGCAGGGCTTCGGGCGGCCGCAAGGCGCGTTCGTGCCGGTACTGCCGGTGGCCCCACCCCACGAACAGCAACACGGGCAGGTATGCGCCTCCCCACGCCAGCAGCGGCATGGCCTGCCCACCCTGCCAGCCCAGCAGCAGGCCAAACAGCAGCCCCATGGCGGGCATGACCGACATGCCCAGCCGCAGGCGCGCAAAAGAGGCTTCGAGCAGCAGCAGCCAGCCTTGTGCGCTGGGCGCGCCGTGCGCGTGGCCCGGGACCTTGGTGTTGGGCGTCATGTGCGTGCGAAGGCGGCCGCCGCCTCCCGGCGGCGCCGCAGCCGGCGCGCCTGCCGCCACATGCCCAGGGCCGCGCGGGCCTGGACCGCGGTCCAGGCCGGGATGCGCACCTGGCCGCGCTCGCCCGGTCCGGTGCCGGCGCGGGGATGGGGGTGGGGAAACCAGCGGCGCGGCAAGAACTGGAGTGGCATGGGGCGCGGGCGGGCCGGTGTTCAGGCGGGTGGATCGGGCAGGACCAGCCGGCGCCCGCGCAGTCCCGTGATGGCCTCCACGCGGGTGCGTGCGCCCAGGCGCAGGAGGATGGCGCTCATGTGCTCCTTGACCGTGCTCTCCGACAGGTCGTACTGCAGCGCGATGCGCTTGTTGGGCAGCCCCTGCAGCACCAGCGCCAGGATTTCGCCCTGGCGTACCGACAGGCCCAGTTCGGCGGGCGTGACCGGCAGGTCGCGGCTGCGCGGGGGCTGGTTGCCGGGGGGGGCGGGCACAAACCAGGCCAGGCCGCCCAGCAGGGCCTCCACCGCCTGGGCGAAGATCTCTGGCGGAGCCTGCTTGTGGATGAAGCCGTGCGCACCCGCCTGGCGCACGCGCTCCATCATGGCCGGGTCGTCGTCGCCGCTGACGACCGCCAGCGCGGTGCCGGGGCAGTGTTCGCGCACCAGCGCGATCAGGCCCAGCGCGGCACCTTCGGCCAGCCAGAAGTCGACGAGCGCGATGGCGGGGGCACCCCGCGTGGCCACCAGCGGCAGAAAGTCATCGGCGCACCCGGCCACGGCCACCTCCAGGTAGGGCAGGCGCAAGCGCAGGAATTCGGCCACGCCGCGTGCTACCAGCGGGTGGTCGTCCAGGATGAGTGCATAGGGTGACATGGGGGCCGGGGGGCGCTGCGGCGCCGGGCGCCGGGATGCCGCAGCAAAGCAAATTCTGCCAAGTGTGGACCGGAAGGGGCGGCGCGCAAACCCTACCTCGGTAGGGTTTTGCGGCGGGCGGCGTGCCGCACAGAATCCGCCCCTCTTTCATCCATTCATTCCTTCACCACCCAGGAGGTTTCCGTTCATGACCCCCACAAGCGCAAAGTTCACCCGGCACCACGCACGGCCCGCAGTCCGCTGGGCCCCTCTTGGGCTGGCCGCGGTGTTGCTGGCGGGCTGCGGGGGCGGCGATGGCGACGGCGGCACCACGCCCCCGCCCACGGCCGGGGCCTTCACCGTGGGGGGCTCCGTGGTCGGCCTGGGCGCCGGCAAGGCGCTGACCCTGCAGAACAATGGCGGCGATGACCTGGCCGTGAGCGCCAACGGCGGTTTTGTGTTCGCGGCCCGGCTGGACCGCGGCGTGGCCTATGCCGTCACCGTCAGGACGCAGCCCGGCGGCCAGCGCTGCGCCGTGGCGCAAGGCACGGGCACCGCCACCGCGAACGTGGGCGATGTGCAGGTGCGCTGCGAGAACCTGGCGGCGGCCACCTTCACGGTGGGGGGCTCGGTATCGGGCCTGGCGGGCGGCGCAGTGGTGCTGCAGAACAACGGCGGCGATGACCTGTCCCTGGCCAGCAACGGCGGCTTCGCGTTTTCCACGGCGGTGGCCACGGGCAGCCCCTATGCCGTCACGGTGAAGACCCCGCCCGCAGGCCAGAACTGCGCGGTGCGCAACGGCAGCGGCACGGTGGGTTCGGCCCATGTCGGCTCGGTGGAGGTGGCCTGCACCACGGCCGTGGCACTGCCGCAGGGGGACTGGAAGCAGGAGCGTTGCACGCCCATCGGCCCGGGCCAATGGGGCCGGTCGCTGTGGCGCATCGCGCGGCAAGGCGAGACCCGGGCCACGGTCAGCCTGGGCGTGGCGACCTACTCCGACGCGAACTGCACCGCCGCGGGCGCGGTCATTGGCGGGCAAGGGGGCGATGGGGGCAATTTCACGTTTGACCGCACGGGCGCGACACCCACGCTCGCCGCCTTCTGGGGCAGCTGGGCCCAGGTCACGGGGTTGACCTCGCGCACCGTGTGGGCGCGCAAGGGCCCCTATCTGTGCCCGCTGGGCGACCAGAACCCCAGCCTGTTCGGCTCGGCCGCCGCCGTGGAGGCCTCGGCCGACATCTCCATCCAGAACAAGGCCTGCTACACCCAGAACTGAACCCCCGTGCTCCCTGCGGGCCGGGCGGCTGGACGGGGGGCGGGGCGGAATTTCAGCCGCCACTGCCCCGGCGCCGCAGCACCACCGTGATCTGCCCATTGGTCTCGATGGTCGCGCGCTCCACCTCGTGCAGGTGCAGGCATCCGCTGGCGCGCAGCGCGGCCTCGAGGTCGTCCGGTGAAAGCAGCTCCTTGCGCAGGAGGTCGGCGTTCACCTGTCCCTGCTCCACCAGCACCCGCGGCGTGCCGTCGATCAGCCGCTCCATCCACGCGAAGCGGAACGTCAGCTGCGCCAGCACCACGTGGCAGCCGATGAGCGTGGTGGCCGAGACGAGTCCGCCCACCAGCGAGTTGTCGCCCGCGTTCATCGAGTTCTGCACCGCGTTGGACAGGATCAGCAGCAGCACGAGGTCGAACGGCGCGTACTGCCCTGTCTGCCGCTTGCCTGTCAGGCGCAGGAACACCAGCAAAAAGACATAGACCACCACGCCGCGCAGCACGAACTCCCACCACGGCACATTCATTTCCCACATTGCAGGCTCCTTGTTGGAGGGTTGTGTCGCGTGCCAGTCTACGGCGCTGAGCGAAAATCCCGGACATGCCACCTGCCAGGCCGGCCCACACCCCGTGCGGCCCCGGTCCCTTCACAGAAAGAAACACCTCCATGCAACGCCGCCAATTCCACCAAGCCAGTGCCCTGGGGGCGCTGCTGTGCGCCAGCTGGCAGCAGGCCTGGGCCCTGTCGCTGGGCGATCTCTCCAATGCCGATGCCACGGGCGGCCTCAAGGCCGCGCTGGGCCAGGGCGCCCAGGCCGCGGTGTCGCTGCTGGGGCGGCCCGACGGTTTCCTGGGCAATCCCAAGGTGCGCATCGGGCTTCCCGGCTACCTGGACGACGCGGCCAAGGTCATGAAGTCGCTGGGCCAGGGCAAGCGCGTCGATGAGCTGGTCACCTCCATCAACCGCGCCGCCGAGGCCGCCGTGCCCATGGGCAAGGACCTGCTCGTGGGCGCGGTGCAGAACATGACGGTGACGGACGCCAAGAACATCCTGGCGGGAGGAAGCACCTCGGTGACGGCCTTCTTCGCCGAGAAGACGCGCGTGCCGCTGGGGGAGCGCTTCCTGCCGGTGGTGGACCAGGCGACGGAGAAGGTGGGCCTCACCCAGAAGTACAACGCCTTCGCTGGCAAGGCCGCGGGCTTCGGACTGCTCAAGCCCGAAGAGGCCAACCTGGCGCGGTACGTCACCGGCAAGACGCTCGATGGCCTGTACACCATGATCGGCGAGGAAGAGCGCCGCATCCGCCAGGACCCGGCCGGCGCGGGCAGTGCCATCGCCCGCAAGGTGTTCGGCGCGCTGCGCTGATCGCCGTTCACCGCGATGCGCACCCCGCCCATGGCCCTGGCCGACAGCGCACCCTGCCCGTGCGGACGCACCGTGGCGCCCGCGGGCCGGCGCGCCGGCGGCACGGCCGCCGTGCTGCGTTATGCCGACTGCTGCGGCCGCTATGTGGACCATCTGGAAGCGGCGCCCGCGCCCGACGCCGAAAGCCTCATGCGGTCCCGGTACACCGCGTTCGTGGGCGAGCGGGCCGAGTACCTGCAGGCCACCTGGCACCCCACCACGCGCCCCGCGTCGATGGATTTCGATGCGGGCGCGCGGTGGCTCGGGCTTGCGGTGCGCGGCCACCGCGCCACGGGCGAAGGCCGTGCGGAAGTCGAGTTCGTGGCGCGCTACCGCGTGGGCGGCCGTGCCGTGCGCCTGCACGAGACCAGCCGCTTCGTGCGCGAAGGCGGGCGCTGGTTCTATGTGGATGGCGATGTCCACGGTTGAAATTTGCATGAAAATGACCTCAAGTCCTTTATCCATAAGCGCCATAAGCTATGAAATTTGAAGCAATACTGTTCGACTGCGACGGGGTCCTGGTGGACAGCGAACCCATCACCAACGGCGTGCTGCGCGACATGCTCGCGGAGGCCGGCTGGGCCCTGAGCGCCCAGGAGTGCATGCGCATCTTCATCGGCAAGACCGTGGGCAGCGAGGCCGCCCGCATCGAGACCCACACCGGCCGGCCGCTCACCGATGCATGGATGGCCGATTTCTATGCGCGGCGCAATGCCGAGCTGGACCAGCGCCTCACGGCCATCGAGCACATCCACGGCACCATCGAGCGCGTGCACGCGCACCACGGCGGGCGCATCGCCTGCGCCTCGGGGGCCGACCGGCACAAGGTGGAGATGCAGCTGGCCAAGGTGGGCCTCACGCCCTTCTTCGAGGGCCGCATCTTCAGCGGCCACGAAATGCCGCGCACCAAGCCCGCGCCGGACGTGTACCTGGCGGCGGCCGCCGCGCTGCAGGCGCAGCCCCTGCGCTGCGCGGTGGTCGAAGACACGGTGACGGGCGTCACTGCGGGGGTGGCGGCGGGCGCCACGGTGTTTGCCTATGCGCCGCTGGACGATGGCGAGGCCCTGCGCGCGGCGGGGGCGTCTGAGGTGTTTCGCAGCATGGCCGAGCTGCCGGCCTTGCTGGGCTGCTGACCGCTGCTGTTCGCACCAGGACACGCCATGCCCAAGCACAGCAGCCAGCTGCCACGGTGGCTACGCAACTGCGCCGCGCTCGCGGCCCTCGGCGTTCTCATGGGCTGCTCGTCGGTGCGCCCCTGGATCAACGAGCCGCTGCCGCCCGAAGACCGGGACATCCCCGTGCGCAAGTCCGAGCGCGACCCCACCATCCTGGTGGCCGTGACGCTTTCGGGCGGCGGCGCGCGCGCGGCGGCCTTCGGCTTCGGCGTGCTGACCGAGATGCAGCAGACCCGCTTTCGCTGGAACGGGCGGGACACCACCCTGCTGGACGCCACGGACGTGGTGAGCGGCGTGTCGGGCGGCAGCATTGTTGCCGCCTACTTCGCGGCGCATGGCATCGAGGGGCTGCCCCGGTTCGAGCACGACTTCCTGCGGCAGAACTTCCAGAACAGCCTCATCACCCAGGCCCTGCGGCCCGGCAACCTGGTGGACCTGACCTCGCCCTGGCTGGGCCGCACCCACCTGCTCGCGCGGCGGCTGGACGACCTGTACGGCGGGCTGACCTTCGGCGATGTGGAGCGGCGCCCGCGCCACCCGCAACTGTTCATCACCGCCACCGACATGTCGCTGGGCACGGGCTTCGAGTTCACCTGGGAGCAGTTCACGCTGATCTGCTCGGACCTGCGCAAGGTGCCGCTGTCCTTCGCGGTGGCGTCCTCGTCGGCCGTGCCGCTGCTGCTCAGCCCGATGACGCTCAAGAACTACGCCGACCAGTGCCCTGAACGCCGCACCGGCTCCACGGCCAGCGCGCGCGCCGCGGCCGCTGGCGACTACCGTGCCCGGCTGTACCGCGCGCACGAACTGAGCTACACCGACGCGCAGCGCAAGCCCTACATCCACCTGGTGGACGGCGGTCTGGCCGACAACCTGGGCGTGCAGCGCCTGCTGGACCGGGCCCTGGCGGGCGGCGGCCTGCGCCAGACGTTCAGCGAGGTGGGCATCCCGCCCGCCACCATCCGCAAGCTGGTGCTGATCACCGTGAACGCGGAGCGCGACCCGTCGGTCAACATCGACATGAGCGACCAGGTGCCCAACATGGCCCAGGTGGTGGATGCGCTGCTGTTCGGCACCGGCGCACGCGCCACGCGCGAGACGCAGGAGTTCCTGCGCGACATCACCCAGCAGTGGCGCCAGGCCCTGGCCGCGGGCTCCACGGGCAGCGGCGATGCCTTCGCGCCCGATGCCGAGATCCATGTGATTCCCGTGAACCTGCGCGACGCGCCGGACGACGTGGCGCGGCGGCGCCTGCTGCAGGTGCCCACGGCGTTCTCCATCTCCCACGAAGAGGTCACCGACCTCATCGAGGCCGGCGGCAGCGTGCTGCGGCATTCGCCCGAGTTCCGCGCGCTGGTGCAGTCATTGCTGCACGGCGCACCCAGGTCGCCGCAGCCGTCGCAGTGACAGAGGCGCGGGGCAGGTAGGCCGACAGCCCGCGCGGGCAGGCCTTTCGTCCCTGGCTCAGGGCCGCGTGTCGGGCGCGGGGGTGGTGGGCACGTCCTGGTCCTCGGCCGCTTCGATCTGCGCGGCCAGGGCCCTCTGGTAGCCGGGGCGCTGCTGCAGCCGCTGCCAGTAGGCGCGCGTGGCCTCGCCGAACTGCGGCTCCAGGTCCAGGTGCTGGGCCAGCAGCAGCGCATAGCCCACCGACACATCGGCCGCCGTGAAGCGGCCCGCGCACAGGTAGTCGCTGCGGGCCACGGCGGCCTCCACCGCGCGCAGGCGCGCCAGGAACCAGCGGCTGTAGTCCTCCACCACCTGAGGCTGCTTGCGGTCCGCGGGTTCGAAACGCCCATAGCGCAGCACCAGCGTCTGCGGAAAGGTGAGTGTGGCCTCGCCCAGGTGCAGCCAGTTCAGGTAGGCGCCAAAGGCCGGGTCGGGGGGGCGCACGTCCAGCCCGGCGTCCGGGTGCGCGGCGGCCAGGTACTGGCAGATGGCGGCCGATTCGGTCATGCGCACCTGGTGTGGCGCCTTGCCCTGCACCAGCAGCGGCACGGTGCCCAGCGGGTTCTCTTCCAGGAACCAGCGGGCGTGCGCGCGCGGCGGAAACGGCAGCATGTGCAGCACGTACGGCAGCCGCAGCTCTTCCAGCATCCACAACGGACGGAAGGAGCGGGCGCTGACGCAGTGGTACAGATGGATCATGGGTGCGGTGGGGGCATGGCGGTGTGGTGGCCGGGCCCGCCAGTGTAGTGGCGGGTGGCGAAAGTGCGCTGGCCGGTGCCGTCCTGGCGACGCTCGTCACGCAGCGCCGCAACGCTTCATGCGGCGTTGCGCGCCTTGCGCCGGAACTCCGCCGGCGAATCCCCCGTCCAGCCGCGGAACGCGCGGATGAAGCTCTTCTCGTTGACGAAGCCCGCCGCCTCGGCCACCTGCTTGATGGGGCGGTCCGTGCGGTGCAGCAGGTCCACGGCGCGGCTTTGGCGCACCTCGTCCTTCAGGCCCTGCAGCGTGGCGCCTTCTTCCTTGAGCTGGCGGTGCAGCGTGCGCGGCGACACATGCAGCAGGCCCGCGAGCGATTCGGCGCTGTGCTGGGGCAGCGCATGCGCCAGTTGCCCGGCCACGGGGGCGCCCAGCAGCTGGCGCACGCGCTGCACCAGCAGCCGGTCGCGCCGGTACTGCAGCACCGTCAGGGGCAGGGCGTGCTGCAGCATCTGGCGCAGGGCCTGCTCGTCGCGCCGCAGGGGCAGGCTGAGGTAGCGCGCATCGAAGTGGATGGCCGTCCGCGGGGCGCCAAAGGCCACCGGGCCGCGGAAGAGCACCGCGTACGCGTCCGCATGCGGCGGCGCGGCGAACGCGAACTCGGCGGCGATCAGCGGTATGCGCGAATCCACCAGCCAGCAGGCCAGCCCGTGTGCATTGCGCAGTACCGAGACCAGGCAGAACTCGCGCAACGCGCCCAGGTCGCGTGCTTCGGCGATGCCCAGGGTGGCGGTGCCGCCCTGGACCGTGAGGTGCAGCGCGATATCGTCCGCGAGCAGCCCGTGGTGGCGGCACCAGCGTGCCAGCGCCACCTGCAGGTTGGGCGAGCTGATGGACGCGCGCGCCAGCATGCCGTAGCTGCCCCAGGGCAGGCGCCGGCTGAACCAGCCCAGGGCCTCGTCGTCCAGCTCCTGCATGGCGGCATCGGAGATCTGCTCCATCTGCCAGGCGGTGATGCGGGCATGGGGATCGTGCAGCAGCTCCGGCGCGATCTGTGCCTGCGCCAGGGCGCGTTCGGGGCCCATGCCCCGGCGTTCGTAGGCCAGCGCGATCGCCCGCACGAAGGCCATGGGCGTCACGGCGGGTGCGCTGGCGGGGGCCAGGGCCTGCCAAGCCGGCTCGGGGGTGGGGGCAACGGGTTTCACACAAGGCAGTGTGCCCGATGCGTGGCACGATTTGCAACCTTTGTGGCAACCAGGGCCGGACCAGGGCTTCTATGCTTACGGATCGCCGCCCCGCCGCCGCACGCGGGAGGAAGAGCCATGCAAGGAGACACAACATGACGACGACCCCTGCCGCCTTTGCCGCCGCAGCCCCTCTCACCGGCAGCCACGCCCGTGGCGCCAGCGGCGTCCCGCTGATCGAGCAGACCATCGGCGACTTCTTTGCCGGCATGGTGGCCCGCCAGCCGGGGCGCGAGGCGCTGGTCAGCGTGCACCAGGGGCGCCGCTACACCTACGCCGAACTGCAGGTCCAGGCGCAGCGCCTGGCCAGCGCGCTGCTCGGCCAGGGCCTGGTGCCCGGCGACCGCGTGGGCATCTGGTCGCACAACAACGCCGAATGGGTGCTGATGCAGCTGGCCACCGCGCAGGCGGGCCTGGTGCTGGTCAACATCAACCCGGCCTACCGCACGTCCGAAGTCGAATACGCCCTGAACAAGGTGGGCTGCAAGCTGCTGGTGACCATGGCGCGCTTCAAGACCAGCGACTACCTGGGCATGCTGCGCGAGCTGGCGCCCCAGTGGCAGCACCAGCAGCCGGGCCAGCTGGGCGCGGTGAAGCTGCCCCACCTGCACACGGTGGTGTGGATCGACGAGGCGGGCCAGGGCGCCGACGAGCCCGGGCTGCTGCGCTTTTCGGACCTGATCGCGCGCGGCGATGCGGCCGACCCGCGCCTGGCCCGGGTGGCCGCCACGCTCAAGGCCACCGACCCCATCAACATCCAGTTCACCAGCGGCACCACGGGCTTCCCGAAGGGCGCCACGCTCACGCACCGCAACATCCTGAACAACGGCTTCTTCATCGGCGAATGCATGAAGCTCACGTCCGAGGACCGCCTGTGCATCCCCGTGCCGCTGTACCACTGCTTCGGCATGGTGCTGGGCAACCTGGCGTGCCTGACACACGGCGCCACCATCGTGTACCCCAACGACGGGTTCGACCCGCTCACCGTGCTGCAGACGGTGCAGGACGAGCGCTGCACCGGCCTGCACGGCGTCCCCACGATGTTCATCGCCGAGCTGGACCACCCGCGGTTCGCCGAGTTCGACCTGTCCACCCTGCGCACCGGCATCATGGCGGGCTCTCCCTGCCCCACCGAGGTGATGAAGCGCGTGGTGGAGCAGATGAACCTGCGCGAAATCACCATCGCCTACGGCATGACCGAGACCAGCCCGGTCAGCTGCCAGAGCAGCACCGACACGCCGCTCGACAAGCGCGTCTCCACCGTGGGCCAGGTGCAGCCGCACCTGGAGGTCAAGATCGTGGACCCCGACACCGGCGCCGTGGTGCCCATCGGCCAGCGCGGCGAGTTCTGCACCAAGGGCTATTCGGTGATGCACGGCTACTGGGGCGACGATGCCAAGACCCGCGAAGCCATCGACGAAGGCGGCTGGATGCACACCGGCGACCTCGCCACCATGGACGCCGAGGGCTATGTGAACATCGTCGGCCGCATCAAGGACATGGTGATCCGTGGCGGCGAGAACATCTACCCGCGCGAGATCGAAGAGTTCCTGTACCGCCACCCGCAGGTGCAGGACGTGCAGGTGGTGGGCGTGCCCGATGCCAAGTATGGCGAGGAGCTCTGCGCCTGGATCATCGCCAAGCCGGGCACGAAGCCCACCGAAGACGACATCCGCGCCTTCTGCAAGGGCCAGATCGCGCACTACAAGGTGCCGCGCTACATCCGCTTCGTCACCAGCTTCCCGATGACGGTGACGGGCAAGATCCAGAAGTTCAAGATCCGCGATGAGATGAAGGATCAGCTCGGTTTGGTCGAAGCCAAGACCGCGTGAAACACACAAGAAGCAACACAGCATGACCATTCTCGACACCCAACTCAACGCCCGCTCGGCGGACTTCCTGGCCAATGCCGCGGCCATGCGCACGCTGGTGGACGACCTGCGCGCCCAGCTCGACAAGGTCGCCCAGGGCGGCGGCGAGGCGGCCCGCGCCAAGCACACCGCGCGCGGCAAGCTGCTGCCGCGCGAGCGCGTGCAGATGCTGCTGGACCCGGGCACGCCGTTTCTGGAGCTGGCCCCGCTGGCCGCGCTCAACATGTACAACAACGATGCGCCCAGTTCGGGGCTGATTGCCGGCATCGGCCGCGTGAGCGGCGTGGACTGCATGATCGTGTGCAACGACGCCACGGTGAAGGGTGGCACCTACTACCCGCTCACCGTCAAGAAGCACCTGCGCGCGCAGGAAGTGGCGCAGCAGAACCACCTTACCTGCATCTACCTGGTGGACTCCGGCGGCGCCAACCTGCCCAACCAGGACGAGGTCTTTCCGGACCGCGACCACTTCGGCCGCATCTTCTTCAACCAGGCCAACATGAGCGCCATGGGCATCTCGCAGATCGCCGTGGTCATGGGCAGCTGCACGGCGGGCGGCGCCTACGTGCCGGCGATGAGCGACGAGTCCATCATCGTCAAGAACCAGGGCACCATCTTCCTGGGCGGCCCGCCGCTGGTCAAGGCCGCCACGGGCGAGGTCGTCACGGCCGAGGACCTGGGCGGTGGCGACGTGCACACGCGCCTGTCGGGCGTGGCCGACCACCTGGCGCAAAACGACCTGCATGCGCTGCAACTGGCGCGCAATGCGGTGCGAAATCTGAACAAAAACAAGGCTCCAGCGCCCGCCGATCAAGCGCCAGTAGCTCCTAAATTTGTAGCTGAAGAGCTCTACGGCGTGATCCCCGTCGACACACGCAAGCCCTTCGACGTGCGCGAGATCATTGCCCGCATCGTCGATGGCAGCGAGTTCGACGAGTTCAAGGCGCGCTATGGCACCACGCTGGTCACGGGCTTCGCGCGCATCGAAGGCATGATGGTCGGCATCATCGCCAACAACGGCATCCTGTTTTCCGAGTCGGCCCTGAAGGGCGCGCATTTCATCGAGCTGTGCTGCCAGCGCAAGATCCCGCTGGTGTTCCTGCAGAACATCACCGGCTTCATGGTCGGGCGCAAGTACGAGAACGAAGGCATCGCGCGCAACGGCGCCAAGATGGTCACGGCCGTGGCCACGGCCAGCGTGCCCAAGTTCACCATCATCATCGGCGGCAGCTTTGGCGCCGGCAACTACGGCATGTGCGGCCGCGCGTACTCGCCCCGCTTCCTGTGGATGTGGCCCAACGCGCGCATCAGCGTGATGGGCGGCGAGCAGGCGGCCGGCGTGCTCGCCACCGTCAAGCGCGATGGCATCGAGGGCAAGGGCGGCCAGTGGAGCATGGAGGAAGAAGAAGCCTTCAAGGCACCCATCCGCCGCCAGTACGAAGACCAGGGCCACCCCTACTACGCCACTGCCCGCCTGTGGGACGACGGCGTGATCGACCCGGCCGACACCCGCCGCGTGCTGGCGCTGGGCCTGGCGGCCACGCGCAATGCGCCCATCGAAGACACCAGGTTCGGCCTGTTCCGCATGTGACCGTGCCGGGAGCCGCCATGGACGCCGTCGCCCACTTCACCCAGCTCGCACGCTACAACGTGTGGGCCACGGCGCGCCTGCTCGATGCCGTGCGGGCGCTGCCTGAAGAGGCCTACCGGCGCGATGTGGGCCTGTTCTTCAAGAGCATCCACGGCACGCTCAACCACCTGCTGGTGGGCGAACACCATCTGTGGTTCGTGCGGTTTGCCGAAGGCACCTCGCCCAAGATGGCGCTGGACGCCGAACTGGAAAGCGACCGCGCGCGGCTGGATGCCCGCCTGCGCGAGGGCGCGGCCCGCTGGGCACCGCTGATCGCTTCGTTCGCCCCAGGCCGCTGGGACGGTACGCTGGACTACACCACCATGCGCGGCACGGCGGCATCGCTGCCGTTCGCGGCCACGCTGGCGCATGTGTTCAACCACGGCAC
Organism: Acidovorax sp. GW823-FHT01C06; assembly: GCF_058798375.1. Lineage (NCBI taxonomy): Bacteria > Pseudomonadati > Pseudomonadota > Betaproteobacteria > Burkholderiales > Comamonadaceae > Acidovorax > Acidovorax sp. GW823-FHT01C06. The sequence goes on from NZ_JBXAKN010000004.1 coordinate 25,023, forward strand.
GCACCACCGGGGCCAGATCACCGCCGCATTGACCGCCCTGGGCCAGTCCAGCCCCGAGCTGGACCTTGTCTACTTCCTGCAAAACCCGCCCAAGCCATGAGCCAGAACCTGTCCATCACCCACACCGGCGCCGTGGCGCGCATCACGCTCACGCAGCCCGAGATCCGCAATGCCTTCAGCGACGAAGTCATCGCCGAGATCACCGCCGCCTTCATGGAGGTGGGCGGGCGTGCCGATGTGCGCGCCGTGGTGCTGGCCGCAGAAGGGCCCGCGTTCTGCGCGGGCGCCAACCTGAACTGGATGCGCCGCATGGCCGACTACACGCGCGACGAAAACATCACCGACGCCGGCAAGCTGGCCGAGATGCTGCGCGTGATCTACGCATGCGAGAAGCCCACCATCGCCCGCGTGCAGGGCGATGTGTACGCGGGCGGCATGGGCCTGGTGGCCGCGTGCGACATGGCGGTGGCGGTGGACACGGCGGGCTTTTGTCTCAGCGAGGTGAAGCTGGGCCTCATCCCCGCCACCATCAGCCCCTATGTGATCCGTGCCATGGGGGCGCGCGCCGCGCACCGCTATTTCCTGACGGCCGAGCGCTTCGGCGCGGCCGAGGCGCTGCGCATCGGCTTCGTGCACGAGGTGGTGGCGGCCGACCAACTCGACGCCAAGGTGGACGAACTGCTGAAAGCCCTGACCAGCGCCAGTCCCAACGCCGTGCGCGTATGCAAGAAGCTGGTGATGGATGTGGCCGAGCGGGAAATCAACGCGGGCCTGATCGCCGCCACCGTGCAGGGCATTGCCGACATCCGCGCCAGCGACGAGGGCAAGGAGGGCGTGCAGTCCTTCCTGAACAAGCGCAAGCCGAACTGGCTGATATGAGACACCCCCCTGAGGCGCTGCGCGCCTTCCCCCCGCTCTCGTTGCGCTGCGCGCACCGGGCAGGTGGACGACGCCCTCGCTGCGGGGCGGCCCTTGCTCGGCGTCCCTGGCCTGGGGCGCGCCAGTTGTCGCGGCCAGCGATCTTTCACAGTGTCGGGGAGACCTACTGACATGGACACCCTCTGGCTTAACATCGTGCAGTGGCTCCACACGCTGGGGCTGCATGTGGATGGCGGCACGGCGCGCGCCGTGGGTGACGCAGCGGCCACGGCCACCGCGCGGCTCGACATGCCCAGCCTGCTGGCGCTGGCCGCCGCGCTGGGCTGGGCCAGCGGCTTTCGGCTGTACGCGGTCGTGTTCCTCGTCGGCGGCATGGGTGCCATGGGCTGGATGCCCTTGCCCCCCGGTCTGCACGTGCTGCAGAACCCGCTGGTGCTGCTGGTGGCGGGCGGCCTGATGCTGGTCGAATTTTTTGCGGACAAGGTCCCGTGGATCGACAGCGCCTGGGACGCCGTGCACACCGTCATCCGCGTGCCCGGCGGCGCCCTGCTGGCCGCGGGCGTGTTCGGTGCCGACAACGCCACCATGGGCGTGGTGGCCGGTTTGCTGGGCGGGTCGCTGGCCGCCACGTCCATGGCCACCAAGATGACCACGCGCGCAGCGGCCAACACCTCGCCCGAGCCGTTTTCCAACTGGCTGCTGTCGTTTTTCGAAGACGGCCTGGTGGTGGCCGTGGTGTGGCTGGCCACGCAGCACCCGGTGGCCTTCGGCATCGCACTGGTGCTGATGGTGGCCGTGTCGGTGTTGCTCCTGGTGGTGCTGTTCAAGTTTCTGCGCGCCGTGGTGCGGCGCTTGTCTTCTTTCTTTTCTGGTTCTGCCAAGGTGGCTTAAAAATGTTCAAAAAGATTCTGATTGCCAATCGTGGCGAGATCGCCTGCCGGGTCGCCGCTACGGCCAAGCGCCTGGGCGTGAAGACCGTTGCGGTGTACTCCGATGCCGACGCCAAGGCCAAGCACGTGGCCGTGTGCGACGAGGCCGTGCACATCGGCGGCAGCGCGCCCAAGGACAGCTACCTGCGCTGGGAGCGCATCATCGAGGCCGCCCAGGCCACGGGCGCACAGGCCATCCACCCCGGCTACGGCTTCCTGTCCGAGAACGAGGACTTCGCCCACGCCTGCGCGGCCGCAGGCCTGGTCTTCATCGGCCCGCCACCCTCGGCCATCAAGGACATGGGCCTCAAGGCCGAGTCCAAGCAGCTCATGGAAAAGGCCGGCGTGCCCCTGGTGCCCGGCTACCACGGCAGTGACCAGGACCCGGCGCTGCTGCAGCGCGAGGCCGACCGCATCGGCTACCCCGTGCTCATCAAGGCCAGCGCGGGCGGCGGCGGCAAGGGCATGCGCGCGGTGGACAAGAGCGGGGACTTCGCCGCCGCGCTCGAATCGTGCAAGCGCGAGGCCATCAACAGCTTTGGCGACGACGCGGTGCTGGTCGAAAAATACGTGCAGCGCCCCCGCCACATCGAGATCCAGGTGTTTGGCGACACGCACGGCAACTGCGTCTACCTGTTCGAGCGCGACTGCTCCGTGCAGCGCCGCCACCAGAAGGTGCTGGAAGAAGCCCCCGCCCCCGGCATGACGCCGGAACTGCGCGCGCAGATGGGCGAAGCCGCCGTGGCCGCTGCCAAGGCCGTGAACTACGTGGGCGCGGGCACGGTGGAGTTCATCGTGGAGCAGCCGGGCGGCTACGAGCGGCCCGACCAGATGAAGTTCTACTTCATGGAAATGAACACCCGCCTGCAGGTGGAGCACCCGGTGACCGAGGCCATCACGGGGCTCGATCTGGTGGAGTGGCAACTGCGCGTGGCGTCTGGCGAGCCGCTGCCTTTGACACAGGACGCGCTGCGCATCACCGGCCATGCGATCGAAGCGCGCATCTGCGCCGAGAACCCCGACAACAACTTCCTGCCCGCCACCGGCGCGCTCAACGTGTACGCGCTGCCCGAGTGCGTGACCTTCGAGCGGGGCGCGGTGCGCGTGGACTCCGGCGTGCGCCAGGGCGATGCGATCAGCCCGTTCTACGACTCCATGGTGGCCAAGCTCATCGTGCACGGCGACACGCGCGAGCAGGCGCTGGCGCGGCTGGACGAGGCCCTGGCGCAGACGCACATCGTGGGCCTGGCGACCAACGTGCAGTTCCTGCGCCGCGTGGCGCGCACCGGTGCGTTTGCGAACGCGCAGCTTGACACCGCGCTGATCCCGCGCGAGCAGGCGGTGCTGTTCCACCAGGAGCCGGTGGGCCTGCCCCTGGCCGCCGCAGCCGCCGTGGCGCAGACGGTGCTGCATGAACGCGCCAGCGAAGGCGTGGACCCCTTCAGCCGCCGCGACGGTTTTCATTCCCACGCGCTCACGCGCCGCCGCTTCGAGTTCGAGTTTGGCGGCGAGCACGCCAAGGCCTGGCTTACCTACGAACGTGACGGCGCGCTGCACCTGGCGGTTGGCGAGGGCGATGCGGCCGTGGCAGGGCCGCTGGAATTCGCGGAACAAGGCGGCGCCATCGAACTGCAGTTCGCAGGCCAGCGCACCCGCGCTGCGGTGTACGCCCAGGGCGAGGTGGACCATGTGTTCACCCCGCGCGGCGCGACGCAGATCACCGCCATCGACCTGCTGGCCCATGCGGGCGAGGCAGCGGCCGAAGGCGGGCGCCTCACGGCCCCCATGCCCGGCAAGGTGGTGTCTTTTGCCGTCAAGGCGGGCGATGCCGTCACCAAGGGCCAGCCGCTGGCGGTGATGGAAGCCATGAAGATGGAGCACACCATTGCCGCGCCCGCAGACGGCGTGGTGCAGGAGCTGCTGTACGCCCCGGGCGACCAGGTGACCGAAGGCGCGGAGCTGCTCAAGCTGGTGGTGGCCGAAAAGGCGTAGGCGGCCGCAGGGCACCCCGCATGCGACAGCGCGCGGGGGGCAATGCCGTTACGCTTGGGCGCCATGAAAATCACCTTCTGCTGTACCGACACCAAGGCCGACCCCTGGCTCCAGGGGCTTTCCGCCGCATTGCCCGGCGCTGATATTTCCGTGTGGCAGCCCGGTGCGCCGCAGGCCGGCTACGCCGTGGTCTGGGCGCCGCCCCAGCAGTTCATGGACGAGCAGCCAGGCCTCAAGGCGCTGTTCAATATCGGGGCGGGCGTGGATGCGCTGCTCAAGCTGCGCCTGCCGCCCGGTGCGCTGGTGGTGCGGCTCGACGATGCGGGCATGGCCGTGCAGATGGCCGAGTACGTGTGCCATGCGGTCATCCGCCACTTTCGCGAGTTCGACGGCTACGAGGCCGACATGACGGCAGGGCGCTGGGGCTACCGCAAGCCGCGCCTGCGTGGCGACTACCCCATTGGCGTGATGGGCCTGGGCGTGCTGGGCGAGCGCGTGGCCAAGGCGCTGGCGCAGTTCGAGTTCCCGGTCAACGGCTGGAGCCGCAGCCCCAAGGCCATCGAAGGGGTGCGCGCCTTCAGTGGCGCGGAGCAGTTCCACGACTTCCTGGCGGCCAGCCGCGTGCTGGTCAACCTGCTGCCGCTCACGCCCGACACGGCCAATGTCATCAACAAGGAAACGCTGGGCCGCCTGCTGCCGGGCGCCTACGTCATCAACGTGGCGCGCGGCGCGCACCTCGTGGACGAAGACCTGCTGGCGGCCATCGGCAGCGGCCACGTGGCCGGCGCCACGCTCGATGTGTTCCGCACCGAGCCGCTGCCCGCGGGCCACGCGTTCTGGAGCCACCCGCGCATCACCGTCACCCCCCACACCTCGGCGCGCACGCTGCGCGAGGAGAGCATTGCCCAGATCGCGCGCAAGATGGCCGCGCTGCAGCGGGGCGAGGCGGTCGCTGGCGTGGTGAACCCCGGGCGTGGGTACTGAGGCCGCTGGCCGGCGGTGTCTCCAGCGTTGAAAATGGGGGCATGAACACGTCAACCTTTCGCGGCTTGCTTGGCTTCCTGGGCTGGTTCCTGCTGGTGCCCGGTGCCCTGACCGCGCTGGGCGCGGCGTGGCTGCTGGCCTCGGGCATGAGCCTGCTGGGCGGCACGCTCACCGCCCAGGGCCGCGTGGTGGCGCATGAGGAGACCTTTGTCGGCCCCTCCCACCGCAAGGCGCTCGCCCGGAAGAGCATCGTGGAATTCGTGGCGGGCGACGGGCGAACCCTGCGTTTCACGGACTCGGTGGCGCGCCAGCTTCAGGCGGTGCACAAGGTCGGCGAGGCGGTCACGGTGCGTTATCCCGCCAAGGACCCCGCGCAGGCCGAGATCAGCAGCTCCACCACGATCAGGAGCTTCATCGGCGTCGTGATGCTGCTGTTCGGTGCCGTGGGCATGGCGGCGGGCTGGCTGTTGCTGCGCCTGCGCCCGAGGGCCGCGGCCCCACCGCCCTGAGCCCCTGGCTGGCAGCCCGTCAATCCATCGTCACGCCCGCATCGCGCACCAGCTTGCCCAGGCGCTGCGCGTCGGCCTTGATCAGCGCGCCGAAGTCTGCCGCCGTGCCCGCCACCACCGGCGTGCCGATGGCCTCCCACTTGGCGCGGAAGGCGGGTTCCTTGAAGATCGCATTCACCGTGGCGTTGAGCTTGTCCACGGCGGCCTGCGGCGTACCCGCGCGCACGGCGATGCCGTGCCAGCCGGTGATCTGGTAGCCCGGCACGCCCGCTTCGGCCATGGTGGGAACGTTGGGCAGCACCTTGGCGCGCTCGGCCGACGTGACCGCCAGCGGGATGAGCTTGCCCGACTGGAGGTGCGGCAGCGAGCTGCCCACGATGTCGAACATCACGTTCACCTGGCCGCCCAGCAAGTCGTTGAGCGCGGGGCCCGCGCCGCGGTACGGAATGTGGCCCATCTTCACGTGGGCGGTGGTGTTGAACAGCTCACCCGCCAGGTGCTGCGGCGTGCCGTTGCCGGCCGATGCAAAGCTCAGCACCGGCTTGCCCGCCTTGGCCATGGCGATGAGTTCCGGCAAGGTCTTCACGCCCAGCGAGGGGTGCACTTCCAGCACCAGCGGAAAGGCCGACAGCTGCACCACGGGCACCAGGTCGGTCAGTGGGTTGAACGGCATGCTGGCGTACAGCGACGGGTTCACCGCCATCGGGCCGCTGGCGGCCAGCAGCAGGGTGTGGCCGTCGGCGGGCGCCTGCTTGGCCACCTCGGCGCTGCCGGAGTTGCCGCCCGCGCCGCCCTTGTTGTCCACCACCACGGTCACGCCCAGGCGGCTTTGCAGCTCGGGCTGCAGCATGCGCGCCATCAGGTCGGTGGGGCCTCCGGGCGGGTAGGGCACCACGAAGCGAATGGTCTTGGTGGGGAAGGCGGCCGGGGCCGTCTGGGCCACGGCGTGGCCTGCCATGCCCAGGGCCAGGGCCCAGGTGGCGGGCACGGCAAGCGCCAGGCGGATGGCCGTGCGTCGCGTGGCCCGGAGTGCCTGCGGGGCGAGGGCGGTAGGGTGTTGTTGCATGGTGTCTCCTGCGGATGGATGAAGGCCCGTCTGGCGCGGGCTGATGGGGTTGATGGGGTGTTGGGGAAATGCAGAGGCGTGCAAGGGGCTCAGCCCGCGCCGAAGCGCTGGCGGATGTCCCGCGCCGTGGCCAGCGGCCGCCCCAGCGCTGCCGCGGCCTCGACCGCCTGGCGCACCAGGGCGGCGTTGTTCGGCGCGGTGCTGCCGTCCTTGCGCAGCAGGTTGTTCTCGAACCCCACGCGGGCATGCCCGCCAAAGACCGCGGCGGCGGTGATGCAGGTGTTCTCGGCCGCGCCGAACGCGCACACGGCCCAGGGCTCGGGACCGTCGTGGGCGGCCAGGAAGGGCAGCAGGTCGCGCGGGCTCGATGTCTGGCCCGCGCTGTAGCGGCCCAGCACGAACAGCAAAAACCACGGCGCATCCGGCACCACGCCGCTGGCGCGCAGCGCCTGCCAGCGGCGCAGGTCGGCCACGTCGTACAGGATGACCTGCACCATGCAGCGGCGCTGCACCAGGCCGGTGAAGAAGCGCTGCAGCCCCGCCTCGCCGATCTCGGGCTGGTCGATCTCGCGCAGGCCGATGGACACGGCCTCGGGCTGCAGCGCCTCGACCATCGCGATCTGCGCCGGGGCGCGGTACACGCCTGCCGCTTCGCTCGTGACCTGCACCACCATGGCATCGCCCACGGCTTGGTGCACCACGCGCCGGGCTTCGCGGTAGCCTTCCACGTCCAGGCTGTGGCGGCCCTGGGCGTCGCGGATGTGCATGTGGATCATGGCCGCGCCCGCATCCAGGCAGGCCTTGGCGGTGGCGGCCAGCGTGGCCGGCGTGGTCGGCACGGCGGGGTGGTCGCTCGGCAGCTTGTAGGCACCGTTGGGCGCCACGGTGACGATCAGCGGGTCAGGCCATTGGCTGGTGGCGCTCATGGCGTGGCTCCCGGCGTGGTGTGTGTGCTGGCGGGCTCGATGGCAGGTAGCTCGCTGGCCAGCAGGGCCAGGCCCTGGCGCAGCAGCGTGTCGTAGCGGGTGCGCTCGGCGCGTTTGCGGTCCTCGGGCCAGTCGAAGAAGCCCTTGCCGGTCTTCATGCCCAGCTCGCCCTTGGCCACGCGGTCGCGCAGCGCCTGGGCGGGCACGTCGGTGTTGGAAAGCGTGGGATACATGGTGGCCGCGGCCGCGCAGTGCACCTCGATGCCCGCGTGGTCGCGCTGCAGCACCGGCCCCGCCGCCAGGAAGCGAAAGCCGAAGCCAAAGCGCACGGCGGCGTCCACGTCTTCGGGCGACGCGATGCCTTCGTCGATGAGCGCAAACGCCTCGCGCGACAGCGCGTGCTGCATGCGGTTGGCCAGAAAGCCCGGCTTGTCCTTCTTCACCAGCACCGGCACGCTGCCGCAGCGGCGCATGAAGCCGTGCAGCCACTGGCCCAGCGTGGGGTCGCTGCGCTCGCCCAGCACCACTTCCACCAGCGGCACCAGGTGCGCCGGCATGAAGAAGTGCAGGCCCAGCATGCGCCGCGCGGTGGGCAGGCCCTGTGCGATGGCGCTGATCGGAAAACCCGAGCTGTTGCTGGCCAGTACCGCGCTGGCCGGGGCGATGGCTTCCAGCTCGGCAAACAGCTGCTGCTTGGCGGCCAGCTGCTCGGTGATGCATTCGACCACCAGCACCACGCCGTCCCAGGCCACGTCCTGCAGGCTGGCGCACACCTCCACCGGGCCCGCGCTCGTGGCCAGTCCGGCGGCGTCGAGCTCTGCGGCAATGTGCGGCAAGAGCAGGTCGCGCCGTGCGGTGTGCGGGTCCACCACCGTGACCCGGGCGCCGCCGCGGGCCAGGACCACGGCTACGTCGGCGCCCATGGTGCCCCCGCCCACGACCACCGTGCGTGCATTGCGCGGCGAACTGATGTCCATGCTGGTGTCTCCTTGTGTTGTCTTGCGGTGCAGTCTAGGCAGGCGGCATTGCGCGGTCCAGACGTATTTTTCGATAGACTGATCGGCCATGAAGATCAATTGGTCGGCCCGCGAGGTCGATGTGTTCCTGGCGCTGGCCGACACGCTGAGCTTTCGGCGCACCGCGCTGCAGATGCACCTGTCGCAGTCGGCGGTGTCGGGCACGCTCGCGCGGCTCGAAGAGATGCTGGGCGCCCGGCTGTTCGACCGCACCACGCGCACGGTGCAGCTCACGCAGGCGGGCGAGGTGTTTGCCGAGCAGGCCCGCTTTCTGCGCCACCAGATGGATGAGACGGTGCGCCGCGTGCAGGCCGTGGCGCAGGTGCAGGTGGGGCGGCTGGCGCTGGCGGCGCTGCCGTCGCTGGCGGCGGGCGTGGTGCCGCGCGCGTTCGCGCGCTTTGCGGCGGGGCACCCGGGCGTGCACCTGGAGCTGTTCGACAGCCTGGCGGGCCCGGCGTTCGACATGGTGCGCGCAGGGCGCGTGGACTTCGCGCTCACCGCCGCCAACCCGGCGTATGCCGACCTCGACTACACCCCGCTGTCGTCCGACCGCTTCGTGCTGCTGCTGGCCCGCGCCCACCCGCTGGCGCGCGGCCGCGGAGCCCTGGGCTGGGCCGACGTGGCGGACCTGCCGCATATCTCCATGCCCGCCGGCACCAGCGTGCGCCAGTACGCCGACGAGGCGCTGCTCACGCACCGCATCCGCTTTGCGCCGCGCTACGAGGTGGAACACCTGGCCACCATCGCGGCCATGGTGGCCGCGCAGCTGGGCGTGAGCGCGCTGCCCGAGCTGGCCGCGCAGGTCGTGCGCCGGCCCGAGGTGGTGGCCCGCCCGCTCAAGCTGCCCTCGCTGCGCCGGCCCATCGGCCTGGTCACGCTGCGCGGGCGGCGCCTGTCGCTGGCGGCGGTGCAGATGGTGGCGCTGCTGCGCCAGGAGATGGAGGAGGGGGCTGCACGCTGAGGCCTCGGACGCCGGCGCCGCAATGGCAGGAGCGGGGAAGGGTCTGGCAGGATATGGGGTGGTGCCGACCCCGCGAAGCCCGGACAATAGAAGGCCTGTTCCCGGCCGTGGTGCCCGGGCTGCAGCGGCGCCGCCCGGGCGCTGCCGCCGCCAGGGTCCGGCCTGTTTCCCGTTTCCCTTTCTTTCAGGTAGCCGCCATGAGCATTCCTTCTCGCGTCAAACTCATCGATGTCGGTCCGCGCGACGGGCTGCAGAACGAAAAATCGCCCGTGCCCGCCGACGTCAAGATCGCCCTGGTGCACCGCCTGCAGGACGCGGGCCTCAAAGAGATCGAGGTCACGAGCTACGTGAGCCCCAAGTGGGTGCCGCAGATGGCCGACAACCACGAGGTGATGCAGGGCGTGAACCGCGTGGCCGGCGTGCGCTACTCGGTGCTCACGCCCAACCTCAAGGGCTATGAAGCCGCGGTGGCGGACCGGCCCGACGAGATCGTGGTCTTCGGCTCGGCCAGCGAGGCCTTCAGCCAGAAGAACATCAACTGCTCCATCGCCGAGAGCATCGAGCGCTTCGCGCCCGTGGTCGAGGCGGCGCTGGCGGCCGGCATCGGCGTGCGCGGTGCGATGAGCTGCACCGTGGGCTGCCCGTACGAGGGCGAGATCGCCCCCGGGCGCGTGGAGTATCTTGCCGGCCTGTTCCAGGGCATCGGCGTGCAGCGCGTGGACGTGGCCGACACCATCGGCGTGGGCACGCCGCGCAAGGTGCAGCGCGCGCTGGAAGCGACGCTGAAGCATTTCGGCATCGACGATGTGTCGGGCCACTTCCACGACACCTACGGTCAGGCGTTGTCCAACACGCTGGCCGCGCTGGAGCTGGGGGTGTGGAACTACCAGTCCTCCGTGGCGGGCCTGGGCGGCTGCCCGTACGCCAAGGGCGCCACGGGCAACGTGGCGACGGAAGACGTGGTCTACATGCTGCACGGCATGGGCATCGAGACCGGCATCGATCTTGATAAGCTCATCGATGCGGGGGCCTACATCAGTGGCTTCCTGAACCGTAAACCCAATTCCCGCGCAGCGAATGCACTGCTAACCAAACGCGCGGGATAGCGCCCCCGGCGCAGGAGAAAACTACCGTGTGCGGAGCTGAACTGAAGAATTTGCCGGACGGCGTGCAGCGCGTGGCCGCGGCGCTGCAATCGCAGGGCCATCCCCACATGCCGCAGATGCTCGACGACGCCGCGCGCACCGCGCAGCAGGCGGCCGATGCGCTGGGCATCCTCGTGGGGCAGGTGGCCAAGAGCATCATCTTCCGGCGCAAGAGCGACGACGTGGCCGTGCTCGTGGTCACGTCGGGCGACCGGCGCGTGGACGAGAAAAAGGTCGAGGCCCACGTGGGCGGCAAGATCGGCCGGGCGGACGCCGAGTTCGTGAAGTCGCGCACCGGTTTTTCCATCGGCGGCGTGTCGCCCGTGGCGCATGCCACGCCGCCCGTCACGCTGATCGACCAGGACCTGCTGCGCTTTGACGTGGTGTGGGCCGCGGCCGGGCACCCGCACAGCGTGTTTGCGCTGCATCCGGGCGACCTGCAGCGCCTGACCGGGGCGCCCGTGGTCGACGTGGTGCAGGCGCCCGTGGACGCCAGCGTGCAGCCCGCCGCATGAACGCTATTGATTTGCTAGCTGATCGCGCCCACCAGTTGGGCGCTAGCGGCCATTTTGATGCCCAGAGCATGGAGCCCGTGCCCTCGCCGTGCATCTCGGTGTGCCGCATGTCGCCCGACCGCAGCCATTGCGAAGGCTGCTTTCGCACGCTCGACGAGATCCGCATCTGGTCGCGTGCCGACGCCAGTTTGCGCCGGGGCATCTGGGCGCAGCTGCTGGGCCGCGCTGGCATCCCGGCCGCCCCGCAGAAGGCACAGGAGACATCGCCGTGAAGCGCATCACCTTTTACCTGGACTTCGTGTCCCCCTACGCCTGGCTGGCCTTCGAGCGCCTGCCCGAGGCGCTGCAGGGGCTGAGCTACAGCGTGGCCTACCAGCCCGTGCTGCTGGGTGCGCTGCTGCAGCAGCATGCCAACCCCGGGCCGGCGGGCATCGCCCCCAAGCGCGACTGGACCTACCGCCATGTGACCTGGCTGGGCCACGCGCAGGGCACGCCGCTGCAGATGCCCGCGCGCCATCCGTTCAACCCGCTGCCCCTGCTGCGCACGGCGCTGGCCTGCAGCGACGACGGCCACATCAACCGCTTCGTGGCCGGCACGGTGCTGCGCCATGTGTGGCAGGGCGGGCACGATGCGCTCGACCCGGCGCGCCTGGCCGATCTGGCCACGCAACTCGCGGACCAGCTGCGGCCCGGCGAGGATGCGGCCAGCGATGGCCCCAAGGCCCTGCTGCGCGCCAACACCGAAGCCGCGCAGGCGGCGGGCGTTTTTGGCGTGCCGGCGTTCGAGGTGGACGGCAAGCTGTTCTGGGGCCTCGACGGCCTGCCGATGCTGCGTGCGTACCTCGACGGCGACGCGTGGTTCGACGGTCCGGGCTGGGATGCTGTCAGCCAGCTCCCATCGGGTTTACCCGGCAAGGTGTGAGCGATTTCCGGATGCTGAAAGGGGCGCTGCGGGTTTCACCCTAAGTTGTCAGAGAGCGGTCAGTTTGGTGAAAGCTCGTGTTGGTTTCGCGTCAGAGCGTGGTCAGTGCCATCTCCAAGAATGCGTGCAGCCCGCCGCAGCGCGGTCTGAACAACCAACAGGAGACACACACCATGGCAACCGTTCATCCCGCACCGCGGCCGATGTCGCCCGAAGAGAGGAAGGTCATCTTCGCGTCGTCCCTCGGCACCGTTTTCGAGTGGTACGACTTTTATCTGTACGGCTCGCTCGCGGCCATCATCGCCAAGCAGTTCTTCAGCGGCCTGGATGCCGGCTCGGCGTTCATCTTCGCGCTGCTGGCGTTTGCCGCGGGCTTCATCGTCCGCCCCTTCGGCGCCATCTTCTTCGGCCGCCTGGGCGACATGATCGGGCGCAAGTACACGTTCCTGGTCACCATCCTGATCATGGGCCTGTCGACCTTCATCGTGGGTATCCTGCCCACGTATGCATCGATCGGCGTGGCGGCTCCCGTCATCCTGATCGCACTGCGCCTGCTGCAAGGCCTGGCGCTGGGCGGTGAGTACGGCGGCGCGGCCACCTACGTGGCCGAGCATGCCCCGCACGGCAAGCGCGGCGCCTACACGGCCTGGATCCAGACCACGGCCACGCTGGGCCTGTTCCTGTCGCTGATGGTGATCCTGGGCACCCGCACGGCCATGGGCGAGGAAGCCTTCGCCGACTGGGGCTGGCGCATCCCGTTCATCGTGTCGATCCTGCTCCTGGCCATCTCGGTCTGGATCCGCTTGTCGATGAACGAATCCCCCGCCTTCCAGAAGATGAAGGCCGAAGGCAAGACCTCCAAGGCGCCGCTGACCGAGTCTTTCGGCCAGTGGAAGAACCTGAAGATCGTTATCCTGGCGCTGGTGGGCCTGACCGCCGGCCAGGCCGTGGTGTGGTACTCGGGCCAGTTCTATGCGCTGTTCTTCCTGACGCAGGCGCTGAAGGTCGATGGCGCCACCGCCAACATCTTCGTGGCCGTGTCGCTCTTGATCGGCACGCCGTTCTTCATCGTGTTCGGCGCGCTGTCGGACAAGATCGGCCGCAAGCCCATCATCCTGGCGGGCTGCCTGCTGGCCGCGCTGACGTACTTCCCCGTGTTCGGCGCGCTGACCAAGGCGGCCAACCCCGCCCTGGCCGAAGCACAGGCCAAGAACCAGGTGATCGTGACGGCAGACCCCAAGGAATGCTCGTTCCAGTTCAACCCCACCGGCACCTCCAAGTTCACCAGCTCGTGCGACATCGCCAAGCAGGTTCTGGCTGGCGCTTCGGTGAGCTATGAGAACGCCACGTCCGCCGCCGGCACGCCCGCCTCGATCAAGATCGGCGAGACGGTCATCACCTCGTACTCCAGCAAGGGCCTGCCCGCTGACGAAGCCAAGAAGAAGGACGGCGAGTTCAAGAAGGCCGTGGCCGATGCGCTGAAGGCCGCCGGCTACCCCACCAAGGCCGATCCCGCCCGCATCGACAAGGTCATGGTCACGGTCATCCTGACCTACCTGGTGCTGCTGGTGACCATGGTGTACGGCCCCATCGCCGCCATGCTGGTGGAAATGTTCCCGACCCGCATCCGCTACACGTCGATGTCCCTGCCGTACCACATCGGTAACGGCTGGTTCGGCGGCCTGCTGCCCACCACGGCATTCGCCATCGTGGCCCAGACCGGCAACATGTACAACGGCCTGTGGTACCCCATCATCATCGCGGGCGCCACCGTGGTGATCGGCGGCCTGTTCGTCAAGGAAACCAAGGACGTTGACATCTACGCCAACGACTGACCGTTTCTGATCGGTGTGCAGGGCCCGCCCCGCAAGGGTCGGGCCCTGTGTTCCATCAAGGGGCTTGTGCTGCACCAGTACAACCTACAACGCCGCGCTCCAGGCCCCTTGATTGAACAAACCCATCCAAGGAGATATTGATATGTGGAAGATTGTTGTTGGTTTCGTCCTGTTCGCCGCGTTGTCGATGTACGTGATCATCAAGGCGGGCGACAAGGCCGACATGGGCGGCGAGAAGCACGGCGCCGATGCCGTGCATGCGCCCGAGCCTGCGGCCAGCGCGCCGGCGGCGGCTGCGCCCGCGTCGGCGCCGGCTTCGGCCGCCAGCGCGCAGTGATGCGCTGAGTCCATGGCGGCCCCGGAGCGCGGGGTGCGTGCCCCGGGGCCCTGCGGGCCTCCATGAAAAAGCCCGAAGCCACTGGCTTCGGGCTTTTTTCTTTTGCGGGGGCCTCGCTCAGCGCTTGAAGCGGCCGTCGCTTCCGATGATGGACAGGTCGGAGAAATCCAGCCCGCTGTGGTCCGTGGCGCTGTAGCTCAGTTCCAGCCCGCCCAGGTCCCATTTCCGGATGCTCTCCAGCCCGGCCTGCAGCCTGGCGCGGTCCGGCTTGGCGCCCGCGCGCTTCAGGCCTTCCACGAGCACCTTGGCGCTCACGAAGCCTTCCACCATGGCGGGGGTCAGCTCGCCCAGGTTCCTGGCGCGCACCAGGTCCATGGCCTCCTTGATCACCGCGTAGTTCAAGGACCGCTCCGACGGGAACACCTGCGTGACCACCACGCCCCGGGCCTGCTCGCCCAGCGCCTTGACGAAGCCGCCCGAGGCATTGTTGGACAGCGTCACGATCTGCCCGGTCGCGCCGGCGGCGCGCAGCGCCTTGATGCCGTCCACCACGGCCGCGCCCGTGCCGATGAAGATGATGGCCTGGGGCTCCTTCTGTGCCACGCGCGGGGCGATGGCGCTGTAGTCGGGCTTGGCGCGGTCGAACTTCTCGACGAAGAGGGCTTCCAGCTGGTTGGCCTTGAACCCGGACTGCGCGCCCGCCAGGCCGTCGGCGCCAAAGGTGTCGTCCACATGCACCACGCCGATGCGCTTGATGCCCAGGGTGTTGAGGTGGGTGATGGCCTTTTCCACTTCGCGCTGGTAGGGGGCGCGCACGTTGAAGATGTACTTGTTCACCGGCTGGTGCAGCGCGATGGCGCCCGTGGAGGGGCCCACCAGCGGCACGGCATGCTGTTCCAGCAGCGGAATGATCCCCTGGGTGTGGGGCGTGCCGCGCGTCATGAACAGCCCGATCACGCCTTTTTCCTCGATGAGGGCGCGGGTGTTCTCCAGCGTCAGCTTGGGGTCGAACTTGTCGTCCATCGACACGACCTCCACCTTCTGGCCGCCCACGCCGCCCTTGCTGTTGACGTGGTCGAGGTAGAGGGCGGCACCCCGCATGGATTCGGCCACCGTGGCGGCGGCGGAGCCGGTGATGCCCACCGTCTGGCCGATGAGGATCTGCGCGTGGACCTGGGCCGCGCCGAACGCCAGGGTGAGCAGCGCGGCGGCGCATTTCGCAAGGGTGCCAGGGACTGTCATGGTGCTCCTCTCTTCATTGAGGTGCCCGAGTTTAGGGACTGGGCACCGCAGGGCATCCGTAGAAGTGCGTAGCGGCCAGGGGGTGTTTTCACTGATTTGTCAACAATTTCTTCCCGGGTTTGCGGGTATTTCACAACACCTCAGCGGCGGAACTTGCCGTCGGTGCCGATGATGGACAAGTCCGCGAAGTCCAGGCCCGTGTGGTCGTCCGGGCCATAGGAGACCTCCAGGCCGCCCAGGTCCAGCTTCCGGATGCTCTCGAGCGCCGCATGGATCTTTTCGCGGCTGGGCTTGGGGCCGGCGCGCCTGAGCCCTTCCACCAGCACCTTGGCCGCGGCAAAACCCTCCAGCATGGCGGGCGTGATCTCGGTGAGGCCCTTGGCCCGCGCGAGTTCCTGGGCCTCCTTCACCATGGCATAGGTCACCGCGCGCTCATTGGGATACACCTGCGTCACGATCACGCCGCGCGCGTTGTTCCCCAGGCTCTTGATGAAGCCGCCCGAGGCGTTGTTGGACAGCGTCACGATCTGCGCGGCCGAGCCCGCGCCGCGCAGCGCGTTGCCCGCGTCCACCACGGCCGAACCCGAGGCGATCATCAGCACGGCCTGGGTATCGGCCTTGGCCACCTTGGCCGCGATGGGCGCGAAATCGGGCTTGGCGCGGTCGAACTTTTCCAGCACCACGGGCGTGAGCTTGGCGGCCGCCAGGCCCTTCTGGGCGCCGGCCACGCCGTCGGCGCCAAAGCTGTCGTCCGCGTACACCACGGCGATGCGCGAAATGCCCATGGAGGCCAGGTGGGTCATGGCCTTTTCCGCCTCGCGCTGGTAGGTGGCGCGCACGTTGAAGATGTACTTGCGCACCGGCTGGTGCAGCACCATCGCGCCCGTGGACGGGCCCACCAGCGCCACGCCATGCTTCTCCAGCAGGGGGATGATGGCTTCGGTGTGGGGCGTGCCGCGCGTGAGGAACAGCGCGGACACGTTGTTCTCCTCGATCAGCTTGCGCGCGTTCGCGGCGGCCAGCTTGGGGTCGAACTTGTCGTCCAGCGAGGTCAGCTCGATCTTCTGGCCGTGGACACCGCCCTTGGCATTGACGGCCTCGATGTGCAGCAGGGCGCCATCGGTGGTCTCCTTCACGCCCGCCGCCACCTGCCCGGAGAAGCCCGCGGTCTGGCCGATCAGGATCTGGGCATGGCCGGTGCCGCACAGCGCGGCGGCCAGGGCGGTCGCGGCTCCCCATTGTGTCCATGTGTGCATGGTCGTCTCCTTTGAATTGTCCGGCCACTCTAGACAAATGTCCTCGGTTTGCGAATCGGCATAACCCGAAGGTGTGACAGGACTTGTCAGCAGATGTGCGATCAGGGGCTATTGCGGCATGGCCGGACGGGGTCCGAGGCGGTGCCTAGAATGTCCCGCCTCACCCTCGAAAAAGACTGCCTCCATGACCCAGGGACTGATCCGTATCCGCGGCGCACGCCAGCACAACCTCAAGAACCTGGATCTGGACATCCGCACGGGGGAACTCACCGTGGTCACCGGCCCCAGCGGCTCGGGCAAGTCCAGCCTGGTGTTCGACACGCTGTACGCCGAGGGCCAGCGCCGCTACGTGGAGACCTTCAGCGCCTACGCGCGCCAGTTCCTCGACCGCATGGACAAGCCGGCGGTGGACAAGGTCGAGGGCGTGCCGCCCGCCATCGCCATCGACCAGACCAACCCCGTGCGCTCCAGCCGCTCCACCGTGGGCACGATGACGGAGCTCAACGACCACCTGAAGCTCCTGTTCGCGCGCGCCGGACAGCTGTTCGACAAGCAGACCGCCCAGCCGGTGCGCCACGACTCGCCCGAGACCATCTACGCCGAGCTGCAGCGCCGCGGCGCCGAGGCCGGCGACCCCCGCATCGTGCTGACATTCCCCGTGGAGCTGCCGGGCGGCACGTCGGCCGAGCAGGTCGAGCAGTGGCTGTCCGCCAGCGGCTTCACCAAGGTGCAGGCCGAGCGCGAGGTGGCCACGCCCACGGGCCCGCGCAAGGTGCTCGATGTGGTGGCCGACCGGTTCCGCCTGGGCCATGCCGAGAAGGCGCGCGTGGTCGAGGCCATCGAGGTCGCGCTCAAGCGCGGCACGGGGCGCCTGAACGTGTACCGCCTCGTGGACGAGGGCGAGCCCGAGCTGTGGCGCTTCTCGACCGGCCTGCACTGCCCCGACAGCGACCTGCGCTACAGCGACCCCATTCCCTCGATGTTCTCGTTCAACTCCGCCGTGGGCGCCTGCGAGAGCTGCCGGGGCTTCGGCCGCGTGATCGGCGTGGACTACGGCCTCGTGATCCCCAACGACAGGCTCACGCTGCGCGCGGGGGCGATCAAGACCATCCAGACCCCCGCCTGGAAGGAAGCGCAGGACGACCTCATGCGCCATGCCGAGGCGGCCGGCATCCCGCGCGACACCCCCTGGTACAAGCTCACCGACGACCAGAAGAAATGGGTCATCGGCGGCACGCCGGGCTACAAGGACGGGCAGTGGAGCAAGCAGTGGTACGGCATCAAGCGCTTCTTCGAGTACCTGGAGAGCAAGGCCTACAAGATGCACATCCGCGTGCTGCTGTCCAAGTACCGCAGCTACACGCCGTGCCCCACCTGCGCGGGCGCGCGCCTCAAGACCGAGAGCCTGCTCTGGCGCGTGGGCAGCAAGGAGGATGCGGACGCCGCGGTCGATCCTGCCCGCCGCTTCATGCCCGAGGGCGTGTTGTGGTCGCGCGAGCAGCTCGAAGCCCTGCCCGGCCTGTGCCTGCACGACCTGATGCTGCTGCCCATCGACCGGCTGCGCCGCTTCTTCGACCGCATGGAGCTGCCCGTGGGCGACGCGGCGGCCGGTGGCGATGCGCAGGCGCTGAAACTCCTGCATGAAGAAATCACCACGCGCCTGAAGTACCTGTGCGACGTGGGCATCGGCTACCTGACGCTGGACCGCCAAAGCCGCACACTGAGCGGCGGCGAGGTGCAGCGCATCAACCTGACCACGGCGCTGGGCACCTCGCTGGTCAACACGCTGTTCGTGCTGGACGAGCCCAGCATCGGCCTGCACCCGCGCGACATGCACCGCATCACCGAGGCCATGCTGCGCCTGCGCGACGCGGGCAACACCCTGGTGGTGGTCGAGCACGACCCGGCCGTGATGCTCGCGGCCGACCGCATGATCGACATGGGCCCCGGCCCCGGCCGCCTGGGCGGGCAGATCGTGTTCGACGGCACAACGGCCGACCTGCGCCATGCCGACACGCTCACCGGCGCCTACCTGGGCGGGCGCAAGCACGTGGGCTTCGGCTTCAAGCGCATGGTGACCGAGGCCACGCCGCGCCTCATCCTCGAAGGCGCGCGCGAGCACAACCTGCAGAACGTGTCGGTCGAGTTCCCGCTGCAGCGCCTGGTCACCGTCACCGGCGTGAGCGGCTCGGGCAAGTCGAGCCTGATCCAGGACGTGCTGGCCCCCGCGCTGCTGCGCCACTTCGGCAAGGCCACCGACACGCCGGGCGCGCACGACCGCATGCTGGGCGCCGACCACCTGTCGGACGTGGTGTTCGTGGACCAGTCGCCCATCGGCAAGACCGCGCGCTCCAACCCGGTGAGCTATGTGGGCGCATGGGACAGCATCCGCGAGCTGTTCGCCGTCGCGCCGCTGTCCAAACAGCGCAGCTACACAGCCGCCAAGTTCAGCTTCAACAGCGGCGACGGGCGCTGCCCCACCTGCGGCGGCTCGGGCTTCGAGCATGTGGAGATGCAGTTCTTGTCGGACGTGTACCTGCGCTGCCCGGACTGCGACGGCAAGCGCTACCGCCCCGAGATCCTGGAGATCACCATCGAGCGCGGTGGCCGCACGCTCAACGTGGCCGACGTGCTGGCCCTGACCGTGGCCGAAGCCGCCGCGCTGTTCGCCGCCGACCGCGACGTGATCCGTGCGCTGCAGCCCATCGTGGACGTGGGGCTGGAATACGTGGCACTGGGCCAGCCCGTGCCCACGCTCAGCGGCGGCGAGGCGCAGCGCCTCAAACTCGCGGGCTTCCTGGCCGAGGCGGCCCGTGTGCAAAGCAAGTCGCGACAGGCCGTGGCGCGCAAGGGCACGCTGTTCCTGTTCGACGAGCCCACCACGGGCCTGCACTTCGACGACATCGCCAAGCTCATGCGCGCGCTGCGCAAGCTCATCGACGCGGGGCACTCGCTCATCGTCATCGAGCACAACCTGGACGTGATCCGCGCGAGCGACTGGCTCATCGACCTGGGCCCCGAGGGCGGCGACGCGGGCGGCCTCGTCGTGGCCGAGGGCACGCCCGAGGACGTGCGCCAGCACGCCACCTCGCACACGGGCCTGGCGCTGCGCGACTACGAACTCACGCTGGGCATCGGCGGCCACTCGGTGCACGAAAAAGCCGCGGCGCTACGAAAACAGGAGCGCTCTGCGCTCATGGATAAAGCGCCAGCGGCCAAAAACGCCATTGAAATCGTCAACGCCAAGGAGCACAACCTCAAGAACCTGAGCGTGAACATCCCGCGCGGCCAATTCAACGTGGTCACGGGCGTGAGCGGCTCGGGCAAGTCCACGCTCGCGTTCGACATCCTGTTCAACGAGGGGCAGCGGCGCTACCTCGAATCGCTCAACGCCTATGCCCGCTCCATCGTGCAGCCCGCGGGCCGGCCCGAGGTGGATGCGGTGTACGGCATACCGCCCACCGTGGCCATCGAGCAGCGCCTGTCGCGCGGCGGGCGCAAGTCCACGGTGGGCACCACCACCGAGGTGTGGCACTTCCTGCGCCTGCTGTACGTCAAGCTCGGCACCCAGCACTGCGTGAAGGACGGCGCGGCCGTGCAGCCGCAGACGCCCGAGAGCATCGCCGCCCAGCTGCTCACGCAGTTCCGGGGCCAGCACATCGGGCTGCTCGCGCCGCTGGTGATGAACCGCAAGGGCGTGTACACCGAACTGGCGGACTGGGCGCGGCCGCGCGGCTACACGCATTTGCGGGTGGACGGCAATTTCCTGCCCACCACCCATTTCCCGCGCATCGACCGCTTCAAGGAGCACACCATCGAACTGCCCGTGGCCAGCGTCGAGGTGTCCGCAGGGAACGAGGCGCTGCTGCGCGCCTCGCTGGCCGAGGCCCTCACGCACGGCAAGGGCGTGGTGCACGTGCTCAGCAGCATCGGCGACCTGCGCGCCGCCATGGAAAGCGGCCAGCCCACGGCGGGCATCGGCCAGCTGCAGGCCTTTTCCACCAAGCGCGCCTGCCCCGTGTGCGCCACCAGCTATGCCGAGCTGGACCCGCGCCTGTTCAGTTACAACAGCAAGCACGGCTGGTGCCCCGATTGCGTGGGCACGGGCGTCAAGCTCACCCGCGACCAGCGCAAGGTGTTCGACGACTCGGTGCAGGACGACAAGGAAAAGGGCCGCGAGCAGACCTTCGCCGAGCCCGAGGTGGAAGACCTGGCCGACACCGCCTGCCCCAGCTGCCAGGGCACGCGCCTGAACGCCACGGCGCGCGCGGTGCGGTTCGCGGGCATCGGCATCACCGACATCGCCGCGCTGTCGGTGACGGACGTGCGCCGCTGGATCGAGACCCTGCAGATCGAAGGCGGCATGAGCCGGCGCGAGGCCGACATCGCCCGCGACCTCGTGCCCGAGATCCAGAGCCGGCTCGAATTCCTGGAGGAAGTGGGCCTGTCCTACCTCACGCTCGACCGGGGCGCGCCCACGCTCAGCGGCGGCGAGGCGCAGCGCATCCGCCTGGCCGCGCAGCTGGGCAGCAACCTGCAGGGCGTGTGCTACGTGCTCGACGAGCCCACCATCGGCCTGCATGCGCGCGACAACCAGATCCTGCTCAACGCCCTGCACAAGCTGGGCGACAAGGGCAACACGCTGGTGGTGGTGGAGCACGACGAGGACACCATCCGCCGCGCGGACCACATCATCGACATCGGCCCGAGCGCGGGCAAGCGCGGCGGGCGGCTGGTGGCGCAGGGCAGCGTGGACGACATCACCGGCGCGCCCGAATCCCAGACCGGCCGCTACCTGCTGCACGCCATGAAACACCCGCTGCAGCTGCGCCGCAGCATGCTGCCGAGCGAGCTGAGCGCCGAGGCCCTCGCGCTGGGCGAACCCGCCGACGTGCCCAAGGGCCGGCAGAGCGCCGCGGTCAAGAAGCGGGCCGCGGCGGCGGCGGCGCTCACGGCCGATGCGCTGGCCGATGCCAAGGCGCGCGCCGCGATCCGCTGGCTTACCGTGCACGGTGCGCACCTGCACAACCTGCAGGACGTGACGGCCACCGTGCCGCTGCACCGCCTGGTGGCCGTCACGGGCGTGAGCGGCTCGGGCAAGTCCACGCTGGCGCGCGACGTGCTGCTGGCCAACGTACAGGCCTGGGTGCAGCAGCGCGCCACCAAGGCCGGGCGCGACGCGATGGACGCGGGCAAGGCGCCGCCGCTGGTGGGCTGCACGGGCCTGTCGGGCTTCGAGAGCATCGACCGCGTGCTCGAAGTGGACCAGACCCCCATCGGCAAGACGCCGCGCAGCTGCCCGGCCACCTACATCGGCTTCTGGGACACCATCCGCAAGCTGTTCGCCGAAACGCTGGAGGCCAAGGCGCGCGGCTACGCGGCCGGGCGCTTTTCCTTCAACACCGGCGAGGGCCGCTGCGCGAGCTGCGAGGGCGCGGGCGTGCGCACCATCGAGATGAGCTTCCTGCCCGACGTGAAGGTGCCCTGCGAGACCTGCCACGGCGCGCGCTTCAACCCCGAGACGCTGGCCGTGACCTGGCGCGGCAAGAGCATCGGCGACGTGCTGCAGATGGAGGTGGACGAGGCGGTGGAGTTCTTCGCCAGCATGCCCTCCATCGCGCACCCGCTGCAGCTCCTGAAGGACGTGGGCCTGGGCTACCTCACGCTGGGCCAGCCCTCGCCCACGCTCTCGGGCGGCGAGGCGCAGCGCATCAAGCTCGTGACCGAGCTGACCAAGGTGCGCGACGAGGTGGGCCGCCGGGGCCAGAAGGTGCCGCACACGCTCTACGTGCTGGACGAACCCACGGTGGGCCTGCACATGGCCGACGTGGACAAGCTCATCCGCGTGCTGCACCGCCTGGTCGACGGCGGCCACAGCGTGGTGGTGATCGAGCACGACCTCGACGTGATCGCCGAGGCCGACTGGATCATCGACCTCGGCCCGGAAGGGGGCAGGGAGGGCGGCCGCATCGTGGCGGCCACCGTGCCGGAAGAGGTGGTGCGGCTGGGCACGCACACCGGCAAGGCGCTGGCGGCGGTGCTGGCGCGGTGACCGGAGGGCCCGGCGGTGGCGCACGCCACTGTCGGCCCATGTCCTACGCACGGCGCGGAACATGGCGCACGCGCGGCGCGGGGTGAGGTTTCTAGGATTCAGTGCAGGGGTTGGCGCCAGGCGCAGCGGCCCCGCACATCTCCACCAACTCCTACGGACCCATCACCATGAAATCACTGCTCAAGACCTGCGCTGCCCTTGCAGCCACCTCCGTTCTGCTGGTCGCCTGCGGCGGCGGCAATGACGACGATCCGACGCCCAGCAATGAGCCCGGCGTGCTCACCGTGAGCAGCGCCACCCTGGACGGCCTCAACGGCGTGTATGGCAACGGCACGCTGAACCTCACGGACGTGGACAAGGAAAACCCTGTCGGTTCCGTGCCCGAGCTGTGCGCCTTCCGCTTCGACGGTGCCAACAAGGTGGGATCGTCGGCCACGGCCTTTGGCGACATCCGCTACCGCCCCGACGCCACCGGCCTGCACCAGGTGTTCCTGACCTTCGACGGCAAGGAATACGCGAGCGGCGAGCCCACCGACACGGCCGTGGTGCGCGAGAGCAACCAGGTGCGCTTCACCGGCAAGACGCTCACCGCCACCGACGGCTCCAGCGCCACGCTGCGTGTCTCGGGCATCGTCCCCATGCGCCCGAACCGCCCGCTGGGATGCTGATGCGGCCTTGCTGATTCCGGGGCAGCTCGCTCCCCCTTGCTTGTCTCCCTCTCCCGGTCCTCTCGACCGGTTCAGCCCCCGTGGCCCCGGCCGCGCGGGGCTTTTTTGCGTGCATGCCCCTGCGGCCGGCCTGCGGGCGCGCCACGCGCCCATGCGTGCATGGCGCCACAATGCAGGCCTGAGCGCTGCGGCCCGAGGCCGCTGCGCGCGGTCCATTCGATCCGCTTTCTCCATGCCCGCACAATCCCCTGGTCCGCACGCCGTGGTGTGGCTGCACACCCAGGCACCGCCCAAGCCCCCGGAAGGCGCGCCCTGCAATGGCTGCGGGCTGTGCTGCCTGGCGGAGCCCTGCCCGCTGGGCATGCTGGTGTCGCGGCGCCGCACGGGGCCGTGCACGGCCCTGCGCTGGAGCGATGCCGACCAGCGCTACTGGTGCGGCATGGTGGCCGACCCCGCCGGCGTGACCGGCCTGGACCACCCCTGGGCCGTGCGCGCGCTGTCGGCGCTGGCGCGGCGCTGGATCGCCTCGGGCGTGGGGTGCGATGCGCGGCTGCACACGCAGGCGTTGCCGCCGCCTTCCCGGGATTGAATTAGCTATTGAATGTATAGCTGTCCGCGGTTGTTCAGAAGGCGCTAGCGGCCACTTTGATATGGATTTCCGTGGATACGGGGGCATGGCGCCGCGCCAGATGGATGCCCGCCAGCATGCAGCGCACCGAGCCCCCGGCCAGTTCGATGGTGGGCACGGCCAGCGGCAGCAGGCGGGCGCTGCGCTCGATCACGGCCTTTTGCGCGGGCGCCAGGCTGGCCGCCGCGCGCGACGACAGGGCCAGCACGCGGCCCTGGGCGCCCGTGAGTTCCAGCGCGTTGCCTGCGAAGTCGGCGATCTGCGCCGCGCTCAGTTCGATCACCTCGCGCCCGGTTTCGCGCAGGCGCTCGCGCACGGCCTCGCGCCGCGCCGGGTCGGTGATCATGTAGAAGCCGCCCAGCGCGAAATCGGTGCCCACGCAGAGCATCACGTTGGTGTGGTAGCAGGGCTGCCCCCGCGCGTCGGCGGTGGCGAACACCATGGGCTCGTAGTTGAAGTGGGTGCAAAAGCGCTCCAGGGCCACGGGGTCGGCGCGGTTCGACTGCGCGGTGTAGGCGACCCGGGAGATGTGGTCGAGCACCATGGCGCCCGTGCCTTCGAGGAACATGCCGTCGGCCTCGAGGCCCGAGTAGTCGATCACGTCCTGCACGCGGTACTCGGCCTTGAGCAGGTCCAGCACGTCGCTGCGGCGCTCGCGCCGGCGGCTCGCGGCGTACATCGGGTACACGGCCACGTGCCCGCCCGCGTGGGTGGAGAACCAGTTGTTGGGAAACACGGCGTCCGGCGCGTGGCGCTCGCCCCGGTCCTCGAACAGGTGCACGCGCACGCCCGCGGCTTCGAGCCGCGCGGCGGCCTGCGTGACTTCGGCATGGGCTTGGAGCGCCGTCTCTGCCGCGGTGGCGTTCCACGGCCGGGTTTGGAAGGCGTTGTCGTGCGCGGTTTCCGGGTTGGGGTGAAAGTGGTGCGGGCGCACCATCACGACGGCGCGGGGGGCCTGGGCGGAAGCAGGTGTGGGCATGGCGGTGGATGGTGCAAGGAAGGGGGTGGGAGAATTTTGCTGGCAGCCCACGCCAACCAATAGCCTTAGAACTGGTCAAAATGCTGCAAAATCTGCCACTCTGATAGCAATGAGGCCCACTATGAACAGGCTGGACGACACCGACCGGGAAATCCTCAGCATCCTGCGCGCCGACGCGCGCACCCCCGTGGCCACCCTCGCGCAGAAGCTGCGCGTATCGCGCGGCACGGTGCAGAACCGGCTGCACAAGATGGAGGAGGGCGGCGTGATCGTGGGCTACACCGTGCGCCTGCGGCCGGATTCCGAACCGCAGCGCATCCGCGCGTGGATGAGCATCGCGGTGGAGGGCAACGCCGCGCCCGAGGTGATCCGCGCGCTGCGCGGCGAGCCCATGGTGGGCACGCTGCACACCACCAACGGCCGCTGGGACATCGTGGCCGAGGTGCGCGCCGAGAGCCTGGAGGCGTTCGACGCGGCGCTGGGCCGCATCCGCCTCACGCCCGGCATCGCCAACACCGAGACCAGCATCCTGCTGTCCACCTACAAGGCTTGAACCCCGGGGTTGGCGGACAGCCCATTCCGGCCCATGCCCGCCCCACCGGCGCGGCGCGGGCGAGCGGCGGCGGCCGCCGCCCCTGGCGGTGGCACCGAGGCGCGAAACGCGGCCCAGGGGTGCCGCGTTGGCGACAGCGGCTAGGGGGTTTCCGCATGCCCTGGCCGCCGTGGCTGCAGTCCAATGAAGGGGTCTTCGTTTTGCCTTTTCAGGAGCCCGCCATGCAACGCCGCCAGATCATCCAATGGGGAGCCGCCAGCCTCGCCGCCCCCGCATTCCTGGCTCAGGCCCAGAGCTTTCCCAACAAGCCCATCAAGCTCGTGATCGCCTTCCCGGCGGGCGGCCCCACCGACATCACCATGCGCTCCCTGGCCGACAACGCCAGCAAGATCCTGGGCCAGCCCGTGATCGTGGAGAACAAGCCGGGCGCCGGCGGCACGCTGCCCGCGCAGGCGCTGCAATCGGCCGCTGCCGATGGCTACACGGTGGCGCAGATCCCGCTCGGGGTGTTCCGCCTGCCCTACACCACCAAGATCAACTGGGACCCGGTCAAGGACATCAGCTACGTGCTGAACGTCACGGGCTATGCGTTCGGCCTGGTGGTACCCGCCGACTCGCCGCTCAAGACCTGGACGCACTTCGTCGCCTGGGCCAAGGCCAACCCCGGCAAGCTCAGCTACGGCTCCACCGGCACCATGACAAGCCCGCACCTGACCATGGAGCTCATCGCGCAGCAGCTGGGCATCGAGCTGCTGCACGTGCCCTACAAGGGCAGCGCCGACCTCATGCAGTCCATCCTGGGCGGGCAGATCATGGCGGCGGCCGACTCCACCGGTTTTGCGCCGCAGGTCGAGGCCGGCAAGCTGCGCGTGCTCAACACCTGGGGCGCCGAGCGCCTGGCCAAGTTCCCCGATGCGCCCACGCTCAAGGAGCTGGGCCTGAACCTGGTGCAGAACTCGCCCTTTGGCATCGGCGCGCCCAAGGGCACGCCCGATGCGGTGGTCAAGCGCCTGCACGACGCGTTCAAGCAGGCCATGGAGCAGGAAAGCTACCGCACGGCCCTGGCCCGCTACGACATGGTGCCGATGTACATGAGCACGGCGGCGTACAAGAAATTCGCGCAGGACACCTTCACGCGCGAGAAGGCGCTGGTCGAGAAACTGGGCCTGGCAAAGCCGAGTTGAAGTGAGCTCCCCCTGAGCGGCTGCGCCGCTTCCCCCTCTCTCGCTGCGCTGCGCTGGCGGGAGGGGGACGCCCCCAGCGCACGGAAGTGAAGCGCCGCAAGCGGCTTGGCGGCCCTTGCGCGGGGGCACTGGCCTGGGACGCGCCAGTTACGACGTTTCGCTGGCAAACTTTTGTCACTGAAGGTCCGCGCTCAAGCTATTCATCGGTACCGCGACGTGGCCTCTGGAGGGGCGTATGACGTTCCGTGTGATGATCCGTCCCAACATTGAACGGAACACCGCGAGCATTTATGGCATCCCCCTCCGACAGCATCAGCATGGCCCTGTTTTGCGACTTTGAAAACGTCGCCCTGGGCGTGCGCGATGCGCAGTACGAAAAGTTCGACATCAAGCCCGTGCTGGAGCGCCTGCTCCTCAAGGGCTCCATCGTGGTCAAGAAGGCCTATTGCGACTGGGAGCGCTACAAGGGCTTCAAGGCGACCATGCACGAGGCGAATTTCGAGCTGATCGAGATCCCCCATGTGCGCCAGTCGGGCAAGAACTCGGCCGACATCCGCCTGGTGGTGGACGCGCTGGACCTGTGCTACACCAAGTCGCATGTCAACACCTTCGTCATCATCAGCGGCGACTCGGACTTTTCGCCGCTGGTGTCCAAGCTGCGCGAGAACAACAAGCAGGTCATCGGCGTGGGCGTGAAGCAGTCCACGTCCGACCTGCTGATCGCCAACTGCGACGAATTCATCTTCTACGACGACCTCGTGCGCGAGAAGCAGCGCGCGCTGGCCCGGCGCCAGCCCCCCGGCGCGGCACCCGCACCGCGCCGGTCCCCCGAGGAAGAGCGCCATCGCAAGGAAAGCCAGGAGGTGCGCCGCGCCCAGGGCGTCGAGCTGGCGGTGGAGACCTTCGAGGCCCTGACCTCCGAGCGTGGCGACAGCGGCAAGATCTGGGCCTCGGTGCTCAAGGAAGCCATCAAGCGCCGCAAGCCCGATTTCAGCGAGGGCTACTACGGCTTTCGCACCTTTGGCAACCTGCTCGAAGAAGCGCAGGCGCGGGGGCTGCTGGAGTTCGGGCGCGACGAGAAATCGGGCGCGTATGTGTTCCGGGGCCACGGTCCCGCGGCCACGGGGGCCGAGCCCGTGGGCCGAGCCGACGCGCCCGCCGAGCGGCAGGGCGGGGCGGGGTACTTCCGCCATGATTTCCATGCGGTCGCGTCGGTGCCGGAGGCATCCGCTGGCGGCAGCGAGGGCGGTGGGCGTGGCGGTCGTTCGCGCGGGCGCCGGGGCGATGCCGCTGCGCGCGCCGGGGCGATGCCGCCGGATGCGCGCCAGGACATGCCGGCAGAAACCCGTGCCGAGCCGCCGGCTTCCGGCGCGCGCGACGATGCGCTGCCGGAGCGCCCGGCGGGCAGCTACTTTCGCCCGCAGCTGCCGGCGCCCGTGACGGCCCAGGCGCAATCCGGCCATGAGACGGCGCAGGGCGAGGACCTCGCGGACGAGGAACCCGTGCACGTGCCCGTGCAGGCGCCCGTGGCGGCGGCGGAAGGGACCGCGAGCGATGCGCTGCCCGATGCCCCTGCGCCGGCACCCGCGCCCCGCAGCCGCCGCCCGGCATCCACCCCGCGCAAGAGCAGCGGCGGGCGCAAGGCCGGCGCGGCGGGCGCCGCAGCGCAGGCCGATGCCGGGGCCCCGGCCGCGCCATCGTCCAAGGCGGCGGCCCCTGCGGCCGCGCCCGCCAAGGCAGCGGCAACCCGCGCGCGCAAACCGCGCGGGGCGGGCAAGCCGCCCCAGCCCGCCGAATAGGCCTGCGACGCTTGCCAAGCCTGCCAAAGTTGCCACGGAGCCGCCGGGCCGTGCAGCAGCGCATGCCGACGCGGCACGGCGCCCGGGCGCCTTGCGGCGCGGCCTTCGGTACATGTCCTGGCGCGCCGCCTGCCCGCGCACCCGCGTGGGGTCGGGTGGTTAATTTGCTATAAAATATATAGCTATTGGCGCTTTCCTATCAAGCGCCAAGCGGTGTTTTCATTCAAGCCCAGGGGTGGCTCGCTGGGCGCTCGGCGCCTGGCCGCGCCCGTGGCCCGACAGGATGGCCCGCGCCACCTCGGCAAACCCCGCGCCGCGTTCGCCCTTTGTCACATAGCGCGGCAGGTGCCGCAGCTGCGGCACAAAGCGCGCGATGTTGGCCACGCCCACGCTGTGGGTGAAGTGCTCGAACATCGCCTGGTCGTTGCCCGAATCGCCCACGAACACCCAGCGGTCCAGCTCCTGCGCCAGGTCCCGGCCCCACAGCGCGCGCACGATCCAGTTCGCGCCCTGCCACTTGTTGAAATCACCGAAGCAGCCGTGGATGTGGATGCTGCTCACCGTGGTCTGCATGCCCACGCGCTGCAGCACGGCCAGCACCCGCTGCACGGTGTCGGGCGTATGCCGGGCGAACTCGGCGTAGTCGAACGCGATGTCCGTCTCGCGCCCCGCGCTGTCGCTGCTCAAGTCCACGCCGGGCACTTCGGCCGCCACCAGGGCCGCGATCTCGCGCATGCGCGCCTGGTTGGCGCTGCGCGTGGCGGCGTCCTGCTGGTAGCGCTTGGCCAGCGGCTGCCCGGAGCCCGGGCCCCGCGCAAACGCCACGGCACCGTTCTCCGCCACCATCGCATCCACGGGCCAGGCCGCGCCCGCGCCTGCGGTCATGAAGGGCTCGCACCAGCCGATCGGCCGGCCGGTGATGGGGATGACCACGAGGCCCGCCGCCTTCAGGTCGGCCAGCGCCTGCAGCGCGTCGGGCGTGATGGCGCCCTCGGTGGTCAGGGTGTCGTCGATGTCGGTGAAAACGCCCACCAGGTCGCGGCGGGCCTCCGGGGGCCAAAGGTTCAGGGCTTGCATGCGGTATGTCGTTATGCTGCGGCTCTTGCGCAAGAGAGCGCCATTGTCCGGGAGATAGTTGTCGTGCAGCGTGGGGCCTTGATCTTCTTCTTCTTCTTCTTCATGTGGGCGGGGTGCTGCGCTGCGGCCCCCGCCATGGCGCGGGCGCACGGCGATTCAGCGGCCGTCTGCCAGCGCGCGGCCGGCAAGCTCGATGGCCTGGTCCCGGAATGGCGCGACCTCGTCGTGGAGTTCAAGGCCGAAGCCAGGAACCCGTCCGTGCTGGCCCTGGCCGAAGAGCACCGCCAGGGCCGCCTGAAGGCCGGCTTCCTGCACCACTGCCAGCGCGAGTGGGGCACCCACCAGGCCACCTTCGTGTGCTTCAGCGGGTCGGTCACGGCGCTGGGGCTGGCGCTGTGCTTGCAGAAGGACACCAATCCCCATGGGTGGGAGTACCGGCCCTGAGGCCGGTCGCGCATTTTGGTGGTGGCGAGGGGCGTGTTTTCAGGTTGCTTGAAGACACGGACTCATCTCCACGCGCCCGCCCCCCGCGGGTTGTGGTCTCGAAGCCCTCCTGTTTCACCGGAGGTTGGAGAGATGTGGCAAGAGGCGGTATAGCCGGACATGGTGGTCGGTATGCAGCAACTCGAACCATTCGGAAAATCCCGGTCGGTTCGTCACATCGGGGAAGCGCGACGTGTCGACAACAAGCGCGTCGAACCCACCGGCGGCGAGCTTGCGGTGCAACGCCGGCGCAGAGAGATTCTGTACGTCGCGGTAGCGCCACGGCCCGAATACATCACCCCACACAGTCTGGGGGGCATAGTAGAGAGAGTCTTCCAGGCCGAGTTGGTAGAGCCGGCCCGCCGGGCGCAGCCGCAGGTGTTCCCACATTCCATAGCCATTGACCTCGGCACGCAGCAATTGCTCTCTTGCCGCGGGGGTGGTTGCGAGATGTTTGGTTTGTTTGTGGAGCGCCATCCCGGCAGCGACGGAGAGGGTGCCCAGCAGCAGCCAGGTCGTGGCGCGCGTGAGCGACGCAGGCCAATGTGCAGCCAAGCGCTGGACCAACGGCAGACAGGTGCCCACGGAAAGAAGGGCCAGTAAGGGGTACGCTGGCATCAAATACCTGGGGTAGCGCGAACTGGAACACCAGACAATCAGCATCCATGCAGTGAGCCACATGGCTTGGCGCCCTCCGGGTGAACGGCGCAGCGTCGGGACGAAGGGTGCCAGCAATGCGGGCCACAGCGCCCAGTGCGGAAGCGCTGCATTGCGCCGCAAGTCGTCGAACTGCGCTCTGTAGTCCCCGGTATCCCAGTCGTTGAAGCCAAAGAGCGGGCCGCCAATCGGGTTGAAGGGATCTCCCGTGGAGATGAAGTTGCGCGCGTACCAATAGATGCACGGCAACGCCGTGGCGGCGATGACGATCAGCCAGGTGGAAGTGCGCCGGTCTCGGACCAGCAACGCTGCTGCGAAGAAAGGCAGCAGGCCAAGCGCCTGGTACTTGGAGCCCAAGGCGATGCCGAGCAGGAATCCGCTGGCAATCAACCACCGGCGCTTGGCGGTGCTGCAAGCCTGCTGAAATGCGACCGCGGCACACAGCACAAACAGCGTGACGCCCATGTCGATGTATGCATTTTCGAACTCCGCCTTGGTGAGCACCAACCAGAGGACGGCTGCCAGGCATCCTGCGGCACGGTTCAGATGCAGCGCGCCCAAGCCGTAGATCATCCACGCGGTCAGCCACCCGGCCGAGGCATGCAGCAGGTGCGGCACCACGTCGTTGCCGAACAGCAGCGCGGCGGCATACAGCAGGTCGAAGTTGTAGGGGAACCAGGGATATCGCAGCGGGGCATTGACTTGAAGCCGGCCACTCTCAGCCCATTGCCGCGCGTGGGGCAGGTGGTACATCAGCTCGTCCCAGGCCAAGGGAGGCGACAGCGGCCTGACCAGCAAGGAGGCCATGGCGATGACGAGGCAGGCCAGGGCAACTTGGCCACCAAAACCTGCCGTGGGCAGCCGGTCTGAGACCGATGGTGTTTTGCGGTGTTCGGACAGGGCCTGTGTGAGGCCCATCACGAAGCCCCCCAGCCCCAGGGCGGCGATCCAGTATCTATTGAATAGACCTGCGATTCCGAGCGCCTGCAGCAGGCAGATGGCGACGCCCAGCCCGACCGCAGTGGAGAACGCCATGGCCAGGACTGGAGACGGGAGTTCCACCTGGAGCCGGGCAAGGGCCATGCGGCCCGTGCCCCAGCAAGTCAGCAGGAGAGCCCCCAGCACGGCATAGTGCGAGAGCACATAGACGGCCGTGGTCACTTCTCCCGTCCTGGAAGGCCGGGCGAGGCGTTGATGAAGCCAGCCGCCGCCGGGATGTGGTCAATGCCGCCAGGGTTGTCGAAAACGGGTGGGGTTTGCTCCAAGCCAGGACATGGGAACGGCGGAGGCGCTAAATCCATCGGGTAGCCTTGACCGTCACGCGGTCTCATCGAGAAGTCGGCTCAGTGGCTCGACGGGTACATTGCTGACGTCGTGGTGGAGGAAGGCGATCCAGCATTGGATGCCAACGATCACAGGCAGCGCGGCCAGCATGACCGTGCCACTGGTTGCCGGCTCGGCATGAAGCACTCCGTTGATCCATCCATAGATGCCAAACGAAAGCCCGAAGCTCAGCAACGCCAGGCCCGCCAGACTGTACAGTGAGCCCACATTGAAATCGCGGACGAGGTAACTGTAGATGTAGCGTCGCCACAGCCGTGATGCATGCTTGAGCAGGAACTCCGGGAGCACCCTGCCAACCTCCAGGTGCGATTGTTCGTTGGCATATACAGCGTCCATGGGGACATCCTTGACCACGGCGCGCACGGTATTCAGGCGAAACAGCATGTCGGTTTCGAAGAAATAGCGCTGTTCGAGCTTGTCCAGCGGCAACTCGGCCAGTACGCAGGTGCGCGCCGCCGTATAACCGTTGGTTGGATCCATGATGTTCCAGTAGCCGCAACTGAGCTTGGTCATGAAGGACAGTACGGCGTTGCCGAACAGCCGCACCGGTGGCATGCCCTGCACCGACTCGGGCCGGAAGAAGCGGTTGCCCTTCGTATAGTCGGCCTCACCCCGCAGCAGCGGCCGCACAAATTGTGGCAGCAATGCCGGGTTCATCTGGCCATCGCCATCTATTTTCACCACGATGT
This sequence comes from Acidovorax sp. GW823-FHT01C06, assembly GCF_058798375.1. Classification (NCBI taxonomy): domain Bacteria; kingdom Pseudomonadati; phylum Pseudomonadota; class Betaproteobacteria; order Burkholderiales; family Comamonadaceae; genus Acidovorax; species Acidovorax sp. GW823-FHT01C06. The sequence continues at coordinate 57,650 of NZ_JBXAKN010000004.1, forward strand.
CCATGCCGTCGGCGATAGCTGCCTTGTAGGCGGTGACGATGGCGCCGCCCACGCCTCGGTTCTGCGGGTTGTACAGCACCCGCACGCGCGCATCGCGGTTGTTCTCCTCGATGAAACGTCCGCTGCCATCGGGGCAGGCGTCATCGACGGCGTAGACAACCTCGACGTCGGGGCCGATGCCGGCAATCACATCGAGTACATGCCGGGTGACCTTGTAGCAGGGAATTGCGACTGCAATGCGCATCTGGGTTTCCTTGTGTCTGCGACTCAGTGCGATGCCAAGGCCACGCCCGCAAGGATTAGCGCTCCGCCAGCCAGGGTGCGCCAGTGCAGCGGTTCGCCAAGGAACAGGCAGGCCAGCACTGGCACGATCAGGAACGCCAGGCCCATAAACGGATAGGCCAGATGCAGTGGAGCATGCCGCAAGATCCACACCCACCCAAGCGTGGTCAAACCGTACAGCGCGAGCGATGCGAGTAGCCATCCGTTGAACACCCAGTCGAGGATCTGAGGCTCCGGCGGTAGCGACTGGGCGGCCTGTTTGAATAGCAGTTGGCCAACCGAAATGCAGACTACGCACAGCAGGGTAAGAAGACTCAGTTGCATTGTCATCATCAAAGGCCCGTGAGTTGCTGGTAGGCATGTTCGGTATACAAGGACTCCAGCAGGCGTGCGCCGTTCCATCGCACCAATGTGCCCACCGGGCAATGGAATGTCAAACGCAGGTCCCCTGCGGCATCGGGACGCAAGTCCGCATTGGCGTGCACGGCGTAGAGGCGGGGTTGGCCATCGGCCCGCAGATTGACCCGCGAAACGGGGCGCTCCGTCCCGAGCTCGGGACGTGTGTACGTGACGTGCGCGATCCGGCACCGGCTCATTCGCTGGGATTGGACCGCCATGTGGACTTCCCAGAGCGCGTTGTACCGCCGCTGCTGCCTGAGCGATGCGACCTCCTCAGCGGAAACGGACAAGGCCAATACCGCTGGTGATTCGGTCATCAGCCACTGTCCATCGGGTTGGCGGGCCATCCCGCTCGCCGATAGGCCGGCATGGTCCGAAAAAACCAGCCGTTCACGGTGCGCCCCTATACGATTGTTGTCAATGGCTACCATTTCATAGCGGCGGACCGTGTTGAAGCACAGCACCGCGATCACGAGCAAGGCGGGTAACGTGATCACCCCAGGCCACAAGTTGACCCGCTGGCATGTCGCCGGGTTGCGGCCGATCAGGGCTAGGTGCCATCGGCTGGGGTGCCAACCTCCCGCAAACCGATATGGGTGCAGAAAATAGGCGGTGCTGAAGCCCGTCAACAACAGCAACCATGGGTCGAGCAGTGCAGAGCTATAGCGGCTGTTGTAGAGAATGGGCAGCAGCTGTGCAAGTACTAGGCCGCCGACTCCTGCGAGAAACAGCCACATCACCAGTTGCCGCCCTGCTGACCATGGCGGCGACGCCGTTGTGGTGGAGGCGAAATGGGGAGTTGGAAGTCGATGCCGGAATGCGGTCCAGCCCTCGTGGCGCCACACCCAAGCCATGTGGATGGTGCACGCCGCCAGGGCCAGCCATTCAAACAGCCGGATGGTGCGCAGCGCATTGCCGTGCACTGCGAGTGAGGCAGGATGGTGCGCCATCCACCACCAGAGTTTGCGTGAGAAAAACGCAAGACCTTCACCCAAAGACAGACTACCGATCTGTATCCAGGCTGCGGAAGACGCCACACGATCCGCAGCGAGGGTCAGGTGATCACGGTTCCCGGTGACCTTGAGGACCAAATCGTTGATGTCATAGGCCAGTCCGAGAAACGCGGGCTCGGTTCCCTGGAACAGCGGGTGCACCCCCAGGTAGAGGCCGGTGCCGGCACCCGTTCCCAGCCCCCAGAGTCCAAAAAGCAGCCCGTTCTTCAAAGTTAGCATGGCAGGCAATGCCAAGCTGATACCGAGGATCCAGGCCATTTGCCTGCACAGCCGTGCGGCAGCTTGCCAAGGGGGCCGCGCGCTTCGGCGCCAGTGCCATGCCAGAAGCAGGGTGGCGAGCAGGCCCAGCGGAACCAGCAACTGCAGCACAGGCCGCGACAGCAGGGTCAGCGTCAGGAACGCCGCACTGGACGCGCGCAGGGTGCGCGATTCGTTTTGACCAATCAACCACTCGGCAATTGTCCAGAGCCAGCCAAAAAGGCCGAAAAGGAAGATGGGCTCCGTCAACTCCGTGGGGAAGTACTTGATCAGTTCTGGGTGCAAGGCGAGCAGCGCAATGGCGACCACACCGGCGCGGAGTCCACCCAGCAAGGTCGCGCAGCGCCATGCGGCCAGCATGCAGCCTGCCCACAGCACGCAGTTGGCTCCACGGATCCAGACGGGATCGGCGCCCCACAGTGCGGGCCATACATAGCCGAGTGGTGCGACCCTGTAGCTTGCAGCGGATGCAAAAAAAGACCAGCCCTGATCCAGCAGCGCTCTTGCGGCTGGCAGATAAACATACTCAGCGTCCGGGTGCAGTCCACCCTTCATCTGTGGGTAGATGCGCAGCCAGCCGATCATGCAGCCCAGCAAGGGCCACATCCAGGCAGCCCATGGTTTCCTATTGTGAAAGGACATTGCAGAGAGATGGGGCACGCGGGGGGCGCTGGGCTCAGCCCGCCTTCTGCAGCGCCAGGCCCGCATGCTCGCGCAGCGGGTGGAAGTGGATCTTGGGAAACCGCTCCTGCGCCAGGCGCACGTCATAGGGGCTGGTGCACAGGTAGGCCAGCGTATCGGCCGCGTCGTGCGCCAGGCGCAGCGGGTAGGCGTCCGTGAAGGCGCGCAGGTCGGCCGCGTTGTCGGCCGTGATCCAGCGGGCGCCCGTGTACTGGCAGCCTTCCAGGCGCACGTCGGCGTCGTACTCGGCCTTCAGGCGGTGCTGCACCACCTCGAACTGCAGCTGGCCCACGGCGCCCAGCAGCATGTTGCCGCCGGCGTCGGGCTTGAAGACCTGGATCGCGCCTTCCTCGCCCAGCTGGGCCAGGCCCTGCTGCAGCTGCTTGGTGCGCAGGGGGTTCTTGAGCACCACGGTCATGAACATCTCGGGCGCGAAGAACGGCAGGCCGGTGAACTGCAGGTTGGCGCCGTCGGTGATGGTGTCCCCGAGCTGCACGCCGCCGTGGGTGGTGAAGCCGATGATGTCGCCCGCGTAGGCTTCTTCCACCGCCTCGCGGCGCTGGCTCATGAAGGTCACCACGCTGGTGGGGCGCAGTTCCTTGGCGGTGCGCTGCACCTTGAGCTTCATGCCCGGCATGTACTTGCCCGAGGCCACCCGCACGAAGGCGATGCGGTCGCGGTGGTTGGCGTCCATGTTGGCCTGCACCTTGAAGACCACGCCGGCGAAGCCCTCGTCCTCGGGCTGGATGGTCTTGACCACGGGCTGCTTGTTGACCTCGAGCGTGCTCACGCGCGGGCCGGGCGGCGGGGCCATGTCCACCAGGGCGTCGAGCACTTCCATCACCCCGAAGTTGTTCACCCCCGAGCCGAAGAACACGGGCGTGAGCTTGCCGGCCAGGAAGGCCTCGTGGTCCCAGGCGGGCGATGCGCCCACGGCCAGTTCCATGCTCTCCAGCGCCGCATCGAACTCGGCGCCGAAGCGCGCACGCAGCGTGGCCTCGTCGGACAGCGGGATGGCCTCGAAGTCCTGCGGGCGGCGCTCGCTGCCGGACTCGAACACCGTCATCGTCTGGGTGCGCAGGTTGATGATGCCGCCGAAGGCCTTGCCCTGGCCCACGGGCCAGGTCATGGGGCAGCAGGGCATGCCCAGTTCGCGCTCGACCTCGTCCATGATGTCCAGCGGGTCGCGCACCTCGCGGTCCATCTTGTTCACGAAGGTGATGATGGGCGTGTCGCGCTGGCGGCAAACCTCGATCAGGCGGCGTGTCTGCGCTTCCACGCCGTTGGCCGCGTCGATCACCATCAGCGCCGAATCGACGGCGGTGAGCACGCGGTAGGTGTCTTCCGAGAAGTCCTTGTGGCCGGGCGTGTCGAGCAGGTTGATCACGTGTTCGCGGTACAGCATCTGCATCACCGACGAGGCCACCGAGATGCCGCGCTGCTTTTCGATCTCCATCCAGTCCGAGGTGGCATGGCGGCTGGCCTTGCGGCCCTTGACGGCACCGGCGATCTGGATCGCGCCCGAGAACAGCAGCAGCTTTTCCGTCAGCGTCGTCTTACCGGCGTCGGGGTGGGAAATGATGGCAAAGGTGCGGCGGCGCCGGGTTTCTGAGGCGTAGGACACAGGGGGGTTCCAGAAGAGGGGCAGGGCGCGCTGCGGCAGGACTCTGCGGCAGTCGGCGCGGCAGGCGCAGCGGCGCCCGGAAGCGGCGATTTTACCGGCGCCCGCTGCGAACCCTCTTCCGGCCGTTCTTCAACGCCCGTTTCCGTTCAGCTGGCCTGTGCCTGCGCCTGGGCGTGCCGGGCATACATCTTCTGCATGCCGCCCAGCCAGCGCTCGTAGTCCTGCCCCTTGTTGCGGAAGTACTGCGCCACTTCGGGGTGGGGCAGCACCAGGAAGCGCCCGTCCTGCATGGCGGCCAGCACGTCGCCCGCCACCTGTTCGGGCGGCAGGATGCCGTCGTGCGAGGCCGAACCGCCATCGCCCGTCACCATGGCGGTCTGCACCGACTGCGGGCACAGGCAGGCCACACCCACGCCCTTGCGGCCATAGGCGATGCGCAGCCACTCGGCGAAGGCCACGGCGGCATGCTTGGTGACGGCGTAGGGGGCGGACTCGACGATGGTCAGCAGCCCGGCCGCCGAGGCCGTGACGAGGAAGAAGCCCTCGCCGCGCTCCACCATCTCGGGCACCACGGCGCGTGCGGCCCACACGTGGGCCATGCCGTGGATGTTCCACATGGCGTCCCACAGTGGGTCCTCGAGTTCGATGCCGCCCGGGCGGCCCAGGATGCCTGCGTTGGAGATGTAGGCATCGACCCGGCCGTAGCGCTCGCGCGTGGTGGCCACCAGCGCCTGGATGTCGGCCTCCTTCGACACATCGCAGCGCACGGCCAGGCCACCGATCTCGTCGGCCACGGCCTGCGCGGGCGCGAGGTGCAGGTCGGCCACGACCACGGCGCGGGCGCCTTCCTGCGCAAAACGCCGCGCGATGCTGCGGCCGATGCCGCTGGCGCCGCCGGTGACGATGATGACCTTGTCCTTGGGGTCCATGCAGTGCTCCGTTGGTGTTTTTTGGTGAGGGCGCCAGTGTCGGGCGGCCCGCGGGGCAAGGCAGCCGCGCAGGTGACAGGGCTTCAGCCCGGCGCGCTGGCGGCCTGCAGGATGGCGGCGCAGCACAGTTGCTCCACACCGTCGGCCCACTGCCGCATGGCGGGGGGATCGAGCTGCAGCAGCAGCGCATAGCGCCGCCCACCCCAGGCCGAGAGGTGCAGCGCCTGCAGCAGTGCTTGCCCGGGCGGGCGGGGCAGGTCGGTGCAGGCGGCAATCACCCGGCCCCAGGCGGCGGCCAGCTCTTCGTGCACGCGGCGGTGGTGCCGGGGCTCGGCCATCTGCGCCTCCAGCGCCAGCATGTCGGGGTGGAAGGGCGGCAGCCCGGGCGCATCCACGCCGCACACCAGGCGCACGAGATGGTGAATGCGCTGCGTCCATGGCAGGCCCTCGGGCTGCACGGCCTCGCGGTCGATGGCGGCGAGCAGGGCCTCGACGCAGTGGCGCACATAGCCCGACAGCAGCGCTGTCTTGTTGGGGAAATAGTCGTACAGCGTGCCGACGGAAATGCCGGTTTCCAGCGCCACATTGCGCGTGGTGAGCTTGTCCCAGCCGTCGCGTTGCCAAATCCGAACAAAGGCGTCGTAGATGGCCTGCACCGTGAAGCGCGCCCGGGCCTGGCGGGGGCGCTTGAGCGGCCTGGGGGCCGCGCTGGAGCTGGCGGCAAGGGTCTTGCGCGGCGGGTTCACCGGTTTCCGAACCCACGCGGCGGCAGGGCGCCATACAGTGCCCTGAGTGTTTTTTCACCCTTGAAACGGAGACTTTCCATGACGCTGCTCACCCGCCTGTTGACCGACAGGAATGCATTGAATCACACCCGCACCGAGGAGCTCCCCCTTGCTCCACTGCAGCCCGGCGAGGCCCTGCTGCGCGTGGACCGCGTGGCGGTGACCACGAACAACATCACCTACGCCGCCTTTGGCGACGCGATGAAGTACTGGGACTTTTTCCCCACGGGCGAAGCGGGCTGGGGCCACATGCCCGTGTGGGGCTTTGCCGACGTGGTGGCCTCCGGCGTGCAGGGCGTGGCCGTGGGCGAGCGCTTCTACGGCTACTGGCCCATTGCGAGCCATGTGCGCATGGCGCCGGTGCGCGTGACGGCCCGGGGCTTCTACGACGGCGCGGAGCACCGCCAGTCGCTCACCTCGGCCTACAACCAGTACACGCGCACCAGCGCCGACCCGGCATACCGGGCAGGCGATGAAAACTACCAGATGCTGGTGCGGCCGCTGTTCATCACGTCGTTCATGCTGGCGGACTTCCTGCAGGACAACGGATTTTTCGGCGCGCGGCGGCTGCTGTTCTCCAGCGCATCGAGCAAGACGGCCTACGGCACCGCGTTCTGCCTGGAGGGGCCCGGGCAGATCGAGCGCCTGGGGCTCACCGCGCCGCGCAACAGTGCCTTCGTGCAGGGCCTGGGCTGCTACCAGCGCACGGTGGCGTATGGTGAGCTGGAGGCCCTGGATGCCGGTGTGCCCACGCTGTATGTCGATTTCTCGGGCGACGAGGATCTGCGCTCGCGCGTGCACCACCACCTGGGCGATGCCCTGGTGTACGACTGCTATGCGGGGTCGGCGCAGAACACGCACTTCCTGCGCGACACGGCCCTGCCGGGGCCCGCGCCCGTGTTCTATTTCGCGCCGGTGCAGATCAGGAAGCGCAATGCGGACTGGGGCCCCGAGGTGGTCAACCAGAAGTTCAATGCCGCCCAGCGCGCGTTCATCGACCGCGTCGGCAGCGCGCACCAGCCCTGGATGCGGGTGCGCGAACACCAGGGTTTCGCGGCGGCGCAGGCCCTGGTCGAGGACCTGCATGCGGGCCGCATCGATCCGCAGGAAGGCCACGTGGTCGTGCTGGCGCCGTAGCGCGGCCCAAGGCACCGAGGCGGGGCGCTCCCTCGCCTCCCGCACTTGCTTTTATAATCCGCCGATCCGAGGAGCGTTGCAGCGTCCCCAGCACTGGCGGGGCGTGAGGCTCGGAGTCATCTAGCAACGACGCTCATCCACTTCTCGTGTGGTGAGCCTTCCGTCTCATCCCCGCGCTGAATGTGGTCTTTCAAACATGCTTTGGAGCACACCATCATGAACGCACGCGTCAACGCCCCGGTCAACACCGACTGCATCATTGCCGACATCGGCCTGGCCGCCTGGGGCCGTAAAGAGATCCGCATCGCCGAAACGGAGATGCCCGGCCTGATGGCCATCCGCGAGGAATTCGCCGCCAAGCAGGCGCTCAAGGGCGCCCGCATCACCGGCAGCCTGCACATGACGATCCAGACCGCCGTGCTGATCGAGACGCTGCAGGCCCTGGGTGCCGAGGTGCGCTGGGCTTCGTGCAACATCTTCTCCACGCAGGACCACGCCGCCGCCGCGATTGCCGCCAGCGGCACGCCCGTGTTCGCCGTGAAGGGCGAGACCTTGGCCGAATACTGGGACTACACCCACCGCATTTTCGACTTCGGCCCCGCCGGCACCGAAGGCGAAGGCCCCAACCTGATCCTGGACGACGGCGGCGACGCCACGCTGCTGATGCACCTGGGCAAGCGCGCCGAAAAGGACGCATCGCTGATCGCCAACCCCACCAGCGAAGAAGAAACCTGCCTGTTCGCCTCCATCAAGGCCAAGCTGGCCGTGGACCCGACCTGGTACAGCCGCAAGAGCGCGCAGATCATCGGCGTGACCGAAGAGACCACGACCGGCGTGCACCGCTTGAAGGAAATGTCGGCCAAGGGCTCGCTGATGTTCCGCGCGATCAACGTGAACGACTCGGTGACCAAGAGCAAGTTCGACAACCTGTACGGCTGCCGCGAGTCGCTGGTGGACGGCATCAAGCGCGCCACCGACGTGATGATCGCCGGCAAGGTGGCCTGCGTGGCCGGCTACGGCGACGTGGGCAAGGGCTCTGCCCAGGCCCTGCGCGCCCTGAGCGCCCAGGTCTGGGTGACCGAGATCGACCCCATCAACGCCCTGCAGGCCGCGATGGAAGGCTACAAGGTCGTGACGATGGAATACGCCGCCGACAAGGCCGACATCTTCGTGACCACCACCGGCAACAAGGACGTGATCACCCACGACCACATGAAGGCCATGAAGGACCAGGCCATCGTCTGCAACATCGGCCACTTCGACAACGAGATCCAGGTCGCGACGCTCGAGCAGTACGAGTGGGAAGAGATCAAGCCCCAGGTGGACCACGTGATCTTCCCGGACGGCAAGCGCATCATCCTGCTGGCCAAGGGCCGCCTGGTGAACCTGGGCTGCGGCACGGGCCACCCGAGCTTCGTGATGTCGTCGAGCTTCGCCAACCAGACCATCGCCCAGATCGAGCTGTTCACCCACAGCGACTACTACGAGAACGGCAAGGTCTACGTGCTGCCCAAGCACCTCGACGAGAAGGTGGCGCGCCTGCACCTCAAGAAGGTGGGCGCGATGCTGACGGAACTTTCCGACGAGCAGGCCGCCTACATCGGTGTGCCCAAGCAAGGCCCGTACAAGCCCGACACGTACCGCTACTGATCGTGCGGGTGGCTGTTGGTGCTCCTTTTTTGGGAGCGGCCAGCGCTTGTGGATAAAGCGGTAGAAGCCATTTTGGCTATGAAATCCATCGTCGATTGACGAGAGAGTGACGCATGCGCGCAGATGTTTTTTTGGTGGAGTCCGGCCATGCGGCCACGCGTTCGCAGGCACAGCGACTGATTGCTGCAGGCGTCGAGTGGCGCCTGTCGCCGCTCGCGCCCTGGCAGAAGGTGGCCAAGAACGGCGATGACATCCCGTCCGTGGCCGAGGTGAAGCTGCTGGACGATGCCGAGGCCAAGTACATCTCGCGCGGCGGGCTCAAGCTGGAAGGCGCCTTGGGGGCCACGGGCCTGCCCGTGGCCGGGCTGCGCTGCCTGGATGTGGGGCAGAGCACCGGCGGGTTCACCGATTGCCTGTTGCAGCAGGGCGCGGCGCAGGTCGTCGGCGTGGACGTGGGCCACGGCCAGCTGCACGAGCGGCTGCACAGCGATCTGCGGGTGGTTTGCGTCGAGGGCGTGAATGCGCGCTCGCTGACCGCCGAGGCGCTGCAGCAGGCGTGCGAGGACGCGCTCTCCGAAGCCGTCGATGTGGACGAGGACAACGAGACCCAGCCCGAGGCGCCCTACAGCTGGATGCGCAACGGCGGGCTGGTGGACGACGCCTACGATGACAGCGGCGACGCCAAGGACCAGGACATCGAAGCCTTCAAGTCCGAGCGTGCGCAGCGTGCCGAGGCGCGCGCGCTGGGCACGCTGCCCGTCCAGCGCCGGCGCCGCGCCGAATGCGCGGGCGTGGACACGACCCCGTTGTTCGACGTGGTGGTGGGCGACCTGTCCTTCATTTCGCTGACCCTGGTGCTGCCTGCCATCGCCGCATTCCTGCGGCCCGACGGCCACCTGCTCATGCTGGTCAAGCCGCAGTTCGAACTGCAGCCCGGCCAGGTGGGCAAGGGCGGCATCGTGCGCGACGAGGCGCTGTACGCCGTGGTGGAAAAGCGCATCCGTGACTGCTGCGCCGAACTGGGCCTGGCGGTGCACGCCTGGCTGGACAGCCCGATCCAGGGTGGCGACGGCAACCGTGAATTTTTTGTTTATGCGAGGAGGGCCACATGATTGCTGCCAATGCCCAGGGCATCGGTTTCCCGGTGAGCTTCGAGTTTTTCCCGCCCAAGACGCCGGAGGGGGCCGACAAGCTGCGCACCGCGCGCCAGCAGCTGTATGCGCTGCACCCTGATTTCTGTTCGGTGACCTACGGCGCGGGCGGTTCCACGCAGGAGGGCACGTTTGGCACGGTGCGCGAAATCCTGGCCGAGGGGGTCGGCGCAGCCTCGCACTTCTCGTGCATTGGCGCCACGCGCCAGTCCGTGCGCGAGCAGCTTGCCATGCTCAAGGACATGGGCGTCAAGCGCCTGGTCGCGCTGCGCGGTGATCTGCCCAGCGGCTATGGCGCGGGCGGGGAGTTCCACTACGCCAGCGACCTGGTGGCCTTCATCCGTGCGGAGACCGGCCGGGACTTCCACATCGAGGTGGCGGCCTACCCCGAGGTCCACCCCCAGGCCAAGTCGCCCGAGGCGGACCTGAAGGCGTACATCGCCAAGGTGCAGGCCGGAGCGGACTCGGCGATCACCCAGTATTTCTACAACAGCGATGCGTACTTCCGCTTCGTGGAAGACACGCAGCGCCTGGGCGCCGATGTGCCCGTGGTGCCCGGCATCATGCCCATCGGCAGCTCCACCCAGCTGATGCGCTTCTCGGACGCCTGCGGCGCCGAGATTCCCCGCTGGATACGCCTGCGCCTGCAGTCTTTCGGCGACGACACGGCGAGCATCAAGGCCTTTGGCCTGGATGTGGTGACCGACCTGTGCGACCGGTTGCGCAGTGCCGGCGTGCCGGCCCTGCACTTCTACACGATGAACCAGAGTGCCGCGACGCTGGAGATCTGTCGCCGGCTGGGGATCTGATGCGCCAGCCGCGCGGCGATGCCGCGGTGGCGGGCCCGGTGGAGGGCCGCCGGGCCGCCCTGTGGTGGAAGGTGCTCGGGGTGGTCTGCTGCGGTGTTTCGGTGTGGGGCTGCTCGTCCTGGGGGCGTGCGCAGGGGCTGTCCGCCGAGGCCGACGCACTGGCCCCGCACCTGCTGAGCGTGCCGGGCGAGGCCATGCTGATCGACCCGCCGCGCCCCGGTGGGCGGGAGGATGGCACCGAAAGCCCGCAGGCCCCGCAGCTGCGCCTGCCCGCCGACGAGGTGGGCCTGGCCTCCTGGTACGGCGCGAAGTTCCACAAGCGCCGCACGGCCAGCGGAGAGCCCTTCGACATGAAGGCGCTCACCGCGGCGCATCCCACCTTGCCGTTCGGCTCGCGCGTGTGCGTGCGCAGCCAGGCCACGGGCCGTTCGGTCGTGGTCCGCATCAACGACCGGGGCCCGCACACGGGCAACCGCGTGATCGACCTGAGCCGGGGGGCCGCCGAGGTGCTGGGGATGGTGGGCCTGGGGCTCAAGCCCGTGGAGCTTTTTGCGCTGGACGAGGGCGAGCGGGACTGCCCCGCCCCCTGACCGCCGCCGTCAGCCGCCGGATTCGAGCGTGTGCGTGGCGTGCTTGTCTTGCGCCAGCAATTCCACCATCTGCGGCAGCGCGGTCTTCAGCGCCGCCTTCAGGGTGAAGGGCGGGTTGATCAGGAACATGCCGCTGGCCGGCAGGCCGGGGCGCTTGACGTCGCCCGCGGCGTTTTCAGTGAGCTTGCTGTTCTTGACCGTGAGCGTGGCATGCAGCCAGCCCTTGCCGGCCTTGGTGGCCAGCGTCTTGAGGCGGCGCGGCAGGTCGTGGGCTTCCGGGCGCGGGATGATGGGGTACCAGAACGCATAGGTACCGGTGGCAAAACGCTTGAGCGAGTCGGCGGCCATGTCGAGCACCTTGGCGTAGTCGCTCTTGATTTCATAGCTGGGGTCGCAGAGCACAAGCGCGCGGCGGGCGGGCGGGGGCAGGAATTTCTTGATCCCCTCAAACCCGTCTTCGTGCAGGACGGCCACCTGGCGGCCTGCCTCCAGCTGGGCCACGTTGCCCGCCAGCGCCCGCAGGTCCGTGGGATGCAGCTCGAAGAGCTTGAGCTTGTCGTGGCCGCGCAGCAGGCGCTGGGCGATGAACGGGGAGCCCGGGTACACGCGCAGCGCACTGCCCTGGTTGAAGGCGCGGACCATGTCCACATAGGCCTGCAGGGCGGGCGTGAGGGCGGGCGCGGTGGGTGCAAAAAGCCGGACGATGCCGTCCGCGGCCTCGCCGCTGGTGCTGGCATAGTCGCCATCGAGCCGGTACAGTCCCGCGCCCGCGTGGGTGTCCAGCACGGTCAGTGCCGCGTCTTTCTCGGTAAGGTGTTGCAAGGCGGCGATCAAGACCGTGTGCTTGAGCACATCGGCATGGTTGCCTGCGTGGAAGGCGTGGCGATAACTGAACATGGCCCTATGGTAACGAGTGCGCCCCCGGCGCAGCGTAGTCGATGGGGCCATGGCCCGGCGGCAGGCCCCGGGCGCGCGGTCATGATCCGATGCGAATTTGTCATGGGCCCGGGCGCTGCCTGTCCCCATGGCGCGGCACAATCGGCGCTTGTCTGACCAGGGTGTGTAACTTTTTTGGCAGACCGGAAGCCTTTTGTTTCTGTCATGCATGCTGGCATGCTTCATGATTGCGATGAAAACGGCCTTGGCACCCGTTCGCTCACAATCCCCCGCCGAAGCCTGCATTCACGCCCCATTCTCTTCACCATGATCGCAAGTTCCAGCCAAGCCTCTGCCAGTGGTGTCAGCCATGTGGATGCGCTGCCCCCCGGCACCCGCCTCGCGGAATTCGAGATCCTGGCGCTCCTTGGCGTGGGCGGGTTCGGCATGGTCTACAAGGCCTTCGACCATTCTCTGCACCGGGCGGTGGCGATCAAGGAGTACATGCCTTCGGCGCTGGCGGGCCGTGCGCAGGGCCAGTCGCTGTGGGTGCGGTCGTCGTCCGACCAGCAGACCTTCCATGCCGGGCTGGCGTCTTTCGTGGGAGAGGCGCGCCTGCTGGCCCAGTTCGACCATCCCTCGCTCGTGAAGGTGTTCCGCTTCTGGGAGGCCAACAACACCGCGTACATGGTCATGCCGCTGTACACCGGCATGACGTTCAAGCAGGCCCGCGCCCAGATGCGCACCCCGCCCCCCGAGATCTGGCTGCGCAAGGTGCTGTGGTCGGTGCTCGGCGCCCTGCGGGTGCTGCACGACGGGAAAACCCTGCACCGGGACATTTCGCCCGACAACATCTTCCTGCAGGACAGTGGCCCTCCGGTGCTGCTGGACCTGGGCGCCGCCCGGCATGCGATCAATGACCAGGACCGCAAGCACACGGCCGTGCTCAAGGTGAACTACGCACCCATCGAGCAGTATTCCGACGGCGACGAGGAACTGCGCCAGGGCCCCTGGAGCGACCTGTACTCCCTGGCCGCCGTGGTGCATGGCTGCCTGTGCAACGACACCCCGCTGCCCGCGACCCTGCGTTCCATCCGTGATCGCATGGTGTCGTTCTCCCGGGTGGCAAGAACCGTCAAGCGCCAGTTCGGCGTGGAATATTCCGCGCCCTTCGTGGCGGCGATCGCGCAATCCCTGGCGCTCAAGCCCGAGGACCGGCCGCAGAGCATCGATGCGTTCCTGCAGCTCATGGAGATGACGTCCGCGCCGGAAGGAAGCGAACATTTCGATTTCCGTGCCGATCTGGGCGACATCTGGGTCGAGCCCGCCGACCAGCCCGGCCCGGGCCTGCTCACGCCCACGGTGGATGTGACGTCCGCGGCCAGCAGCGTGGTGGAGATACCGCCCCAGGCGCCGCGCGCCGCGGTGCAGGCGCCCGCCCGCGATGCGCGCGAGGACGCCCCCTCCGGGGAGGAGGCCGCGGCCGGCGGCGACACCGTGATGCTCGGGGGGCCGGACACGGTGGCCGCCGAGGCTGGAGACACGGTCTTCATCGACGCCGGGGATACCGTCGTGGCCGACGACTCCCGCTATGACGACCCTGCGGCCGGCCACCGGCACGGGGCCGCTGCGCGGCATGCGCACGATCACCGGCTGCGGCCGATGGAGCGTGAGGTTCCCCGTGCCGCAAGCAAGGCGGCCAGAACGGCGCGGCGCTCCCCCGTGGTGGTCTGGCTGGGCGTGGCCGTTTTTGCCGTGGTGGCCTCGGCGGCAGGACTGCGCTGGGCCCAGAGCAGCAAGGCGCCGCACGACGACATCATCACCGAGATGGCCGAGCGGCCGGCTGCCACGCCGCCCGCCCTGGTGGAGACCGCGCTGGCCGACATGGCTGCGAGCGCGCCGGCTGCGGTGGCTTCCCTTGACGGCGCGGCGGGCGCTGCGGTGGCTGCATCCCTGCCTGCGCCTGCCTTTGTTCCGGCCTCCGCGCCGCGCACGCCGCCCCGGACCGCGAAGCGCGCGGCGCCCGAGCCCGCACCCGTGCAGGTCGTGGTGCACGAGGAACCCCCGCCACCGCCGCCCCCGGTCGTGGCCGAGCCCAAGCCTCGCCCGCTGCCGCCGCGCGTGCCCAGTCCGCAGGAGGCCTGTGCTGACGCCAATTTTCTGGCGCGGCCCATGTGCATCCACCAGGAATGCCAGAAGCCGTCGCAGGCGGGGCAGGCCGTGTGCGTGGAAAACCGCCGCCGCTACGAGGCCGAGGAGCAGCGCCGCCGCCAGACCCCCAACTGAGGGTGGCCGCCGGGGCCTGGAGCACTGTGCGCACGGGCGGCTTGCGCCCCTGGCACGCAAATTCGTATAATCGAGGGCTTCGCAGCGCTTTGTGGTCCCGCGGCGGAGACATTTTCGCCACCTAAGAGGCTTCCTTCAGAGAAGCACCGACCGTGGAAAAGGACCCGCCAAACCCTCTTCATAAGAGAAAACTCATGACTACTACTTTCAGCGCCAAGCCCGCTGAGGTTGTGCACGAGTGGTTTGTGATTGACGCGACCGACAAGGTCCTCGGACGAGTAGCCAGCGAAGTTGCTCTCCGTTTGCGCGGCAAACACAAGGCCATTTACACGCCTCACGTCGATACCGGTGACTTCATCGTCATCATCAACGCCGCCCAGCTCAAGGTCACCGGCACCAAGTCCCTGGACAAGGTGTACTACCGCCACTCGGGTTACCCCGGCGGCATCACGGCCACGAACTTCCGCGACATGCAAGCCAAGCACCCCGGCCGCGCGCTGGAAAAGGCCGTCAAGGGCATGCTGCCCAAGGGCCCCCTTGGCTACGCGATGATCAAGAAACTCAAGGTGTACGGTGGTGCTGAGCATCCCCACACCGCCCAGCAGCCCAAAGTGCTGGAAATCTAAGGAGCCTTGAGATGATTGGTGAATGGAACAATGGCACCGGCCGTCGCAAGTCCAGCGTCGCCCGCGTGTTTCTGAAAAAAGGCTCCGGCAAGATCACGGTGAACGGCAAGGACATCCAGTCCTACTTCGGCCGCGAAACCTCGATCATGATTGCCAAGCAACCCCTGGCGTTGACCAACCATGTCGAAACCTTCGACATCCAGATCAACGTCCACGGCGGTGGTGAATCCGGCCAGGCCGGCGCTGCCCGCCACGGTATCACCCGCGCCCTGATCGATTACGACGCATCCCTCAAGCCCGTGCTGAGCCAAGCCGGCTTCGTGACGCGCGATGCACGTGAAGTCGAACGTAAGAAGGTCGGCCTGCACTCCGCACGCCGCGCCAAGCAGTTCTCCAAGCGTTAAGCTGGCTGGGCACTGCCGGACACCCGCCCCTGGGCGGATGTCCAACCCCTGCAAAGCGCTCCGTCCTGGATTGCTTTACAGAGCAAAAACCGCCTCCGGGCGGTTTTTTCGTTTAAGGTGCGCTCTTTTCTCCCGGGTCTCCCCGATGACTCCCCTGTTTTCCCCATGCGCCTTCGCCTTCTGCGCCGCCGGCTGACGATCAGCGCCCCCCGGGTGGCCATCCGCAGCGCCTTGCCCTGGCCCCTGCGCTGGCTGGCCTTGGCGGTGGTTTTCGGGTTCTGCGCGGCGGTGGCGCTGTGGGCCTTCGAGTTCGGCAAGTCGATCGCGGGCCTGGACTCCGTTTCCCGGGACGAATTGCTCCAGCTGCGCGCGGAGGTGGCCCGCCTGCGCGGCGTGGGCCAGGAGCAGCAGACGGTGGCCCATACGGCCGAGAGCCTGCTCGTGACCGAGCGGGCTGCCAAGGAAAGCCTGATGGCGCAGGTGCGACAGCTCGAGGCGGACAATCGGACGCTGCGCGAGGACCTGGGGTTTTTCGAGAAACTGATTCCCGCGGCAAAGACCGAAGGGCTCGCGATTCGCAGCCTGCAGGCCGAAGTGCTGGGAGGGATGCAGCTGCGCTGGCAGGTCCTGGTGATCCAGGCCGCGCGCAATGCGCCCGAGTTCAATGGCCGGCTGGAACTGGTGCTGGCAGGCACCCAGGACGGCAAGCCCTGGACGCAGACCCAGCCGGCCCAGGGGCAGCCCCTGCAGGTCAAGCAGTACCGGCGCATCGAGGGGGTCCTCGATCTGCCGCCCAGCGCCGTGGTAAAAACCGTGACCGCCCGCGTGCTGGAAGGCACGACAGTGCGCGCCGTGCAGGCCATGGCCATCGACTAGGAGCACCCGCAAGGCGCCCGCGATGGCCCCGGCCAGGCTGTCGTCGTCGAGAGAGGCCCCCGCCGCAAGCGCCGGGCCCGCGCAGAGGCCGCGCCGGTACGCCGTGGGCCTGGCATCCCGTTGTTTCCCATCCGCACGCTCCTTTCGGCCGGAGCGTGTCCTTTCAGGAGTTCTCACCCATGTTTTCCCGCAAAAAGCAGCCACCGATCAAAAGCCTGGTCGCCCAGGGCACCCGGATCGAGGGGGATGTGCACTTCGCAGAAGGGATGCGCATCGATGGCGAGGTGGTGGGGGACATCCGCGCGGGATCGGAGCAGTCCAGCATTCTGGTGATTTCCGAGACGGCCCGGGTGGAGGGTGCGGTGCACGCCGACCATGTGATCGTCAACGGGCAGGTGGTGGGTCCCGTGCATGCCGCGGAATTGCTGGAACTGCAGCCCAAGGCCAAGATCACAGGCAATGTGCACTACAAGGCGCTGGAGATGCACCAGGGCGCCGTGATCGCCGGGCAGATGTGCCCTGTGGCCGTGCTGGTGGAGGAAAAGCCCCCACTGAAGTTAGCGTCAAACAGCCAGTGAACTGAATTCCCGAGCGGTCTGCAGTACTATTCACCGCAAACATTGAACCCGGAGTACCCCATGAGCGCTGTTGCCGAAAACATCCAGACCGAAATGCCCGCCCCCATTCTGTTCACGGACAGCGCGGCGGCCAAGGTGGCGGACCTGATCGCCGAAGAGGGCAATCCTGACCTGAAACTGCGCGTTTTCGTGCAGGGTGGCGGTTGCTCGGGGTTCCAGTATGGCTTCACCTTCGATGAAATCACCAACGAAGACGACACCACCATGACCAAGAATGGCGTGTCGCTGCTGATCGATGCCATGAGCTACCAGTACCTGGTCGGCGCCGAGATCGACTACAAGGAAGACCTGCAGGGCGCCCAGTTCGTCATCAAGAACCCCAACGCCACCACCACCTGCGGCTGCGGCTCCAGCTTCTCCGCCTGAGGGTGTGCCTCTGCGCCGCGCCAGCGGCACGGAATGAAACGACAAGCCGCCCGGACGGGCGGCTTTTTTCATGGGGATACCCCTTTTCGTTTTCCTGGAAAAGCCATCCTGGCGTGCCATGCAGCAAGACAGATCCCTGAAAGTGCTCCTGTGGCTGGTGGCCATCGGCTTCTTCATGCAGACGCTGGACGCCACCATCGTCAACACCGCGCTGCCCGCCATGGCCCGCAGCCTTGGAGAAAGCCCGCTGCGCATGCAGTCGGTGGTGGTGGCCTATTCGCTGGCCATGGCCATGCTGATACCGGCTTCCGGGTGGCTGGCCGACCGTTTTGGTTCACGGCGCGTCTATCTGTCCGCCATCGTGCTGTTCGTGCTGGGTTCGGTGTGCTGCGCGCTCGCGCAAAGCCTGACCCAGCTGGTGGCGGCGCGCGTGGTGCAGGGGCTGGGCGGGGCGTTGCTGCTGCCGGTGGGGCGGCTGGTGGTGCTGCGCACCTTTCCGCGCGAGCAGTTCCTGCAGGCCATGAGTTTCGTTGCCATTCCGGGCCTGATCGGGCCACTGATCGGCCCCACGCTGGGCGGCTGGCTCGTGGAGGCGGCGTCGTGGCACTGGATCTTCCTCATCAATGTGCCGGTGGGGCTGGTGGGCTGCATCGCCACCCTGCGCTTCATGCCGGGCGAGCCCGTGACCTTCGTGCCCCGCTTCGATCTGGCGGGCTACCTGATGCTCGCCTTTGGCATGGTGTCGCTCTCGCTGGCGCTGGACGGCCTGGCCAGCATGGGCCTGCGCCAGGCGGGCGTGCTGGTGCTGATGGTCTTCGGGCTGGCCAGCCTGGTGGCCTACTGGCTGCACGCGGCGCGGCGGGCCGACCCGCTGTTCTCGCCGCGGCTCTTTTCCATTGACACACTGCGCATCGGTCTGCTGGGCAACCTGTTCTCGCGCCTGGGCAGCTCCTGCATGCCATTCCTGGTCCCGCTGCTGCTGCAGGTCACCATGGGCTACTCGCCCCTGCAGGCCGGCATGATGATGCTGCCCGTGGCCATCGCCGGCATGTCGATGAAGCGCTTCACCACGCCGCTGATCACCCGTTTCGGCTACCGGCAGGTGCTGGTGGGCAACACCCTGCTCGTGGGCGTCACGATGGCCAGCTTTGGCCTGGCCGCTCCCACGCAGCCCCTGTGGGTGCATGTGGCGCAGCTGGCGGTCTTTGGCGCCGTGAATTCCCTGCAGTTCACCGCCATGAACACCGTGACGCTCAAGGACCTGGAACATGCCATGGCAAGCAGCGGCAACAGCCTGCTGTCGATGGTGCAGATGGTGGCCATGGGAATGGGCGTGGCGGCCGCAGGGGCGGTGCTGGCTGCGTTCACTGACTTCTTCCCTGCCGGCGGCGCCCAGGGGACGCTGAGGGCGTTCCAGGCCACGTTCGCATGCATGGGGCTCATCACCGTGGCCTCGGCGGGCATCTTCTGGCAGCTGTCGCCCCAGGACCGCGCCGGCAGCCGGGTCGCCGCCACGGCGGACGCCACGGACCACGGCTGAAGGTGGTTTCGGGGAAGGGGTCGCCAGGCCCGGCCCGGATCAGGCGGGGTAGACCGCGCCCAGCACGCGGGCGCCCACGGCCCCGGTGACGCTGGCCAGGTTGCCGGGCTGCCCGTGCAGCGCCTGCCGCGCCAGCCAGGCAAAAGCCGCGGCCTCGACCTGCAGGGCCGGCAGGCCCAGCGCATCGGTGGCGACGACCCGCACGGCGGGGCATGCGGCCTGCAGCCGCGCCATCAGGTGGGTGTTCAGGGCGCCGCCACCGCACACCGCCAGGGTGTCGCTATTATTTTGATATCTATTGGCACTGATGGCGCAAGCGCGGGCGGTGTATTCCGTCAGGGTGGCCTGTACGTCCACGGGGTCCGCCGATGCCCATGGCTGCAGATGCCGCGCGAGCCAGATGGGGTTGAACAGGTCGCGCCCCGTGCTCTTGGGCGGGGGCTTGTGCAGAAAGGGTTCGTCAAGCAGCGAGGCCAGCAGCGCCGGCAGCACCTGGCCGCTCGCGGCCCATGCACCGTCCGCATCGAAAGGCTGGCCGGTGTGCTGCTGGCACCAGTGGTCCATCAGCGCGTTGCCGGGGCCGCAGTCAAACCCCATCACGCTGGCCCCCCCGGCACCCAGCACGCTGAGGTTGGAGATGCCGCCGAGGTTGAGCACCAGCACGGTCTCGTCCGCGCGGCCGAACACGCCCTGGTGGAACGCGGGCACCAGGGGCGCACCCTGGCCGCCGGCGGCCACGTCGCGGCTGCGGAAATCCGCCACCACGGTGATGCCCGTGCGTTCCGCCAGCACGGCGGGGCTGCCCAGCTGGAGGGTGTAGCCCGTTCCGTCGAATTCCTGGGGGCGGTGGCGCACCGTCTGCCCGTGGGCTCCGAGGGCGCGGATGGCGCTGGCCGGCTGTCCGCTGCGCTCCAGCAGCGCGTGCACCACCTCGGCATACGCGCGCGACAGCGCATTGCCCGCCAGCGCTGCGCGGTGCAGCTCGTTGCTGCCAGGGGTGTTCAGGGCGAGCAGTTCCGCCCACAGCTCCGGCGCGAACGCCATGCTGGCGTGGTGCGTGACCACCATGCGGGGGCCGGAAAAATCCGCCAGCACCCCGTCGATGCCATCGAGCGAGGTGCCCGACATCAGGCCGATGTACAGATCAGACATGGCCCGGGGGATGTGCGCGCGGATGCTGCCAGCGGCTCAGTCTGCGCTGGCCTGTTCGACAAGCGCCGCAGCGGACAGCTGGATGCGCATGTTGGACGCCAGGCGCTCGAACGCGGGTCGCCCGGCCGCCGAGACGGGGGCCGCCGCTTCGCTCTGGGCGACGATGGTCTGCGGATCCTGGTGCACGCCGTTCACGCGGAATTCGAAATGCAGGTGGGGGCCGGTGGCCCAGCCGGTGGCGCCCACGGCGCCCAGCGTCTGGCCCTGTTCTACGGACTGGCCCTGGCGCACGTCGATGCGGCTCAGATGGGCGTACACGGTGACGTGCTGGTTGCGGTGCTTGACGAAGACCACGTTGCCAAAGCCGTTCTGCACGCCGGCAAACTCGACCACGCCGTCGCCCACGGTACGCACGGAGGTGCCGGAGGGGGCCGCGAAATCGGTGCCCAGGTGAGCGCGCCAGGTCTTCAGGATGGGGTGCATGCGCATCTTGAAGCCGCTGGTCACGCGCGAGAACTCGACCGGCGAGGTGAGGTAGGCGCGGCGCATGCTCTCGCCGTCGAGCGTGTAGTAGGCGCCCTTGGCGGCGCCCGGCTCCTGGAACCACAGGGCCTGGTGGGTCTTGCCGTTGTTGACGAACTCGGCGCTCAGCACCCGGCCGCTGGACAGGGGCTCGCCGTCGGCTTCCAGGGTTTCATACACCACCGAGAAGCGGTCGCCCTTGCGCAGCGAACGGCGAAAGTCGATGTTGCCCGAGAAGAGTTCGGCCATCTGCACGGCCACGCCGTCGGGGATGTTGGAGGCATCGGTGGCGGCGAACAGCGAGCTGTGGATGATGCCGCCCGCCAGGCGGCTGCCCACCGTCATCTTGGCGGTTTCGATGCGGGAGCTGAATTTGTCGCCGTTGCGCTCGACGATGAGCCGGCGGAAGCTGCCGCTGTCGTCGGGCACCCAGCGCACGGTCAGGCGGGTCAGGCGGTGGTCGTCGGTGGTCTCGGCCGACACGGCACGGCCGGTGCGCCCGAGCACATTTTGTCGCACAGGAGTGTCACCGCGCATGAACGCGGCGGCGGCCGGGTCGGCCACGCCCAGGCGCTGCAGCAGCGATTCGGGGGTGTCGCTGCTGCGCACCTGTTCGGAGCGGAACAGCGAGAAGCCCGGGGCGTCGAGCTCGCCCAGCACGAGGTTTTCGGCCAGCGATTCGACGGGGTAGCTCACCATACGCACCGGCAGCTCGGCCGGGTCGGGGGCGAAGGACGCCACGGCGAACGCGCCGCCGCCGCCCGTCAGCAGCAGGGCTGCGACAGCGGCGGTGATGCGTTTGGGATGTTGTTGGATCGTGCGGGACAGCCGGTCAAGCAAAGCGGTGCTGGCGGTGCGGACCGTAGTGAGGCCGTGAATCAAAGGTCTATCCCCAGGGTGAGCGTGACTTCCTGAAACTCCCCCGTTGCGACGGCGGGGCGAGGCCAGGAACACAGGCTGCCAGGCATGTGGCCATGCGACAGCGTGAAAACAGGTCGAAACGGCGGGCCTACTAGAATCCGCCTCAAGCAATGTGGGCTGAAGTATAGCGGTGCATGCTGTCTAGACATCCCAAAAAACCCTTATGAATCAATCTGCTGTTACAACAACCCCGGTCTCTGATGGTGTAAGACAGGCCCTTGAAATCTCGCTGCGCGGCGTGCAGGAACTGCTGCCGCAGGACGAATGGGTCAAGAAGCTGGCGCGCTCGGAGGCCACGGGCCAGCCGCTGCGCATCAAACTGGGGCTCGATCCCACGGCACCCGACATCCACATCGGCCACACGGTGGTGCTGAACAAGATGCGGCAATTGCAAGATCTGGGCCACCAGGTGATCTTCCTGATCGGGGACTTCACGAGCCTGATCGGCGACCCTTCCGGCCGCAACAGCACGCGCCCGCCGCTCACGCCCGAGCAGATCAAGGTGAACGCCGAGACCTACTACAAGCAGGCCAGCATGGTGCTGGACCCCGCGCGCACCGAGATCCGCTACAACAGCGAATGGAGCGAGCCTCTGGGTGCGAGCGGCATGATCCAGCTGGCCTCCCGGTACACCGTGGCACGCATGATGGAGCGCGACGATTTCCACAAGCGCTTCACCACCGGCCAATCCATCGCGGTGCACGAGTTTCTGTACCCGCTGATGCAGGGCTACGACTCGGTGGCCCTGAAAAGCGACCTGGAGCTGGGCGGCACCGACCAGAAGTTCAACCTGCTCATGGGTCGCCACCTGCAGCAGGAATACGGCCAGGAACCGCAGTGCGTGCTCACCATGCCGCTGCTGGTGGGCCTGGACGGCGTGGACAAGATGTCCAAGTCCAAGAACAACTACATCGGCATCGCCGAAGAGCCCAACACCATGTTCGCCAAGGTGCTGTCGATCAGCGACACGCTGATGTGGGACTGGTACACGCTGCTGTCGTTCAAGAGCCTGGCCGAGATCGCCGCGCTCAAGGCCGAGATCGCGGGCGGGCGCAACCCCAAGGACGCGAAGGTGATGCTGGCCAAGGAAATCACCGCGCGCTTCCACAGCGCTGCGGCGGCCGATGCGGCCGAGCAGGATTTCATCAACCGCAGCAAGGGCGGCGTGCCCGATGAGATCCCCGAAGTGTCCCTGTCGGGTGCGCCGCTGGGCATCGGTGCCTTGCTCAAGCAGGCCAACCTGGCGCCGTCCGGCAGCGAGGCCAACCGCCTGATCGACGGCGGCGGCGTGCGGGTGGATGGCAGCGTGGTCAGCGACAAGGGCCTGAAGCTCGGCGCCGGCACCTACGTGGTGCAGGTGGGCAAGCGCAAGTTTGCACGGGTGACCTTGGCCTGATTTTCAGTCAAATTGGCCGCTGGCGCTTGATGAATAAGCGCGAGTAGCTATCAAAATAAAAGCGCTGACCCAGCCGGGTTCAGCGCTTTTTTTGTGGTCAGTCCAGGTTGTCGTTCAGGTCCGGGTCCGGCACATCCCCGATCGCCTCGCGCGTGGCCTGGGCCTGCACCTGCAGCCAGGCGCAAAACGCCTTGATCTCCGGCCGCTGCGCGCTGCGGGGCCCCACCATCAGCCAGTAGGCCAGCGGGGAGTCGATGCGGTGGCCGGGCAGCACCTCCACCAGGTCGCCTGCGGCCAGTGCATCGGCAATCAGCGGCATGCGCGCCAGCGCCAGGCCCTGGCCGGCGAGGGCGGCCTGCACGATCTGGTGGGCGTAGTTGAAATACAGCCAGCGCTCGGGCTGCAGCTTGGCCAAATCCCGCGCGTCGAACCAGCGGCGCCAGCTGAGCCATTCCAGGTGCTGGCTGCGGTGCGCGTCGCCCGCCTCGATCAGCGTGAACTGGGTGACATCGGCCGGCGTGCGCAGGGGCTTGCCGCTCTTGAGCAGCCAGGGGCTGGCCACCACGGCCAGCTGCTCGCCAAACAGGCGCTGTCCGCCCAGGGTGCCCGCGCCCGGCATGCTGTAGCGCAGGGCCAGGTCCACGTCCGAGGTTTCCAGGTCCACCGGCACGTCGCTCGCATCAATGCGGATGTCGATGCCCGGGTTGTCGCGCTGGAACTCCTCCATGCGCGGGATCAGCCACATCGATGCGAAGCTGGCCCAGGTGGTGATGGCCACGCTGCGGCGCCCGGCCGTCTGGCGCACCAGGCGCACGGCGGCGTCCATGCGCTCGAGCGCCGGGGCCACGGCGCGCTGCAGCTGCGCGCCCGCGCTGGTCAGCTCCACCGCCCGCGTGTGGCGCAGGAACAGCGCCACGCCCACTTCTTCTTCCAGTGCCTGGATCTGGCGGCTCACGGCGGACTGGGTGAGCGCCAGCTCGTCGGCGGCGGCGCGGAAGTTCAGGTGCTTGGCCACGGCGAGAAAGGCGCGCCAATGGCCGGTGGCGATGGGGCGGGTGCGAAGGACGGCAGGGGAGTATTCGGCAGAGGCCATGGCAGGTGTCCTGGATGCGATTCATGCGTTGGCGGAATGAATAGCGTACCGCGTTTTCATTGGACTGTGTGTGCCGCCGAGCGCACCATCCAGTCTCCGAAACACCTTTTCATCGAAGCCAAGGAGCCTGTCATGTCCCCCCGCAACGTTCTGGAATCGCAACAATCCGTGCACGCCAGCCTGGCTGGCCGATCTGCGGCCGGTTGCTGGAAGCTGGCCACGGGCCAAGCGCTGTCGCTGCGCCCGCACACCCATGGCGTGCTGCAGATTGCCCAGGGGCAGGTCTGGCTCACCCTGAGCGGGTCTTTGGCGGACCTGCCCGGTGCCACGGCCGACCATCTGCTGCGGGCGGGCGAGCAGCTGGCTGTCGCGCCGGGCCAGCATGTGGTGATGGAGGCCTGGAACCCCGGCGGCGGCACCGAGCCCGTGGCTTTCCACTGGGATGGTGCGGCCGCCCCGGCGACGACCCAGCCCCACAGCCTTGCCGCCCGCGACTGGGAATGTGGCGTGGTGCAGCCGCTGCGCGACCTGGGGCATGCCCTGGGGCAGGGCGGGCGTGCCCTGGGCGCTGCGTTGGGGGAGGTGACGGGCGCGGGCGGGCGGTTTGCTGCTGGCCTGGCTCGCTTTGCTCTCAATCGGATAGCGCCACAGGGACAACGCAGGCCCGCTTGAGGACTACATGCAGGAAAAGCATCAATCGGTGCCGTGCTTTTCATTGGACGTTGTTCTGCAAGCCGCGCACCATACGGTCTTACTAGGGTTAACCCGGAGAATGCCATGACAACCTCTCACGCTCTTCATCTGTTCGCATCTTCCCGCGCCGTGGGCGCTTCGGCCGCTGGCGCCGGCACCGTGGCCGCTGGCGCCGCCGTCAGCCTGGCCCCCAGGGCCGCGATGACCTTGCGCATCGCCGAAGGCCAGGCCTGGGTGACGCTGGGCAAGGGCCTGGGCGACAGCAGCGATGTGTTCCTGTGCGCCGGCCAGTCGCTGCAGGTCGCCGCGGGCCAGTCGGTGGTGGTGGAACCCCTGAACGGCCGCCGCCTGCAGTACCGCTGGGTGCGCGGCGAGGCTGCCAATGCCCGCCCTGCATCGTGGTGGCGCCGCGCATCCGTGGGCAACGGGGCTCCCGCCTGGGGCGACGCCGCCTGCTGCGCCTGAGGGCGCCGGCCTGATCCGGAGAGGGGCCTGCCCCGCCGGTGTTCGGGTGTGCAATAGAGCTTCAAAGAGCTGCTGGCGCTTGACCATCAAGCGCCAGCAGCTCTTTTTTTGATAGCAATGGGTGAGCGCCAGGTTGTCAGCGTGCGTCGCCGTCGCCCAGCAGCCCGATCAACTGGGCCTGCAACGTCGTCAATATTTCATCCGACAACGCCGGCCGCGCCGCGGCGGTGGCGCGGGCCAGCACCAGCCCGCCGACCATGGTGGCCAGCACCTGCATGGCGCGGGCGCGGTCTTGGGGCTGCACGGTGGCGTCACCACCGCAGAGCAGCTGGGCAAAACGCCCGATGTTGCGCTCGATGCCCTGGGCGAACACTTCCGACAGCTCGCTGCCCGCCCGCGCGGCGTCCACCGCCAGCGCGGCGGCCGGGCAGCCCGTGCCGGGCGAGTCGCGGTGCTGGGGCGAGAGGTAGCTCTTTATGCGCTCGCCGATGGTGGTGTTCGGAGTGGCGCCGTCCAGCGGGGCGATGGACCAGTCGAACGCCCGCGCACAGGCCTCCTGCACCAGCGCGTCCTTCGAGGCGAAATGCCGGTACAGCCCGCCATGGGTGAGCCCCGCGTCGCGCGTGATGTCGGCCACGCCCACGCCGGTCAGCCCCCGCTCGCGGTACAGGCGGGATGCCGCGTCCAGGATGCCCTGCCGGTTCTCGGCGGCCTGTGCTTTGGAAACCTTCATGCTGCCTCTTATTGATTGCGATCGTACGCAAAAAAGTGGTGATGCCTTTATGATGACGGCTGCAATCATAAAGGCGCGGATCGTTTCCGCGTGTCGCCGCAGTGCCCTGGAGCCGGTTCCTGGTGCTGTGCCCAATCTGTCTGACGAGGTGAATCCATGAAGAAGATGATCCATGGCGGCCGTGGTGCCGAGGTGTGGAGTGGTGTGTGCTGCGACAAGGCGGTGGCCTGATGCGGCGCGTCGTGGTCACGGGCATGGGCCTGGTGTCGCCGCTGGGCTGCGGTGTGGAACTGGTGTGGCGGCGCCTGCTGGCGGGGCGCTCGGGCCTGTCGCGCCTGCCGGACGCTGTCACGGACGGCATTGCCGCCAAGGTGGCGGGGCAGGTGCCGGATGTCGCTCAAGACCCCGAAGGTGGCTGGGACGTGGATGCCATCGTCTCGTCCAAGGACCAGCGCAAGATGGACCGCTTCATTCCCTTCGCGCTGGGCGCGGCGCAGCAGGCGCTGGCGCAGGCCGGGTGGCCCCCGGCCGACGAGCGGGCGCGCGAACGCACGGCCACCGTGATCGCCTCGGGCATTGGCGGCTTTGGGGCGATCGCCGAGGCGGTGCGCACCACCGACACGCGCGGCCCGCAGCGCCTGTCGCCGTTCACGGTGCCCTCCTTCCTCGTCAATCTGGCGGCGGGGCAGGTGTCGATTCGCCATGGCCTCAAGGGGCCGCTGGGAGCGCCGGTCACCGCGTGCGCCGCCAGCGTGCAGGCGATTGGCGACGCCGCGCGCCTCATCCGCAGCGGCGAGGCCGACGTGGCCGTGTGCGGGGGCAGCGAGGCGGCCATTGACCGCGTGAGCCTGGGCGGTTTTGCGGCCGCCAAGGCGCTCGGAACGGCGTTCAATGACACCCCCGAGCAGGCATCGCGCCCGTTCGATGCGCAGCGCGACGGTTTCGTGATGGGCGAGGGCGCGGGCATGCTGGTGATCGAGGCGCTGGACCATGCCCTCGCGCGCGGCGCGCGGCCGCTGGCCGAGCTGGTGGGTTACGGCACGTCGGCCGACGCGTACCACATCACCTCCGGCCCCGAAGACGGTGACGGCGCCGCGCGCAGCATGTGGGCCGCCCTGGCGCAGGCAGGCCTCACGGCCCAGGACGTGCAGCACCTGAACGCGCACGCCACGTCCACGGGTGTGGGCGACCGGGGCGAGCTGGCCGCCATCCGCCGGGTGTTTGGCGCGGGGGCGCAGGTGGCCATCAGCTCCACCAAGTCGGCCACGGGCCATCTGCTGGGAGCGGCGGGCGCGGTGGCGGCCATCTTCACCGCGCTGGCGCTGCGCGACCAGGTGGTGCCGGGCACGCTGAACCTGCACACGCCCGATGCGCTGGCCGAGGGGCTGGACATGGTGGCGTTGCGGCCCCGGCCGATGGCGCTCACGCACGCCATGCTCAACGGGTTTGGTTTCGGCGGGGTGAACGCCAGCCTGCTGCTGCGGCGCTGGCCGGACGCCGCATGACGCGGCTTCAGCCCCCGCAGGGGCCCATGGGGGCCGGCGCGTGGGCGCGTGTCAGAGGACGAGCTGGCTGCGCATGGACTCGAACGCGGCCAGCGCTGCTTCGCCGTCGAGCCGTTCCATGCGCGCGAGCGCATCCACGTCCTCCACCGTGCTGAAGGCCAGGCTGAACTGCTGGAAGCGGCGCGCCGCCAGCGGGCCGTTGTGCAGCACCTCGACGTTGATGTGGCGGGGGTCGTTGCGGATGCGCTCGATGAGCTTGAGCACGGCCTTCTGCGGGCCTTCCAGCTGCTGGCAGAAGCGCTGGCCGTCGAAGATCAGCAGCCCCGTGATGTCAAGCTGCGCGTTCACCAGGCGCGCGCGCCCGGCGACCTCGGCCACCACGCTGGTGGGTTGATCGGGTGCGAGGGTGCTCACGTAGAGCACTTCGTAGAGGTCGGGGCTGGGTTTCATAGACGATCCCAATGTAGGGAGCGCCCGGTGGTTGTGCAATGTCAAAAGACATACATGTAACTATCGCGCCACCGGGCGGGGCCGTGGCATCGTGGAGCCCTTGGAATGCCGGCCGCAGTCCCTAAAATCTCCCCACCCTCCGCCACGCCATGAACCCCAGCCTGCCCACCCATGCCTGCCCGCCCACCTGCCATGAATGCAGGCTGCGCGCAACGGGGGCATTCACGGCGGTCAAGCCCGAGGTGCTGGACTTCATAGAAGGCTTTCGCACCACCACCCTGGCCGTGGAGGCCGGTGGCGCGCTGGTGCGCGAGAACGAGGTCAATGCCAGGCTGTTCACGCTGTATGCGGGCTGGGCATTTCGCTACAAGACGCTGAGCGACGGGCGCCGCCAGATCCTGAACTTCCTGCTGCCGGGTGACCTGGTGGGGCTGCAGCAGGAGTTTGGCGAGGTGTCCACCCATGGCATCGAGGCGCTCACCGACTGCGCGCTGTGCGTGTTCCAGAACGACAGCCTGTGGGCGTTGTTTCGCGAGCACCCGCGCCTGGGCTACGACATCACCTGGCTGTCGGCGCACGAGGAGGGCCATGTGGACGACAACCTGCTGACCGCCGGCCGCCGCAACGCCACCGAACGCGTGGCCATGCTGCTGATGCACCTGTACCGGCGGCTGGACCGCATCGGGCTGGTGGAGGCCGACGGCACCGTGGCGTTTCCGCTGAACCAGCAGCACATCGCGGATGCGCTCGGGCTGTCGCTGGTGCACACCAACAAGACCCTGCGGCGGCTGGCCACCCTGGGCCTGCATGAAATCAGGAACGGGCGGCTGCGCCTGCTCAACACCCGGGCGCTCGCGCGCATCGCCGAGTACTACGACAGGCCGCCCCGCCTGATGCCGCTGCTGTAGCGGATTGCCCGGCACGGGCGGGCGCAGCCGATAATCGTGGCCCAGCCTGCGCGGGGCTTCCCGCCCGGTATCGAATCTCCCCCAGAAGATCCATGACGCAACTCGACATCCTCATCATGGCGGCCGGCAAGGGCACGCGCATGAAAAGCCGGCTTCCCAAGGTGCTGCAGCGCCTGGCCGGGCGCCCGCTGCTGCACCACGTGCTCGACCAGGCGGCGCACCTGCAGGCGCGCAGCGCCATCGTCATCACCGGCCATGGTGCTACAGAAGTGGAAGCTGCCAGCGCAGGCGCAGCAAGCGCTGGGGGCACTTTGGATGTGAAATTCGTGCGCCAGGAACCCCAGCTCGGCACCGGCCACGCGGTGCTGCAGGCCGTGCCGCACCTGCGCGACGACGGCACGGCGGTCGTGCTGTCGGGGGACGTGCCGCTCACGCAGGCCGACACGCTGCGCGCGCTTGTCGCGGCCTCGGCCGGCGGGCAGCTCGCGCTGCTCACCGTCACGCTGCCCGATCCCACGGGCTACGGCCGCATCGTGCGCGATGGCCAGGGCCGGGTGCGGGGCATCGTCGAACACAAGGACGCGAGCGAGGCCCAGCGCGCCATCACCGAGGTCTACAGCGGCATCATGGCCGTGCCCGCGCGCCTGCTGCGCGGCTGGCTGGCCCGCCTGACCAATGACAACGCGCAGGGCGAGTACTACCTCACCGACATCGTCGCGATGGCCGTGGCCGATGGCGTGCCCGTGGCGGCCCACCGCATCACCGATGCGCTGCAGGTGGCCGGCGTGAACAGCCCGCTGCAGCTGGCCGAGCTGGAGCGTGCGCACCAGTTGCGCCAAGCCCGGGCCTTGATGGAGCAGGGCGTGCGCCTGGCCGACCCCGCGCGGTTCGATGTGCGCGACGACACCCGCACCGGCGCGCGCGGCGAGCTGGTGTGCGGGCAGGACGTGGAGATCGACGTGAACTGCGTCTTCACCGGCCGCGTGGAGCTGGGCGAGGGCGTGAGCATCGGCGCCCACTGCTGCATCGCCAACGCGCGCATCGCTGCGGGCGCGGTGGTCCATCCCTTCACCCACATCGACGGCGAAAAGGCAGGCGCCACGGTGGGCGAGGGTGCGCTGATCGGCCCGTTCGCCCGCCTGCGCCCCGGCGCGCAGCTGGGCCGCGAAGTGCACATCGGCAATTTCGTCGAGGTGAAGAACAGCACCCTGGCCGACGGCGCCAAGGCCAACCACCTGGCCTACCTGGGCGATGCCACGGTGGGCGAGCGCGTGAACTACGGCGCGGGCGCCATCACCGCCAACTACGACGGCGCCAACAAGCACCGCACGGTGATCGAGGCCGACGTGCACGTGGGCAGCAACTGCGTGCTGGTGGCGCCCGTCACCATTGGCGCGGGCGGCACCGTGGGCGGCGGCAGCACCATCACCAAGAGCACGGCCCCGGGCGCCCTCAGCGTGGCGCGCGGCAAGCAGGTGAGCATCGCCAACTGGGCGCGCCCCGCCAAGCTGCCCAGGCCATGACACCCTCCGACGCCACCGCCGGGCAGGAGCTGCAGCTGTTGCGCGCCGAGCTGGCACGCAGCCAGCAGCAGGTGGCCGGCATGGCGGCGGCGCAGGAAGAGTTTCTGCGCGCCGTCTCGCACGACCTGCGCGCGCCGCTGCGGCACGTGACCTCGTACGGCACGCTGGTGCGCGAGGTGCTGGGCGACCTGCCGCCGGACGTCGCGCAGTCGGCTGCGGTGCAGGAGGCGCTGCGTTTTCTGGGCACCATGGACCAGTCCGCGCGGCGCATGGGGATGATGATCGACGGCCTGCTCGCGCTGGCGCGTGCCCAGCGGGCGCCGCTGAACCTGCAGCCGGTGCCGCTGGCGGACGCCGTGGTCCGGGCGCGTGCCGCCCTGGCCTCCGCCGAGGCGGGCCGCGCCATCGACTGGCGCACCGCGGATGCCACCCGCCTGCCCACGCTGCGGGCCGACCCCGCCCTGCTGCAGGAGCTGCTGGTGCAATTGCTGGGCAATGCCCTCAAGTTCACGCGCCACAGCGCGCGGCCGTGCATCGCGGTGCAGGCCGAATCCGACCCCGCGGCGGCGCAGGCGGGGCAGGTCGTGTTCACCGTGCAGGACAACGGCACGGGCTTCGATCCTGCGCGCGCCGACGGCCTGTTCGGCGTGTTCCATCGCCTGCACCGCGAGACCGAGTTCGAGGGCGTGGGCGCGGGGCTGGCGCTGTGCCAGGCCATCGCGCAGCGTCATGGGGGCGCCATCACGGCCACCGCATTGCCCGGGGCGGGCTGCACGGTGCGGGTGGCGTGGCCGGGCTCGGCGGCTGTTGCTGCCGTTGCCGCGCCATCGCGCGCCTGAGGCCGCGGTTGTCCGTGGGCAGGCCGCGGGCCCGGCGCTACGCGGCGGGCACCAGTGGCGCGGCAGCGTCCGGGTCGCCCGAGACGCGGTTGCGCCCGGCGTTCTTGGCGGCGTAGAGCGCGGCGTCGGCCGCATCGGTCCACTCGCGCACGCTGGCGTGGCCGCGCTGGGCAGGGGCCACGCCGATGCTGCTGGTAAAGCGCAGCTGCGGCAGGTTGCGCAGGCGCGTGCCCTCGGTCTGCTCGCGGATGCGTTGGGCGATGGCCATCGCGTCCCGGGCCTGCAGCCCGGGCAGGATGATGGCGAACTCGTCGCCGCCGTAGCGGCCCGCGCAGTCGCCAGAGCGCACATTGCCCCGCACCACATGGGCCAGCGCCCGCAGCGCCTCATCGCCCACGGTGTGGCCGTGGGCGTCGTTGATGTGCTTGAAGTGGTCGATGTCCATCATCAGCATGCAGGCCGGTTCGCCGGTCGCGTGGTGGTGGCGCAATGCGGCCTCGGCCTGTTCCTCCCAGTGGCCGCGCCGGTACAGGCTGGTCAGCGAGTCCACGCGGCGCAGCTCGTCCAGCTGCTGGTTCTGCCGTGCGGTCTTGCGGATCAGCCGGTAGCTCACCACGCTGACCGACAGCGTATGCAGCATCATCACCGGCAGGCACGCCACGATCACCCGCATGGAGGTCTCGGGCGCCCAGTGCATGCCGGTGGCCACCGTGCTGGCCACACCGGCCGCGAGCATCACCGGGATGGACCGGACCCAGAGCCCGCCGATGCCGGTGGTGATCTTGTCCACCATCGTCAGCGTGACCAGCAGCGCGCTGGGCAGCAGGTTGAAGTGCATCAGCGGCACCAGCGCGGCCGTCATGGCCGAGTCGGCAAGCAGGTTGCGGATTTCAGCGCGGTAGGGGTCGGCGCTGCGCCGCGCGAGCAGGTAGGCCCCATGGGGCCAGACGAGGGCGGCCAGCACCAGCGCCGCCCAGGCCGGGAACGAGGCCTGGCGCTCCCACAGCACCACGCCCACCACCATCCCGCCCAGCCCCATGCCCAGGACCCGGAGCGGGTAGATACGGCGGGGCATCTGGCGTTCGGGTGTGGGCATGGGTCCTGGTGTGCATCTGGCGGACCCGCCGGCATGCGGTACCGCGCGAAGCCCGGCGGGCTGGAGGGTGGAAGTCTGGGGCAGCTTACCTTGCCGCGGGGCAAGAGGCCAGCAAGGCATGGCGCCCAGCGGGGGAACTGGCGGGGGATGCGCCAAGCAGGCGGTTGCTATGAAAAATATAGCTTACAGTGCTTGTCAATCCAGCGATAGCGGCACTTTTGTATCAAATTTTGCCCTGCGGGTGGCGAAAAAAGCCTTGACGTTGCGCACATTGGCGTCGCCGGTGAAAAGCCGCTGCGACAGCGCCAGGTAGCCGGGCATGTCCCGCGTGTGCACCACCAGCACGAAGTCCGGCCCCGGCGAAACCCGCCAGCACTGCTGCACGGCGGCGTCCGCCACCGCGCGGGCCTCGAACGCGTCGAGCTGCTCGGCCCCCTGCCGGTCCAGCGACACCTCGACGATGCACGCCAGCCCGTGGCCCTGGAGGGCGGCCAGCCGGTCGGGCTGCAGGATGGCGACCTGCCGCTCGATGAGCCCGGCATCCTGTAGGCGCTTGACCCGGCGCAGGCAGGTGGGCGGGGAGACATGCACCCGCTCGGCCAGGGACTGGTTGCTTTGCGCGGCGTCGGTTTGCAGGAGGTTGAGCAGCTGCAGATCCACGAGGTCGAGTGCTATGGATTCCATGTTCTAAGTAAAATTGATTGAAAATTTCATCAATGATTGGTGATGAAATTAAAGTTCAAAACAAGATGAATATCAATCAATAATTTCTTTCTGTGCCGCCTATCATCGCCCCCATCGCTTTCCAACCAAGGCAACCACCATGTGCGGCATCGTCGGCGCGGTCTCCACGCGCAACATCGTTCCCATCCTCGTGCAGGGCCTGCAGCGGCTCGAATACCGGGGCTATGACTCTTGCGGCGTGGCCGTGCACGCCTCCAGCCTGGACGCGGCGCGCCCCGCCGGCCTGCAGCGCGCGCGCAGCACGGCCCGCGTGGCCGAACTGCTTGAACAGGTGCAGGCCGACCATGTGGATGGCGCCACCGGCATCGCCCACACCCGCTGGGCCACGCACGGGGCACCGGAAGTGCACAACGCCCACCCCCATTTCAGCCACGGCGCGGGCGATGCGGCGGGCACCCCGGGCCGCGTGGCGCTGGTGCACAACGGCATCATCGAGAACCACGAGGAGCTGCGCGCCGCCTTGCAGGCGCGCGGCTACGTGTTCACCAGCCAGACCGACACCGAGGTCATCGCCCACCTGGTGGACAGCCACTACAGCGGCGACCTGTTCGATGCCGTGCAGGCCACGGTTGCCCAGTTGCACGGCGCCTACGCCATCGCCGTGATGCACAAGGACGAACCCCACCGCGTGGTGGGCGCACGCGCGGGTTCGCCGCTGATCCTGGGCGTGGGCAAGGATGGCTCAGAACACTTCCTGGCCAGCGACGCCATGGCCCTGGCGGGCGTCACCGACCAGATCGTGTACCTGGAAGAGGGCGACCTGGTGGACCTGCAACTGGGCCGCTACTGGATCGTGGGCAAGGGCCGCGAGGCGCTCACCCCGGCGCAGCGCCCCGTGCGCACCGTGCTGGCCCACAGCGGCGCGGCCGAGCTGGGCCCCTACCGCCACTACATGCAAAAGGAAATCTTCGAACAGCCGCGCGCCATCGCCGACACGCTCGAAGGCGTGGAGGGCATCGTGCCCGAGCTGTTCGATGGCGCGGGCCAGCACGGCCAGCCCGGCGCTGCCGCCTGGCGCGTGTTCAAGGAGATCGACAGCGTGTTGATCCTGGCTTGCGGCACCAGCTACTACAGCGGCTGCACGGCCAAGTACTGGCTCGAGGAGATCGCCGGGATTCCCACCCAGGTCGAGGTGGCCAGCGAGTACCGCTACCGCACCAGCGTGCCCAACCCGCGCACGCTGGTCGTCACCATCAGCCAGAGCGGAGAAACCGCCGATACCCTGGCCGCCCTGCGCCATGCGCAAAGCCTGGGCATGGCGCACACGCTCACCATCTGCAACGTGGCCACCAGCGCCATGGTGCGTGAATGCAAGCTGGCCTACATCACGCGCGCGGGCGTGGAGATCGGCGTGGCCAGCACCAAGGCCTTCACCACGCAGCTGGCCGGCCTGTTCCTGCTGACGCTGGCACTGGCCCAATCCAAGGGCCGCCTGACCGAAGCGCAGGAGGCCGACCACCTCAAGGCCATGCGCCACCTGCCCGTGGCCCTGCAGGCCGTGCTGGCGCTGGAGCCGCAGCTCATCAGCTGGGCCGAAGACTTCGCGCGCATGGAGAACGCGCTCTTCCTGGGCCGGGGCCTGCACTATCCCATCGCGCTCGAAGGTGCGCTCAAGCTCAAGGAAATCAGCTACATCCACGCCGAGGCCTACCCGGCGGGCGAACTCAAGCACGGCCCCCTGGCGCTGGTCACCAGCGCCATGCCCGTGGTCACGGTGGCGCCCAACGATGCGCTGCTGGAAAAACTCAAGAGCAACATGCAGGAAGTGCGCGCCCGCGCGGGCGTGCTCTACGTGCTGGCCGATGCCGACACCCGCATCGAGAGCAGCGAGGGCATCCACGTGATCCGCATGCCCGAGCACTACGGGCCCTTGAGCCCGCTGCTGCACGTGGTGCCGCTGCAGCTGCTGGCGTATCACACGGCCTGCGCGCGGGGGACGGATGTGGACAAGCCCCGGAACCTCGCGAAGAGCGTGACGGTGGAGTGAGTGCGGTGTGTTGGCCGAAGCGCCGGCGCTGGTAGACCAGCTCGACGATGCGCGCGCTCAGCCAGGCAGCTGCCTCGGTCATCTTGGGCGGTTCCCGGTAGCTCGTTGTGGACAACCCCGCATGGCGACCGGCGCGGGCTCGCTGATGAACAGTTCCTCAACCATCCTGGCCGGTGCAGGTCACCTTCACCCCATTTCCCCCGCATCGCGCTGGCCTATGGTTTTTCAGCGCAGGTGTTGCGTCGCGCCGCGGTCAGTGCGGCCGACAATACATCACGCTTTCCTACATGGTTAGCGAGCAATAGCACGAGCTTTATGTTTAGTTCGTGGCTCTGCGTCAGGTCGAGCTCGCGATGCGTCTCTATCAAGCTTTCATAGAATTCGTCCGCGGCTTCAAAGTTCGGTGTCGTGATGAGATTCATATCAGTCCTGGATGGGGCTTCCGAGAGCTCGCAACAATGCGGCCCCGACGTCTGCGGCTCGAGGTGCACGCCAGCGCGCGCATACATGCTGGTCGGGGCGCATCAACCATGCGTTGCCAGGGCGCGCGTCGTAGCGGCGGGCGAACAGACCTTCGTTGTCGCAGATCACCCTGAGACCTGGACCGTCCTGCAGTGATGTCACTCCGGTCACCACCAGTACCTTGTCAACTTCAGTTTGCGCGAGGT
Organism: Acidovorax sp. GW823-FHT01C06; assembly: GCF_058798375.1. Taxonomy (NCBI): domain Bacteria; kingdom Pseudomonadati; phylum Pseudomonadota; class Betaproteobacteria; order Burkholderiales; family Comamonadaceae; genus Acidovorax; species Acidovorax sp. GW823-FHT01C06. The sequence goes on from NZ_JBXAKN010000004.1 coordinate 93,265, forward strand.
CGGCAGGTATTTCATTCGAATAGACCACCAATGTGAAGTCTTGACCCAATTGCCGCAGAAACCATTCTGTCTTTCCTGCGTGGGTTATCGGGGCATCTGCGGCAGGGGCACCCGGACGGATCGGCGAGTCGAATTTCTCGCTGTCTGGAGTGTTCAGAGGCGAGGTCTCCAAAGTAGCCGGAACAGACAGTCTCCCGCTGTTGACCAGTTGGCGCGCGAATGGAAATTCGGTTGCGAGATCAAGGGTCGCATCGCGAAACTGCTTGCTGATTTCGCTTTTTGGGGTGATGAAGTCGGTGGCGCGGGTTGAGTTCAGCAGGTTCTCGTCTGCGGCGTATTCACGTTCGGTGCCGTAGCTGTCCAGGAGGGCCTCAGCCGCCAGCGCTGTCGCTTTCCCTTTGAGGACAGCGTCCAGTTTCCAGGCGAGATTCTCCGCATCCTGAATGCCAGAGTTCGCGCCGCGGGCTCCGAACGGCGAAACTCCGTGGGCGCTGTCTCCTGCAAAGATCACTCTGCCATGACGAAAGCGCTCCATGCGTAGACAAACAAACGTGTAAACGCTCGCCCATTCCAGTTCGAAGGGGACTTGTCGGCCAAGCGCCTGACGCATCATTGCGTTGATGCGCGGAGTGATTCGCTCCAACTTCTTCTCTTCGTCTGGATCTGCATCCCACCCGAGCTGGAAATCGATTCGCCAGACGTTGTCGGGTTGGCGATGTAGAAGGACGCTCTGGTTCGGATGGAAAGGTGGGTCAAACCAGAACCAGCGTTCGGCGGGGAAGTCCGCAGTCATCTTGACATCGGCGATCAGGAACCGGTCCTGGAATACCTGCCCCTTGCTCTCAAGACCCATGAGCGCGCGAACGCTGGACCGTCCACCATCACACGCGACGACATAGTCGGAAGTCGCTTGATACGGGCCATCTGGCGTATCGACTCCCACAATGACTTTTCCGTTTTCGCCCTCTATCTGATCCAAGGCGACCACAGCGTTCTTCCAGCGGATTTCCAAATTGGGAAGCGCGGTTGCTCGTTGCAGCAGGTACGCTTCTGCGTAGTACTGTTGAAGATTGATAAAGGCGGGGCGTTCGTGGCCCTGTTCCGGCAGCAGGTCGAATTGGTATACCTGCTCGCTACCGCGGAACAGCCTGCCCACATTCCACGAGACGCCCTTGTCGACGCAGGCGTCGCCCACGCCCAATCGATCCCAAATTTCCAGTGTGCGCTTGGCAAAGCAGATGGCGCGCGATCCGTTCGACAGCCGATCATCGTTGTCCAGCAGCAGGACCTTCTGTCCGCGTTGAGCGAGGTCTATGGCGAGGCTGAGACCCACTGGCCCAGCGCCGATGACAACGACAGGGTGGTGCGTAGGATGCTCATTGCGCTGGTCGGGCGAAGGCTCGTAGGCAAACTTGAGTGCCTGTATCTCATGCCCTGACATGTCGGGCCGAAGTTCGAGGATGTTCATTGGGTGCTTCTGCGGGGGACTGAATTCCAGTGGCATCGCGCCTAGGCGCGATAAGCCAATCGAAGGCGGAGGCCCCAGCAAAGCAGCTGCCGATGGGGCCTGCGACGGCATCTAGCGCTTGAAATCAGGCGATTGCAGCAACTTGGTCGTTGCATCGTTCACCTGAGTGAGCTTGCCTCCTGTCCATTTGACGAAAGCGAAGTCGCTAGCGGTCAGTGCTTCATGACTTGTCGGCGAGAAGGGGCGTTCATAAGTCTTCTTGATGCCATCGATCGGCGCTTGCAGGTTTTCCAGTGCCTCGCGCATCTTTGCTCCGTCGGTGGAGCCCGCTTGCTTGATGGCGGCTACCAGCAGCAGCGTTGCGTCGTATCCATGGGCGACGAACGGAAATGCACTTGCTGCGGCCAATTTGTCCTTGGTGCGCTCAAAGAGGGCCTTCTGCTTGGGGGCGACGGCATCAACCATGGTGCGCATGAAAATTGGCTTTTCGGCCAAGGCTTGGCCCGCCGCGTCATAAAACGTGATGTTGTCTGCGGCCCAGGATGACAGGACATTCGGGAAATAGTTGACCTTCTCCATGCTGCGGACCAGCTGGCCAGTGGGCGTTCCCTGAGCCCAAACCACGAGCGTGTCCACACCTGCTGCTTTGAGTTTGCTCAGCTGTGAGGTCATATCTGTGTCACCAACAGCGAATCTCTCCGTGGCAACGACATCCAGGCCTTGCAGCTTTGCGATCTCGGTCATGTCCTTGAGCCCACCTTGGCCATAACCCGTGGTCTCCGCCACCAGGCCGAGCTTCTTGGCTCCCGCTTTTTTCGCATAGGCCATCAAACCCACCACCTGCTCCCTGTCAACGATGGAGACGCGGAACATGTAGTTTTCAGCACCCGGGCTCATCGGTTTGGTGATGTCGGTTCCGCCGCCGATCATGCCCATGGAGACAACTTTTTTCTGATTGGGAATGTGTTTCCAGGCCATCGCGTTCCCAGAGTTGGTGGGGCCAAGCACGGCTACCACCTTCTCGTTGTCGATCAACTCGCTCATGTTCTGGATCGATTTGGGTGGCTGGGATTGATCGTCACGGATCACCAGTGTGAGCTTGCGGCCAAGCACGCCCCCTGCAGCGTTGATGTCGTCAATAGCGGCGCGAATTCCGAGCACGCCTGCCGCCCCGCTTTGTGCAGATGGCGAGGCAGACAGGTCACCGTTGAACCCCAGCTTGATGTCTTGCGCTGCGGCTGCCAGTGAAACGAATGCAACTGCCGCAAGGGCCAGTCGACGTGCTGTCAGAAGGTTTCTCATGTTTGTCTCCGAGTGAAAAAGGGCGGATGCGCCGAGTTGGCGGATGTGAATCACGCACTCCGCGCTGTCAGACGCTAGTATTTATCTAGCTCGCTAAACTATAACTAGTATTTACCCTATGCAAGTGCATTAGTCATTGTTGAATTTCGCCTGCCTGTCTGATTGGGCCTATGATTTCGCCCTATGAAACTGACTGCCCCGCAAGATGACGATTTGAGTCCGTCGCACCCTAGTGGCCGTGAGCGCCGTGGAATCCAGTCAATAGAGGTGGGGGGGGAAATACTGAAGGTGTTGGCTTCTGAGCCAAGGCCTATGGCCCTCAGGGACCTGACCAAGGCTGTCAGCATGCCTTCCGGGAAGATCCATCCCTACTTGGTGAGCTTTGGGAAGATCGGGCTCGTGGCACAGGACCCCGTAACTGGTCAGTACTTGCTGGGACCTATGGCGATCCAATTGGGGCTCACCGGGCTGCAGACTCTCAATCCCATTCGCGAAGCGACGCCCATGGCGGAGGCGTTGGCTGCTGAAACCGGGCACACGGTTGCGATCGCGGTCTGGGGAAACCTCGGGCCCGTCATCGTTCGCCTGATCGACGCTGCGTACCCGATCAACACCAACATCCGTACCGGAACGGTGATGTCGCTGGCCAATACAGCAACCGGCAGGGTGTATTCAGCTTATTTGCAAAGGCCATTGATCGACCGGATGCTTCAGGATGACTACATCCGTTTGGGCCCTGACATTGCCCATCCGCTTGATGGCAAGGCGGTTGAGGATCTGATCGAGGAGGTGAGGGCGCGGGGAATGTCGCGAGGGGTGAATCATCCAACGCCGGGGATTGTTTCGTTCTCGGCACCAGTCTTTGACTACTCCGGCGCGATTGCCCTGACTATCACGATGATGGGCCCTACGGGTACCTTTGACCCTGATTGGAATGGTCCGATGGCCGTGGCCCTGCGCACTTGTGCCCTCGCTATCTCGCAGAGGCTCGGATTCAGGAAGGCGTAGGTGAACCTCGCCAGCGGCAGGCCATCCCGGCCAATGGATGTCAGCGCGGATCCAGAGAGGCTCTTGAAGGTCCGCCTAGGCGTTTGGATACCTCTTGGCCGCATGCGCGCACGGCTGTGGCTTGGGTGCCATTCCAGTCCGTGTCAAAAGACCTTGAGCGCCCCATGAGCGTGACGCCCAGGACGATGTTGCCTGAATAGTCAAAGACGGGCGCGGCAAAGGAGCAAACACCAGGGGTGGGGTTGTTGACCGAGCGCGATACCCCATGCTTGCGCACCTCGATCAACATTCTCTGCAGTTCTTCCGTGTCGACGGGTTTCGCAATGTCCGGCCCTAAGCGCCGCTCGTCTTCCAGCAACGACTCTTCGATCAGTTTCGCGGGAAGGTATGCGGCGAACAATCGACCAGTCGCAGTACCGGCAAGGGACATTACCGTTCCAGTACGGATGTTGGTGTGCAGCGGATAGATGGCGTCAAAGAGGAAGACCATCGTCGGGCCTTGATTTCCCCAGACGGACAATCCGACGCTGTGCCCAGTTTCCCGCGCCAGCTGCTCGGCGAAGGGAGTGGCTTCGCGTACTGGATTGAGCATGCGGAGGGTCACAAGGCCTAGTTGCATTGCCGTGGGGCCTAGCCAATAGAACCCCGTCGAGGCTTCCTGGGTCACAAGCCCCAACTTGGCAAAGCTCACGAGATAGGGGTGCGCCTTTCCTGGAGCCATGTCGGCAGCTCGCGCCAGTTCTCTCAACGGCAACGGGCGACCTTGCGCACCCAGTGCGAGAAGCAACTGACCGCCGGCTTCAATAGACTGAATTCCTCGGCGCTCCTTCTCGGAACCACCTTCATTGCCGTCTTCATCAAGTGCGCCCATGGTCTTGTCCTTGGAGTTAAATTTGGCGGTCTCGTTTGCCATAGATGAATTTTTAGTCTAGTGCTTATGCATTAGGATGTCTGTGACCAGGCGCAATACGGCGCTGAATCGGGAGCCATGGGGCTTTTGTTTCCGTCTGTTCATTTTTTTGCTCTGCACTCAGGCGCCGCGCCGGAGGCTCCCGAGGCGCGTGGAGATCGCTGAGCCGCATGCTCTTGCCGCCTTTGCCTGGTTTCCGCTCCAGGCTGTGTCAAATGACCGGGTACGCCCCAGGAGTGTGACCGCCATCACAACATTGCCCGAATAGTCGAAAACCGGGGCTGCAAACGAGCTGACCCCCACTGTGGGCATATCCACGGAACGTGAGAGTCCATGTTCGTGCACCAAGCTGAGCATATCTTGCAGCTCGCTCGGCTCAACGGTTTTTGCGATATCTGGGCCCAGGCGACGGTCATCCTCCAGCAGTGACTCTTCTATGAGTTGTCGAGGTAGATAGGCCACGAACAAGCGCCCTGTTGCTGTTCCGGCAAGAGACATCACCGTCCCCACACGCATGTTGGTATGAAGGGGATAGGTCGCATCGAAAAGCGATACCACTGTCGGCCCTTGATTTCCCCAGACAGACAGTGCAACGCTGTGCCCTGTTTCTTGCGCGAGCAGTTCCGCAAGCGGTGCGGCTTCGCGCAAGGGATTGACGGTGCGAAGCGTCAGGAGACCCAGTTCCATGGCGGTACGACCGAGCCAGTAGTGGCCGGTTGAGGCGTCTTGAGTCACCAGACCGAGTTTTGAGAGGCTCACCAAGTAGGGGTGTGCCTTTCCCGGAGCCATGTTGGCAGCCCAGGCAAGCTTCTTGAGGGGAAGAGGGTGCCCGTGGGCCTCCAGCGCAAGAAGCAGCTGCCCACCAGCCTCTATGGCTTGAATGCCTCGGCGCGCCTTGTCTGGGGCCACGTCAATTTCTTCCATCACAGATGTCCCCGTAGTCGATGCATGGTATCTGATCCATTCAATTGCATTTGATTGGGGTAAACCATTAGTCTATAAAAAATGCATTAGCACCATACTAACGTCATTGGGCCGCTAAAGGCGGCCCCTACGTCCAAGGAGTGATGACCATGAGTGAGCTGGAAACGAGCTATGACGTTTTGGTAGTTGGAACTGGAGCGTCCGGCATGTCCGCGGCCGTGACGGCTGCGTACGAGGGGTTGAAGGTACTGGTTGTCGACAAGGCGCCTGTCTATGGGGGCACCACGGCCCGGTCTGGTGGCTGGTTGTGGATTCCCGGGACAAAGCTCGCCAGGGAGCAAGGCATCAGCGAACCCCCAGGGGCGGCACGGGCATACCTGCAGCACGAAACCACTACGCATTTCGATCCCGCGCGCGTAGACGCCTTTATCGAGAACGGGCCAAAGGCCATTGATTTCTTCACGGAAAAAACGTGCGTGCAATTCGACATGCCGCCAGTGTTTCCGGACTATCACGCAGAGGCCCCCGGCGGCCAGCCAGGTGGCCGCTCCATGGTGACCCGCCCATTCGATGCCCGTGAACTCGGAGCCTATGTTTCAAAACTCGCCCCCCCCGTGCCCGAGTTGACGGTTTTCGGGATGATGCTTGGATCAGGTAAGGAGCTGTGGCACTTCTTGCGTGCCTTCAAGTCGCTCGAGTCATTCTTGTATGTTGCCAAGCGCTTCGGCGGACATCTCATGGATGTTGTCAGGTACGGCCGTGGGATGACGCTGACCAACGGCAATGCACTGGCCGGTCGGCTGGCCAAGGCCGGCATGGACCTGAACATCCCCGTGTGGCTGAATGCTCCGGTCAAAAAACTCATCGTGGAAGGCGATGCGGTCGTGGGTGCAACTGTGGTGCGGGACGGCAAGTCAGTAGAAGTTCGAGTGCGCAGAGGCGTCGTTCTTGCCTGTGGTGGCTTTCCCTACGACATCGAGCGTCGCAAGCAGTTGTTCCCGCATGCGCCAACCGGCCGAGAGCACTTCACTCCGTCCCCTGCGCTGAACACCGGTGACGGGTTGCGCCTCGGCGAATCCGTAGGGGGATGGGTCGATCCCAGCATCCCGAATGCGGCCGCCTGGTGTCCAACCTCGGTGGTCCAGCGCAAGGATGGCACCCAGGGAGTTATGCCGCACTTCATCGATCGCGCGAAGCCCGGTGTGATCGCCGTGACTTCAAAGGGGCGGCGATTTACCAACGAGGCGATGTCTTATCACGACTTCATTCAGGACCTCGTGAAAGCTTGCAAAGGGTCCGCCGAAGTGACCTGCTGGCTCGTCTGTGATCACGAGCACCTGCGCGAATATGGGTTGGGGGCGGTAGCTCCATTCCCTCTGCCCATTGGCAAGCATCTCCAAAGTGGCTATTTGAAGCGAGGCAGCAGCCTTCAGGAACTGGCGAGCCTCATCGGCGTTCCAGCCGCCGCCCTCCAAGAAGAGGTCGAAGCCTTCAATCGGGATGCCGCGTCTGGAGTGGACACAAAGTTTGCCAAGGGAAGCACCGCCTATAACCGGTATCAGGGCGACTCGCTGGTCAAGCCCAACCCCTGCATGGCCCCGATACATAGAGGCCCGTTCTATGCCATCAAGATAGTTGTGGGTGAAATCGGGACGTTCGCAGGGCTGGCAACCGATGAGTCCTGCCAAGTCCTTTCAAAGGACCGGCAGCCAGTCAAGGGCTTGTATGCAGTTGGCAATGACGCCGCCAGCATCATGGGCGGCAACTACCCAGGCGCAGGCATCACCCTCGGTCCAGCGCTCACTTTTGGCTATGTCGTCGGTCAGACGCTCGCAAGGAAAACAAGTGAACCGACAGCCAGTCCGAATCGGACCTCTGCTGGGCGCCTGCAACCCCAAACAGCATAGATCGAATACATACCAAGAAAGACCGCAATGGAAATCTCTGAACTCATGGCGCCCAAGGTCCTCCATGGACGCATCGCGCTTGTGACCGGCGCAGGACAAGGCAATGGCAGGGCTATCGCCAAGGGCCTTGCAAAGGCAGGGGCTCGGGTCGTCGTGACGGACTTGAACGAAGAGAACGCCAAGCTTGTTGCCGCAGAAATTCGGGCCGCTGGCAGTGATGCAATCGCGTACAAGTTGGACGTGACCTCCAATGATGCTTGCCAAGCCTTGGCAAAAACTGTGGCCACTGAAATCGGCAATATCGACATCCTGGTCAATAACGCGGGCATCATCATTCGCGAGGGGCTGGACAGCCCCCAGGTGGCGTCCAACCTCGAGCGCACTCTGAATGTCAACGTGATGGGATCTTTCCTTCCATCGCATGCATGGCTGGATGCGCTGAAGCAGACCAGGGGCGTGATCATCAATGTGGGATCTATTGCCTCGAGCACTGGAATCCCCAACGTGGTGGGCTATTCACCATCCAAGGGCGCCGTCAAACTCATGACGCAAGCCCTCGCCGTCGAGCTTGCCAAGGACGGAGTTCGGGTGAACGCAATCGCTCCCGGAGTCATCGAAACTCCGATGACTTCCTACACACGGGAGGCTCCTGAGCGACTCGACAAATTCATGCTGCGCACGCCCATGGCACGCGTCGGCCAGCCCGAAGAATTGGTCGGTCCCGTAGTTTTCCTGGCATCCGGCATGGCCTCCTATGTGACGGGGGTCACGCTTCCTGTGGATGGCGGGTTTCTCGCCTCCTGAGTCCTTGAGTCGTTTCCATCCAGATTTCCAACCCAGAACTCACCGAGTTCACCATTCCAAAAAGGAGACAGCCATGAGTATTCCTAAGCTCTTCAAGCGAGCCATCCTGGCAGCCGGCGTTGTCGCTGCTGCCACCGCAAGCGCGCAAGACATCAAGCTTGGATACAACGGAGATTTGTCCGCATCCCCATCGGCGCAAAGTGGGCAGGCAGCGGTCCTGGGCATGGAGGCCGCAATCGCCGACATCAACGCTGCAGGCGGCGTTCTGGGCAAGAAGCTGACACTGGTTACGCGGGACGATACCTCGGCGCCTCCAAAGTCGATCCAGAACATGAGCGAATTGATCGACAGCGAGAAGGTCTCTGCGGTGTTTGGTCCGACCAACTCTGGCAATGCGATGGCCTGGAAGCACATCGCCAACCAAAAGAAGATCCCTGTGATCGGCAACGTGGGTTCGGGCACCGATATCACCAAGCCCATGAGTCCTGGTGCGGACAACTATATGTTCCGAGTCTCGATGGTGGATCGTGAGCAAGTAGCGGCCTTGATGGCCTACGTGAAAAAGAATGCGGGCCAGTCAAAAGTAATCGGTCTGATGGCGGAAACCACGGGCTATGGCCAGGGCGGTCTCAAGGACATGGAGGAAATCGCGAAGCTGCAAGATATCAAGATTGCAGCGACTGAGCGCTTCGGTGTGGGCGATACCGATATGACGTCTCAGCTGAGCAAGATGAAGTCCGCGAACGTGGACACTGTGGTGGTCTGGGCTCAGGGGACGCCCATCGCGCAGCTTGTTCGCAGCATGGAGAAGACAAATTACTTCCCCTTGGTGCTGACGTCCTGGGCTGCCGACAACATCACTTTCTATGATGCGGCAGGCAAGGCGCTTGCCGAGAAGCCAATCTTCATGCGCACGGTGAGCGAGACGCGTACACCTTCCCAGCAGAAGCTGTTTGATCGCATCGGGGCCAAACTCAAGGCGCCCGGCTCGTTCTCCTTTGCATTGCATGGCTACGACTCGGTGCAGCTCTACGCTGCGGCTGCCAAGCAAGCCAACAGCTTTGATGGCTCGGCTGTACGTGTCGCGCTGGAAGATCTGAAAGCACCGGTTCAAGGCGTACTCAAGACTTACGACAAGCCGTTCAGCAAGGCCAACCATGAGGCTCTGACAGCCAAAGACCTGGTCTGGATTCGCTGGAAGGACGGCAAGCTGATGCCCTATGCGGATCCGATCGTGAACTCGCTGAGCAGCGCGGACTTCAAGCAATAACGCGCAACGCTTGTCTGGACTGCGCGAAGCAGTCCAGGAAATCATCTCGGAGATAACAATGACAGAGGCGCTCTTGCAGGCGATTCTCAGTGGCTTGGCCGTGGGCGGTGCCTACGCCCTGGTAGCCCTGGGTTTCAGCATCACATTTACAACCACCAAGACCTTGAATTTCTCCCATGGGGAATTCGTGTCCGCGGGTGCATTCATCGGCATGAGCGCGCTCTTCCTCGTCCTCGGTCTTCCTGTGACTTCCACTACGTTCGGCCAGGCCCAGCCTGGTGCCGGTGCCCAGCTGCTGGCGCTTGTTGCAGCCCTTGGAGTGATGGGCTTTTTGGGATGGCTCCTCTACGTGATTGGCGTACGCCCTTTCGCTGGGCGGCCTGGCATGGCATGGGTCATGAGCACCCTGGGCTTTGGCGTCATCCTCCAGAGTATCGGCTTGGCCATTTGGGGCCCCAAGCCGGTGGTCGTCCCGGGACCGGTGGGCGACACTGTCATACGTCTCATGGGAGTCGGTGTGCGACCGCAGGAGCTGCTCACGTTGGGGGTCGCCGTTGTCATCATGATTGGCTTCGACTTTGTGATGAACCGAACGATGGTGGGCAAGGCCATGCGGGCTGTTGCGGCTAACGGCAACGTCGCGAGCCTCATGGGCATCAATACCAACGCAGTGATGATTGGCGCTTTCGTTGTCAGTTCTGCGCTGGCTGGCCTTTCGGGCTTCCTTCTCGCTCCTATTGCGCAAGCATCCCTTTTCATGGGCCTCACCGTGGGGCTGAAGGGATTCTCCGGCGCCATGATCGGTGGGTTGAGCAATCCACGTGGTTGTGTGATTGGCGGGTTCGTTCTCGGCGTCCTTGAGTCCCTGGTGAACCTGTGGTCGGCGCAGTGGCGCGAGGTCGCTGTTTTTGCCCTTGTCATTCTTGTTCTTGCGTTCCGGCCGACCGGTCTTTTCGGCAAGCAGATGGTGGAGAAGGTATGAAGCGCGGCCAGCATCTTTTCGGGGTCATGCTTGCCGTCGCTGTTCTCGCAGGCCTGGTTTCCTTTCTGGGAAATGACTACTACCTGCGCATCGTTTTTATGATGTGCGTGTATTACCTCTGTGCTGCAGGCATGAACGTGCTTGTGGGCTATGCAGGGCAGAAGTCACTGGGCCAGGCTGGCCTGTTCGCAGCCGGGGCATATGCGGTGGCGTTGATCACAACGCGCACGGAGATCAACCCGTGGTTCGCGCTGTCGTTGGCAGCTGTTGTCTCTGGCATCTGCGGCGTGCTGATCGCGCTGCCGTCCTTGCGGGTCAAAGGACCCTATCTCGCGATGGTGACGCTGGCGTTCGGCATCGTTGTCGAAAAGCTCGTCGGAGAATGGACTGACGTTTTTGGGGGCGCCCAGGGTATCTACGGCATCAAGCCACTGACCTGGAACGGACAGCCCCTTACGTCCCTGCAATGGGTGTGGCTGGGCATCGCCCTGTGCGCGGTGACGCATCTGCTGCTGCGCAATCTTTTGCAGGGCCGTTTTGGCCGGGCGCTGCTCTCACTGCAAGCCGATGAGATCGCTTCATCTTCGGTGGGCGTCCGTGTCTATCGAGCCAAGGTCATAGCCTTTGTGGTTGCGGCAGTTACCTGTGGCATTGCTGGCGCGCTGGTGGCACAACAGAACCAGTACATCAACTCCGACTTCATCACATTCCATCTGTCGATCTTTATTCTGCTGTTGGTGCTGTTTGGTGGTGCCGGCTCGCAGTACGGCCCTTTGATTGGAACAGTGGTTCTGACTGTGATCGACGCTGCTCTGGCCCGTTGGCCGTCAGCCCAGCACTTTCTCTATGGATTTCTGCTGCTGTTTGCGCTCTACATCATGCCGGGAGGGGTCATGGGGCTTCTTTCGACGTGGTTCCGCCGGCCGGCGGCTGCCCCTGGCATGCCTATCAAATCCGCAGCTCCGACGCGCATTGGTCCGCAGGGAGAGGGCGAGTTGCTGGTGGCCCAAGGTGTCACCAAAAACTTCGGTGGAGTACGGCCTGCTCAAAACGTGTCTTTCCGACTTCAGCGTGGGCATATTCACGCGCTGATCGGACCCAACGGTGCGGGTAAGAGCACGATGATCAACATGCTCACGGGTCTTCTGGATCCAAGTGAAGGCTCGATCAAGTTTCTTGGCCAGGAGGTATCGAGCCGACCGGTGCATGCGATCTGTCGTATGGGAATGGGGCGCACCTTCCAAAACCTGCGGCTGTTTGCAGATCTGTCGGTTCTGGACAATGTCATGCTGGGCCGCCATACGCGTATGACGAATGGGTTTCTCGCATCCTTGTTTGCGCTACCCAGCGCTAGAAAGCAGGAAGCCGCCACCCGCGCCCGCGCCTTGCAACTGCTGGATTTGGTCGGTCTGCTGCATCTGGCCTATCAACCGGCCGGCAGCCTCCCCTATGGCCTTCAGCGCCGTGTCGAGCTGGCACGGGCGCTAGCCACTGAGCCTCAACTGCTGTTGCTTGACGAGCCAGCTGCAGGTCTCAATCCACAAGAGACAGCGGAGTTGGGCGATCTTCTTGTCCGTATTGGCAAGTGCGGTGTGACCATCTTGATGGTGGAGCACCACATGGATCTCGTCATGTCGATCTCCGACCACGTGATCGTGTTGGACTACGGGATCAAGATCGCAGAGGGAAAGCCCTCTGAAGTGCAAGCCAACCTCCGTGTCGTCGAGGCCTACCTAGGCGTTGACGAACCGGCGGACGCTCTTGTCGCCCCCTGATCTGGAAAGCACCCTATGTTGAAACTCGATTCAGTGAAGGTCGCCTATGGCGCGATCCAGGCCGTCAAAGGCGTGAGCTTGGAAGTGCGAGAGGGCGAAGTGGTCACCATCATCGGTGCGAATGGCGCGGGCAAAAGCACTCTTCTCAAAAGCATCTGCGGGCTGGAACCCGTTGCCGAAGGCAGCATACAGATTGATGGGAAGGATGTCTCGAAAGTCAGAGCACACGAGCGCGTCGCGCTGGGGGTAGCCATGTCGCCCGAGGGCAGAGGTGTCTTTGCCGACCAGACAGTTCGCGAGAACCTGATGTTGGGCGGCTACTCCCGCCGGCGCAATCCAGCAGCGATTGAAGCGGCGATCGAGCGAGAGTTCAACCGCTTCCCAAGATTGCGTGAGCGTCAGAACCAGTTGTCCGGAACCATGTCGGGCGGTGAACAGCAGATGTTGGCGATCTCGCGTGCGCTGATGAGTGAGCCACGGCTCCTGTTGCTGGACGAGCCGTCTCTCGGATTGGCGCCTTTGATCATCAAAGACATCTTCAATGCCATCCGCCAGCTGCGCGAGTCGGGTCTGACGATCCTGCTGGTTGAGCAGATGGCCAAGCAGGCTCTCGGTGTCGCAGATCGTGCCTATGTGCTCGAGACTGGCCACATCACTTTGGAAGGGACCGGTAGTGCACTCCTTAACGATCCCAAGGTCAAGGCCGCGTACCTCGGCTCACATTGACCGTCATCAACCTATTTCAGAAGGAATATCCCATGAGCCAAGAAACCAAGAAGTTTGCCTCGCAAGCCGACCTTGAAGAGAAGAAGGTCACCTTTAGCCAGATATCCGAACACGCGTGGGCCTACACAGCAGAAGGCGATCCAAACACCGGCATCATCATTGGCGACGACGCAGTGCTCGTGGCTGATACACAGGCCACGCCGGCCATGGCGCAAGACGTCATCCGCCGTATTCGCGAGGTGACCGACAAGCCGATCAAGTACGTCGTTCTGACGCACTACCACGCTGTGCGCGTGCTCGGTGCCAGTGCATACGGCGCAGATCACATCCTTGCGAGCCAGGACACCTACGATTTGATCGTTGAGCGTGGCGAGCAGGACAAGGCCAGCGAAATTGGTCGCTTCCCTCGTCTCTTCGCGGGAGTTGAGACCGTACCCCCTGGCATGACTTGGCCCACGATGACTTTCACCGGAAAAATGACGCTGTGGCTTGGCAAGGTGGAAGTCCAGCTGTTGCAACTCGGCCGTGGTCACACCAAAGGCGATACCGTCGTGTGGCTGCCTGGTGAGGGTGCTCTGCTGTCTGGCGATCTGGTCGAGTTCGGCGCCACACCCTATGCGGGCGACGCCTACTTCAAGGACTGGCCGCAAACCCTGAAAAATCTTGCTGCCCTCAAACCAAAGGCGTTGGTGCCAGGACGCGGAGTGGCTCTGACCACTCCTGAAGAGGTCGCCAAAGGCCTTGCAGAGACAGGTGAATTCATTGCCGACGTGTATGCGAATGTGCAAAAGGGCGTCTCTGCTGGCAAGGATCTGAACACGATCTACAAGGAGACATTCGCAGCGCTGAAGCCCAAATATGGTCACTGGGTCATCTTTGACCACTGCATGCCGTTCGATGTAACCCGTTGCTACGACGAGGCGACTCAATACGCTGATCCACGCATCTGGACTGCAGAGCGCGACATCGAAATGTGGAAGACGCTGGAAGGCTGAGGTTTCTCCTTCAGTCCCCAACCATCTGTTATCTCGGCTCGGACCGACCTTTGGGACGGTGCGGACGGGTCGGTCCGTCCCTGCATTCTGGGGATTTGCCGGCCCGCAATACCTGTCAAGGAGCAAAGCGTGATTGACCACTTGAATTCGGAACGCCGCTATCAAAGTGGCTTCGGCAACGAGCATGCCACGGAGGCCGTGCCTGGCGCGCTGCCTCAGGGGCGCAATAGCCCGCAAAGGGCTCCGTTTGACCTGTATCCCGAGCTCATTTCTGGAACTGCGTTCACTGCGCCGAGGCATGAAAACCGCCGTACATGGATGTACCGACGCCAGCCCTCGGTGGTGGCGGGGCGCTACAAGGCATACCACCAGCCGTTGTGGACCACGGGTGGCGATCGCGGAACGCTCCTCGCCCCAGAGCCAATGCGCTGGCATCCCATTCCTTTCGAGGAGGGCGTGGAAATCGACTTCGTTGATGGAATGCGAACCCTGGCAGCCAATGGCGACGCGGATGCGCAAGCGGGTGTTGGTTCTTTGGTGTACCTCGCGAACAAGTCCATGGACAGGCGCGCATTTGTCAATGCGGATGGTGAATTGCTCATCGTCCCCCAGCAAGGGCGGTTGGTCATCACAACCGAATTGGGAGTCCTGGATCTCAGGCCCGGGGAGATTGCAGTCTTGCCTCGTGGCTTGGTCTTCAAAGTTGCAGTGCCGGATGGACCATCGCGGGGGTATGTATGCGAGAACTACGGTGCGCAGTTTCGCTTGCCTGAACTGGGGCCCATTGGGTCGAACGGGCTTGCGAATGCGCGAGATTTTCTGGCTCCTGTTGCTGCCTTCGAAGAGCAAACAGGTTCTTGCGAGCTGATAAAGAAATTTGGTGGGCACTTCTGGATTGCACCTGCGAAGGGTTCGCCATTTAACGTTGTGGCGTGGCATGGAAACTTGGCGCCGGTGAAGTACGACACGGCCAACTTCATGACCATCGGTTCCATCAGCTTCGACCACCCAGATCCGTCCATCTTCACGGTGCTTACTTCGCCCAGCGATACGCCTGGCACGGCGAACTGCGACTTCGTGATATTCCCGCCGCGATGGCTCGTCATGGAAGACACCTTTCGACCGCCTTGGTACCACCGCAACCTGATGAGCGAGTTCATGGGCCTGGTCTACGGCGAGTACGACGCAAAGCCTGGTGGGTTCAAACCTGGCGGTGCCAGCCTTCACAACGCGATGGTGCCGCACGGCCCTGATGAAGAGGCCTTTGAAAAGGCCTCAAGCGTGGAGCTGACACCACAGAAGCTGGACAACACCCTGGCGTTCATGTTTGAAAGCCGGTATCGCTTCATTCCTTCAGCCTTCGCACTCAGCAAGGCGCCTTTGGATCATCACTATGCCGACTGCTGGGCGGGTCTCAAGGATCAGTTCAAGCCTGCCGGAAGGAGTTGAGAGACTATGTATGACATCGACGCTACCCACGACCCGAAGCTAAAGAGCTGGGTCGATTCGGCCAATCTTGCAGGCTGCGATTTCCCAGTGCAGAACTTGCCTTTCGGGCGATTCAAGCGAGTGGATAGTCAGGGCGACTGGAAGATCGGCGTGGCCATTGGTGATCAGGTCTTGGATCTTCGGGCCGCTGGTTTGATTGACACCGACGACATGAACCTCGTCATGGGCGCTTCGATGAGCGATCGGCGGGCCCTGCGTCACAAGATTTCTGAAGGCTTGCGTGACGGAAGTCCTCAACGTGCGACCTGGTTGGGCGCCCTGGTGCCGCAGGTTGAATGCGAGTACACAGTGCCTTGCCGTGTGGGCGACTACACCGACTTCTACACGAGTGTTCACCACGCGACCACGGTGGGCAAGCAGTTCCGTCCAGACAACCCATTGCTGCCCAACTACAAATGGGTACCCATTGGGTATCACGGCCGCGCATCTTCGATCGGTGTGAGCGGCGTCACCTTCAAGCGGCCCCGTGGCCAGATCAAGGCTCCCGACATGTCTGTACCTGGTTTGGGGCCGTCCAGGCGCCTGGACTATGAGCTGGAGCTGGGTTGGCTCGTAGGGGCAGGCAATCAGCAGGGAGAGTCCATCGAGATTGGAGATGCTGAGTCTCATCTCTTTGGAGTGGCCCTGTTCAACGATTGGTCCGCGCGTGATATCCAAGGCTGGGAATATCAGCCTCTGGGCCCCTTCCTCTCCAAGAATTTTGCAAGTACCTTGTCCCCTTGGATGGTGACCATGGAGGCATTGGCTCCCTTTCGCGTAGCGTTCGAGCGGCCCCCCGAAGACCCGCAACCCCTCCCGTACCTTGACGGTGACGGCAATCGCAAAAGGGGAGCATTCTCAATATCTCTTGAGGTTCTTCTGCAGACCCAAACGATGCGCGACGCGGGCGAGGGCCCTGTGCCCCTTTCAAGAACCAATTCCAGTCGAGCGGCGTACTGGACCCCCGCGCAATTGGTAGCGCACCACACTGTGAATGGGTGCAACTTGCAGGCTGGCGACTTGTTGGGTTCTGGGACCCTGTCTGGCCCAGATCCGAGCGAGGCGGGCTCGTTGATGGAGCTGACGACAAGTGGAAAGCACCCGGTCAAACTACCCAGCGGAGAGGTCCGCAGCTTCCTTGAAGATGGAGATACGCTGATCCTGCGCGGGTGGTGCGAAGCCGAAGGTGCGGTGCGCATTGGGTTTGGGGATTGCGCTGGCACGGTCGCGGCGTCATGAAGAAGCGCGGAACCCATGCATCCTGAAAGTCCGCGCACTGTGAGTCGCCGGGCACTTGGGGTGCAGGTGACCCTCATCGCCGCGATGGCGATCTGGGGGCTCAATGTCACCGTGGTGAAGCAGCTGACCCTCAGCTTCGAAACTTCCATGCTCGCAGCCTTGCGGATGGTTGTCGCGCTAGCTGTCTTGTCAGGAATTCTGGTCTGGAAACGCCAGATAGTTACCGGCCTGGATTGGAAGCAAGTTCGTACACTGGTTGGGTGCGGCGTACTGATGGTCTACCTGAATCAACTGCTCTTCGCAGAGGGGTTGCAGCGGTCTACTGCGACGAACGGCGCTCTCATCATGGCTCTCAGCCCCTTGGTGTCTGCAGTGCTTGCCGCGATCATGTTCCGTGAGCGCCTGACCCCGCAACGTCTGCTCGGTGTTGCTTTGGGCTTTGGCGGTGTTTCTGCTGTAGTGCTTAGTCACCCCGGCGCCGGACTGTCTAGTGCGAGCATTGGCGATCTGATGCTGGTGGCGGGGGTGGTGAGCTTTGCGGCCGGGGGGGCGCTGGTGCAGCGCCTTGCTCGCTCTTTACATCCCTTGACCATCAGCTGGTCCATTTACCTCGTTGGTACTTTGATGCTAGTGCTGCAGGCGGCAATCAGAAGTCCTTCCTTGGCCCCTGAAGCGATTTTCCCTGGATGGTGGCAATGGGCGCTGATCTTGTTCTCCGGGGTGATGGCCACGGCCTTGAGCAATCTGCTTTGGAACCGCGCCATTGCCTCTATTGGTGTAGCACGCACAGCGGTCTTCCTCTACTGGGTTCCTGTTTTCGGCGTGCTCTTTGCTGCGATGTTGCTGGACGAGCGTTTGACTACGTGGCACCTCGTGGGCTTTTTCGCAGTCATGGCCGGCACTTTCCTCGGCACTAGACCGCCAGTGCCGCCTTCATCGAACTCTTAAGCCTTTCAAATTTCATCATGACTATCCATGAGCCGCTGTTGTTTCAGCCTTTGAGGCTTCGAGAGCTGCAGCTGAAGAATCGCGTTGTCATATCTCCGATGTGCCAGCATGCCGCCGAAGCGGGGCGGGCCACTTCCTGGCATATGGTTCACCTCGGGAAGTTCGCACTTGGTGGCGCAGGTCTCATCTTGACGGAAAGTACTGCTGTCGACCCGCGTGGCCGTATTGGAACCGCGGATTTGGGTTTGTGGGATGACAGCCAAATCGAGCCGCTGAAGGCAGTGGTCGATTTCGTGCACGCAAACGACTGTGCAATTGGCGTCCAGCTGGCTCACGCGGGCAGAAAGTCGGGTAGCCAGCCGCTGTGGGAGGGAGGTGCGGCATTGAGTGACACGGAAATGCAAGCCGACACAGAGCCTTGGCAGCGGCTCGGCCCCAGCGCGCTCGCTGCAGGTCCAGGTTGGTCCCCGCCCCGAGCTATGGATGCTCAGGAGATTGAGGACGCGATTCAACGCTTCGTCGATGCAACAGTGCGGGCGGAAAAGGTGGGCTTTGACGTCGTGGAGTTGCACTTCGGTCACGGCTATCTAGTCGCCAGCTTTCTGTCTCCGAACTCAAACCACCGAGACGATGAGTGGGGCCGCAGCCTCGATGGCCGCATGAGACTTGCGGTCGAACTGGCAACCCGAGTGCGGGCTGTCTGGCCTGCCAGCAAGCCTCTCTTCTGCAGGTTGTCCGCAGTGGATGGCAGCGTTGACGGGTGGAGCTTGGAGGATTCGGTTGTCCTCGCACGCGAGTTGGTCAAAGTCGGCGTGGACGTCATCGACTGCTCATCGGGCGGGTTGACTGAGGAAACGCGCGCACTTCCGGTGCCACGTGGACTGGGCTTTCAGGTGCCGTTCTCTGAACGCATTCGGCATGGCGCCAATGTGCCCACGCAGGCGGTTGGAATGATCGTCGATGCGGTTCAGGCAGAGGCCGTACTTCAAGAAGGCAGGGCTGATCTGATCGCTTTGGGTCGAGAGGCCTTGTTCGATCCGTATTGGGCTCACCACGCGGCGGGTGCATTGGGTATGGATTCGAACTACCAGCGCTGGCCCATTCGCCATGGCATATGGCTGGCAAAACGTGCACCCGGCTTGGCGCGAGCACGTGCGGAGGCTGCCGAGCAGCAGAGCTGACATAAAAGGGAAGGACACGCATATGACGGTACGCATGGGACTCATCCGAAAAAAAGTCGACTGGACTTTTGAGGATTTCAATTCATATTGGCGCGATAGCCATGGAGCGCTCGCCAGTCAGTTGCCCAATTTGCGCGAGTATTGGCAAAACCCCGTCGTTGATCGACTGCAGCGAGGTATTGACTTCGCGAGGGGGCCATGGGATTTCGATGGATTTTCGCAACTGTCTTTTGACGACGCAAAGCAGTCTGACCGAGCTTTCAGCGATAGAGATTTGGCGAACGACCTCATCCAGGACGAGCAGTATTTCCTTGGTGACTTGCACATCGTGACCGCCGAGCAGTCCGTGGTCATTCCGGTGCCTCCACAGAAAGAGCGCTCCCAACTCCTAAAGCGCATGTCGGTCATCAAGCGTCTGCCGACCCTGAGCGAAGAAGAGTTCCGTCGAGAATGGAAGACTCACGGCGACTTGGTTCGCAAGATGTCTGGCGTCAGCGCCTACCGCCAGAATGTGATCACTGGACGGGAAAGATTGAAAGGGCGCCCCTGTGCCTACAGCGATCTTCCTATCGACGGGATCGTCGAGCTTTGGTTCAAGGACGCGGAGACGCTTGGTGCAGCGTTCGGTTCAGACGCTGGCAAGGAAACAATGGCTCATGCCAAGACTTTTTTGTCTGAAATCACGGCGTTTGTGGTGGCCGAGCGGCAAATTCTCTGACGGTAAGGGCTTCAGATGATGAAACGTATGACGCTTCTGGCCAAGAGGGAAGGGATGGCCACGAGTGACTTCCGTGCATATTGGGCGGGGCCTCATGCGCAGCTTGCACTCGGGATGAATGGAATTGTCAAATACACGCACAACCGGGTGGACAAGGTTTTGTGGGCGAGCGATGGTGAGCCGGCCTTCACCGTGGATGGTGTCGTCGAACTGTCTTTCTCCGACGCCGAGGCCATGCGGCAGGCCCAAGCGTCAGTTGTAGGGGCCAAGTTCATTCCGGCCGACGAGCCGCAATTCCTCAGGGGTTGGACGTTGTGCGTTGTGGAGGAGCAGGGCGACGAACCTCAAGAGCAATGCACCAAGGTGCTCATTCCGTTCCATGCGCAGCCAGAGACGCGCAATGCGTTGTGGTCTGAACTGCAAGACCTGGATAAGGCTTCAGGGATGCGTTCGGTGCTGAACTGGACGGTGTCGACAGCACGGCGCGAGAAACTCTGGGCGGAGCCTGTCCCTCCCACAGGGGTCATTTCCGCTTGGCTCGCCAGTGTCGCGAAGGCTCATGAAGCGTTCGAGCCCGAGTCCAGGCTCCGCCGGGTGGTCGAGACGTACACCACAGATGGCGTTGCCTATCTCGTCGACCGGCTCCACATCAGGTAAGGCGCCACCTGTCCGTGCCGGTGCGCGAATCCTTGCTTCCTTGCCGCATTCCCGGTGGAGCTCTGACCGCTGTGATTGCGTGCCGCACAAGTGCGAAGGTGAACTCGGCGGTGTTTCCGACTCTAGGACAACAACCCATTTGATCAACCATGGAAAAAGCCGCATGGATGATGGGGTCCTGTTATCGACTTTCATTGGCCCGCATACGGGTTGATTCCAACCATAAAGTCCGTCGGAAGAATTCCGTGTCGCGAAATGCCAAGCGCCTCGGTTGAGGCGCTTTTGGGGTCAAGATCGCAAAGGTCTGCGGGGAGTCGGATGGGCTGCTTCAGGCTGGTTGCAGCCGCTTGTGCCCCATCTGACATACGACAGCTTTATGCGCTCAACGGGCAATCTACCAGGCAGCGCCTTGGGCCTCCCTGCAATAGCGGAGGTCCACCGTTCAAGGTTGATCGCATGCGAACGCGAACACTCGGACGAGGAGAGTGGCCATCGTGCTGCGAAAATGCGCTGCATGACGACGCCCCCTTCGCACACTGCCAATGCACAGCCCGGAAAAGCTCCCAAAGATTCCGGGAATAACGCGACACCGCCTTCCAGGCGCGATGGCGAACAAGCCCGTCAGTTGCTGGCTGCGGCGGGTCAGCATGTGCTGACGCATGGCTTCGGGGACTGGTCATTGCGGGCCATCGCACCGCACCTTGGTACCAGCCACCGCATGCTCATCTACTACTTCGGTTCGGCCGATCATTTCTGGGAGCGTGTGCTACACGAAATCCGCCGCGACGAGGTGGCCAAGCGCCGTGAGATCCTGGGCAACGACCTCGGCATGGCAGGCAACATCGAGCGCGCATGGGACCGCTTCTCGACCGAGAGCTACTTGCCCGTGATGCAACTGCTGTTCGAGCTCTATGGCCGAGCAGTACGAAACCCTGAGCGCCATGCGGATTTCCTTCAGGACGTAGTGGCAAGTTGGCTGGAACCCCTGGAGCGCCAGATGATCCACCAACTGGGTCTGCGCCCGAAAGAGGCCCGGCTGCGTGCGAGGCTGCAGCTTGCGACATTTCGTGGCCTGATGCTGGACCTGCTGGCGACAGGGGACCGCAAGGAGACCACTGCTGCCCTCAAGTACTTCGCCCAACTCATCGCGCAGCCGCCTCATCCTGACTGACTGCCACCCGGACCGCCTTCTGCTTAGCGCCCGCGCCTTCTGGCTCGGGCGCTTTTTTTTGCACTTGCGCTTTCCCTTGATTTCTGTACCATGCGGTTCATTGCAATCTGTACCACGCGGTACACAATATTTGAAAGGGGCTGATGATGAAGCCGTTGAACCGTCGTCCGGGGTTGAAAGTGCTCGTCGCCTTGGGCGTTTTGCTGGCGCTGCCAGCGTGGTCGCAGACCTGGCCCGCGCGGCCAATCAAGCTCATCGTTCCCCAGGCCGCCGGATCGGGCAATGACGTGCTGGCGCGCACCCTGGCAGAGCAGCTCGGCAAGGGCCTGGGCCAGAGCGTGGTGGTGGAGAACCGGCCCGGCGCAAACGGCAGTGTCGCTGCGAGCTACACCGTGGGACAGCCGGCCGACGGCTACACGCTTTTTCTCGCTGGGGTGTCCAACCTGGCCTGGAATCCCTATCTCTATCAGCGTCTGAGCTACAACCCTGCGCGCGACTTTGCCGGGGTGGCCGTGTTTGCCAACACGCAGTTCGTCACGCTGGCTTCGCCCACGCTGCAGGTGCGCAGCTTTGCCGAGCTGGTGAAAAAGGCCAAGGAAGCACCGGGTCAGATCAGCTATGCATCGGCAGGCATCGGCAACTCGACTCATCTGTCGATGGAACTCGTGGCCGAGCGCAGCGGCATGAAGCTACAGCATGTGCCGTTCAACGGCGCGGGCGCCACCACCAGCCTGATGGCCGGCGACACGCCGGTCATGACGACCGTGCCCGGCGGCATTACGGAGCTGGTGCGCACCGGCAAGCTGGTGGCGCTGGCCGTGACAGGTGACAAGCGCATGGATGCATTTCCAAATGTGCCTACCTTCAAGGAGCTTGGCTATGACGTAGCTGTGCCGGGCTGGTACTCGATCGTTGCCAAGGCAGGCACGCCACCGGCGATCGTGCAGAGGCTCAACACTGAGATAAACAAAGCGATCCAGACCCCTGAGGTGCGCGAGCGCCTGGCCGCGCAGACGCTGGAGCCGATCTCGGCGCCTGCCTCCGAGGTCGAGCGGCTGGTGCAGCGTGACGCTGCGGCCTGGGGGCCATTCATCAAGAAACTCGACATCGCGCAGTAAGCAAGCAACCCGAAGAAGGAAAAGAACGCCATGCCCCGCATCACCACCACCGTGCGCGACGCCCGTACGCAAGCCATGCAGGCCCTGATGGACCGCTTGCGCGTTGATGCGTTGGTTTTCACCACTGCGGATTTCTTTCAGTATGCGAGCAACTTCCAGCTTGACGTCTGGCCCTGGGAGCGCCCGGTGTTCCTTTTTGTGCCGCGCCACGGCGCACCGTTCGCTGTGATGAACGAACTCTCCACCCACCACCTGCGCTTTTGCCTGGAAAAGCAGAGCCTGTGGCTGGACGCTGACCGCATTCACTACTACAGCGAGCACCCCCGCATCACGAACAGGCTGCCCTTGCCAGCGCAATTGCCCGAGGTGGTGGCCGGCCTGCTGCACTCGAACGGCTTGGCCGGTGCGCGGCTAGCGGTGGATCTCCCGCACCCGGTGCTGGCGCTGGCGCAGCGCCATTTGCCTGAGCTGGTGGTGCGCCCCTCCCACGGCGAGATGCGTGCGCTGCGATGGGTCAAGCATGCCGAGGAACTGCAGATCATGCGAGAACTCGGCAGTTTGACGGACTGGGCGCAGGACCGCTACCGCGAGCTCTACAAGCCCGGCGCCCTGGTCCAGGTAGTGGATCACACCGTGGCCGCGTTGATGGCAGAGGAAGCTGCGAGGCGGTTCCCCGGCGAGGATTTCGAAGTCATGAAGTGCTGGACGTTGACCGGCCCCGCCTCGGCCTCGCCGCACGGCGATGGCGCTTCATGCGGCGCCCGCATTGCACCGGGCGACACCATCGTCAACTTCGTGCTGCCGCGCTTGAATGGCTACTACGTGGAGAACGAACGCACTTGGTTCTGCGGCGCGCCGAGCGCGCAGCAGGTGCAATGCTTCGAGACCGCGCGCGCCGCGACCGATGCCGCCGTCGCCGCCGCGCGCCCGGGCAGGCGCGTGTGCGACATGGACGCTGCGGCGCTGGCGGTGATCGAGATGGCCGGACTGGCCGACCACGTGTTCCATCGCACGGGACATGCCGTGGGCCTGATGCTGCATGAGTACCCCGAGGACATGGCTTTCAATACCCGTGCGCTGCTGGCCGGCGAGGTGTACTCATCAGAGCCCGGTCTCTATGTGTATGGCCTGGGCGGTTTCAGGCTCGATGACACGGTAGTGGTCGGTGATGAACCGGAGGTATTGGTGAAGACCCCCAAGGACCTCGCCTACGCCACAGTGGGCTAGAGGAGGTGCTCACCACACAAAGCCGCCACGCCCGGTGAATCGCAATTGATCCCGTCCGGTAGTTACCCCGGTGGCTCGAGGAAGACGGCATGCCGCAGTGCCGTCCTGCCGTCCTGCCGTCCAGCCAGTCAAGCGTTGCAGGAGTAGATGGCGGCCACTGGCTTGGTGCGCGCATGCAGCAACTGAACGGCACCAAGGACGAAAAGCACCACCGCCTCGCCCTTGAGGCCATTGCTGCGTTCGCAACAGATGGTCCAGCGCCTGCGTCGGCGGCAGGACGTCGGGATCAAGTTCAAGGCACGTTCAATGGTCAGGATTTCCGGTTGTCGCCGGTGCCAGGCAGTGCCTGCAGATTGAACCGGACGCGGATTTTCTCGCGAAGAGCCGGATGGATTCCTTGGGGGTCCACCAGCAATCCCCACTGCTGCTTGTTGTGGTGGTGCGAAAGTTGGTGCAGCCCGAATGCGTGCATCATGGCATTGCGACGCGCTCCGACGTCCTGTGCATGGTTCACGGATTCCTTGACTGCCTTGAGGACGAAACTCCCCTTGTTGGCGATCTTCTTGGCGAGGTTCAGCGCGCTTTCCATCAACGCACCCGCCGGGAAAACCTGATTGACCATCCCGCACTGCTTTGCATCTTGAGCGGTCAGCCAGTCACCGGTCATCAACCATTCCTTTGCCTTGCGGGAACCCAGTTCCCACGGATGCATGAAGAACTCGACGCCTGCGACGCCAAACTCGAGCGTTGGATCGCGAAACCGGGCATCGTCAGCCGCGACGATCATGTCGCAGCACCAGGCAAGCATGAGACCGCCGGCCACGCAAGACCCTTGCACCACCGCGATCGTCGGCTTGGCGAGGTTGCGCCAGCGTTCACACATCTCCAGGTAGATCTCCTTTTCCCGTCCATAGAGGCCTTCGACACCCGGGCCGTCGAATGCAGCCCAGGTGCCCACCGTGCGGAAGTCACGCCAGGTTCTGTTGTGGTCGCCGCCCATGTCATGGCCGGCCGAAAAGTGATCGCCGTCCCCTGAGAGGATGATGACCTTCACTGCGTCATCCTGCGCAGCGCGGTCGAACGCTGCATTCAGCGCGTACGTCATCTCCATGTTCTGCGCGTTGCGCACGGCCGGTCGCGACATCGCGATGTTCACGATATCCTGCGTGAAATGCTCGTAGCGCACGCCGTCGTATGTGTGGGGGTCGAAGAATGTGGGCTGCATGGAAGTGGCTGCTGTGTTAGTGCTGCTGGTTGGGGTAAAGAGGAATCGGCTGGATCTTGGCTCCCGTGGCGTATGCGATGTGCTCACGCATCCGCAAGGTGATCTCAGCCTGCATTTCGCCCGGTGCGGGATGCAGTTTTTCGATGTCGTCGAGGATTGACGGGATGGGATCGCTGACGGGGACGCCCAGCGAAAGTGCCCATTTCTCGACCTGGAAGATGAATTCCGGACTGATCCGTGGAGGAACCTCGGCGTTCATGGAGTCGCCCATGGCGTCATCCAGCGAAACAAAATCGACTGCTGCGGCCCGAAAGCAGTCCAGGATTTCCTCCAGGCAGTCCGCGGCAATGGACGTGCCATGGATCAGCCAGATGTGGATCGGGTCGCGGCCGAACACCGCTCTCGCGTTTGCCGCGTGAACACGCAACTCGTGCAGCGCGCTGGCCACATAGGCACGACGTATCTGCGCCGCCTCCTCGGGCGAACCGCGTTTCAATACCCGGCAGTACGCCGCATTCCAACGTATGTCGTGGAATCCGATGCTGACCGGGACCGGCGTGTAGCCCATGTCCTCGAGCCTGTCCAGGATGGCTCCGCACTTGCACGCGGTGTCGCCCCACAGATCCATGCAGAACCGGAAGCAGCGCCTTGGCGCCTGGTTGATGTAGCGGCCAAGGTACTTTTCTGCCTCTTCGATATCGCGGGCGTAAGTGTCTGCGTCCAACCAGTTGAGCGGTGGGTGGTTGTGCGTGTGGTTGGCCACATGATGGCCACTCTCGACCCACGTGTCGAAAACCTCCAGCAAGTTCGCGTCGTCTTCGATCGGGGCGGTGTTGGAGAACTGGTAAACCCCGGCCACGCCATGCGATTTCAAGGCGGAGATGATTGCGCGAATGTTTGATGGCACACTGTGCCTGGGAGCCATTGGCACCCCTCGAAGCAGCAGCATGTCGTCGATCGTGATCGCGATCTTCAGTCGGCCCAGGGGTGAAACGGGCAGGGGAGTCTTGTTGATGCCGGGGGTGGAATGCATGATGTCGGGACCAATCATTTGTCGGTCCCCGAGCATCGCCGCTGCACAGGCGCTCGTCTATTCAACAATACGAAAGGTGACTTTCAGCATGGAAAAGTGCAGGCGGCCGGATGTCGAAGACGGCATTTGGTCATCCACATGCTAGACCGCCCCCAGGAGCGGCCACAGGGCATGCCCAGGCGCTCTGTCCACTTCGATCTCGCCGACCTTCGCCTGATGGTGCGCATCGCCGACACCAACAGCCTCACGCGCGCTGCCGAACAGGTCCACATCTCGCTGCCTGCTGCGAGCAATCGGATCAAGCAACTTGAACAATCGGTGGCTACGCGCCTGATCAACCGGACCAGCAAGGGGCTGACGCTCACGGCCGCGGGCCAGGCGATGATCAAGCACGCGCGGCTGATCATGGAGCAGGTCGAGCTGTTGCGTGCCGAGATGCTTGATATCTCCGACGGCATCGATGGGCGCTTGCGGATCATGGCCAGCACCACTGCCATCAGTGAATTTCTGCCGCCTGTGATCGAGCGGTTCCTCGCAAGTCGGCCCGGAACCAGCATCGACTTGCGGGAACGCCTTTCAAGCGACATCGTTCGAGCGGTTGCAGAAGGGGTGGTTGATGTCGGCGTGATCCTCGAAGACGTTGGCACAACTGGCCTGGAGATTCTTCCCTATCGCACCGATCACATGGTGCTCGCGGTGCCGGCAGGACATCCTCTGGCCGAGCGGCGTTCTGTTTCTTTTGCCGAGACGCTGGATTTTGACCACGTAGGACTTTCCCAATCGAGCACGCTTCACAACTTCTTGCTGCAGCAGGCTGAAATGCTCAGGCGACACATCAATCTGCGTGCCCAAGTCGGCAATTTCGAAGCACTGTGCCGGATGGTTCAGGCACGGATCGGCGTCGGCGTGCTCACCCATCTGCCAGCCGCACGCCATGCGAAGTCGATGAACATCCGCATCGTGAGCCTGGAGGACGAGTGGTCGATTCGACCCCAGTACATCTGCATCAGAGGATTGGAGGAACTGCCACTGTTCGCACGTGAATTCGTCGAGATGTTGCGCGCGGATGCACGCGATAGCCAGAGCCCGTGAATTGATACCTTACGGGGGTTAAGCAGGGCGAAACTGCTGTTTTCCAATAGTGAATTGCCAGGAGGCCGTCGCCTCGCGAATATGCGGGTCTGGCGGACACGTGCGCCTGCTGACAACTTCAAAATTGGAGACGAATATGTGTATCAAAAATGGCGTGAAGGTCGCGATAGCTGCTGTACTGGCTTTGACGCTTCAGAGTGGATTTTCCCAGGCGTGGCCATCGAAGCCGGTGCAACTGGTCGTGCCGTACCCGCCGGGAGGCGTGCTGGACAACTTCGCTCGGCCGATGGCGGAGGCGCTCAGCAAGGAGCTTGGGCAGCCTGTGGTGATCGATAACCGGGCCGGCGCGAATGGGATCATCGGGACGACGCGGTGTGCGAAGGCCTCCGCCGACGGCTACACGCTTTGCATCAGCAACGGCGACATCATGTCGCTCAATCCACAGCTGTACTCGAAGCTGCCCTATAGCCCGAAGACTGACCTGGTTCCCGTGGTCCGCATGGCGAACATGGTGGCGGCGATCGTGGTCTCCTCCGGCGTCGGCGCGAAGAACCTCAGCGAACTGGCTGCACTGGACAAGGCGAATCCCGGGAAGGTCAACTGGGGGACTTTCGGAACGGGCAGCACCTCGCACGTGTTCTTGACCGAGTACAACCGTGTGTTTGGAACCCAGCTGACCCACGTGCCGTACAACGGCTCGGCGCCGTTGATGCAGGCCTTGTTGGCGGGTGACGTGCAGTCCGCGATGTTGGCGCACGTCGCAGTGGCCCCGTACATCGAAACCGGAAGGCTGCGCGCGATCGCCGTGATGGGTGAAAAGCGGTCCGACTTCTTCCCTGGCGTGCAGACGATCAGCGAACAGAAATTCGCTTTCTCCGGCGAGAACTGGATCGGGCTGACCGCTCCTGCCGGCACGCCCCCGGCGGTCTTGGAGCGCGTCAATCTCGCAGTCAACAAGGTTCTCGCCGACCCGGGATTCCGCAAGCGCAGTCTCGAGGCCCTGGGGCTGGAGCCCGTGGGTGGATCGAGGGACGCGTTTGCGCAGTATCTCGGGCGCGAGCAGGCACTTTGGGCCGAGTTGATCTCGCACAGCAAGATCAAGCTGGACTGAGAACCAATCGGGATTTTTAGCCATATGAAACTGCATCACCCCCCCACCTTCTTCTCGTTGGTGCTGCGTGCCTTGCGCAAGTACCCGGGCCGCACAGCCTTCCGCCAGGGCGAATTGGCAGTTCTCTATCAAGACGCCATCGATTTCATGGGGAAAGTTCAGGCGGTGCTGAGTTCGCACGGCATGCGCCGGGGCGCGCGCGTCGCATTGCTGACGGAAAACAGGTACGAGACTTGGTGCGCGTCCGTCG
This sequence comes from Acidovorax sp. GW823-FHT01C06, assembly GCF_058798375.1. NCBI lineage: Bacteria > Pseudomonadati > Pseudomonadota > Betaproteobacteria > Burkholderiales > Comamonadaceae > Acidovorax > Acidovorax sp. GW823-FHT01C06. The sequence continues at coordinate 121,794 of NZ_JBXAKN010000004.1, forward strand.
CAGCACAGGGGCTCGGCGCTGCCACCAGCTGGCTGCACCCGCTCAGTTCGCTGGACTCCCAGGTGTCCCAGATCCGCGATGTGGGTGCTACCGTCCTGATCATCGACACGGATGGATTCACAACGCGGGCCCATGAACTCGCCGAGGCGCTCCCGGGCGTTTCCGTGTTCCACGTGGGAGAGGCTGGACCCGGTGCCGATCTTCTGGCGCTTGTCGCCCGGCATGAACAGGTCGAACCGGTCGAGCGGGCGATCGCGACCGACATCGGCACGTTGAATTTCACCGGGGGCACGACCGGCCGCCAGAAGGCCATCGTGCGCGAGGCAGGTCAGGTCGCGCTGATGTCCATCGCCATGAACAGTGAACTGGAGCTGCCCGATGGCGTGCAATATTTGGCGATCGCGTTGATCAGCCATGTCACAGGACAGTTGATTGCACCGACGCTGATGCGTGGCGGCACTGTCCATTTGATAAAGAAGTTCGACGCAGGCCAGGTACTGGAGATCATCCAGCGCGAGCGCATCAGTGCAACCCTGATGGTGCCCACGATGATCTACAAGCTTCTGGATGCGCCACTCGAGGAGTTCGACCTGGACAGCCTCGAGCTCGTGGTCTATGCGGGGTCCGTCATTTCGCCGGACCGCCTGAGGGAAGCGATTCAACGCATCGGCCCGGTCTTTTCCCAGGTCTATGCGCAGACAGAATGCACCCCCATCGCGATCTTGCGCCGCAAGGATCATGATCTGGACGATCCTGCATCCCTGGCAGCGTGTGGCTACTCCATGGCGACGGCCGAAATCGCGATTCTCGACGACAGCAATCAGCCGCTGGCGGCGGGCGAAATCGGTGAGATCTGCGTGCGAAGCCCGTCGGTGATGCAAGGCTATCTCGAGCAGCCGGAAGCCACCCGGCAAGCACTGGCTGGCGAGTGGTTGCACACCGGGGACATCGGTTTCTCCGATCCGCATGGCCGCCTGTCGATTGTGGACCGCAAGAAAGACATGATCGTGTCAGGGGGCTCGAACGTCTATCCGCGGGAGGTCGAGGATGTTCTGGCCGCGCATGCCGCTGTCGCATCCGCCGCCGTGATCGGCGTGCCCCATGCCACGTGGGGTGAAGCCGTCGCGGCGTTCGTCGTGTTGCGGGACGGGGCTGAAGCCGAGGCAGCTGACCTGATCGCCTACGTGCGGGAACGCAAGGGGCCGCTGATTGCACCGAAGCAAATCATCTTCGCAGATGCGCTGCCAACGACCCCCTTTGGAAAAATCGACAAGAAGAAGCTGCGAGCGCCTTTCTGGGAGCGAGAGACGAGGTTGATTTGACGCGGGCAAGCCTCGCGTCCCGTGGCTTTTTTTGGTGCGCCGGTGGTAAGCCAGGCGCACGCCGATAGACGCGAGAATGACCGGCCTCGGGGCGCTTCAGCAAGCCGCAGCCTGCAGCGACGGGCGCCCCGTTTTTCGGGCATGGCCGGCCTGGAGCGCACACCCTTTCTCCTGACCGGGCAACAACCCGGTCGAAGCCCAGGCGGTGCAGGTCGCCCGTCCGGTCAGCGTCGTGCCGTCAAGCGACGCCAACACGGTCACTCGATGGCCACCTTGGCCGTCTTGACGTACTGGCCCCAGCGATCGATCTCGCTGAAATAGAAGTTCTGGTACGCGCGCTGATCCATGTGCTCGACGACGAAGAACATCTTCTTGGTCTGCTCGACGATGGCTGGCTCCCTGAGGGTGGCGTCGACTGCCTCGTGCACGCGCGAGATGACGTCTTCCGGCATTCCGGCCGGGCCGAAAATTCCCACCCATGGTCCCCGTTCGACATTGAGACCGATTTCTTTCAGGGTCGGGACGTCCGGAAACTCCGGCAGGCGTTGGGGCATTGAAACCGCCAGCAGGCGCAGCGTACCGCTGCGGATGTGGGGTTCCACGGTCGACAGGACGTTGATGGAACAATCGACCTGTTGAGACAGCTGGGCATTGAGCAGGGGCGCGGTGCCGTTGTAGGGCACATGCAGGAGATCGACGCTCTTGGCCACCTTCAGGGCCTCCATCATGAGGTGTCCGGACGTGGCGGTGCTCCACGAGCCGAAGCTCATCGGGGTCTTGGCATCCTTGGCCATCTGCAGGAACTGGTTCAGGTTCTTGGCTGGGTGTGAAGCGCTCACCACCAGGGCCGCAGGGAAGAAGCCCAGCGGCGCAATGGCAACAAATTCCTTCTTGGGGTCGTAAGGTGCCTTCTTCATCGCATGGGGCGCGATGGTGTGCGACTCCATGCCGCCGTAGACGAGCGTGTAGCCGTCGGCCGGGCTGCGCGCTGCCGCGACGCTACCGATGGTTCCGACGGCGCCGGGGCGGTTGTCAACCACGACGGCCTGGCCGAGCCGCTTCTGAAGACTCGTGCCCATGAGGCGCACGATCACATCGCCGCCGCCCCCCGCAGCCCAGGGGACGATGATCTTGATCGGACGGTGGGGGAACACAGCACCCTGTGCGAGCGTGGGGCACGCCCACGTTGACAACATCGTGGCGCCGAGGGAACCGAGCACGGTGCGGCGCTTGACCTGAGGTTGTGTCATGTCGATAGTCTCCAAGTTATGAGATGGGTGAACGGTCTGGCTGGCTTCGAGGCCGGCGGAATCAGCCGCCCCGCCGGCAATGGCGGCTGTCTTAGTTTTGGCGCAGCTCTTCAAGCAAGACGACCGCCCGGTCGGTGCGTACGTCGTGCTCCGCGGCCATGCGCCTGGCAACGACTTCGATCTCGTCACCCGTTGCCCCTGCGACCAGCGCGATGTTGCGTGCGTGCAGGGCCATATGGCCGCGCTGGATCCCTTCGGTGGCCAGGGCGCGCAGCGCTCCGAGGTTCTGGGCCAGGCCCACCGCGACGGCCACCTCGCCCAGCTCCTGCGCCGACCTGACGCCCATGATCTTGAGCGACAACCGGGCCAGCGGGTGTGTCTTGGTCGCGCCGCCCACCAGGCCCACGGGCATGGGCATTTCGATGGTGCCGACCAGCGCGCCCTGGGTGTCTTTCTCCCAGGTCGTCAGCGAGGTGTAGCGTCCGTTTCGGCAGGCGTAGGCATGGGCGCCGGCCTCGACCGCGCGCCAGTCGTTGCCGGTGGCAACGATGACGGGATCTATGCCGTTCATGATGCCTTTGTTGTGCGTGGCCGCGCGGTACGGGTCGATGGCTGCGAAGGTGTAGGCATCGAGCACGCCTTCGATGATCTCTTCGCCGCTGCGCTCTTTGGTTCTGAGCGTTTCGGGCGTGAGCCGCACGCGGGCGCGTGACAGACGCAGGTCGGCCAGGTTGGACAGGATGCGCAGCCGCACGGTGCCGCCCGTGAGCTTCTCGACCAGGGGCGAAACCGATTCGGCCATGGTGTTGACGGTGTTGGCACCCATCGCGTCGCGCACGTCGACGATCAGGTGCATGACGACCATGGGACCGCGGGCCGTGTCGGGGAACACGTGGATCTCGATGTCGCGGCAGCCGCCGCCCAGGCCGATGAGGACCTTGTCGCGGCTGTTGGCGACCTCCAGGATCTCGTCACGATGCTTCAGGAGCGCCAGGCGGGCGCCATAGGGGTCGGTGATGCCAATGACCTGCACCTGGGCACGCATCAGCGGCCCCGTGCTGGAGGTTTCGAAGCCGCCACAGTCGCGGGCCAGCTTGGCCATGAACGAGGCCGCCGCCACGACGGACGGCTCTTCGACCACCATCGGTACCAGGACATCGCGACCGTTGATCTGGAAGTTGCCGCCGATGCCGAACGGAAGTTCGAATGTTCCGATGACGTTCTCCACCATGCCGTTGGCACGCTCGACGTTGAGCGCGCCGGGCTGGGCGATGAGTGCGACATCGCCCTCGGACAGGTTGGCGATTCGTGCGACATGCTCCAAGCGCTGTGCAGGGCTGAGGGATCGGAAGTTTGGGAGTCGTGAATCGACCATGGAGTGTCTTATGAGTAGTGGATACGGTATGGGTAAACTTTAAAATCACCGTACCAAATAGAAAAGGTACAGTTTGGCCAAACAGTTTCTTTTCTGGCCATGCCAGAGTTGACCAATGACAGTTGAAGGACGCTCCCAGACACGTCGAGCCAGAGCAGCCACGTTGCCCGTTTCGGTCGCCGATGACATCGAAAGGCAGATACGCGACGGTGCCTACAAGGTCGGCGACAAATTGCCCTCGCTGCGCGAGATGGCCGAACTCCACAAGTACGCCAAGAACACGGTGGTCACGGCTTTTGAACTGCTCGTCTCGCGCGGGCTGATCGAGCCTCGTCGAGGTGCCGGGTACTTCGTGGTCGAAAAGCCTCCGTCCAAGGCGGCCGACGATGAGGCGGGAAGCTTGGGGCGGGCAAAAGACATCGTTTGGCTGATGCGTGAACAGCTCAAAACGGAACCGGGCGCCCTGGCCATCGCCGATGGCTTCCCTCCAGTGGAGTGGCTCTCGGACGTGAGGCTGGACAAGTACCACCAGAAAGTCGTGCGGACTGGGCTGGGCTCCCTGTTCCGCTACGGCAGCCGCTTTGGGTACACCCCTGTGCGAGAGCATCTGGTGCGCAAGCTCGCTGACTTCGGGATTGGTGCCGAACCCCGGCAAATCGTCCTGACGCACGGTGCCAACGAGGCGATGGACATCGTCATCCGCTACTTCGTGCCGCCCGGTGGCAAGGTGTTGGTGGACGACCCCGGCTACTACCCTTTGTTCGGCAAGTTGAAGATGGCCAGTGCCGAGGTGCTGGGCGTGCCACGCCTGCACGATGGGCCGGACCTGGAAGCCCTGGAGCAGTTGCTGATCACCCAGCGGCCCAGGCTCTTCTTCACGCAGTCGCTTGCACACAACCCGACAGGCTCGGACCTGTCCGCGGCAAAGGCATTTCGCGTTCTGCAGCTGGCACAGAAATACGACCTGCTGATCGTTGAGAACGATCCGCTTGCGGACTTCAAGCCGACCTCGTCGCCACGCCTGGCTTCTCTGGACCAACTCGAGCGCACGATCTACATCGGCAGCTTCTCAAAATCATTCTCGGCCGCACTGCGCGTGGGCTTCATTGCTTGCGGCGCGGATTTGGCCAGTGACCTTGCCGATCTGAAAGCGCTGATCCACGTGAGCAGTTCTGAGTATTGCGAACGGACCGTCGATGTCATGTTGAGCGAAGGCCACTATCAACGACACCTGACCCGGTTGCGCAGTCGGCTGGGCGAAGCGACGGAGGGTGCGCGCGCGCTGTTCGAATCTGTAGGAGCGAACATCTTCGCAAAGAACGCCCAGTCCCTCTACCTGTGGGTATCCATGCCCGGGGTGGATGATTCGATGGCCCTTGCAGATTCGCTGCGCCCACACAACATCCGGTTGGCTCCGGGCAGGATTTTCAGCGTTGACACCTCCGCGACCTCGCCATGGTCACGCTATAACGTGGGGGCGGTGATGGACCCGAGGTTCAGAACAGCCCTCCAAAACGCGCTGGTGCAATTGGGCTCCTCCTAGCGTCCCACGATGCTCAAGAGCCTTGCTGCAGGTTTTCAATCGTTGTGCTTTCGTCGTTCGGGGCTCTCAAACGACGCATATCTAAACTGAGCGAGAGATCGGTAGTCACTTGTCGGTGCAGGGCACTCCAGGCTGGAATCGACCATGCGCTACCTCGGCATGAGGGGGCGATGCCTGGGAGAACTCCGGGCAGATCGATCTCTGATCGACAGACACCGAGGGTGGGGTGGCTCAGCGCCTGCGGTTCTTTTTCTGCCGTGGTCGTTCCTCACTTCTTCCAGGACCGTAGCATGAGAGCGTTGGTCACCACACTCACGCTGCTCAGGGCCATGGCAGCTCCGGCCACCATGGGATTCAGCAGTCCCAATGCCGCCAGGGGAATCCCGACCACGTTGTACGCGAATGCCCAGAAAAGGTTCTGACGGATCTTTGCGTAGGTACGCCGGGAGATATCGATGGCATCCGCGATCAGCGCAGGGTCTCCGCGCATGAGCGTGATCCCCGCCGCATGCATGGCCACGTCCGTGCCCGTGGACATGGCAATTCCCACGTTTGCAGCCGCCAGAGCGGGCGCGTCGTTGATCCCGTCACCCACCATCGCCACCTGTCTGCCACCGGCCTTGAGCTGGGCCACGATATCCGCCTTGCCTTCTGGCAGCACATCGGCGCGAACCTGATCGATGCCCAAGGCGCGGGCCACCGCGCCTGCGCTTCCCTTGTTGTCCCCGGTGACCAGGACGGTCTGGATGCCCAGGCGGTGCAGTTGGGCAATGGCCTGTTGGGAGCTGGGCTTGACGGTGTCTCCAAACGCCAAGAGTCCCACCACTTCTGGCGCATCGGTCACGTCGGCCAACCAGGACACAGTGCGGCCTTCGTGCTGCATCTGTGCGGCGGTCACCGTCAGGCTGGCCGTGTTGACGCCTAGCTCATCCATGTAACGCGTGCTTCCCAGGCGGATCTGGCGTCCTTTGACGACAGCAGACATACCTCTGCCAGACACGGCAGTGACCTCGGTGGCCCGAGGCACGATCACGCCCTGGATGCGCGCTGCATCCATCACCGCCTTCGCCAGCGGATGCTCGCTGCCGTTCTGAATGGCGGCCGCAAACGGCAGCAGCTGATCCTGGTGGCCTTCGGCGGGTATTGCTGCCGTCAAGGTGGGCTTGCCCTCGGTCAGGGTGCCGGTCTTGTCGAACGCCACCGTGTCGATGCGGTGGGCAACTTCAAGTGCTTCGGCATCCTTGATCAGAATACCGTGGCGTGCTGCTACACCGGTGCCCGCCATGATCGCGGTGGGAGTCGCCAAGCCGAGCGCACAAGGGCACGCAATGACAAGTACCGCGACGGCATTGAGGATCGCCTGCTCCCAGTGGCCAGTGGCGAAGCCCCAGCCCATCAGTGTGATGGCAGCAAGGCCGAGCACCACGGGCACAAAGACCGCACTCACTTCATCCACTATCCGCTGGATGGGAGCCTTCTTGGCCTGTGCCGACTCGACCATGCGCACGATGCGCGACAGGGTTGACTCAGCGCCGATGGCGGTGGTGCGCACCAGCAGCAAGCCTTCCGCGTTCACTGCGCCCCCTGTCACCTTGTCACCGACGTGCTTCGCCACGGGCAGGCTCTCCCCGGTGATCAATGACTCATCCACCTGGCTGGCGCCTTCGATCACAGCACCATCCACCGGGACTCTTTCCCCTGGACGAACAACCACCGTATCACCTACTTTCACACGTGAGAGTGGCAGATCGATGTCACCGGCATCAGTGCGCACGCGCGCAATCTCCGGGCGCAGCGCATGCAGCGCCCGGATGGCCTCAGTGGTTTGCCGCTTGGCCCGGGCCTCCAGCCACTTCCCCAGAAGGACAAGCGTGACGATGACTGCGGAGGCTTCAAAATACAGGTGGGGGGTGCCGTGCTCGGCGTGCTTGAACAACAGATACAGGCTCAAGCCGTACCCGGCCGACGTACCCAGCGCCACCAGCAGATCCATGTTTCCTGCCCCTGCACGCAGCGCCTTCCAGCCGGCACGGTAAAACCGCGCTCCCAGCCAGAACTGCACTGGCGTGGCCAAGGCGAGTTGAATCCAGCCGTTGAGTGTCCAGTCTTGGCCGAACAGCATGCCCACCATGGGCAACACCAGAGGAACGGACAGGCCCCCCGCCAGCGCGACCGGCCACCAAGGCGCAGACTGATTCGCGGGTTCAGCCGGAGTGCTCGCATCCACCATCTGGGCCTCATAGCCCGCCTTTGCAACGGCGGCTACCAGACGTTCGGGTGGCAAGCCTGCATCGAAACGAATCTGCGCACGCTCGGTGGCCAGATTGACTTCGGCATGCTTCACGCCAGGCACGGCCTTCAGCGCCTTTTCGACACGTCCAACGCACGAAGCGCACGTCATCCCGCCGATCAACAACTCCATGGATTCCTCCGCCACTGCGTATCCCGCCTTTTGCACGGCCGCAGCCAGAGCAGTGACTGCCACTGTGGCGGCGGCCACCACGGTGGCGCGCTCCGTGGCAATGTTCACGGTCACCTCGCGGACACCGGGTACGGCTTTCAGTGCCTTTTCAACCCGCCCAACGCAGGAGCCGCAGGTCATGCCCAGAATCGGGAGATTCAGGTGTGCGCTCGACAGGGCGGCGGACGAGGCCGCTTCATTCACGGGGGTATTCATGACAATCTCCAAGTGGTGTTCAACTCCGGCGGTATCCGGCACAGCCCGGACTTTCAGGGTTGACACGGTGGGAGACGCAAACGAGTCAGCATGTCTTGGACAGGCCACCATCCGGCCACTTGACCTTGCCCCTGTGGCAAACCGGAGACTGGGCACCTCTTAACTTTCCCCCAGAGGTGAAAAATGCACGAATTCCAACTTCCCGACATGACCTGCGGACACTGTGCGGGGATGGTGAACCAGACGCTGCAGATGGCAGACCCTGACTGCAAGGTGCGGGTGGACATGTCCAGGCGGATGGTCACGGTGCAAAGCGCGGAAGACCGCAAGACACTGGCCGAGGCACTGACCGAGGCCGGATACCCACCCGCCTGATTCGGTCCGGACAAAAAAAGGAACGTCCGGGGAACTTGACATTGACACGGTGGCAAGGAGGAAAGTCCTGGCTACCGGGTTATTCCATTGCACAGGAGCATCCATGACCACACTCATGAACATCGGCGATGCAGCCAAGGCGGCAGGCGTATCGGCCAAGATGATCCGCCACTACGAGCAAACAGGATTGTTGCCAGAAGCCGAGCGCAGCGAGTCTGGCTATCGAAAGTACGGTGAGCGCGAAGTTTCGGTACTGCGTTTCATCCGGCAGTCGCGCCGCCTCGGATTCTCCATGCCACAGATTGCGGAGTTGATCGGCCAATGGGGCGACACGCACCGCACCAGTCGGCAGGTGAAAGCGATTGCCGAGCGCCATCTGGCGGATCTGGAGGAGAAGCTGCGGGAGATTGTCGAGATGAAATCGGCGTTGGAGCAGTTGGTTTCTGTGTGCGCTGGCGACGACCATGCGCATTGCGCAATCCTGGACAACTTGGCGGCGGACAGTCCGTCGAAGCCCAACCACAACGCCAGTTTCGTCAAGCCCACTCGGCGCGGAGCCAAGGCGTCCAGAACACACCTTGAAGCGACCCACGCGCCGACGAACAGTCATCTGGATCTCATGACGTGGATGCGAGGTGTCCACGTACATCGAGGGGGGCACTGAACCGGGCCGCGGGTGGGACCATGGAACCATCGCCTTGTGCCGCGATGGTGGCCGACCGTGGCAGGGCCTTCTTGTGCGGCGCGGCCTCACGCACCGGCTTGCCTGGCAGGCTCCATGGCGCTGACGACCGTCTTGCAGCCCTCATCGATCACCATGAACTGGATCTCAAGGGCGGCCGCTGTGGGCGCTTGACATTCCCACCGTGTCAAGCCTTAACGTTCCAACAAGGTCTCGCACCATCTTGAGGACTTCTTGGAGAACGCCATGAACAACGACCCCGCCACACAGCGCCTGGAGAGGAATCGGACAAAAAATAACCTCGGCAGACTTTCAACACATCGATAGGGAGGCCATCCATGCCAGCTGCAGCACCGCACGATCATGTGGTCCACGGACACCAACACCGCGAAGACCATAACGGGCATTCACCTGCGCCATCAACAGGGTTGAAAGATCCAGTCTGCGGCATGGAGGTGACGGACCAGTCGCATCACTCGGCAGAGCACGAAGGACATCGCTACTACTTTTGCAGCGTCAAGTGCAAAACACGCTTTGTGGAAGCGCCGCAAAAATTCCTGTCTACGCCGCGGAGCGACCGTGCCCCTCAGCCCAAGCCCGCAGCGGCGCAACCCGGCACGATCTACACCTGTCCCATGCACCCGGAGGTGCAGCAGGACCACCCGGGGAACTGCCCCAAGTGCGGCATGACACTGGAGCCCATGCTGCCTACGCTCGATGAGGGAGAAAACGCGGAACTCGTGGATTTCCGGCATCGCTTCTGGTGGACGCTGCCTCTCACAGTAGTGGTCGCTGTCCTGGCGATGCTTGGGCACCGGTTGCAGTGGTTCGAGATGGCGACTCAGAGCTGGATTGAGCTGGTCCTCACGGTACCCATCGTCCTGTGGGCGGGCTGGCCCTTCTTCGTGCGCGGTGCGCAGTCGGTCGTGAACCGCAGCCCCAATATGTGGACGCTGATCAGCCTGGGCACCGGTGCCGCTTTCGTCTACAGCGTGGTCGCGACCGTTGCGCCGGGGGTGTTTCCCGCCTCGTTCCAGGCCATGGGGCGCGTGGCGGTGTATTTCGAAGCTGCGGCCGTCATCATCTCGCTCACGCTCCTCGGCCAGATGCTGGAGCTGAAAGCGCGCTCCCAGACCTCGGCCGCCATCAAATCGCTGTTGGGCCTGGCACCCAAGACGGCGCGGCGCATCGACGCCAACGGCCAGGAGAGCGACGTGCCGCTGTCCCACGTCCATGTGGGTGACCTGCTGCGCGTGCGCCCCGGGGAGAAGGTGCCGGTGGATGGCGTGGTCGTCGAGGGGAGCAGCGCCGTGGACGAAGCCATGCTCACTGGCGAGCCGGTGCCCATCGTCAAAGGGCCCGGGGATGCGGTCATCGGTGCCACGCTCAATACCAACGGAGCGCTCGTGATCCGGTCGGAGCGGGTCGGCTCCGCCACCATGCTGTCCCAGATCGTTCAGATGGTGGCCCAGGCACAGCGCTCACGGGCCCCCATGCAGCGCATGGCGGACCAGGTGGCGGGGTACTTCGTGGTGGCCGTGGTCGGTATCGCGTTGCTCACGCTCTTCGCGTGGGGCCTGTTCGGTCCTGAGCCACGGTGGGTCTATGGCCTGGTCAATGCCGTGGCCGTGCTGATCATCGCGTGTCCCTGCGCGTTGGGCCTGGCAACACCCATGTCCATCATGGTGGCCACGGGCCGGGGGGCGACCCGTGGGGTGCTGTTCAGGGACGCGGCAGCCATCGAGAACCTGCGCAAGGTGGACACGCTGATCGTGGACAAGACTGGCACGCTCACAGAGGGCAAACCCTCCTTCGAGCGTGTGGTGGCCATGCCCGGCATATCCAACGACGAAGTGTTGCGCCTGGCTGCCAGCCTGGACCAAGGCAGCGAGCACCCGCTGGCCGACGCCATTGTCCAGGCGGCCCGCGCCAAGGGGCTGGCCCTGGACAAGCCCGAGGACTTCGAGTCCGGGTCGGGCATCGGCGTACGCGGACGGGTCGGCGGGCGCCAGATCGCCCTGGGAAACACGGTCCTCATGGAGCAGGTGGGGGTTTCTGCGGATCCGCTGCTTGCGCAGGCAGAGGCCTTGCGCGCCACAGGCGCCAGCGTGATGTACCTGGCGGCCGATGGCCAGCTTCAAGGCCTGCTGGCGGTCTCGGATGCCATCAAGGCCAGCACGCCGGAAGCGCTGGCGACCTTGCATGCGGCGGGACTGCGCATTGTCATGGCCACGGGCGACGGCATGACCACCGCCAAGGCGGTGGGGGTCAAGCTGGGGATTGATGAGGTCCATGGCGAGGTCAAGCCTGCGGACAAGCTGGCCCTGGTGTCGCGGCTGCAGGCCGAAGGCCGTGTTGTCGCCATGGCGGGGGACGGGATCAACGACGCGCCCGCCCTTGCCAAGGCGGATGTGGGGATCGCGATGGGCACCGGCACCGACGTGGCGATGAACAGCGCACAGGTCACCTTGGTCAAGGGCGATCTGCGGGGTATTTCCACAGCGCGGGAACTGTCCGAGGCGACGGTGGGCAACATGAAGCAGAACCTCATGTTCGCCTTCCTCTACAACGCGCTGGGCATACCGATTGCGGCAGGACTGCTGTATCCCTTCACCGGCTGGCTGCTGTCGCCGATGATCGCGGCCCTGGCGATGAGCCTGAGTTCTGCCTCGGTGATCACCAACGCCCTGCGGCTTCGCAAGGGCTGAGATGGACCCGCAGGCACCGAGTTGATCTGGGTGAGGTCCCTGGCCGGCATTTCCGCAAGACAGCAAGGAAACCGGCATCCTGTCAGCATGCACGGTGCTCGCAGGCCCGTTTCCGACGGCTTCGGTCTGGCGGGCACCACGACGGTGATGGAAGCCGTCTGCGGTGCCGCTCCGGGGGGCTCGGTGGGCCATGGGCCCGAGTTGATCGATGCGCTTGCGCGGCTTTTTGCCGACTCGCATTCAATGCCAATTGCGATGAGTGGTGAGCGGTGAACGGCCAATCATGTGGTCCTGACGGCGCCCACATGCCGCATCCGGCATGACGGGCTCGTCTCGTATGCTCTCTGCAGAGAATGACTCCCAGATGGATACCTCCCAGGAACCCGATATGACGCCCCCGCTCACACCAACCGGCATCACCCTCTACGGCAACCGTGAATCTGGCCATAGCAACAAGGTGCGCCTGGCATTGGTGTTTGGGCAGGTTGAGCATGACTATGTCCATATCGACATCTTTGTGTCGCCTGAACAACGACCGGAGCCATTTCGCAGCCTGGCGCGTTTCAATGAGGTACCGCTCCTGGTGTGGGGAGCGGAGAGCTTTGTGCAGTCCAACGCCATTCTGTGCCTGCTGGCAGAGCGCCTGCAGCGCCTGGGTGGCGAGAGCCCGCAGCGCATGGCGCGTGTGCGTGAATGGCTGTTCTGGGAAGCCAATCGTCTCGGCCTGTCGCTGCCACATGTTCGGTTTGCCCGCCAGTTTGCCCCGCAGGAGTATCCCGGCGGCACACCGGAATGGCTGCTGGCGCGCTATCTGCGCGACATAGCGCGGCTTGAGGCCGAGCTGAGCGACGGACGCGCATTCATCCTCGACGAGCAACTATCGGTCGCTGATTGCGCGCTCTGCGGCTACCTGTTCTGGGCGGATGACGTGGGGCTCGATGTTCCGCCACACGTGCGTGCCTGGCTGCGTCGAATCCAGCAACTGCCGGGCTGGCAGCCTCCTCGCGAACTGCTGTCCGCTGCGCCTTGATCTGGCCCTGGCAGCGCCACCATGAAAAGCCGCTGCAATGGACGCAACCGGATGGCGTGCCCGCGCGTTGCGTTCACGCGCATATGCCTCAGCTGACGGGCATCCACCGGCAGCGCGCCCGTGTGACTGCTTGGCGCGGCCCTATGCGGTCTGCGCACATTGCTTGTCGGCTTCGCACCGTGCCTGCCGTGGCAACAGCGGACGTCCGCGCAGCCGACCGAAGTGAGGACGCGCAGTTGGGCGACATATTTCGCAATTGAAAAGGAATTGCAGCTTGAACGCGTCCATGGTGTCCACCGTTATCGATTGGTGGACACCATGACGACCGCCTAACGCAATCCATTTACTACGGGACGAGCGCGCGCTTGCGACGGATCAGGCCCATCATGACCATCAAGCTGGACAGCATGACAAGTCCCCATTCCGAGAGCGTGGGAATCGATGCCGGCGCATTGGCCGCTTCTACGGCGATGACGCGCGACTGCGTATTGTTGGATGTATCACCGTCGCCTGCTGCACCTGTTGTGCCGTTGGCGGTAGCCGTCCCCAAGGTCGTGGGGGTGCCGCTCACCTGGCATGTCACCGTCTGGCCTTGGGGAATGGCGTTCCCTGCGACCCATGCCGAGGCCCCAGGGCTGACCGTGCAGGAGCTCGTGGACAGGCCCGGAGGCAGACCGGCGACAGAGCAACTCGTGCTGGCCACCGCATCGGCAGAACCAGCGTTGGTGCAGGTGTAGCTCCCTGTGTAAGAGACACCCACTCTTGCGGTGGCAGGCAACCCGCTCACATCCACCAGTACATCCGGGGCCGTCGTCATAGACACAGGCTTCGATGCTGTGTTGTTGCCGACATTGATGTCGCCCGTGGCGCCGGTGGAGCCGTTCACGGTCAACCCACCAGAGCTGGTTGGCGTGCCGCTCACCGCACAGGTGACGAAGGCCCCCGCAGGTACGGCGTTTCCAGCGGTCCAGGCGCCGCCTGTGCTGATGCTGCAGGCCCCCTGGTTCACCCCTGCCGGGAGCCCTCCCACGGCGCAGGTGGTGCCGGTGAGCGCCGTGGCGGCACCGATGTTCTGGCACGTGAAGCTACCGCTGTAGGGCACACCAACTGTCCCTGAGGGCGGAATACCTGCCAAGTCGATCGCCATGTCAGGCGTAGGTAGAACACCAGCGATGGCGATGATGGCGGTACGTTCATTGTTCAGCGTATTCGGATCGTTGTCGGCCCCGGTGGTCACATGCACGGTCACGCTACCCGTTGTGGTGGGTGTTCCAGAAACTTGACATGTCACAGTCTCTCCGGAAGGCACAGTACCTGGCTGGGTCCAGGGCGTATTGGCCGGGCTGACGGTACATGCGGAGACGCCCACGCCTGCGGGCAGGTTTGCGGCATCGCATGTTGCAACATCCGCGGCAGCAGCCCCCTTGTTGGTGCAGGTATACGAGCCGGTGTAAAGCGTGCCTACATTGGCAGTCGGTGGCAGGTTCAGAGTCACCGCATCCACGTCCATGTCGCTGAGCGTCGAAGGGCTTACCAGATCCGTTTTCCACATGGGGCCGGGAAGCGGATCGACCGCGTCACCCGCGATGGTGTAGTTCCCGTTGTTGATGGGCCCCATTGCCCCATCGGGAACAACTACGGTGACAGTAAAAGACCCTGACTGCCCCGGCGCCAACGTACCCACGTTGCAACTCAGGGAGCCGCCTGGCGTTGGCGGTGTGGCAGTGGCGCCACCAGAAGCCGGCGTGCAGTTTCCTCCGCTGGAAGACACGTAGGTCACGTTCTGAGGGACGGCCGAATTGTCTTGCGGCATCACCGGCGTCACAGTGGCGTTGCTCACTGGGTCGCTGGTCTTGTTGGTGTAGGTATAGGTGTAGGTGATCTGAGTGCCATTGGCGCTGCTGACAGACACGGGGCCAGAGACGCTCACCCACAACACGTCGGGGAGCCTGAAGCTAAAGCTGTCCACATGCACATGGCCTTCGTGCCCGCCAGGAGAGCAACCCGCCGCCACCAGTTCAAGCTCGATCCAGTCGCCCACCTGCAGTTTGGCATTGCCGGGGGCTATGTCAAAAGTGATGAATTCCGAATAGGCGTAGTTCCGGGTGTTGTTCGTGGTGTCATGCCACACGGTCCCTGGCTGGTTGGAGAAGTTGAAGGTGAAGAACAACTGGCCAGGGGAGCTCGCGGGGGCACCGGGCACAGGAACAGGGGTGGAATCCACGGCCGACGTGATCTTGCGCACTTCGACCGCAAAGTAGGGCTGTTCTTCGGAGAAATGCCCACCGGAAACGCTGGAAACATATACCGCACCATTTGTCACGTTGATGGCGTTGCTGGTCAGCGTAATTTGCGTGTCACTGTCAACGGAAAGTACCTGACGATCCGTATTGTTTGTGCCAAGACGCACATAGTTTCCAGGGCTCACCGTGGCCGTGAAATTGGTCCCCGTGCCTGTGACGATGGCGGAGCCGGAAGCAGCACTCACGGTGCCGCCCAGCACTTTGATCAATCCTGGGTTGTCAAGCACGGGCGTCATGGCGAAGCGAACGTGTACCTTGCCGTCTGCGTCCACATCGGCAGCCGTCACTTGGGCGCGTTGCCGAATGGAGCTGGCACGGGAAGCATGGCTCGTGTACTGCACGGGCGGGTTCCCCAGGGTCGGGCTGCCACTTCTGGCAATATGACGCGTTGCCTGGGTGGATCCAAGTGGATTCAGATTCACCAAAGCACTGTTGTTGCCAGCAAAGGGCCAGCGCAAGGAGGCAGCGGGGATGGCGCCAGTGAGCAGATGATCCTGTTGGCTGCGAGCGCCCGCGCCACCTGCATCTAGCACCACGGACAGGTCCGTGGCGTCGGGTGCCGTCCCCGTGGTGGTATAGAGATTGGGGTCATATCCTGCGTCACCAGCATTGGCCCGAAGATTCAGATCCTTGATGGATTTGGGGTTGATGGTGTGCGTACTAACTGTGGGCACGCCGTTGTTCTGCAGAGTCGTTTTGATCCATTCGCTGCCAAACGTGCCGCCCTCAAACCCGCCATTGACGAATTCGGCGTGCGCCGGATGCGCTGCCAGAAGCAGCCCCCCAACACCTATCGCGGCCACGCCGCGCAGGAACTTGTGAACCAAGGCATGCATGGTTCTCCAACCATTTGTTCTTTTCAACACGATTCCCTCTTTGGATTTAAACGCTGCTCAGAACGGTGAAGCAGTGAGCAGACATACAACAAACAACTTTCGGATCGTGGGTCCGCGTCATGAAACGAGGGGCCCAGCGAAAAAATCCAGCCCACTGTCCAAAGTGGGCGCAGTGCCTGCGGCATCACACAAAGGACAATCAGCGCGTTACGGCAGTGCGGAAATCACGTCGAGATTCGATACGCCGAAAACGATGCAGGGTCTTGCCAACGCCAATGGACTAGCCAATCTGCAGATAACTAACCGGCGCCTCCGGGGTTTCCCGGTCAGCCCTCCAGGCCCAACCCGTGGCCGACAAGTGCTACAGCGCGCCGATTGGACGCTGTGCAGCGCAGGTGCGACAGCATCCGAACGCCAGGACGCGGACCTCACTGCCGAGCCACCCCCCTCGGCACGGTCTCGAGTAAATTTCCGCCGGCATTTCGCTCATCAGCGGTTTGATGCGGGGACTGCAGGTGCGCCTTCCTGCGACGCAGCTCTTCAGGCCGCCACGCACGGCGATTTCAAGCCGTCATGTGCTGTCAAGCAAGGCACCGCATAGGTGCCCATGCAAAGGCAACCGTGCAATCAGTGGGGCGAGCGATTTTTGTGACATGGCGAAATAGGACGTTGGGGCAAATTGCTCCAGCTGCCCAATACTCATGTCACATACGGTAACTCGCCATAAATCAAAAATCCGAGAATTGACTATTGTTTGCAATCTCGATCACGGCCTGATCGATGGGGGCCATGCCTGCGCTACGTGCGGCGAGCCCCACCTGTGAACGGACGTATTGCACTTCGGTGCCCCCGGCAGTGCGGCGCCCCCCATGCCGCAGATGAAGTCCTTTGCACTGAAGCAAACGGGGGCAACCGCCGGATGTGCTCGATACCGGCCCCCTTCCCCATGCGGCCTTCCATTCGGTGGCGTGGCGTGTGCTGCCAGGTTCATTCACGCGGAAGGTGATCAAGCCTTGTGGCTGGGCCTCTCGCAGAGCTGTGTGCGGGGGCGATGAACACGGCATGGGCACGGGTTTTCGGGTCGAAAAGCGCCCTGTGGTGGCACCTGTTCAGGGCGTTCACGGGGACCGATTAACATTGGTAGCAATTCTTATTCTCAATTGCATACATGTTGATCGGTATTCTTCTGACCTTTGCGTGTGGCTGGCTGGTTCTGCGCGCCACTCCCCGTGCGGACGGGTCGCACCAGAGGTGGCCGTACGCAGCGTTGGGAGTGGCGGCGGCGCTGGTCGCTGTAGGTGGCATCCACGCCAGTGGCATGGGGCTGGCCGTGTCCATCGCCTTCGTGTTGGGGGTGGCCATGCTGGCGATACCCTGCCTGAGCTACTGCCAGGCCAGGCGCCGTGGCGCTTCCAAAAGAGCTGTGCGATGAGTCGTCGCAAAGATCCCGACGCAGCGCCCCGTCATCTGCTCTTCAAGGGATTGACGGGTTTTCTTCTTGGCTTTCCATTGGCACTGTGGCTCAGTTGGCTGCTGATGTACGGCGGGCTCTTGCCAAGCCATGTGCCGGTACGCGACCAAATTGCCATGTGGCTGGCGGTCCTGCTGTGGGCGGCCGTGCCGTGCGCGGCATTCCTGGCCCGAAGCCGCCGGCAATGCCTGGCAGTTTTCCTGCTGGCCAATGCAGCTGCTTTCACCGCCTGGAAGGTATTGCAATGAAGGCGCAGACCGTTCGCGACTACCTGGCGGTTCACACCTGGGTTGGCATCCTCTGCGGGCTGGTGTTGTACGTCGCCTTCTACGCTGGCGCGTTCTCGATGCTGGAAGCCGAGATCACCCGCTGGACCCAGCCACCGGCCGCCGTATCCCGTGCGATCAGCAATGACGGCGACGCGCTGGCCAAAGTCTTCCTCGACGCGAACCCGGACTTTAAGGGCCGCGTGCGTTTGCGCTGGCCCAGTGCGGACCACACCCAGCCCGCGCTTGCGCACATGGTGCGCGGCCAGGACGCGGTGTGGTGGCAACTGGGCAACGATGGTCAATTGCACCGCATGCACTCCATGCCGCGCGAGGACGACACCAGCGGCAATTTTGTGGACTACCTGCATCGCAAGGGTGGCCTGCCCATTCCGCTGGAATTGGCCGAGCCGCTGATCGGCCTCGTGTCTCTGGCCTATGCGCTGGCCCTGGTGTCAGGCATCGTGGTGCTGCTGCCTTCGCTGGTGAAGGACTTGTTTTATCTGCGCCTGGGATCCAACCTCAAGCGCATGTGGCTGGATGTGCACAACCTGCTGGGCGTGGCCAGCCTGCCGTTTCACCTTGTCATCGCACTGAGCGCCGCCGTGTTCGGGCTACACGACATGGTCTACCTGGCGCAGGACAAGTTCGTCTATCAGGAAGGCCTGCGCGCCACCGTCGCGCGCGACAGTGTCAAGCCGCCGCAGGTGGCGCGCGCAGACTGGCTGCCTCCGAGCGAAATCATGCGCCGCGTACAGGAGCAGGCGCCGGGATTTGCGCCCCTGGGCCTGGACTACGTGATGCTCCCCAGCGGCCCCGTGGGGCTGGTGGGGGGCGTGGATGAACGGCACTTCCAGCGCGCCTCGCGCTACGGCCTGGCTTTCGTGAACCTGGGCAGCGGCGAAATCTACGATCGCAACTATCTGCCGGGTGCCAGCGGCTATGCGTCGACGGCGCTCCTCAGCAGCCTGTTCGCGCTGCACTTCGGCAGCTATGGTGGCGACACGGTGCGCATCCTGTACCTGCTGCTGGGGCTGTCGGGTGCGCTGCTGTTCTACACCGGGAATTTGCTGTGGATAGAGACGCGGACCCAGCGCGCGCGCAAACCGCAAGACGGGCAGTCCATGAGGCGGCCGCGCCATGTGCGTGTCGTGTCCGCGCTCACGCAGGGTGTGTGCCTGGGCTGCGCTGCGGCGCTACCCGCGACGCTTGCCCTGGCGCACTGGTTCGCGCCGAGGGTGGGCGACATCGACGCGCTCCACCAGGGTGTGTACTACACGCTGTTTCTCGCCTGCATCGCCTGGGCGATCTGGCGCGGCACGGAACGCGCTGCGCCCGGCCTGTTGTGGTTCACGGCGATCTGCAATGCGCTGGTACCCGTGGCCGCCGTGCTGAACCCCAGTCCGGACGGGGTACTGCTGGGCCTGACCTGCCTGCTGCTGGCACTGTTCTTCGGATGGCTGGGTTGGCGCCAGCGCGCCAAGGTGCATCCGGTCGGCGTGGCTGCCTGATGTGCATGCGCAACACTTCATTTTCATAGCTGCCTGCGCTTGCTACATAAGCGCTGGAGGCCAATTTGACTTCCATAAACAGGCCTACCGTACTCAGTCGCCAGCGGGGTGTCGGTTACAACATGAAATATAATGAGAATTATTTTCATTCGTATCAAATAACGGCAAGAAGCAATGTCCAACAAAGCATCCTTTGGCCGCACCGGCCGGCTTACTCCCATCGCTCTGGCGCTGCTGGCTTTCAGCGCCTCCGTCGCAGGGCAGACCGCGGACGGCGGCACGGCCACCGCCACGCTGGAGCAAGTCAATGTGCGCAGCAAGTACGAACGTGAAGACCTGCCGACCCGCGCGCCCGGCCACAAGGCCGCATCGGGCGCGCGCCTGGGCATCCTGGGCGCCACGTCCATCCTGGAGGCGCCCGTGCATGTCAACGCCTACACGCGCGAGCTGGTCGAGGACTGGTCGGCCCTCACGCTGCAGGACGTGCTGGAGAACGACTCGTCGGTCGTCTTCATCACCAACAAGAACCACCTGCTGCAGAACTTCAACCTGCGCGGCCTGGACATGAGCGCGATGGACATCGCCACCAACGGCCTGTACGGCATCGCCCCGGCCAATGCGGTGCCGGTGGAGATGTTCGAACGCATCGAGGTGCTGCGCGGCCCGAACGTGCTGCTCTCGGGCATGCCGCCCAACAACAGCGTGGCCGGCACCGTCAACATGGTCACCAAGCGCGCACTGGCGCAGCCCATCGCCGACCTGACGATGACGTACGCCACGCATTCATACCTGCAGGGCCATGCCGACGTGGGCAAGCGCTTCGGCGATGAAAAGCGCCTGGGTATCCGCTTCAACGGCGTCTATGGCAGCGGCGAGATGGGCGCCAAGGAAGAGGACCAGACCCGCCGCGTGGGGGCTCTGGCGCTGGACTACCTGGGCGACCGCGCGCGCTTCTCGCTGGACGTGTACAGCAGCGTCACCAAGATCGAGGGCGGCAGCCCGGGCATGTTCAACTTTCTGGGCAACGCCCAGATCCCCGGCGTAGGCCGCCTGCTGGCGCCGCCCGAGGGCGACACCAACATGTTCCGCGGCACGCACGGGCAGTACGACAACAGCGGCGCGCTGGCCCGCGCCGAGGTCGACTTCACGCCCGACTGGCAAGGGTACTTCGCGATAGGTGGCTCCGAGGCCGAGGGCAACGGCCTGCTGTTCGGCACGCGCGCCTTCGTCACCGGCGCGGACGGCACCACGCGCGGCGCGATCTACAACGTCCACACCGAATCCGAGCGCCGCACGGCCGAGACGGGCGTGATCGGCAAGTTCGACACCGGCAGCGTCAAGCACCGCCTGCAGCTTTCGGCCAATGTCCTCAAGCACAAGGAAGGCACGGTCAACACCGCCTGCAACTACTGCTACACCACCAACATGTACAACCCCGTGGCGCCCACCTTTCCCGCAGCGCCCAAGTGGACCGGCTACACCACCGTGAACGACTATCGCTCGCTGGCCGTCGCCGACACCATGGCCTTTGCCCATGAAACCGTGCTGCTGACAGTGGGCGGGCGCCACCAGACCGTGAAGATGCCGCTGCAAAAATACAGCGAAAGCCGTTTCTCCCCCATGCTCGCCGCCGTGGTACGGCCCTGGGGGGATTCCCTCTCGCTCTTTGGCAATTACACCGAAGGCCTGGAGCCCGGCCAGATTGTTGGAGTGGGCTACGCCAACACGGGTGAGGCCCTGCCACCGAAGCAGACCAAGCAGTTCGAACTGGGCGTGAAGCTGCAGACGGGTGCGCTCACGCACACCGTCAGCGCCTATGAGATCAAGCGCCCCTCCTTCGTCACCAACAGTGCCAACCGCATGGTCGATGACGGCGAGCAGCGGCTGCGCGGCCTGGAGTGGAGCATGTACGGCATGTTGACCAAAGACCTGTCGCTGCTGGGCGGCGTTACCCACATCGAATCCGAGCAGCGCAACACCGGCCGCGATACCTACGGCACGCCTGAGCTGCGCGCGCGCATCGGCCTGGATTGGCAAACGCCCGTGCAAGGTCTGAAGGTGGGCGGCCGCGTGGTCCATACCAGCTCGCAGTGGGCGGATTCGGGCAACAAGCTGCGCGTGCCCTCCTGGAACCGCCTGGACCTGAATGCCAGCTACGCCACCAGGTTCGGCAGCATGCCCGTGCGCTTCAACGCCAGCGTGGAAAACGTGGCCGACAAGAAGTACTGGATCGGCATCTTCGGCGACGGCTTCGTGATGCCAGGCGCACCGCGCACCTTCAAAGTGTCTGCGACCGTGTCGTTCTGATACGGGGGACAGGACCGCTGCAGGAATGGCGCTTTTCAGCGTGGCCTGACTTTCGAAAGCACCGGCGAGGACCGCTTGTGGCGCGGCGGTGGGTCCTCGCCGGTACTGTCCGTCCGCGGCAACGGCAGGCGCTGGGCCGCGATGCCGCTCAGGAAGTCAAAGCACTTTGGTGAGCGTGACGATCACGCGCGACTTGTTGACGGGGCCGAAGAATTCTTTCTTGCTGGCGCCCGCCACCGCAGCGCCCAGCGACACACCCGAGCCGAAATCGTAGGCACCGCCCACGCTGTAGTCCATGAAGTTGGGGGCCATGATGTCGCCACCAAAGCGGGTGAAACCCACGGATGCCTTCAGCGTGATCTTGGGGGCCACTTCGTGCGCGAACGCCAGGTTCAGGTAGCCGGTGTTGCGGCCCTTGAAGCCGGGGCCGGCGTAGGCGAAGTAGTCCTTGGACAGTGTGTGCGAGTACCGGGCGGTCAGGGGGCCGAACGTGGCCGCGCCATAGACTTCGGTGGTGTTGCCGTTGCTGTTGCCGGGGTAGATGTAGGTCAGCACGCCCAGGTCCAGGTCCGCGTCGCCGGCCTTGAACTTGTAGCCCCCGTACACGTCGGATTCGAGCGAGTTGCCCGACAGCCAGTCCACGCTGGAGTTCCAGTTGCCCACATAGAAGCCGGATTCACCAAAGGCATAGTCAAAGCCGCCTTGCAGCGCCGGCTTGACGGCCCTGGCCTTGGAGGTGTCCTGGTCCTGGCCGCGGAACTTGTAGTTGGTGGTCAGGCTGACGTTGCCGGTGAGCTGGGCGCTGGCCAGCACGGGAAGGGTGGCGAAGAGCGCAGTGGCGAGCACTTTGGAGCATGAGAAGGCCATGAAGGAAATCCTGCGGAAACAAACGAAGGTGCAAGCGTAGGAAAACGTGCATATAAAGTTCGTAAAGAATGCGGGCAAAGCCGTAAATGTTGCCGAGCGCCGACGGACGCCACGAATCGCCAACCACACACCGTGACGCGCTGGCAACATCGCCGGCATCCAGTGTTGCGTGAGGTGCTGTGATGTTGATCAACTGCGTCGTGTATGAGGATGGCACCAAGCTCGCCGACATTCCTGTCCGTGAGATCCGTGAGCACATCTCGCTCCCCGGGTGCTTCGTGTGGGTGGCATTGCATGACGCCACCCCGGAAGAACTTGACGAGTTGCAAAAGGAGTTCGGCCTGCATCCCTTGGCGGTGGAAGATGCCCGCCATGGCCATCAGCGGCCCAAAGTCGAGGAATACGGGCCTTCTCTTTTTGTGGTTCTTCATCTCCTGGAGTCGGGTGGGGACCATGAGACCGTCACGAGGCTGGGCGAACTCAATGTGTTCGTGGGCAGTAACTATGTGGTGTCGGTGCGCAACCGCAGTGAGCGAGGATTCTGGGATGTGCGGGAGCGTTGTGAGAGAGAGCCTGAACTCTTGCGCAGCGGGCCGGGATTTGTGCTGTATGCGCTGATGGACGCGGTGGTCGATCGCTACTTCCCGATCATCGATGCCCTCGAGGTGGAGCTTGAAACGATCGAGCAACAGATATTCACCAAGGGTGTCGCGCGGACCAGTATCCGGCGGCTCTATGAACTCAAGCAGCGCCTTACCCTGCTCAAGCACGCCGTTGCCCCGTTGCTGGAAGGTGCGGCCAAGCTGCACGGTGGCCGGGTGCCGCAAATCTGTGCTGGCTCTCAGGAGTATTTCCGCGATGTGGTGGACCACCTTGGCCGGATCAACACCTCCATCGACTCCATTCGCGACACGATCGGGACGGCAATCCATGTCAATCTGTCCATGGTCACCATCGAGGATGGCGAGGTCGTCAAGCGCCTGGCTGCGTGGGCCAGTCTGTTTGCCGTGTGCACGGCGTTCGCGGGAATCTGGGGCATGAATTTCGAGCACATGCCGGAGCTCAAGTGGCGCTACGGATACGCGGCTGCGATCGCCCTCATCGCCACCACCTGTTGCTATCTCTACTATCGCTTTCGCAAGGCGGGCTGGCTCTAGATAGCAGGTGCGGAGCCGTCCGGCGCGCGGGTTCCAGCAGCCAGGCGCCGGTAGATCGGTGGCCCTCGCAAGGGTCGCATTTTTACGCCGTTTTTACGGCGACCTCCCCAGTCTGTGCACACTTTTTACAGCGACATCCTGAGAATCAAACACACGTTTTGATGCAGGAGTTGTCGATGGACATGATCTGGATAGCCGCATTGGCGGCTCTGTGGGTGACCATGGCCGAGGCCGTGGTTTTGCTGGGCAAATTCGGCCCGGCCAAGGGTGAGCGCGCATGATCGGCCTCGAAGTGCTTTATGGCTTTGGCGCGCTTGTGGCCATTGCCTTGCTGGCCTATCTCGTGTTCGCGCTGATCTGCGCGGAGGAGTTCTGACATGGAAACCTCTGCCTGGAGCCTGCTCGGGCTCTTTCTGATTGCGCTTGGCGTCCTGGCATGGCCGTTGGGCAAATGGCTGGCCGCCCTGTGTGAGGGCCGGTTGCCTCGGTGGATGCATGTGGTCGAAAAACCGCTCTACAAGATGGCCGGGGTGGCTCCCGATCAGTCGATGCACTGGCACGGCTATGCGCTGGCACTGTTGGCGTTCAATGCCATCGGTGCATTGGCGGTGTATGGCCTGCAGCGCCTGCAGCACCTGCTGCCGCTCAATCCCCAGGGAATGGGGGCGGTATCCGGCGACTCGTCGTTCAACACTGCCATCAGTTTTGTTGCCAATACCAACTGGCAGGGCTACGCGGGTGAATCCACGATGAGCTATCTCACGCAGATGCTTGGCCTTTCCGTTCAGAACTTCTTGTCAGCTGCCACCGGTATCGCCGTGGCGTTCGCGTTGGCCCGCGGCTTTGCGGCCCGGCGCACCGACGGACAGGGATATGTCGGAAACTTCTGGACCGACGTCACCCGGATCACGGCTTGGGTGCTTGTGCCTGCCTCCTTTGTGATCGCGCTCGTTCTGGTCGGGCAGGGCGTCATCCAGAATTTTGACGCCTACAAGGAGGTCGCAACCCTGGAGCAGACGGCCTATGAAGTGCCCAAGCTGGATGGTGCAGGCCAGCCCGTGACAGGTGCCGACGGAGCACCGGTCATGGAGGGCAAGACCAGCAAGACCCAGACGCTGGCCATGGGACCGGTGGCCTCGCAGGAGGCGATCAAGATGCTCGGCACGAACGGCGGCGGGTTCTTCAACGCCAACTCCGCCCATCCCTATGAGAACCCCACCGCCTTGACGAACTTCGTGCAAATGCTGGCGATCTTTCTGATTCCCGCGGCCTTGTGCTTCTCATTTGGCCGTGTTGTTGGCGACCAGCGCCAGGGCGTCGCGATCCTGGCGGCGATGACGGTGATGTTCGTCGTGGCCGTCGTGGCCGTTGTCGCGGCGGAACAGGCCGGCAATCCGCAATGGAGTGCGCTGGGGGTGGACCAATCCGTCAGCACCCTGCAATCGGGCGGGAACATGGAGGGCAAGGAAGTGCGGTTCGGAATCACCGCGTCAGCGCTTTTCGCGGCCGTGACCACCGCTGCCTCATGTGGCGCCGTGAACGCGATGCATGATTCGTTCACGCCTCTGGGAGGCATGGTGCCTCTGGTTCTCATGCAACTGGGCGAGGTCGTGTTTGGCGGCGTGGGCACCGGCCTCTATGGCATGCTGGTATTCGCCATCCTTGCCGTGTTCATGGCGGGTCTCATGATCGGCCGGACGCCCGAGTATTTGGGCAAGAAGATCGAGGTGCGCGAAATGAAGCTCACATCGGTCGCCATTCTGGTCACGCCGATCCTGGTGCTCGTGGGTACCGCGGTTGCCGTGAGTGCGGGCGCAGGACAGGCCGGCGTTGCCAACCCTGGCGCCCATGGGTTCTCCGAAATCCTCTATGCATTGACATCCGCCGCCAACAACAACGGCAGCGCGTTTGCGGGGCTGTCTGCCAATACGCCGTTCTATAACGTACTGCTGGGGCTGGCAATGTGGTTTGGCCGCTTTGGAGTGATCGTGCCCGTCCTGGCCATCGCTGGTTCGCTGGCCGCGAAGAAGCGCCTGCCGGTGACGGCGGGCACCATGCCCACCCATGGGCCGCTGTTCGTGGTTCTTCTCGTGGGGACCGTGCTTCTGGTGGGGCTTCTCAACTACGTGCCTGCCCTGGCTTTGGGTCCGATGGTCGAGCACCTGATGCTCTGGGCCAAGTGAGGTTTGCCGATGACTAAAAAGAATACTTCTACTTCTCTGCTGGATCCTGTCCTGATCCGGACAGCGTTCTGGGGGGCGCTGGCCAAGCTCAGCCCGCTGGTTCAATGGCGCAACCCGGTGATGTTCATCGTGTACATCGGCAGCATCTTCACCACGCTGCTGTGGCTGCATGCCCTCAACGCACCGGCGGATGCGAGCATGCGCCCGGGCTTCGTGCTGGCCATCACCGTCTGGCTCTGGTTTACGGTGCTGTTCGCCAACTTCGCCGAAGCGTTGGCCGAAGGCCGCAGCAAGGCCCAGGCAGCCTCCTTGCGTGGATTGCGCAAGGAAACCTGGGCCAAGAAACTCAAGGAGCCGGTCCATGGTTCCGCGTTCCTGCCGGAGCAGGCCACCAACTTGCGCCGCGGCGACGTGGTGCTGGTGGAGGCGGGCGATGTGATTCCGCTGGATGGTGAAGTGATCGAGGGCGTAGCCTCTGTCGACGAAAGTGCCATCACCGGCGAATCTGCGCCGGTGGTTCGCGAGTCCGGTGGGGACTTCTCCGCCGTGACGGGCGGCACCCGCGTGCTTTCCGATTGGCTCGTGGTGCGCGTGTCCGTGAATCCAGGCGAGTCTTTCCTGGACCGGATGATTGGAATGGTGGAGGCCGCCAAGCGGCAAAAGACGCCCAATGAGGTCGCCTTGACGATCTTGTTGGTGGCATTGACGATTGTGTTCCTGGTGGTCACCGTCACCCTGCTGCCTTTTTCGATCTTCAGCGTGCAGGCGTCAGCGGCTGGGACTGTCGTCTCTCTGACGGCCCTGGTGGCCCTGCTGGTGTGCCTCATCCCGACCACCATCGGTGGACTGCTGTCGGCCGTTGGCGTGGCTGGCATGAGCCGGATGATGCAGGCCAACGTGATTGCGACCTCGGGGCGGGCCGTGGAGGCCGCAGGAGATGTCGATGTGCTCCTGCTGGACAAGACCGGGACCATTACCCACGGGAATCGCCAAGCCAGTGCGTTCCTGCCCGCTCCAGGGGTTTCACCTGGCCGCCTGGCCCGCGCAGCCTTGCTGGCATCGCTTGCGGACGAGACGCCTGAAGGGCGCAGCATCGTCGAGCTGGCCCGCCGTTCGGGCACCCCCGACGAGAATCCGCAGGGCGTGCTGCTTGTGCCTTTCACTGCGCAGACGCGGATGAGCGGTGTCGACCTCCCTGCCGTCGAAGCGTCCGGGCAGCCCGCAACCATGCTGCGCAAGGGAGCCGTGCAAGCCATTGCGCGGCATGTGGAAGCGCAGGGGGGCGCCATGCCACACGAAGTGGCGGCCGCCGCCGACCAGGTGGCGTACCGGGGAAGCACCCCCCTGGTGGTGACGGAAGGGCGTCAGGTGCTCGGTGTTGTGGAACTCAAGGATGTCGTGAAGGTCGGCATCAAGGAGCGCTTCGCCGAGTTGCGCCGCATGGGCATCCGCACCGTCATGATCACGGGTGACAACAAACTCACGGCAGCCTTCATCGCCGCGGAGGCCGGGGTCGATGACTTCCTGGCGGAGGCGACCCCGGAGGACAAACTGGCGCTGATCCGCAAGTACCAGTCGGAAGGACGACTGGTGGCGATGACCGGTGACGGCACCAACGATGCGCCGGCATTGGCGCAGGCCGATGTCGCCGTGGCGATGGGGAGCGGAACGCAAGCCGCCAAGGAAGCTGGCAACATGGTCGACCTGGACTCCAACCCGACAAAACTCCTGGAGGTCGTTGAGACTGGCAAGGCGCTCTTGATGACGCGAGGCTCTCTCACGACGTTCTCGATAGCGAACGACGTGGCGAAGTATTTCGCCATCATTCCGGCCATTTTCGTGTCGACCTATCCGCAGCTTTCCGCGCTCAACGTCATGCAGCTGGCGAGCCCGTCGTCTGCCATCTTGTCGGCCGTGATCTTCAATGCGCTGGTGATCGTCTTCCTGATCCCCCTGGCATTGCGAGGGGTGCGGTATCGCCCTGTGGGGGCGGCGGCCCTGCTGCGCCGCAACCTCGCGATCTATGGCCTCGGAGGTTTGATCGTGCCGTTTGTCGGCATCAAGCTGATTGACTGGATACTGGTGGCCGTAGGGCTGATTTGAGGAACCTTCCATGAAAAACATTCTTCGCCCAGCACTTGTCGTGTTTGTAGCCCTCAGCGCGCTGACGGGCTTGCTGTACCCCTTGGCCGTTACCGGAGCGGCGCAGGCCGTTTTCCCCCACGAGGCTGCGGGAAGCCTTGTGCAGCGCAATGGCCAGGCCGTTGGCTCTTCGTCGATCGGCCAGAATTTCACGGAACCCGCGCATTTCTGGGGGCGTCCGTCGGCCACGGCGCCCATGCCCTACAACGCGACGGCGTCGGGAGGCTCCAACCAGGGGCCCCTCAATCCGGCGTTGAACGATGCGGTCAAGGCCCGCGTGGAGGCGTTGCGCGCGGCCGACCCCGGCAATCTGGCGCCAGTGCCCGTGGACCTGGTGACGGCGTCCGCCAGCGGTCTGGATCCGCATATCAGCGTCGCGGCGGCACAGTACCAAGCCGCCCGCGTGGCGCGGGCCCGCCACGTCCCCGTGGCGAGTGTGAATGCCCTTGTCGACAAGCTCACCGAAAAACCGCTCCTGGGCCTGCTTGGCGAACCCAGGGTGAACGTACTGGCACTGAATCTTGCCTTGAATGATGCACGGTAGCAGCGCATCCCGCCTTTTGCCATTCTTGCCCATGGGGCCCGCTTGGAGCCAGGCACGCCATGGCTGACATGCAGCGCCCAGACCCCGATGCGTTGATCGCGCAGCTGCGCGCGCAGGAGGAGCAGACCACGCGCGGCAAGCTGCGCATCTACTTCGGCGCCAATGCAGGGGTGGGCAAGACCTGGGCCATGCTCAGTGCGGCGCAGCGGGAGCGTGGCGCTGGCCGCGACGTTCTGATCGGGGTCGTGGAAACCCATGGCAGAGCCGAGACGGCGGCCTTGCTCGCGGGATTGGATGCATTGCCCCTCAAGGAGGTGGAGTACCGTGGCCGGCTGCTCCTTGAATTTGACCTGGACGCGGCCCTTGCACGCAAGCCGGCCATCCTCCTGGTGGATGAGCTTGCCCACTCCAACGTGCAGGGATCCCGCCATGCCAAGCGCTGGCAGGATGTCCAGGAACTGCTCGCCGCGGGCATCGATGTGTGGACTGCGCTCAATGTCCAGCATCTGGAGAGCCTCAATGGGACCGTGGGTGCGATCACGGGGATCAGGGTCCATGAGACGGTGCCCGACACCGTGCTGGACGACGCGGACGAAGTGGTGCTTGTCGACGCCACCCCCGATGAACTGATATCCCGCCTGAGTGCAGGGAAGGTGTATGTCCCCCAGCAGGCTGAGCGTGCGGCCCAGAGCTTCTTCCGCAAGGGCAACCTGATTGCCCTGCGCGAAATCGCACTGCGCCGCACCGCTGAGCATGTGGAGGACGACGTCCTGGGATGGCGGATCGAACAGTCAGGCACTCCCGGCGAGCGCGTGTCTGCCGCCTGGAACACCTCGGGCAGCATACTGGCGTGTGTCGGGCCGAACGAAGATGCCGCGCAGACCGTGCGCGCGGCCGCGCGCCTGGCAGGGCAGCTCAATGTGAAGTGGCATGCCGCATACGTGGAGACACCGCGCCTGCAGAGGCTGGACGCACCGCAGCGCGACAGGATTCTGGCCGTGCTGCAACTGGCGCAGGAGCTGGGCGCCGAGACGGCGGTGCTGACGGGCGACCACGTTGCGCCGGCCCTGGCTGCACAGGCGCTTCACCTCAATTGCGCCACCCTGGTCCTGGGTCGTCCTGCGCCGCGGCGCTGGTGGCAGAAGTGGCCTTCGACCAGGGAGGTGGGCCGGGAAATCGCGGGACTTGCCCCCTCGCTTGATATCGTGGAAACGGCGCGCGCGGGTAGTTCGAGGCGGTTGCCGCAGGCACTCTGGAGCCACAAAGTCGGCGTTGAGGCCAGGGAAACCGACGAGGCCGCACACCCGCGCTGGCAGGGCTTCCTCTGGGCGCTCGGTGCCAGCATTGCGGTCACGTTGATGGCGACTCTGTTGCACGGCGTCCTGGAGTTGACCAACATCGTGATGCTGTACCTGGTCGGCGTTGTCGGGGTCGCCATGCGATTCGGGCGCGTGCCTGCGGCGATGGCCGCACTGCTCAATGTGCTGGCCTTCGATTTCTTCTTCGTATCACCGCGGCTGTCTTTCGCGGTCAGCGACGTGCAGTACGTGGTCACTTTTGCCGTGATGCTCGGGGTGGGACTTCTGGTGGGACAGCTCACAGCCGGCCTCAGGTTCGCGGCCGGAGTGTCCAACAGCCGGGAGCGCCGGGCCCAATCGCTGTTCGAGCTTGCGCGCGAGCTGTCGGCGGCCCTGGAGACGAGCCAGGTCATCGAGATCGGCGCGGCGGCTGTGCAGGGGCATTTTGGCGGCAGGGCGGTGGTGGTTGCA
Organism: Acidovorax sp. GW823-FHT01C06; assembly: GCF_058798375.1. Classification (NCBI taxonomy): domain Bacteria; kingdom Pseudomonadati; phylum Pseudomonadota; class Betaproteobacteria; order Burkholderiales; family Comamonadaceae; genus Acidovorax; species Acidovorax sp. GW823-FHT01C06. Next base: position 152,112 of record NZ_JBXAKN010000004.1, read on the forward strand.
TTGGACGCGTCGGACCGCCTTCACTACCCCGATGATCTGCCCCAGGAATTTGACAAAAGTGTGGCCGACTGGACCTTGCGGCAAGGACAGAGCGCGGGGCTGGCCACGACCACCCTGGCGGCGCAGGCATGGCGCTATGTCCCCCTCAAGGCGCCCATGAGGGTGCGCGGTGTGCTGGCGCTGGAGCCCGCGCACCCAAGGTGGCTGCTGATTCCGGAGCAGGCTCAGCAACTCGATACCCTGGCCCGGCAGATCGCCATCGCGCTCGAACGTGTGCACTACGTCCACATCGCGCAAAAGGCGGTGGTGGACATGGAGTCCGAGCGGCTGCGCAATGCCTTGCTGGGCGCTGTCTCCCATGATGTGAGAACACCGCTGACGGCGCTGATCACGCTGGCCGAATCGCTCAAGGGGTTGCCGACGGAGGAGCACGATGCCGTGGCACAAGCCATCGTGCATCAGGCGCACCAGCTCAACGCGCTGGTCAGCAACCTGCTGGACATGGCCAGGCTGGAAAGTGATGTTTCGGGACAAAGTGTCCACTTGCGGCGTGATTGGCAGTCGGTCGAGGAAGTCGTGGGCGCCTCGATACGCGCCGCCAAGCCCGCGCTGAAGGAGTTGACCGTTCGCACGGAAATCCCCGCCCATTTGCCGCTGGTGGAGTTCGATCCCGTCCTCATTGAGCGCGTGCTGGTGAATTTGCTTGAGAATGCCGCCAAGTACGGCGCACCGCCCGTTGTCATCAAGGCGTTTGCGACAGAAGGGAGTCTGGTGTTGACCGTGACGGACCACGGGCCTGGCCTGCCACCCTCTGTGCGTGGCAAGGAACACCTGCTGTTCGAGAAATTCACCCGGGGACAGGCTGAATCGGCGACACCGGGCGTGGGCCTGGGGTTGGCGATCTGCAAGGCGGTGGTGCACGCGCACGGCGGAACGATCTCCGCTGCCAGCGCAACCGGGGGCGGGGCGGAATTCACCATCACGCTCCCGCGCCGAGAGCCTCCCCCCGATCCCGATTTGGAAGATATGGAGCGGGGCGTTGCCGCCCCGGGATACGATGCAAATACGTACCGTGCTGGTGGTTGAGGATGAGCCGCAGATCCGGCGCTTCGTTCGCAGTGCGCTCGAAGCAGAAGGATGGCAGGTTCATGAAGCCGCGACGGTGCGCGAAGGACTGTCTGCGGCGGGTACCCGCCAGCCCGATCTGCTGGTGCTGGACCTGGGATTGCCTGACGGCGATGGCATTGACCTGATCCGCGACGTGCGGGGCTGGTCCGCCGTGCCGATCATCGTCCTGTCTGCGCGCACCGATGAGGCCGACAAGGTCTCCGCACTCGACGCTGGAGCGGATGACTATCTCACCAAGCCTTTTGGTACGGGGGAGCTTCTGGCGCGCGTGCGTGCCAATCTTCGCCGTCCGCGTGCGGCGACAGGAAATGGGCTCACCGTGGATGGGGTGGAGCCAGCGTTTCATTTTGGCGACGTGGAGGTGGACCGCAGCGCTCGGCTGGTACGCAAGGGCGGGGTTGAAGTCCACCTGACGCCGACCGAGTACCGCATGCTGTCGGTGCTGGTCGCCAATTCGGGAAGGGTCATCACCCAGAAACAGCTGCTCCGCGAAGTGTGGGGGCCGATGCGGTCGGACCAGAGCCACTACCTGCGCATCTACATGGGGCATCTCAGGCAGAAGCTCGAGGCAGATCCGGCGCAGCCTCGTCACCTGCTGACTGAATCGGGAGTGGGGTACCGACTCGCGGTGTGACTCCACAAGCGATGAACTCCAGGGCTGCAGCGGTGCGCCTGGCGCGTTTCCCCCATTGCGTGATGTGGCCGCGGAATTTGACAACGAATTGACGGCTGGCCCCCCAGTTTTTACGAACGATTTACACCAGTCTTTCTAGACTGGGTGCATGTTCAACAGATGCCACTGCCCCTTTTTTTGAAGGTGGCCCCCGTGGTGAAAGACATGCTGCAAACATATGCAGGGATCAGCCTGCACCGGGTGGCCATGCTGCCCTTCCCCGGGGAGTGCGACGGCCCGGCCTCTCTGGTGGCGCTGCCCCTGGTCGCTTCATGCACCGACGCACAGGATTTGCGAAAGACACTTCATTTGGCTCTGGGCGCCCGGTTGCGGGGGTACCGAATGTGTATGGACAGGCCCCGCGAGCGGGCAAGTCTCAGCTTGCTTGTGCAACGCAAGGATGTATTGCACACCGTGTGCTGCGTGATGCGCGTGTTGCCGCACGCCGAGTTTGGCCGCGTGGTGAAAGTCGCTGGTGCTGAGGAATTCCCGTGCCATTGACATCGCTCCGCATCCAGTGGACCCCATCCATGGGAGCGTGGCTGTCGGATCGCAGGCGTTGCGATCCCGGAAGGTCGATCCATGGATGACTGGGTGCATGTGTCGCTGGCGCTGCTGGTACTGCTGGTTCCGATCGGCGTCGCGTGGATGGCATTGAAGCTATCTGACCGGGGCGCGCGCAAATCCGGGCGCGGTCTTCGATGAAGCCGTCTTCCCATCGGAGCAAGGTGGAGCCGGCGAACCGTGGCGATCTGGTCGCGCTGGATCGGCTGGAGCGCGCGGCTTTCGAGAACGACAGAATCTCGTTCAGAAGTTGGCAACGCATGCTGGCCAGCCCGTCGGCCCGCGTTCTCGTGTGCAGATCGAGCGAAGTCTTGGAGGGGGCCTGCGTGGTATTGCGCCGCAAGGGATCCTCTGTAGCTCGCCTGTACTCGATCGCTGTGGCGTCTGCCGCAAGGGGTTCCGGCATGGCCGCTGAACTTTTGACCGCGGCGATCAGGGACGCGCGAGAAGCCGGGTGCGCGGTTTTGAGGCTGGAGAGCAGGACTTCCAATGTCTGCGCACACCGCCTGTTCCTTCGCCATGGATTCGTGGGGATGGGCCGCAAGCTTGCCTACTACGGCGATGGCGAAGCCGCTTTGTGCTTTCAGAAGGATCTCTTCGACGACGCGCGGGCGCGAGAAGGGAACGCCTCTCGGGTGCGGCACTACGCCCAGACGCTGGATTTCACCTGTGGGCCCTGCGCATTGCTGATGGCCATGTCTGCCGTGGACCCGTCCATCCCTGTCAATCAAGCCGCCGAAATCCGCCTATGGCGTGAGGCCACAACGGTCTTTATGGCGGCGGGCCATGGTGGGTGTGGTCCTTTCGGACTTGCGCATGCGGCATTGCGCCGCGGCTTTGACGTGTCGGTCTATGCAGCGGCTGGCGCATCACTCTTCATGGACAGTGTGCGCGACCCTCTCAAGAAAGACGTCATCCAGCTGGTGGAAAACGACTTCCGGTTGGAACTGGAGGCTCACCGTGTTCCTGTCCATGCCCGGCCCGTCTCTCCCGAAAGCGTGATTGAGCAATTGCGCATGGGAAGCCTGCCCATTGTCCTCATCAGTCTGTGGCGGCTTCACCGGGAGAAAACGCCACATTGGGTGGTAATCACCGGCTTTGACGGCGCGGTTTTTCGCCTTCTGGACCCTATGGCGCGTTCCAGTGACCCGGACGGCGGAGTGTCCATCAGCTTTGGTGAATTCAAGAAGATCGCCAAATACGGGCGCCGCAGGCGCACTGCTGCGGTCGTCATCTCCGGAAAGAAATAAATTGTCTTCAGAACATGTGATCGTGGTGGAGAAGCTCGCAGACTTTCGATGGAGCGAGCCCGAGATCAGAGTCATCACCGCCGATCAATTCGTCGCGGAGGAGCCGGATGCCCGGGGGCGTTTTCGCAAGGTCACGAACCTTTGCCGGACTTATGGCTACCTCAGCATGGGCTACTACTGCTCCCTGCTGGCGGAGGCGCGTGGCGACCGGGTCACCCCCAGCGTGGACACCATACTCAGCCTTCAGCGCAAGCGAATGCAGCCTGATGAAGCGTTCGTGCAGCTCAATAGGCTGGTCGGTCCGCTGAAGGAAATCCCCGGCTCCGTGAATACGCTGACCTTGCATGTGTTCTTCGGGGTCATGGAGGACCCCGTGCTGGCGCCGCTGGCTCGAAAGAGCTTTGAACTGTTCCGTTGTCCATTGATGGAGATCACCCTCGAACGGCAGGAGCAGTCCGCAAACTGGCAACTCGGCGGAATACAGGCGTTGGACCTTCGCGATGTCGAGCCTGCGCGCGATGAGGTCTTTGTTCGAGCGCTCCGCCAGTACACGCGGCGCAGCTGGCGCCCCATGGTCGCCATGCCACTGCCCCGGATGGACCTCGCGGTCCTGCACGATCCGGATGACCCGCTTCCTCCGTCCAGTCTCAGGACGCTCAAGAAGTTGGTTGATGTGGGGCAGGACATGGGAATTGCGGTGGAGCTTATCGAGAAGAAGGACTTCTCCCGCCTGACCCAGTTCGATGCGCTGTTCATTCGGGAAACCACCGCGGTGACGCACCATACCTTTCAGTTTGCGAGAAAGGCTGTCGCCGAGGGCATGCCGGTCATAGACGACCCCGTGTCCATCCTGCGCTGCACGAACAAAGCCTTTTTGGCGGAGCTTCTGCGCGAGCATGCCATTGCCACACCGGTGACGCGCATGGCCAGCCGGCGCACGCTGGCCGGCTTGGAGCACACGCTGGACTACCCCGTGGTGGTGAAAGTACCGGATGGTGCTTTCAGCCGCAGTGTCAAGAAGGCGGAGAGCTTTGAGCATCTCCAGGACATTGCGAAAGGCATGCTCAGGGAATCGGAAATCATCCTGCTGCAGGAGTACATGTACACAGACTTTGACTGGCGCGTCGGGGTTCTGGCGGGGCAAGCGGTCTTCGCGGCGAAGTACTTCATGTGCAATGGGCACTGGCAGATACTGCAGCACACAGCAAATGGCAAGTACACGGAGGGGCGGGTGCAGGGCGTACCGCTGCAAGACGTGCCCACAGAGGTGCTGGCGGCAGCCGTCAATTCCGCGCGCCTGGTTGGCAATGGATTTTATGGGGTGGACATCAAGGCCACGGCCTCTGGTGTCTATGTCATCGAGATCAACGACAACCCCAATCTCGATGTTGGCATGGAAGATGCGGCATTGGGCGACAAGCTGTATTCCACTTTGCTCTCGCACTTCCTGCTGCAGGTGGAACGCCGATTCACATCCACTGCGCAGCGTGGCAGCGCGTCTCGTTTGCAACCTGACGCGGTGGCGCCTGGGTAGTTCGACGCGGGAACATTTGGCGGTTTTTTTACGGACGACGGGCCTGCTCGGAAATGGGCCGATCGCCGATGCGGTGGACCCATCCTCCGCTGTTTTGGTTAGCATGGTTTCCGAAGCCCGGTTTTCGGTAGGTCGCGAGGAAATCCGGGATTGATTTCCTGGCTGCACCACGTGAAATGGGCGCTGGCGCCCACGCCATGACGGCTGAATGAACCGCCAGTCGGCGCACGGTGCCCACGCCGCAAGTGTGTTGCTCGGCATCACGAACCAGACGAAAGGCCACTGCATGTCAACCGAGTCCCATCCCGCCTGCGTGCGGGAGTTGCGCCAGGTCCTGTTGTGGCCCCTGCGCCTGATGCCGGTGCGGGGTTCCGAGGGGCGGCACGCCAAGCCCTGGCAGGTGCTGGCGGACATGGGCGAGGCCTCGCCCTGGCGCGAGGTGGTGGATGAATTCACGGGCGACAGCGATCGTTTTCACGAGCGCCACTACAACGAGTTCGTGACCTTCTTGCCCTACGTGCAGCGCTTCCTGTACGGCGAGGGGCGCAGCCAGAAAGGCAGCAGCGCCGCAGGTTCACCGATGCGGGTGTTCCGGCGCAGCGACGTCAGCGCCGTGCGGGCGGTGCTGCGCCCCGGTGCGCCGCCGATCACGCTCGACATCGTCCATGTGGACCTGTACTTTTTCCTCGACCTGGATCTGGTGCTGCTCAATGTCGAGGTCAGCGCCAGCGACCTGGCGCTGGCCCAGGCGCAGGAACTGCTGTACCGCTTTGGCCGCGGCTACCCCGCCAGCTGGGATGCGAAGGGCCATGCGCAGCACTGCCTGTACAGCGCCGAGTGGCTGGACGCCGCGGGGCAGGTGCTGGCCCAGTCCGATGCCAACCAGCGTGACCTCTTCATGGCCCACGTCAGCAGCCACCGTGCTCCGCGCATCGCGGCCCACTGGGCCTGGCTGCTGGAGCCCCTGGTGAGCGACCATTCCGAGCGCAGTGGGCCTCTGCGCTACCGCCAGATCGAGTACTACCGCATGCCGCAACTGGCCTTTCTGGCGTTGGACGACCCGCGCGCACTGAGCCGCAGCGACTTCGTTCGCCTCGGCCTGGTGACCGGGGCGGCCACCTCCAGCGACGACGCCAGCCTGCCCTATGCCGAAGAGCATCTGGCCGACTTCGAAAAGCGGTTTTGTTACGACCGATTCTGGAGCCACAGTGGCGCGGCTCCCAACACGCGGTATCTTTGCAGCGGCCATTCGCTGCTGGTGCTGGGCGATGCCCACAGCCCGTTTTTTGTCTGCCGCGACCGGGGGGTGCTGGCGCAGTTCCGGCACCAGCATTTCTTGTTGTTCCTGATCGCGCATTTCCAGAAAGCGGCGCTGCTGATGTTCTCGGACCGGCTGGCCGAGGCACTGAAAAACCTGGACATTGCCGACGCCGCCAGCGTGCGCCGCTTCAAGCGCACGATCCGTGACAGCTTTGCCGGCTTTCTGCGCTTCACGCACCGCTACTGGTTCCACGAAGTGTCCGAACAGGCCCAGGTGCGTGCCCTGTTCCGCATGTGCGCCAACCACCTCGGGCTGGACCCGCTGTACACGGAGGTCAAGGAGCGCATTGGCGAAATGAACCAGTACCTGGACGCGGACAGCCTGCGCCGCCAGGCCAACACCGTCGTCAGGCTGACGGTCGTGACCATCTTTGGCCTGATCGGCACCGTGACCACGGGCTTCCTGGGCATGAATTTGCTGGCCGAGGCCGATGCTCCCCCGGGCCGCAAGCTGGGGATTTTTGCCGTCGTGTTTGCCTTGACCACCTTGCTGACGGTTTACACCATGGTCAAGTCCAAACGCCTGTCGGACTTTCTGGACGTGCTTTCGGACGAACGCGCCAGTGCCTGGCAGAAAGTCAAGGCGCTGGGGCTGGTGTGGCGGCGCACAGGAGAATGAGCAATGCATCATCTGTCTCCTTCTTCGTCTTCACTGCACGGAGTCCCTGTGGTAACGCGATGGGGAGCAGCTACCGGGTCGAGCTACCGTTGGCGAAGCAGATCGATATTTGATGGACAGGCACCGAGGGTGGGGTGGCTCAGCGCCTGCGGTTCTTTTTCTGCCGTGGTCGTTCCTCACTTCTTCCAGGACCGTAGCATGAGAGCGTTGGTCACCACACTCACGCTGCTCAGGGCCATGGCAGCTCCGGCCACCATGGGATTCAGCAGTCCCAATGCCGCCAGGGGAATCCCGACCACGTTGTACGCGAATGCCCAGAACAGGTTCTGACGGATCTTTGCGTAGGTACGCCGGGAGATATCGATGGCATCCGCGATCAGCGCAGGGTCTCCGCGCATGAGCGTGATCCCCGCCGCATGCATGGCCACGTCCGTGCCCGTGGACATGGCAATTCCCACGTTTGCAGCCGCCAGAGCGGGCGCGTCGTTGATCCCGTCACCCACCATCGCCACCTGTCTGCCACCGGCCTTGAGTTGGGCCACGATATCCGCCTTGCCTTCCGGCAGCACATCGGCGCGAACCTGATCGATGCCCAAGGCGCGGGCCACCGCGCCTGCGCTTCCCTTGTTGTCCCCGGTGACCAGGACGGTCTGGATGCCCAGGCTATCAAGGCAGGCATGCACCTCAACATTCCCGTCTGGCTGAACGCTCCTGTCAAGAAACTTATCGTGGAAGGCGACGCGGTCGTTAGGGCAACGGTTGGCAAGGAGACCATGGCCCATGCAAGAACCTTTCTGTCTGAAATCGCGGCCTTCGTGGTGGCAGAGCGGCAGATTCTCTAACGTTTTCAAGGGTTTCGAATGATGAAGGGCGTGACGCTTCTGCCAAGGCAGGAAGTCGGGCCACGAGCGAGTTTCTTGCGCTCTAGAGCTACCCCGTGCGCTGCAATCCACCGCGCGATGACCAAGCGTTGCACTCCGCAGTTTTCCCGAGGTTGAGGCCGGCCAACTCATCAGGGATGAGGAGACAGCGGGGCGACGAGCCCAAATAAGGTGATGCGCTCGGTCGGGTGGCAAACAGCATTGCTTCAATGGCGCACCCGGAGGTGCATATCAGATCGCCCTATACCCCATTGCGCGTTGGGTCAGTAGCCAGCGCAATGGCAGTTCGATGCGCAAGAGTTTTACCCCGCGAGCAATTTAAATGCGGCCTTAGCCCAGCATGCCCCACGCGTCTGGTGTGTGGAGCCGCGCCGGGCAATGCTACGGGCGATCCCCGTTACGGCGTGTACGAAATGTTCAAGAACTGATGAAGAATCGTGTTCTTCTCAGGATTGATGGCGGTGAACAAAGGCGTGTTGTTCACCACCTCGAAGTTATCCCCTACGTTCTGGCTCCCGCTGATGTCGAAGAAGCTGTAGTACGCATTGAAAGGGATGTAATTGCCGACCCGCGGAATGACCTTGGGTGGCCGGGGCTGATTGGCGGGGGTTTTATCCAGATAGATTGGATTGGCCAGCGAATCGATCCAGGTGTAGACAGCTTTGCCGGCAATGTTGCCTTGTTCGTCAAAGCCCGCGCAGTAGTCCGCACCCAATACGATCCATTTTCCGCTGCTGGCATGCTGTCTGACATTGTGGGCGTATAGACCCGAGCAGCCCCCGGACTCCCAAAAAATATAGGGTTGTTGGAGCCCGCTATTACCCTGGTACGTACCGTGATTCACGGTGGTCCATCCAGAGCCATTCCAGTACTGCCAGCCGATGGAAGAAGCCAGGTTGGATGTCCGGATCAAGCTGACACCCACAGCATTTTGTCCATTGGCCTTCTGGCTGGAGTTCGTCAGGAACGCGTAGTAGTAAATACCTTCTTTGACGATGTTGGAGGGGTGTGCGAAACCGTAGAACGGCGGAAGAGTCGCGCTCCATGGTTCAGGAATCAACACCATTCTGTTGGAATTGCTGGGTGCGCTGTAGTTGATGGGATTCATCGCCCAGGTGTTGCCGCCATCGGCAGAGCTGATCCAGCCCAGTCCCCAGACGGTGGTGCCACCCGGGGCCAAGAATGGAATGCCATTCACGTAATTCACCGGCAACGAGTACCACTCGTGGTGTGTGAGACCGTAGATGTTCGGATACTGGACATAAGGTGAAAAAATCCAATTCCGCATTTGATAGTGGGATTGTTCTAGGTCCGAATCCCCTGGAGTGATGGTCGCACCATGAACCGTGTTGTTCGGCTCCATTTGCCAGAGATGGCGTGCCCCCCAATTGTTTCCCGTCACCTTGATTCGGTAGTTCTGTGAGTGCGGAATCTGGAAGTAAGTCTCGGAACCGAATTTGTAGGGATTGATGGGGCCGTCAAGCCATGCGCCATAGGACGGCCCCGAGGCTGGAGCACCATTGCACTGCTCGCTGATGTGCTTGTATCCGCACACAGTCATCAGCCCATAGTGATAGTTCCCTGCGATGCCAAACATCGGGTCTATCGTGCCCTGGAAGGTAATGGTCATGTCGTCTGCATAGGCGGCGGATGACATACCGGCAAATGCCACCAAGATGGCTGATGCCATCGCCAAATTTCTCCTCAAGCACATGGTGTTCTTCCTTTAGGTTGTGAGCAGTCGTCTGACTGCTCAGGTGTTCTATCAGAGGAAGATGAAACCGAACTAACGTGCCGGAGAGTTTTTCAATTGCTTACTTTCCTCGGCCCGGTGGTGTGCCGCGCAGTGTTCCTGGCGTACCCAGGGGCCAAATCTCTGTCTCTCCCAGAAATGCCGGTCGCATGCGTCGATCGATCACGCGAGCATTCATGCGCCCACGCTGGCGCACCCCACCACCCAGGCCCGCCAGCAACGCGGACAGCAGCACCCACCCCGTGCTGCCCAGCGCGGGCACCGGCGTGGCGCTGGGCGCCAGAAGGGCCGGCGTGCAGGGGCTGCTGAAGGGCTGTGGCGGGCTCCAGCGTGAAAGCTGCTGCGTCTGCACGCCCCCCGAAGCGTCGTGCACGCTGCGGTTCTGGGCGGCATCGGAGAACACGTTGTTGATGCCGTTGGCGAACCAGTGCGCCGGCACGGTGTGCGTGATGCCCGTGCTGCTGAACGATGCGCCCGCCGGGTCGCCATTGATCTCGGTGAACATGCCGGTCAGCACGCCGGCGCCATCGGTGGTGGCGCTGCCCAAGGCCAGCGTGGGCGCGGAGATGGCAAGGTCCTGCACGAAGCCCACGTTGCGCGCGTCGTTCATGCGCCAGAAGGTGCACCTCAGGTGCGCCCCGGTCCATGCCTGGTTGGAGGCGGAGTTGCCGCCGTTGTCGAACACGAAGGTGACGCTGTAGCTCTGGCCGCTGATGATCTCGGGGAAGTCGGTGGTCGAGATGGTCCCGGTGTAGGTCGTGGCGAAGGGCGCGGCCTGGGCGGCGCCCGGGAGGCCGATGGCGCAGGCCAGGAAGGCGGTGGCGAGCCTGCTGCGGTGGTTGCGGAGATGGCGCATGGAGGTTCCTCGGGCTGGATGGCGGGCGGGTGTGATGGCCCGCGGCGCCAGCGGTGATGCTTCAATTTTTATAGCTGCTTGCGCTTGTGTGGAAAGCGCTGGAGGCCAAAAAGCCTCAAACCTGCCTGCGCCGCAATGCCCGCAGACCCAGCGTGGCGGCGGCCAGCGACAGCAGCGCCAGCGCCCATTGGCCCAGCGTGGGCACGGGGGTGGCCGGCCCCGGGGGCGCGCCGTTGCACTGCGCGTGCCAGGGTGTCTCTCCGGTGGCGGCGTCCCAGTCGGTGCTGGCCGACGGGGGGAGTGGATTGGGGCACAGGATGGACTGGCCCGTGAGCAGCGAGTTGGGCGCCGTGGGCAGGGGGCCGGTGAGCTGGTTCTGGTCCACCACCAGGACCTGCAGGCCGGGAGGCAGTGCGGGGATGGGCCCGGTGAGCTGGTTCTTCTGCACGGACAGGATTTGCAGCGCAGGCATGCCGGCGAGCGGCGGGATGGCGCCGGTGAGCTGGTTGTCGCGCACGAGGAACCATTCCAGGGCGGGCAGGCCGGTGAGCGGTGGCAGCGGGCCGGTGAAGGCATTCATCACGGTGATGTAGCGCGTGAGGTGCTGCAGGCCCGAGGGGTCGGGCAGCGGGCCCGTGAACTGGTTGTTTCCCACGTTGAAGAACGCCAGCTGGGTCAGCCCCGCGATGGGCGGCACGGGGCCGGTCAGGCCGCCGCCGGTGAGGCTGATGGACGTGAGGTCCGGCAGCGCCGCCCAGTCAGGCAGCGGCGTGCCGGGTGGGGTGCTGGACATGGCGTTGGAGACGAATGTCATGCCGGTGACCGTGGTCTCGCCCGCGTCGCAGGCGATGCCCGCCCAGTTGCACTCGGTGCCCGGCACACCGCCCCAGCCACTGTTGTTGAGCCAATTGGGGCCATTGGTGGCGAAGTAGAAGTCCATCAGGTACTGGCGCTGCGATGGAGGAATGGCGGCCTGCGCGCTGGTGGCGGCGAGCAGGGCGAGGGTGGCGAGGAGCCGGGCAGGTATGAAAGCGGTCATGCCGGCGATTCTTGGGAATGCGCCGCGCCGCGTCGTTGCCGGCAACGACAATCGCCTTGTTCAAAACGACATGTGCGCGCCCGTGGCGCACGCCGTGTCAGGCCGTTGCGCGCACGTCGGTGGGCGTCATGCCGAAGCGCCGCCGGAAGGCCCGGCTGAAGGCGGAGAAGTCGTCGAAGCCGTTGTCCAGCACGATCTGCAGCACGCGGCGGTGGCGCTGGCCGGGGTCGGCCAGCGCGGCGCGCACGCGCTCCAGCCGGGCGCCGCGCACGAAGTCCGAAAAGCAGGTGCCCTCGCGCGCGAACAGGCGCTGCACCTGGCGTGGCGTGAGGTGGTGCAGGCGGGCGATCTGCGCCAGGCTCAGTTCGGGCTGGGCGATGCGCGCCAGGATGTCGCGCTGGATGAGCGCCAGGCGCGGCACGTCCACCGCGTCGCTCCCGGGAGGCTGCGTGCCTTGCCCTGCAGGCGTGAGCATGCTGGCCATCAGCTCCTGCAAGTGCGAGCGGGCCGATTGCAGCAGCGGTTCGGAGAGCGCGGGGCTGCCGGCCAGCAGTTGCGCATAGCCCATGACCAGGGCTGGCTCGGGCATGTCGGAACGCAGCAGCCGCAGCGGTGCTTCTTCGAGCCGCGCCACCTGCTGCGCCAGGGCGGCCCGGGGCAGCTGGAGGCTGGCGGTCTGCCCGCCCCAGAGATGGATGAACTCGTGCGCGCGGGCCTTCGAGTGCAGGACGAAGCCACCCGCCGGTATCTCCAGGTCGCCGCCTGTGGTGCGGATGGCGCAGCCGTCCTGGGTGGTGGTGAGCAAGAGGTCGTCCGCCCCGGCCCCCAGGTGCGCGGGCTTGTGTTCGAAATGCGCAGGCGTGTGCGCGCTGTGCGCATAGGCGGCCCCTGCCCCGAGGGGCATCAGGGTGACGGTGAAGTCCAGCGGGGCGGCACCTTCGCAGGGCCACAGGTCCACGCGCATCAGCGCGCGGCCAAACAGCTCGCGCAGCGCCTCGGCCTTGTCGCGCCCCGTGTAGTCGCGAGAGGAAATTCGCAGGCGCTGGGGAAGGTCGGGCGTTTGCTGCATGGGATTGACGGCAACGGATGGCGGCTGTGCGAGGCTGGCAGTTTAAGCCGGCGGTGGTGGCTTGCAAGGCCGCCGCCCCAGCGCTGGATCTCCAGGGTCTCCCCCATGCCGGGAAAAACGCGTGGCCTTCGTTATCTCGCGCTTTCTCCTGGTGCCAACAAAAAGGGCTCCCAAAGGGAGCCCGATCTGCCTGCCCGCCCCTGCGGTTCAGTTAACACTCCCCATGGCAGCAGCAACCGCAAATGCAAAGTGCCACCACCATGGGAAGTCCCGCAACTGCTTCAATCCAACTCAAGCAGTTGGTCTGCCCATTACATGGCGCTGAATTCGCCCGAAGGGATCTGGCCGGTGCGCACGGCTTCGGCAGCTTGGGCACGCACGGCGGCACGGTCGGCCGTGGACTTGTAGGTCACCACACGCGAACCTGCGGGCTCGATGGAGCGGGTCTGTGCCACGGTGGCGGCTTCGGCTTGCACTTCGGCGCGCGTGCGGTTCGTCTCGAACTTGGTGGCGAACTGCGAAGCATCGGCTTCATCGGCCTGGGCACCGAAAGAAGCGAAAGCAGCCACAGCGGCGATGGAGAGGAAACGTGCGGTCGTGTTCATGATGAAAATCCTTGAAGTTAAGAAAGCGTCTCAAAAAAGCCGGGACAAAAACCATTTCTGAACCGGGTTCGGTGAGTCGCCTTGCGGGTTCGGCTCATCGATGGGTTGAACTGTACGCCTGGGGTATCCAAAGAAAAACCACCTGGTCGCGAACTAACTGTTCCAGTATTGAGAACAATCATTCCGCCTCCGGTACAGCCCCTGCGCGCCGCGAACCCGGATGTCACAATGCCTCGACAGGAGGAGACAGAACGTGCACACAGAATTCCAGCAGACGCGCCGCGCGGCGCTCATTGCGGTCGCGGCCACGTTGGCGGCATGCGGTGGAGGCTCGGGCGACGGCGAGGCGCCGCCAGAGGTGGGGCAGGTGATCAACTCGACCATGAAGTCGGCCTTCAATGGCAGCACGTACCCCATCCAGGTCTTTTTGCCGCAGGCCTATGCCACGGGCACAGCCACGCTGCCCGTCATCTATGCGACCGAGGGCGATGCGCAGTACGGAGGGCCCAATATCTCGCGCTTTGACACGTTCAAGGCGGTGATGCAGCGGCTGGGTACGCAGGCCATCCTGGTGGGCATTGGGGGCACTGCATGGCGGGGCATCGACTTCCTCATGCCCGGTGCGGCCAGGTACCTCGACTTCATCGTGAAGGAACTGGTGCCCGCCGTGGAGCGCCAGTACCGCGCCGACCCCAGGCGCAGGGCCCTCTCAGGCTTGTCCCATGGGGGCTACTTTGTGGTGGCGGCACTCATACTGGAGGCCCGCGCAGGCGTGGCGCCCAGCTTTTCACACTACCTTTCGACCGAATGCAGCGTGGGCGAGCACACCAGCCCCGCCGGCGTGCTGGCGTTTGAAAAGCAGATCGACGGCAAGCCCCTGCCCACAACGCTGTTCCTGGCGGGTGCGAGCGGCGGCAATCACCCGCTGGTCAGCATCCCCCTCTTCAATCAGATGGCCTCGCAGAGCCTGCCGGGCCTGGTGATGCACAAGGCCGAGTACAACACCACGCATGTGGGGGCGGACGTGCCCGCGTTTGAAGAGGCGCTCAAGCGGTTCGTGTCCTAGGCCCGCCCGCAGGCCGCGGCGAAAGCCCCATCCCTGCGCGGTGCTCGCAACCCTTGGCCCGCCGGACCCGGGGTGCCAAAAAAACTTGCGGCCAGGTGGAGATTTGACGATATTGAGGTGCCGTTCCCGCCGGCAAGCCACTGGCAAGCACCGTTGCGCGTAGCGGCGGGCGGCGTCTTTTTGGAGGATGTTGCATTGAAGTGTCCCCCCATTCTCGAGTCGGAAGCAGCCCGCCTTCAGGCGCTTTCCGACTACGGACTTGATGGTGATCGCCCTTTGCCAAGCCTTGATTCGGTTGTCCAGATCGCGGCCAGGATCTTCGGCATGCCCGTTGCGGCCGTGAACCTCATTGGCGACGACCATGTGTTCTTCGCGGCCAGCACAGGGTTCGAAGGCCAGCGCGTGGACATGCGGCGGGACGTATCGTTCTGTGCGCACGCCATCGCCAGGAATGAGGTCATGGTGGTGCCGGACGCGAGCCGGGATGCGCGTTTCTATGACAACCCGCTGGTCACCGGATTCGCCGGCGTGCGGTTCTATGCGGGAGTGCCGCTGTACTCCCCTGGCGGGCTGGCGCTGGGCGCGCTGTGCGTGATCGACAGTGTTCCCCATTTCGACTTCTCGGACGACGACCGTGCGCGGCTCGCGGATCTCGCGCAGATGGCCTGCGACCGTCTGGAATTGCGCAGGCTGGAACACTCCACCGAACGCGCCCGGCGGCCCTTCGAGGACGATGCGCAAACCTCGCCCACGGCGGTGGTCTGGTTCGATGAGAGCTTGCGTGTCATGGCATGGAACAAGGCCGCCGCGTCCATCTTCGGCCATGTTCCGGCGGACGGTCCGGGCCGCCTGGTCGTGGATTTCCTGGCGGAGCGCCACCGCGCCGCGGTGGGATGCCTCATTGCGCAGGCCGCCGCCGCCGGCACGGCGGACGGGCTGGTGGTTCCCGACGGCCTGGCCGGGGTGCGCAAGGACGGCTCGGAATTCCCGCTGGGCGTGGCGCTTTTTTGCTGGCGCGACAAAGGCAAGCTGACCTTCCACGCCCATCTGCAGGACCTGTCGAGCCACCCAGGGCAGTCCGCGGAGCTCCGGCGGCTGTCCACGACCGACCTCCTCACGGGATTGGCCAACCGCGCGAGCTTGTACCGGCGCATGGAAGAAGCACTGGCGGGATCCGCCGGGGCATGCCTGCTGCTTGTCGACATCGACGGCTTCAAGGACGTGAACGACACCCTGGGACATGGCGTGGGCGACGGTGTCTTGCGCGAAGCGGCCCAGCGCCTGGTCGAGTGCGTGCCTTTGCTGGCCACCGTGGCGCGCACCGGCGGCGATGAATTCGCGGTTCTCATCCCCGGCTGCACCAGCCATCGGGAATCGATGGCGGCGGCCCGGAGCATCGTCGACAGCCTTGCCGAGCCCATCAGCGTGAACGTGCACGAAATCCGCATCACCGCGAGCTGCGGACTGGCCGCGGCGCCGGGCGATGCGCAGGAAGCACTGGAGCTTTTCAGCAACGCGGACCTCGCCCTGTTCAAGGCCAAGAGCTATGGGCGAGGGCAGGTCTTCGCGTATGCCGCGACTCTGCGCATGGAGGCGACGGCCCGGAGGCTGTACAGCATCGAGCTGCACCGCGCCGTCAGCGAGGGCGAGTTCGTGCTGTTCTATCAGCCCCAGATCAGGCTCAGCGATGGCTCCCTGCGCGGTGCGGAGGCCCTGATTCGCTGGCAGCACCCACAACGCGGGTTGCTCTCGCCCGCTGCATTCCTGCCCGCACTGGAAAACGGGCCCCTGGCATCGGTGGTGGGCTTCTGGGTGCTCGACGAAGCCTGTGCGCAGGCAGCGCATTGGCGCCGCTGCGGCGCCACCGATTTCCGCATCGGCGTGAACCTGTTTGGCGCCCAGTTCCGGGTGAACGACATGGCGGCGGAGGTGGCTGCCACCTTGCAGAGGCATGGCTTGCCCCCGCATGCCCTGGAGCTGGAAGTGACCGAGAACATCGTTCTCGATGACGACGATCTGGTGCTGGGCGTGCTGGAGAAAATCAAGGGCATGGGCGTCGGCATCGCCTTTGACGACTTTGGCACCGGTTATGCGTCGCTCAGCCTCCTCAAGAAGTACCCGGTGACGCGTTTGAAAATCGACCGTTCCTTCGTCCAGAGCACGCCCGAGTCAGAGCGGGATACCGCGGTGGTCCGCGCCATTCTGGACATGGCCCGGAGCTTCGATCTTGAAACCGTGGCGGAAGGCGTGGAGACCGAAATGCAGCGCGACTACCTGAAGGATTGCGGCTGCCAGGAAGGGCAGGGCTACCTGTTCAGCCGCCCTGTGTCCTCCTACGAGTTTTCCGAGTCCTTCCGCCTGCGCACGGAACGCCGGATGGGCAAGCTTGCATGATGGCCGCCGCGCCAGGGCCGGTATGCCGCAAGCCGCAATGAACCGGAGTCCGACGCCACGCTTTCACCTGCGGCGCGCCGCGGCCGTCCCACCCGCCAGGACACAGGCGGCGGCAAGAACCTGGAGCAAGAGCACCATGGCAAAAAAAGGCCCGGTGTTGGTGCCCAGCAGTGGGGCACCCGCTGCCCCGTGGCTGAGTACCGCCGCAAAAACCATGGGGGCGAACGCGTAGAGGGCCTGGGCCACCGCCACGCAGCGCGCAACGACCCGTGGTACCTCCGGGGGGGCGAATTCTGATTGCGCGATGAGCGGTGGCATCGAGGTCGCATTCCCGATGCCCAGGCCGAACAGAATGATGCCCAGAACCAGGATGCCTGCATGGTGCGCGCCCGCAAGCAGCATCAGTGCAGTCCCCACGGCCTGCACGCCGTAGCTGCATGCCGCGGCAAGCCTGCGGTTGGCCCGTGGCCCCACCACGCGGGCCATCACCAGGCGCCCGCCCATTCCGCACCCCGTGGCCAACGCCATGATGGCGCCGGCCTGCTGCCTTCCCAACCCCGGCACCATGAGCGAGAAGAGCTGGGCAATCAGTCCGATCTGGGCAAACAATCCCAGCGACATGGCCGCCGCCAGGGTCAGGAAGCCCCGGTCCGACCATCGAAGAGTACCGTCCCGTGCTGGAGGGGGCGCGCCTGCTTCCGTATGGCTGCCGTCGGCTCCATCCGCCACCTGCGATTGTGTGGAGGGTGACTTCGGCAGCACCGTGTGCGCGATGAGTGCGACCATCCCCACCAGCACGGTGCCCACGCAAAGCGCTGCCACGGGGAATCCGTAGCGTTCGATCATGGCCGCCCACAGGGGGGAGAACACCATGCCCCCCACGCTCGCGCCGTTGTATGCCCTGCCCAGCGCGAGAGGCCGCCGCGCCACGAACCAGGGCGAGATGATCGCGTTGATGCCTGCTGCCCCCAGGGGAACCCAGCCACCGCCGGTCAATGCCGCCGCGACAAAAAGCTGCCAGGGCTGTGCCGCGGCGGCCCATCCAGCGACTCCGAGCGCGAGCACGACGGCGCCCCCCTGTGTCGCCGCGGGAATGCCGAAACGGCGATGCCATCCTGGCAGGCAGATCACGACCCCTGCACCCACCAGGAAGTGAAAGGTGACCGCAGCAGACACCAGGGACAGGGACCAGCCGGTGCGCGCCATGACCGCGTGCAGGAAGACTGGCGGGCCGTAGAAGCCTGCGCCCCATCCCAGCAGTGCAATGACGAAGGCTGCGCGGACTACGGTGTCGCCATAGAAGACGGGGCGGCGGGTGGAAGACATGCGGACAAGAGTGGCAGGCGCGGTGAAGACCGCAGGACCACCGATGCTGCCCGCTGGCGCGAGAGCACGGTTCGCCCTGGAGCGAACTGTGGGTGTTCATCCACCGTGCATCGTCGGGGGCGGGGCGCGCCCCTTGCGTTCCCGCCGTCTCTGGTGACCGGCCACAGCATTCTTGCCTGGTGGAGACCCGCCTCTGGGCGGGCGTGTCAGGGGCTCTGGCGTCGAGGCGACGCGCCGGGTGCGTGCGGCCGCAGTGGGGCGCCCGCCCTGACGCGGCGCACGGGAAGGTCGGGCGCGAGCCGCTCCACGGCAGAGGTGCGGGACGCGGGTCGAAAGCCGTGTGGCACCACCAGCACGTCCACGCGTGCCTCCCTGAGCAGGCGTTGTGCAACGCTCTCGAACAGGAGGTCGGACACCATCGACGCCGGGTGTTTGCCGACGACGACAAGGTCCGCCGCGCTGTGTTGCTGCTGCACCAGAATCTGGCGAACGGGGTCTCCCCGCCCGATGGAGGACGACAGCCGATTGCGCCGTGCATCATGCGAATCCGTCAATGTGACCATCCTGTCCTGCGCGGAGCGCCGGCACTGTTCGCGGTAGAGCTGGATGGCGCGCTCCGACACTTCGGCATACCGCAGCTTTCCTTCGTCGGCGGTGCTGATGGCGTGAAAGAGCTCGACCCGTGCCGAGGGATGGAGCGCAAGGCCCAGGTCGACCAGGCCGTGAGACATCCGCGAGAAGTCCACGGCCACCATCAGACCCTGGTACGGCTGGTGGGCCGGATTGCGCACGACGATGACGGGGCGTGGGCAAGCGCGCAGCATCCTGAGGGCCGGATGGGTGGTGAACCAGGCGCGCAGGCCTCGCACGGGTGCCGTGCCCCACACGACCAGATCGGCGCCAGCCGCCCAGCGTGCGACCTGTTCGGCATCGCCTGCGGCCTGCGTTGCCGCCTGCACCGCGATGTCGTGGCGCTGCCCCAGCTGCACCGCGTGATGTGCCAGCCGCACGTCCGTGTCCGGAGGCGGCTCCTCGCCGGGGTCGGCAAGGTAGGAGATTTTCAGCGTCGCACCGTGCTCGGCGCAGCACAGCGCAGCCCGGGCCAGTGCGTGGCCTCCCTGCTGGGAGAAATCGGTGACGGCAAGGATGGAGCGAGGGATCATGGGGAAAACTGCTTTCTGAAAGAGCGGCGCCGGCCGGCGGCGCCAATGCGCGGCGAGACCAGGGCGGGCATGGAGATCGGCGAGGGGACGTGCATCTGGCGCGCCGCGGGCCGCGGTGGCTGCTTGCCGCGGGGCTACCTGGCGTAGTCGCCCCAGGCCTCGGGCGGGTGGCGGACGCTCGCGGCCGTGGCTGCGCGCGTTTCGCCATGTGTGGCGGCCACCTCGGCATGCAGGGCGCGGGAGCGGAAGATCTCTGCGGTGTGGGGCAGGTCCGCAAGGAATGCGGGAAGCTGCGCGACTCTCAGCCGCGACCGGCGAGGGAAATCAGGTTCGGTGAGCGTGCGCCCGCCGTGATCCGCTGTATGCATGAAAAGCACTCCATCGAGTCCGGCCGTTGCCCTGTGGGCAAAAGGCGGCCGCTACCGCGCAAGGCGGGTGCCCGGCGGTGGATGTCTGCGCTGAAAGGGGGAAAAGGTGCCGCCGGGCTCAGGAATGTGCTGGCGCTGGCTGACGGTGCGCCTTCCTTGCCGCCGCGCAGGCGCATGCCGCCGCGCGAAGCGGTGCGGTCAGGGCGGCGGCGGTTCGAGGGAAGGTGGCGGTCATGGGCCCAGTGTACGCAAGGTGCACCCCTTTGGCGGCCAAAGGCCCCATGCTTCTTGCCAGATAGCGCGGATGTCACGGGCTACCCGGGCCAGGTGCCGCCTATGGCCCTGAACCTGGCCATCGTGCGCGGGGCGGGCCTGGCGGCGGCCGCTAGAGCGCCACGGTTTCCGGCTCGTGCTCAGTCCGCACGCCCAGCGGCAGCACACACAGCCTGACGCCGTCCAGCGTGAGCACCAGGCCAAGCTGCCCGCCCATCTGCACCACGCCACAGGAGGTCGCGGCCGGCGCGGAGATGGCTTCGGCGGCGGCCAAGCATGCCCGCGCAGACGCACTGACTGGCGGCTGGCCGAGCATCGCCCACAGTATTTGCGGATCACGCAGCCGGAGCGATTGCAGGAACATGCGGAAAACCACCTCTTCGCTCGATTCGCGTTCGGGCGATGGCCGAGGCTCCAACCCGCTGCCCGCGCGCCGGAGCCGCAACAGTGCCCGCCGCAGCTGTTGCCGGCTGGCGGTTTCGGACCGGCCACTGGCCTGGGCGATCTCGGCATGGCCGAGCTCGAACACTTCGTGCAGCAGCACCACGGCCCCGTCCGCTGGCGCCAGGTGGGCGGCGAGCAGGCGCAGCGCGCGGGAGGCATCCTCCGCCAGCGCCGCATCCATCTCGGCCGATGGCGACGCATGCACGGGGTGGCTGGCGACAGCTTGCGCCAGCCATTGCTGCATCCAGTGGCGCCGGCGCAGGCGGTCGACGGCCAGATTGCGCACCACGGTGAGCAGCCAGGCCTGGGCCGCGTTGAGTTCCAGCGCGTCGGCCTCCAGCGCGCGGACATAGGCGTCCTGCACGGCATCCTCGGCATCCGAGGGGCCCAGCAGGCGGGAGGCCGCGCGCACCAGGCGGCGGCGGTCAGCGTCGATCAGGGCCGGCTGGCGTTCGTCATGCATCTGCAAATCTTGCCACAGCCGTGCCGGGGCCCGCGTGTCACGAAATCCGCGCTTCGTTCGTCAAGGCAGTTCCACCATCCCGAGGAATCCCGCCCATGAACACCCCAGACACCGCCACGACGCCCAGCGCCACCGAGCCGCGCACTTCCTATCTGGAGGAAAAGGCGTTCAAGTCGCGCACCCTGCTGATCTTCGGCACCGTCACCGACCTGGTGGCCGCCGACGTGGCGCGCCGGCTTATCGCATTGGACGCCGACAGCGCCGAACCCATCGACGTGCTGGTGAGCTCGCCCGGCGGACACCTGGAATCGGGCGACGCCATCCACGACATGGTGCGCTTCATCGCAGCACCGGTGAACATGATCGGCACTGGCTGGGTCGGCAGCGCGGCCACTCATCTGTACCTGGCGGCCCCACGCGAGCGGCGCTACTGCCTGCCCAACACACGCTTTCTGATCCACCAGCCCAGCGGCGGCTCCGGCGGGCCGGCCAGCGACATCGCCATCCAGGCCCGCGAGATCGTCAAGGCCCGGGAGCGCATCGCGCGCACGATCGCGCGGGAAACCGGCAAGCCGCTGGACGTGGTGCTGGCGGACATCGAGCGGGACCGGTGGCTGTCGGCCGAGGAAGCGGTCGAGTACGGACTGGTGTCGCGGATCATCGAGCGCAAGAGCCAGCTGCGGGCCGCTTGACCTGGTGGCGCACGCGGCGAAGGAGGGCCGTCCGAAGGACGCCGAGGCTGGGTAGCCTTCACCAGTGCGGCCGGAAACCCGGCCTTGGATTTGGTTCCCGGAGATTGTTTCCGATACTGGAACGGTTAGTTCGCGACCAGATGGTTTTTCTGTGCACGCCACCGGCGTACAGTTCAACCCATCGATGAGCCGAACCCGCAAGGCGACTCACCGAACCCGGTTTGAAGCAGTCGTGAGCATGGCTCTTCGCGCTTTGTTCCGGCTTTTTTTGAGACGCTTTTCTTTAAGGATTTCTATCATGAACACCACCGCCCGTTTCCTCTCCATCGCCGCTGTTGCCGCTTTCGCCTCTTTTGGCGCCCACGCCGACGAAGCCGACTCCTCGCAGTTCGCCCTGCAGTTCGATACGAACCGCACCCGTGCCGAAGTGAAGGCGGAAGCCGTTGTCGAAGCTCGCACCCACAACATGGAGCCAGCAGGCTCCCGCGTGGTGACCTACCAATCCACGGCCGACCGCAGCGCCGTGCGCGCCCAGGCAGCCGAAGCCGTGCGCACCGGCCAGATCCCTCACGGCGAATTCAGCGCCATGTAATTGAATTGACGCAGTTGCGGGCCTTTCCATGGTGGCGGCACTTCGCGGGTGCCGCTGCCATGGGAAGTGTTTTCACCGCAGCGCAAGGCAGTACAACGGGCCCCATCGGGGCCTTTTTTTGTGGGTGGTCTCCACGTGGCGGCAAGCACCGATAAACTGCTGCCGAGGCCGCATTGGCGCCATTGAGGGCGCGCGGGGGCCTCTTGCCTGCCACCCTCCCACACGGCCTTGTCCCAGAGCGGGGTTCTCCCAATGATCTGCGCCACTTTCCTGTGCATAGCCGCCATGTCGTCTCCGGCGCAGGCCGAGGACGTCTGGTTCACGTTGCATGGCGACCGCCAGGAGGGTGAAAAGAACCTGATCGAGGTGCGCCCCGAGCCCGTGGGCCTGGACCACCGCGTGGTACTCGATCTGCGCGTTTCAAGAGACAGGACCCGGACTTCCTTCAAGGGGCAGAAGTACCGCTCGTACTATGCCAGGGTGGTGGTCCATTGCCCTTCCCGAACGGCGTGGTATGTGTGGCTCACCTACTATGGGCTGCCGGCCTGGAAGGGCGACGCCGTGGGCCGCGAGGAGTACGCCGAAGGCAAGGCCCCCGTGCTGTTCAAGGATGTGCCGGGAGAGCCTTACAAGGGAATGATCTCTGCGGCATGCAAGGTGCGTGGGTAGCTCCCGCCGGTGCGGTTGCCTCACGCATTCTTCCCGGATTTCTGCAGGATGCTGATGTGCCCGTCTGCTTCAAGAAACGCAAATTGCATGTCTTTCGGGTCGCAGTCCGCTTCACGCAGCGCACGCTGCGCGTCGCACAGCGGTACATGGTGCTTGCGCAACACATCCGTGAAGATTTCCCCGTTGCTGCCGATCAGGACCGGACGGCCTTCCACCCACTGCTGAACCCGTTCGCTGCGGGAGGTGATGACCGCGACGGCGACATTCAGCGCAATCAGCGTCGTTGCGGAAAGCAGTCCTGCCGTGACGGACTTCTCGTCACCGTTCAGACCTGCGGACACCGACTCGCTCAGCAGCATCACCACCAGAAGATCGAAGGGGGTGAACTGGCCCACCGTCCGCTTGCCTGAAATCCGTACCAGCAGGAGAAGCACCGCATAGATGATGGCGGCCCGCAATGGCATCTCCCACCACGCACCGCCCAGCTGAAAAACGTCCATAGGCTTACCCGTCTTGATCTGCACCCGTGAAACCGACCGGCATCGACATCCTTCCGGTGCGCCGGTGATCGCTAGACTATCCGAGCGGCCCGCGAAGCGGGCGTCAGAGGAATGCCGGCTTGCCGGCTGGGCGCGTCCTACAGGTGGCGTTCTGGTGGCCCTCATGGCCGCTCAGGGCGAGCACGGCCGCGAAGAACGTCATGCCTTGCGGATGGAGCATTTGAGAACCCGCGACATCTGGTGCAGCGCGGCCTGCTTGTGCGGTTCGTGCTCGGCCGCCGTGCAATTGGCGGGCACCCATACCTTGAACCCCCGCATGTAGGCATCCATCGCCGTCAGGTGCACGCACATGTCCGCCGCCAGGCCGACAACGATCAATTGCTGCGTTTGCATCTGCCTGAGCAGATGGTCCAGCGGCGTCGAGTGAAAAGCGGAATGCAGGGGTTTCAGGACCGTCAGGTCGCCATCGCCCGGCGCCAGAAGGGTGGCGATCTCGCCCCGCGCACCAGGCAAGGCCTGGCACGCCTTCACCAGATCCTTGAAGTCAGACCTCCAGATCCCATAGTTGTCGTTGGCATAGATGGCCACCGCCCCCTGGGCCGAGAGCCGGCGCTTGAGCCGCGCCGTGGCATGCGCCGCCTCCAGGGCGCCGCGCAGCAAGGCGTTCGCGCCGGGAAACCGCATCGGATTGATGAAATCGACAAGCACCAGCGCGGTGGCGCTCGGCTTCAACGCGGCCGCCTGGATTTCGGCCTTGCCGAATGCAGGGGTGGCCGCCATCACGGTCCCGCCTACAACCGGCGGGTTTCCCAGGGGGGCAACCCGGTGGGAAGTGCCTTTGATGCCGGTCGGCGGCATTGCGGCGATCGGGGCCGTGGTGGTAGCAATGGGGTCACGCACTGTGCACGCATCCTGGTTGCGCAGGCGGGAGGAGCTGAAGAGTGTTCCTGCCGCCGCCGGAGTGAAAACACCCCCATCGTCGAATCCTGCGGCAGCGGCCGGTGTAGGAGCCCGCCAAAGGACCGGGTCAGAGACCGGAAAGCGCCCGGCGGATTTCGGCATGCCGGGCCAGACGGCCTTGTGCATGCGGCGCTGATGCGCCCGGGCCACGCCGGCAGAATTCGGCGGGGCTGCCAGCCGCCAGCCAATGGGGAGGCGAGCAAATTGGCACGGCCGGGCGGAGAGTGGCGCGGCAGAAAACTCCAGGGTTTCAGGGGCTCTGCAGCGCGATGGCGCAGGCGGCCTTGATCAGTCGGTCCCTGGGGTTGGGCGCCATCTCCGCGAAGGCCAGGTTGCGGCCGTCGCTCTCGGCATACTCCACCACGCGCATCTTTCCGTGCCACAGCGGCTTGCTGAACAGGGCGATGGAGCGGTGCCACGCCTTCAGCCCGGTACAGTCCACCACGGCCGTGGAGTAGTAGGAGTGGTAGGGCTGGTCATCAAAGCCCGTGCGTGGCCTGGCGCGGTTCACCCTGAGCTTGACGAGGCGCATGGATTCAAATGCGATGGCGCTGGTGGCATCCACCTCCAGCGTGTCCACGAAGGCATTGGCGGGGTCTCCCACCACGGTGAGCCATGAGGGCGCCTCGGCCGCGGCCGCCGAGGATGCCAACACAGCCACGATCAGGAGGGGGGTCATTTGCGGTCTCGTGCAAAGCGTCATTAAACCCGATTGTTCCGGGAAGGTGGGCTCCGTTCGTTCTTCTAGAACACACCCAGCGCCAGCCCCGCAGCCATCGCTTCGCCCAGGGTGCGGCAGCGCAGCAGATCTTCATCGCCGATGTGCTTGACGGCGAGGATGGCCTCGGGGGTCTGGGCATGGGTGCAAACGATGAGGGGATCCCCGATGGGCCGCAGGCGCCAGCCGGTGGCGATGCGCTCTATTTGCCTTGCCGCGCTGTGTCCGTCGCTGCCCGCGCAGACCAGGCTGGCATAGGGCCGGCCGTTGACGTGGTCGAGCACGGCGTAATAGCTGCGGTCGAAGAAATCCTTGAGCTGACCGCTGATGGCTGCCAGGTTCTCGGGCGTGGCGAAAATCAGCCCGTCCGCGGCCAGCACGTCCGCGGGCCCCGCTTGCGCGGCGTGCAGCAGCCGCACCGCGACCGCCGCATCGGAGGCTGCGCCCTCGCGCGCAGCCTCGGCCATCTGGCGCGAGCCATCCGTCATGGAGTGATAGACGATCACCAAGGTCTTGCGCTTGTCCATGTCTCCAGCATAGCCCGACAACCGCCCGGTCCATCGCTGGCGCCCGCGGGCGGATCCTCTTGACCCTTGTCCCATAAGCGCGTTCAATCCGCCGTACCGCAGTCCGGTTGCAAATTGTCGCCATTGCTGCAGTTGCTTTCAGTCATTTCAGTGCGCCGGTCAGGCCGGGGCCATTCAAAGAGATAAGACCATGAGCATCGCCAGACGCCTTCATGCCATTTCCTTCCTCTTGATCGCGGGGCTCGCGGGGATCGTGCTCCTGGCCTGGCTCTACCTGGGGGAGGTCACGCGCCAGACAGAACTCGTGGCCGGCAAAGAGGTGCCGCGCCAGCTCCAGGCCAGCGCGATGGAGCTGAACGTCACGCGGTCTTCGCTCCAGATGCGCCATGCGATGCTGGTGCGCACGCCGCAAGAGCTGGCGGCCACGCTGGCGGACATCGCCGACAAGAAGCGCTTGATCGACACGGACCTCGCCAGCTTCGTGCAGGCCGCGGACACCGCCGCCGAGAGGGGTTTGAACGCCGAGCTGTCCAAAGGGCTGCAGGCGTTCTGGAACGTGGCCGAGCAGAACCTTCAGTTGATCAAGGATGGAAAGAAGGAGCCGGCGTTTGACTATCTGGTGGCCTCCACGATCCCCACGCGCAATGCGGTGCTTGCCGTCCTCGCCAAGGAAAAGGAGCACCAGGCCGGGCTGCTGAAAGCCAGCCTCGCCGAGATCGAACGGGACGTGAAGCTGACCCTTCGCGCGCTGGTCAGTGCCGTGGCGGCGGTGGCGATCGGGCTGCTGCTGTTCTCCTGGCACATCGGCGCCACCTTGCGGCGCAGGGTGGCCGCGTCGCAGGCCGTGGCCAATCGCGTGAGGGACGGCGACCTGACCACCCCGGTCACGGACGGCTCGCGTGATGAATTCAGTCCCCTGCTCGCGGCGCTGGCCGTGATGCAGGACTCGCTGACCCGGATCGTCAGCCAGGTCCGCAGCGGCTCGGAGACCGTGGCGGCGGCCAGTGCGCAGATATCCACGGGCAATGGCGACCTGTCCACCAGGACGGAGCACCAGGCGAGCGCCCTGGAGGAGACGGCGGCGGCCATGGAGGAACTCAATTCCACCGTGCAGACGAATGCGCAGAATGCGCTGCAGGCGAACGTGCTCGCGCAGAGCGCCTCCACGGTCGCGAAGCAGGGGGGCGACGTCGTGTCCAAGGTGGTGGACACCATGAGCGGCATCAACGAAAGCTCCAAGAAGATCTCCGAAATCATCGGCGTCATCGACGGCATCGCCTTCCAGACCAATATCCTCGCCCTCAATGCCGCCGTGGAGGCCGCCCGGGCTGGCGAGCAGGGGCGTGGATTCGCGGTCGTGGCCTCGGAAGTGCGCAGCCTGGCGGCACGCTCCGCGGCGGCGGCCAAGGAGATCAAGGCCCTCATCGCCACCAGCGTGGAGCGCGTGGAGGCCGGGACCGTGCTGGTGGGCGCCGCGGGGCAGACGATGAAGGAAGTGGTTTCGTCCATCGAGCGGGTGACCGAGACGGTGGCGCAGATCAGCGCGGCCGGAACCGAGCAGAGCCAGGGCGTGAGCCAGGTCAACGTGGCCGTCAATCAGATGGACCAGGCCACCCAGCAAAATGCGGCGCTCGTGGAGGAAATGTCCGCGGCCGCCTCCAGCCTGAGCATCCAGTCCCGAAGGCTGGTCGAAACGGTCGCGACGTTCAAGCTGTCCAGTTCCGCGCTGCAGCTGGAAGCCTCGGGCCAGCCCGGCCCGGCCTTGATGCTGGCCTGAGCCCGGCCGCCGTGCCCGATTGATCCTGTGCGGCCCCGTGCCGGCGCCGGGAGCGCGGGCACGCGTCAGCCGGGCCGGAATCCGAGCGCTTTCATCGCGGGTGTCAAACTCACCGCGGCCCCTTCGTAGGCCTGCCAGGGGCCATTGCCCACGCCAAGCCTCGCGTCGATGTTCCGGACGTTCCAGTGCGCGGCGCTGGTCAGCGCATCCAGTTCTTCCCAACCGACGGGCACGGAAACGCCCATTCCCGGCCGTGCGCGTGCCGACCATGCGCTCACGGTCGTCGCACCGCGGCCGTTGCGCAGGTAGTCCACAAAGATCCTGCCCACCCGGTTGCGCGGACCGCTCTTGGCCACGAAGCGCTGCGGGATCGTCTCGGCCAGGTGCAGCACGATGGCCCTGGAAAAATCCTTGACCGTGTCCCAGTCGCGCAGGCGCTTGAGCGGAACCACCACGTGAAGGCCCTTGCCCCCACTGGTTTTCAAAAAGGCGGGAAGCCCCAGTTCCTGCAGCAGCACGCGCAGCAGCCGCGTGCCTTCACGCACATCCGCCCATGCCACGCCTTCGCCCGGGTCCAGGTCGAAGGTCATCCGGTCGGGGCGCTCCATCCTGTCTTTCAGCGCGTTCCAGGTGTGGTATTCAATGACGTTCATCTGCGACCCGCTGCGCAAGCCCTGTGGGGAGACCACTTCCAGCAAGGGCGCATGCCCCTCGTCCAGCGCCGGGCCCAGGCTCCGCATGCCGGGCAGCGCCTCGGCCTCCTGGTGCTTCTGAAAGAAGAGTTCTCCCGGCACGCCCCCGGGGGCCCTCACCAGGGCCACGGGCCGTGCTTTCAGGTGCTGCAGCATCAAGGGGCCGACCTTGGCGTAGTACCGCACCATGTCCATCTTGGTGAACCCCGTGGACGGATCGATCACGCGCTCGCCGTGGGAGATGCGCGGTCCGGGCTGTGGCGATCTGGCGCGTTTCCTGGCGCGGGGCGATCGCGTCGCCGGGGCCTGTGGTGCGTGTGCCGCGTCCGCGCGCTTCATCAGGCCGCCTTCTTGCGCTGCGCGGAAGGCGCCTTGGCGGCGGCACGCTTGCGCGCGGTTTTGCGCGGCGCCGTGCCGCCCTCCTTGGCCGCCGGCCTGGCGGCAGGGCGGCGGTTTCCGGGCTTGAGGCTGCGCTGCAGCAGCTCTGTGAGGTCGATGATTTCCGCGCTGCCCGTGGCGGCCTGCGCGGGCTGCGTGACCGTGCGGGTATCGCCCTGCTGGACCTTGGCGGCCACCAGGTCCATGACCTGCTGGCGGAATTCGTCCTTGAAATCTTCCGGCTTCCAGTGGCCGGTCATTTCGGCGATGAGCTGCGTCGCCATCTTCATCTCGCTGGGCTTGATGGCGGTGGCGCTCAGGGCGGGGAGATCCAGTCCCTCGAAGCCCTTGACCTCGTCGCCCCATCTGAGTAGGTTGAGGACGAGCGCGGGTCCCGAGGGCGCCAGCAGCGCCAGGTGCTGCTTGGTCTGGATCACGACCTTTGCCAGCGCGATCTTCCCGGTCCTGGCGAGGGCTTCGCGCAGCAGGGCATACACCTTGTGCCCCTTGTTGATGGGGCTCACGTAGTACGGGCGCTCCAAGTAGACGAACGGGATTTCCTGGGCGTTCACAAAGCGCTCGATCTCGATGGTCTGGGTGGTGCGCGGGAAGGCGCCTTCGATTTCCTCCGGGGAAAGAACAACGTACTGCCCGTTCTCGTACTCGACGCCCTTGACGATGTGGGCCTTGTCGATTTCCTTGCCGGTGCGCTTGTTGATCCGCTTGTAGCCCACGGGGTCCATCGACCGCTTGTCCAGCCAATCGAAGTCAATGCCTTGCTCCGTGGTGGCGGTGTGCAGGCCCACGGGAATATGGACAAGGCCGAAGGAGATGGCGCCCTTCCAGAGCACCCGGTTGCTGGTAGCCATGTACGCACTTTCTAACGGGGCATCGCGCAGCGCGGGATGCGCCGCGGGGCCGTTGGATTCGATCGTTTCGCGGCGGCCCTGCGATGTCTGTAGGAAAGCGGCGCGCCGCGGCCTCCGAAGAAGGCGCAAGGGGCCATTGGCCTACACCGTTGGCGGACTCCGCTGCCGACAATCAAAGGTCCAACGTGGCGAACGGATGAGGAGGTTTCCATGCCCGGTGAACTCGAGGAAGAGAACGTTTTTGGCACGGCGGATGCAAGCTCCTACTCCGCGGTGCTCTGCAGGACGCCGCAGGGGCGCTACACGGTGCAGAGCCTTCTGATAGACGGACACAATGTGCCGGTCCGCGATGCCTCCTGGGCCACGCGCGAAGAGGCCATCGATGCGCTCAAGGAATACGCCAAGGGAGACCGGCAACCGTAAGGCCCCGCGATCCCCGCGCGCGGGCGGCGGCAGCGCCAGCGCCGTGGCGCGGCAGGGGCCTGGTCACCCGGGCGGGTGGGCGAGCCTCTCCCTGCGCGTTGCCAGCTTGCGGTAAAGCGTCTGGCGACTGATGCCCAGGGTGCGTGCCGCGTGGCTCACGTTGCCACGGCAGCTCTCCAGGGCCTGCTGAATGGCGGATTGAGACAGTTCGTCCAGGTTCTGCGGCGGGTGCGGGGCTTCCTTTGGCGCGCAGAACCGGTCGGCCCGCCGGAGTTCGTCCTGGAAGTCGTCCGGCAGGTGGTGCCATTCGAGCACCTCCTCGTGCGGCTCCAGCATCGCGCAGGTGGTCCGCAGCACGCTGGCGCATTGCCGCAGATTGCCGGGCCAGGGGTACTGTTCCAGCATCGCCATCAGCGACGGCGCCAGCCGCAGGGCGCGGGAGGGCTCGATGTCCTCCAGCATCCTCGCGCTCAGCGCTTCGAAATCGGTGCGTTCACGCAAGGGTGGAAGCTCGACCGCGAGGCCATTGATCCGGTAGTACAGGTCGGCGCGAAAGCGCCCCTGCTCCGCCTCCTCGCGCAGCTTGCGGTTGGAGGCGCAGATGAGGGCGAAGTCCACGGCCACCGGGTGGCCGCTGCCCAGGGGGACCACCTGCCGCTCCTGCAGCACCCGGAGCAACCGCGTCTGCAGGGCCGCCGGCATGTCGCCGATCTCGTCGAGGAACAGCGTGCCGCCCTGGGCCTCGCGCAGCAGGCCCAGGCGTCCTTCGCGGCGCCCGCCGGTGAACGTGCCGGGTGCGTAGCCGAACAGCTCCGACTCGATCAGCGCCTCCGGCATGGCCGCGCAGTTGATGGCGATGAAGGGGCCGTCGCGGCGCGGTCCGCTCTGGTGCGCGCCCCGCGCGAACCATTCCTTGCCCACGCCCGATTCGCCCTGCAGCAGCAGGGGGATGGGCTTGTCGAGGATGCGCCGTGTCTTGGCTGCCGCCATGCGCCAGCGCGCATCGCCGGTGTCCAGGCGCGCCAGGGCATCCGGGGGAGCGCTGGAGGGCGCGGCGGGGGCGAGGGGGCGCACGGTGCGCTTGTCGGGCACCAGTTGCCCGAAGAGCTGGGAGCCATCGTGCCTGCGCAGGGAAAGCGGCGCGTCGGGGCGGCGCTGGTGGCGGGACAACAGATCCTCTAGGCCTGGATGGAGGATCTGGTCCAGCGAGACGCAGCCCAGCTGCGCGATGGAAAGGCGTAGCAGCGCCAGCGCGCTGCGGTTGCCGCCGACCACCCAGCCGTCTTCCGACACCAGCGCGATGCCTTCGGCCACGGTGCCAATGCCCTCCGGGTGGGGGTGCAGGTGCAGGCGGATGTGGCGCTGGCTTGCGGACACGAGCAGCCGGTTTTCGATCATGTGGGCGGCGGTGCTCACCAGCCCCAGCGTGTGCGGGTTGCCCCGGCTGTGCTCGCTGGAGATGTCCAGAATGCCCAGCAGCTGCCCCGTGGCAGACAGGATGGGGGCCGCCGCGCAGGTCAGGAAACCGTTGCGCTCCAGGAAATGCTCCGCGCCATGCACTTCCACGGGCGCCATTTCGGCCAGCGCGGTGCCGATGGCGTTGGTGCCGCGCTGCTTTTCGTGCCACGAGGCGCCGCTGGTGAGAGCCACCCGTTCGGCCTTGCCCAGGAAGTAGGCGTCGCCACAGGTGTCCACCAGCGTTCCGCAGGGGCTGGCCAGCACCACCACGCTCTGGCTGTCGCGCACCTGCTCGAACAGGTACTCCATGACGGGGCGCGAATGCGCCAGCAACTCCTGGTGGTGGCCGCGCAGCTGCCGCAGGGCTTGCTGTTCCAGGTTGTCGGGGCTGCCCACCCGCCCGGTCGGCCGCAGGCCGCTGTCCATGCTGCGCTGCCACGACCGTGCCAGGCGCTCGTCCACAAGCCCGCTGGGGCATTGGCCTGATTCCAGCAGGTGCTGGCGGGCCTGCCGCAGTGCCACCGAGGTGGATGTGGATGTGGATCGCATGGTGTGTGTCTCCTGCCTGGGCGTCATCAACGCGCCCTGTGTACGAGCCAGTATGGCGGCCGCCGGGGGCCAGGGCAATAGCGATGGCCGGTGGGCGGCTTCAACTGTTCCATTTCGTGACAGGTGTCGCGTTCTGGAGCGGACACCTTGACGCCCGATGGGCCGCACCTTCTTGCGGACGCGCAAACAAAGCCATAAAAATCAAGCACTTGGCAGATGGAGCAGGTTGGCACGGGTTTTGAGTCATGTCCTCTATCTGGCGGCGCGAGGTGCCGAGCAGATGTCCACAAATCCACCGGAGACAAGACAACATGACCGTTTACGCAGCCCCCGGCGCCCCTGGCGCCAAGATCGCCTACAAGCCCCAGTACAACAACTTCATCGGCGGCCGGTTCGTGGCCCCGGCCAAGGGCCAGTATTTCGACGTCATCTCGCCCGTGAACGGCAAGGTCTACACCCAGGCCGCCCGCTCCACCGCCGAAGACATCGAACTGGCGCTGGACGCCGCCCACGCCGCCGCCGACGCCTGGGGCAAGACCGACGCCGCCACGCGCGGCAACATCCTGCTCAAGATTGCCGACCGCATCGAGCAGAACCTGGAGCTGCTGGCCTATGCCGAAACCGTGGACAACGGCAAGGCCATCCGCGAAACGCTGAACGCCGACATCCCGCTCACCGTGGACCATTTCCGCTACTTCGCGGGCTGCGTGCGGGCGCAGGAAGGCGCGCTGTCCAACATCGACGAGAACACCGTGGCGTACCACATCCAGGAGCCGCTCGGTGTGGTGGGCCAGATCATTCCGTGGAACTTCCCGATCCTGATGGCCGCCTGGAAGCTGGCGCCTGCGATTGGTGCGGGCAACTGCGTGGTGCTCAAGCCTGCAGAGTCCACGCCTATCTCCATCCTGATCCTGGCCGAGTTGATCGCCGACCTGCTGCCGCCCGGCGTGCTCAACATCGTCAACGGCTTCGGCCGCGAGGCGGGTATGCCTCTGGCCACCAGCAAGCGCATTGCCAAGATCGCCTTCACAGGATCGACCAGCACCGGCCGCGTGATCGCGCAGGCCGCCGCCAACAACCTCATCCCCGCCACGCTGGAGCTGGGTGGCAAGAGCCCCAATGTGTTCTTTGCCGACATCATGGACAAGGACGACGCCTTCCTGGACAAGGCAGTCGAAGGCCTGGTGCTGTTTGCCTTCAACCAGGGCGAGGTCTGCACCTGCCCCAGCCGGGCGCTGATCCAGGAGTCGATCTACGACAAGTTCATGGAACGCGTCTTGAAGCGCGTGGCCGCCATCCAGCACGCCAACCCGCTCGATACCGACAGCATGATGGGCGCGCAGGCCAGCAAGGAGCAGCTCACCAAGATCCTGTCGTACCTGGACCTGGGCAAGCAGGAAGGCGCCGAAGTGCTGGCCGGGGGCGGCCAGGCCCACCTGGGCGGCGACCTGGAAGGCGGCTACTACGTGCAGCCCACGCTGTTCAAGGGCCACAACAAGATGCGCATCTTCCAGGAAGAAATCTTCGGCCCCGTGCTGGCCGTGACCACCTTCAAGGACGAGGCCGAGGCGCTGGCCATCGCCAACGACACGCTGTACGGCCTGGGCGCCGGCGTGTGGAGCCGCAACGGCAACGTGGCCTATCGCATGGGGCGCGCCATCAAGGCCGGCCGCGTATGGACCAACTGCTACCACGCCTATCCCGCGCACGCGGCGTTCGGCGGCTACAAGGAGTCGGGCATCGGGCGCGAGACGCACAAGATGATGCTCGACCACTACCAGCAGACCAAGAACCTGCTGGTGAGCTACTCAGAAAACAAACTCGGCTTCTTCTGATTTGGTGGGTTGTGGCCCACAGGGCGCCGCTGGCGTCGTTGCGCCGTCTTGCCCTGGCGCTGCCGCTGCCTGCGACGACGCGCCTGGCCATCGACGCTCTGTGAACCACCGTGACGCTGCTGCGAAATTACTTTCAGCACAGCAGCGGTTTTTGTCGGCACATCAGGAGATCACCATGGTCGAGAGAGTCATTGCCACCGAGGCAGCCCTGGCGCTGATCGCGCAGCTGCAGGCGCAGCATGGCAGCGTGTTGTTCCACCAGTCGGGTGGCTGCTGCGACAACAGTGCGGCCAACTGCTATCTGCCCACCGATCTCACGATTGGAGCCAGCGATGTGCTGCTGGGCGATGTGGGCGGCGCGCCGTTCTACATCGGCAAATCCCAGTACGAGTACTGGAAACACACGCAGCTCATCCTGGATGTGATCGACGGGCACGGCGGCACGTTTTCGCTGGAAGGCAGCACGGGCAAGGCGTTCCACACCCGCTCGCGCCTGTTCACCGACGGGGAGTGGGCCGAGATCGAACCACGGGTCAGCCAGGATCTGGCGTGATGCCGCACGCCGCTTTCTTCACGCGCCGTCTCCCGCGTTGCCCGTGATGGGCAGCACGGTGCCGGTGATGTAGCTGGAGCAGCAGGGGGCCGCCAGGAACACATAGGCGGGAGAAATCTCCTCGGGCTGTGCAGGGCGGCCCATGTGCGTCTTTTCGCCAAACCTGGCAATGTCCCCGGGCGCCTTGTCCGCGGGGTTGAGGGGCGTCCACACGGGCCCCGGGGCCACCGCGTTCACGCGGATGCCCCGCTCGGCCAGGTTGTGGGCCAGGGCCTTGGTGAAGGCATGGATGGCGCCTTTGGTGGCGGAATAGTCCAGCAGTTCCTTGCTGCCGCGCAGGCCGGTGACCGAGCCGGTGTTGATGATCGAATCGCCCCGGTGCAAGTGGGGCAGGGCTGCCTTGGCCATGTGGAAGTAGCCATAGATGTTGGTCTGGAACGTCTCGTCGAAACGCTCCGCCGTCAGCGCTTCGAGGGAGTCCGCGTGCTCCTGGAACGCGGCGTTGTTGACCAGCACGTTAAGTTTGCCAAACGCCTTGACCACCTGCCGCACGGCGCCGGCGCAGAATGCCGCGTCCTTGACGTCGCCGGGTATCAGGATGCACCGGCCACCCTCGGCCTCCACCAGCTCGCGCGTCCGCTGGGCATCCTCGTGTTCGGCCAGGTAGGCGATGGCGACATCCGCGCCCTCGCGGGCAAACAGCACCGCCACCGCACGGCCTATCCCGGAGTCGCCCCCGGTAATGAGGGTGGAGAACCCCGTGAGCTTGCCGCTGCCCCGGTAGTGGGGTGCCTCGAACCTCGGCTTGAGCTGCATCTCGGCCTCGCTGCCGGGTTTGGCAAGGTGCTGGGCCGGCAGCGGGGGGGCGGGTTCCGAGCGCCCGGGGCCGGGCGCGGGGGCCTTGCCCCGGGCCGAAGCGGGCGCTGCCTTGGCCGGGCGGGCGCGCTCGTCGCGGCGGTCCTGCGCTGCCTGGATCTTCTTTTGCTTAGCGGCCGTGGCCGTGGCCCGTGCGGCCGGGGTGGACGGGGCTGTCTTGGATGATGGCTTCATGGCAAGGCTTCTTCACATGCGGTGGATGGGAAACGGGCGGCGTCGGGCCGGCGCGTGGTGTGCAATCGCGGTCAGCCCAGCGGCTTCCATAGCGGGGGCTCGGGCTCGGGAAACCGCAGCGGCACCTGGCGGGGCCGGGCCATGGCTTCCCACTGGCGCATGCGCTTGAGTTCGCGGGGCTTGAGGTGGGGATCGGAACCGGAGCGGTGTGTCTTGGACATGGTGTTCTCCAGGGCGGCAGGGAAGAAGCTCCATTAGCCCTCCGCGCGCGCGGCGGCCGTGTCGGACAGTTTTGACTGTGCCCATCGGATGGATGCGGCGAAGGCCCGGTGGGTGGCGTGGCGCCTCCGGCGCCCGCCGGCCTACGTCACTTCTTGCCGGAGGGCTGTCCGTTCTTGGCCAGCCCCAGCATTTCCGACATCCAGGTCACCAGCATCGCGGTGTAGGCCTCGCTCCATTCGGGTTTGGACAGGCTGTGGTCTGCCTGCTTGATCACCCGGTAGGTCATGGAGTGGGTGCGCAGGAACGCGGCGCGGTAGTTCTCGATGACCGGGTGCGGGACGATGTGGTCGAGTTCGGATTCGACCAGCAGCACATCCCCTTCGAAGACCGCGCTGGCCGCCAGGGCGCGGTTGCTGTCGGAGGCGAGTTTCATGGCGCGGTAGCGGGATATCTCCTGGCGGTCGAGGTTCTGCTTGGACACCAGCCAGTCCTCGTCCTTGTAGAGCGCGGGAGCGCGCAGCGCCATCCACCGCAGGGGCCGCAGCGCGCTGAGCACGGTGGCCAGGTAGCCGCCGTAGCTGCTGCCCACCACCGCCACGGAGTTGGCGTCCACCGCGGGGTGGCCCGTGAGAAGGTCGTAGGCGGCGAGCATGTCGTTGAGGTTGTCTTCCCGGGTGACCGTGTCGCGGTGGGCCTTGTCGCTGGCATGGCCCCGCAGGTCGAAGGTCAGGCAGATGCACCCCAGGGCGGCGATGGCATGGGCGCGCGCAAGGTACTGCTCCTGGCTGCCGTCCCAGCCGTGCACCAGCATGACGCCGGGCACCACGGTGTCGGGCGCGACCAGCGTGCCCGCGATCGTGCGGTCCCCCGAGGGAATCTGGATCGCCCTATGCCGCGTGGCCATCGCGATGCACCAGGGCGTATTTGGTCAGCAGGCCCACTTCGGGATCCTCTCCCCGGAAGTACTCGGTCGCCGCTGCCGGAAGGGGCTCGAAGCGGCCATACGTCTCCACGCAGCTGGCCTGCACCGAGCGCAGGGAGCGGTCGGCGTGAAAGGCTTCGAGCGCGGCCACTTCGGCGCCGGTGGCGCCGCCGATCCTCCAGGATTGCTCCAGCACCCCCGAGCACCACCGGCCGTCGGCCGCGATGCCCTGCGCGACGTCGTAATTGATGCGCGAGGCGAAAAACCCCGGAAAGCATTCCCGCACCGCGGCGTCGTACGCCAGGGCCTGATCGACCGCCTTGCGGACGGGGCCGGGCGGGAGCGTGGACAGGAGCGCGTGGAAATCGCCCCGCACCACGGTCAGGTCGGAGCCGCCGTAGGCCATCGCGCCGGTGTTGTTCTGCGTGAGGCGCTGCCTGCCGTGGTACGAGGCCAGGATGCCCGCCACGCGCACCTGGCCCACGCTCAGCGTGTCCACCTGGGAGAGGTTGTGCTCCAGCACGATGCCCTGCTCGACCAGGGCCGCCTTGCCCAATGCCGCCAGGCAGGCGGAGAGCGCGCGGGCGTCGGGCACCACCGTCTGGCCACGCCCTCCGGTCTCGCCCACGGGCTTGACCCGCACGGGACCCAGCGCCAGCAGTTGTTCACCGGCCTCCTGCGCATCCCGGCTGGAGAACGCGGTGTAGCCCGGCAGCACGGCGGCACCGACCCGGCGGGAAAACGCCTCGCTCCAGCCTTGCGGGGCCGCGGCCGTGGCCGACACCAGGGGATGGGTGATGGCCTTCGTGGCGACGAAGGCATGGGGCACCACGCCGCCGAACAGGTCGTCTTCTCCCAACAGGCCCAGGCGCTGCGCCGTGGACGCCACGAGGGTGTCGCTGGGCACGAGGTAGGTGCGGCGGGTCCACAAGGGCTGGGGCACCTCTTCCATGAAGGGGCAGCCCTTGAGCGCGGCGACATGGCGGGCGATCTGCTCGCGCGTCACGTGTTCGTGCACGCTCGAGTGCCCCTTGATGCCCTGCGTGAACGGCATGACGATTTCTGTCTGGGCGGATGATCTGGAGGGCGAGGGGCGGAGAGCGTCACCGTATGCGGACAAGGCGGTCATGCGGATTCCTTTGCTCTCGGAAACGGCGAGAGGGGCCGGCGGCGCCATCGCCAGGGGGATGCCGCCATCGTATTTTTGGACCGCCGGGCCTTTTGTAGGACGAATGAGCAACTGCGGCGCGGAGCGCGCCAGCCGGGAACGCCAGGGGAAGCCCGACCCGTTCCACGCGGGCAGGAATAAGCCGCCCACTCCCGCGCGGGGGAGGGGCGGCCAGGGAGGCAGGGGCGCCGCGCCACGGGCCGGGTCACCGGCGAACGTGCGCCCGCCGGCCTTCCTCAAGGAGCGGCGCCGCCGTCAGCCTGCGTCCTTGGATTTGCCGGATGTGGCGCCGGGATTGCTGGTGCTGCTGCCCGTGGCACCGGCCTGGCTCTTGGAGGGGGACTGCTGGTTGCGCGAAGTGCGCCAGGTATTGAAGTCGTCGGAAAACTTCTCGTAGCGCTCCTTGCGCCACGACTGGTAGTCCTCGTCCAGCAGGCGCAGCTGTTCCTGCCGCCATTGCTGGTAGTCGGGGTCGTGGTGACCCTGGCGGCCCTGGGAGGGCCCGCGCAGCTCATCGTCGCTGCCCCAGCGCCCACCCCCTCGGGCATAGCCCGCGCGGTCCTGGTCCTGGTAGTCCCGGTAGTCGCTGTCGAAGCGGCTGTTCGGCGGGTGGTACATCTCCCGGCCATCGTTGCGGTAGCCGCCGCCTCCCTGGAACCGGTCCGGCGAGGAAAAACGGTCACGGCCCTCGCGCGGCGGCAGGCCCAGGCCAGCGTTGCCACGGTAGTCGTTGCGCACCATGCCGTACTGGCCGTACCGGTCATCCAGCTCGGGGGCGTAGCCCGGGCGCTGGTCATCGCGGTCCATGCTGCCGCGGTGGGCGCGTTCGGCATACCGCCCTTCGTCGTGGTCCCGACCCATGCCATGGCGGGAAAAGCCGCTGTCATCACTGTCTCGATAACCCATTTTCAATTCTCCTGGTGTGTTGGTCCGTTCATGGTTGCTGGCTGGTCAGCCAGGGTTGCGAGGAAATGCCTGCCGGTGCCTACAAGGCCGGCTCAGCGCTGGTTCTGGGAAGAGCGGCGGGAAGAATCGCCTTGCTGCTCGCGGCTTCCCTGGTTGCCGCCGGAGCCCGGGCGCTCGTTCTGCCCCTGCTGGCGGCTGCCGGAAGCGCCGGTGCTCTGCTCCGCCTGGCGGTTGCCCGAACTCTTGCGCTGGGAGTCGCTGTCGTCGGTGTATTGGTTGTGGCCTTGGGGGTTGTTGTTGGGCATGGAATATCTCCTGATGATCAAAAAAAATGCACACGAAGGCCGTGTGTGAATTCATTTTGAAAATCTGCGGCAGCGATTTCTGTAGGTTCCGTCCTATAGGCGGGTCGGTTTTTTTCCATGCGGCGGCGTCAGGCCCCGCGCATCTGGCAGCGCGCAGGCGAGCGGGTGGCGGGGACGCGGCTGGCGCGGGGCCGAGCGGCCGCTGCACGGCCGCAGGGGGCGAGTGCGGCCAGCGGGCCTAGGGGCGTGCGGAGCGCCGACAATAGATGGATTGCTATTAAATATATAGCTTATGGCGCTTGTTTATCAAGCGCTGAAGCCCGTTTTCAATGAAAACTCGGCGGCGGCCCCCGCTCCGCAGGGGACTGCGCCAGGCCTGCCGTCAATAGGTTTCCAGGTGCAGCCGCCCTTCGCGCTGGAGCACTGCGCCCACCTGTTCCCACTCCAGGCCGCTGTCGCGGGCGATGTCGCGCAGCGCCATCACCACGCCTTCTTCCATGCTCTTGAGGCCGCAGACGTAGAAGTGGGTGTTCCCGTCGCGCAGCAGCGCGGCCAGGTCGGCGGCGCGCTCGCGCATCAGGTCCTGTACGTAGCGCCGGGGCTGCCCGGCCGTGCGCGAGAACGCGAGGTTGATGTCGATGAAGTCCTTGGGCAGGCTTTGCAGAGGGCCGAAGTAGGGCAGCTCCTGCTGGGTGCGCGCGCCGAAGAACAGCAGCAGCTTGCCGCCCTCGAACTTGCCGCTGCTGCGCAGGCGGCGGCGCCATTCGGTCATCGCGCGCATGGGCGCGCTGCCCGTGCCGGTGCAGATCATCACGATGTGCGAATGGGGGTGGTTGGGCATCAGGAACGAGCTGCCGAACGGCCCCACCACCTGCACCGTGTCGCCCACCTTCAGGTCGCACACGTAGTTGGAGGCCACGCCGCGCACGGCGTTGCCGTCGTGGTCGGTGGTCACGCGCTTCACGGTGAGCGCCAGGTTGTTGTAGCCGGGCCGCTCGCCGTTGCGCGGGCTGGCGATGGAGTATTGGCGCGCATGGTGCGCCTTGCCCAGCACGTCGGTGCCCGGCGGGACGATGCCGATGGACTGCCCCTCCAGCACCGGGAACGGCATGCTGCCGAAGTCGAGCACGACGTGGTGCGTCTCGCTTTCAAAGCCTGCTTCGGTGCAGTTGAAGTTGCCCACCACCGTTGCCGTGGTGGGGCTCTTGGGCGGGAACAGGTTGGTGTAGGGGTGCGCGGCCGACCAGGGCGGCACGGTGGCGCCGTACTGGGCGGAACGGAAGGCCTGCGTGCCGGGCTCCACGGGCGCGGCCGGTGCAGGCGCCAGTGCGGTGTCCATGGCCGAGGGCGCTGCGCCTTCGGCGGCCAGCACATCGGGCGCCAGTTCTGGCGGCAGCGCCTCCCAGGTGAGCTGTTCTTCGATCGTGTACGCGCGCGCCACCGGCATGGTGCGCCAGTTGTCGATGGAACCCGTGGGGCAGGGCGAGATGCAGGCCATGCAGCCGTTGCACACGTCGGCCCGCACGACGTAATTGTTGTCGTCGTGCGTGATGGCGCCCACCGGGCAGGTCGCCTCGCAGGTGTTGCAGCGGATGCAGATCTCGGGGTCGATCAGGTGCTGCTTCAAGATGCCGTTGTCGATCAGCGTGGTGGTGTCCATATTTTTCTTCCAGCAAGTCTCCCGGCAGCGGCTCAGGGACTCAATTGAACCGGACGTACTCGAAATCGATGGGCTGGCGGTTGATGCCCATCACCGGGGGCGCGATCCAGCCGGCGAACTTGCCCGGCTCGACCACGCGGCCCATCAACGATGCCACGAAAGCGAAGTCTTCGGCGCTCGGCAGCCATTCATCGCGCTTCGCGGCCCATTCGACCTCGTTCACCACGCGGCCGTCGGGCGACATCTTGATGCCGGCCAGCGCACCGATCTGGCGGTTGAACGCCTTGTGCGGCACCGACAGGCGCGTGGGAATCCCGGCCTTTTCCAGCACCTTGTTCCAGCGGCCCACGCCCGCCATCGAGTCCTTGATGAAGTCGTCGCGCAGCACCTCGTTCAAGGCGTTGAGCATGGGCACGTCCTTCTCCAGCAGCTGGCCGTCCTTGACCTCCAGCACCTTGTAGGTCTGGCCCTTGAGGATGTGGTCGTCCGTGCGCTTGCCTTCTTCGTAGCGGCCCTTGAGGCCCGAGCTGTAGAAGATGGCCGCGTTGCTCGACTGGTCGGCGCCGAACAGGTCGATGGTCACGCTGTAGTGGAAGTTCAGGTAGCGCTGCACCGTGCCCAGGTCGATGGCACCGGCGGCGCGCACCTTGGCCGGGTCGTCGGTTTTCAGTTCGTTCATCACCTGCGCGGTGCGCGCCAGCACGCGCGAGACGCCGGATTCGCCCACGAACATGTGGTGGGCCTCTTCGGTCAGCATGAACTTGGTGGTGCGTGCCAGCGGGTCGAAGGCGCTTTCGGCCAGGGCCGAGAGCTGGAACTTGCCGTCGCGGTCGGTGAAGTAGGTGAACATGAAGAACGCCAGCCAGTCGGGCGTCTTCTCGTTGAAGGCG
The DNA here is from genome assembly GCF_058798375.1 of Acidovorax sp. GW823-FHT01C06. Taxonomy (NCBI): domain Bacteria; kingdom Pseudomonadati; phylum Pseudomonadota; class Betaproteobacteria; order Burkholderiales; family Comamonadaceae; genus Acidovorax; species Acidovorax sp. GW823-FHT01C06. The sequence goes on from NZ_JBXAKN010000004.1 coordinate 193,215, forward strand.
CCCAGGATGCGCGGGTTGTCCACGTCGCCCGAGGTGCGCTGCAGCAGTGCCTCGGCCTCCTCGCGGCCGTCGCGGCCGAAGTGCTTGTGCAGCAGGTAGACCATGGCCCAGAGGTGGCGGCCCTCTTCCACATTGATCTGGAACAGGTTGCGCAGGTCGTACATCGAAGGCGCCGTCAGGCCCAGGTGGCGCTGCTGCTCCACGCTCGCTGGCTCGGTATCGCCCTGCGTGACGATGATGCGGCGCAGGTTGGCGCGGTGCTCGCCGGGCACGTCCTGCCAGGCCTTCTCGCCCTTGTGGTCGCCGAAGTGGATCTCGCGGTTGGCGTCGCCGGGGTTCAGGAAGATGCCCCAGCGGTAGTCGCGCATCTTCACGTGGCCGAACTGGGCCCAGCCCTGCGGGTCCACGCTCACGGCGGTGCGCAGGTAGACCTCGTGGTTGGTCGAGCCTTCGGGGCCCACGTCGTCCCACCAGTTGATGAAGTTGGGCTGCCAGCCTTCGAGCGCGCGCTGCAGCGTGCGGTCTTCGCCGAGGTTGACGTTGTTGGGGATCTTCTCGCTGTAGTTGATCGTGCTCATCGTTGTTCCTTGGGTTGTGCGGAGGGCTGCGGATTCAAACGCGGTTCAAGTCGAAGCCGGCCTTTTCGCCGGTGCCGTAGACCTTCAGCGCGCCCTTTTCGCCGACGGCGTTGGGGCGGTTGAAGATCCAGTTCTGCCAGGCCGTGAGCCGGCCGAAGATGCGCGTGGCCATGTTCTCCTTGCTGGCAAAGCGCAGGTTGGCCTCCAGCCCGGTCAGCGCGTCGGGCGACATGGCGGCGCGCTCCTCGATGGCCATGCGCAGTTCGTCGTCCCAGTCGATGTCGTCGGGCGCGGCGGTGACCAGGCCCAGGGCCAGGGCCTCGTCGGCGTCGAGCGGCTTGCCAGCCGCGGCGCGCGCGGCGTCGAGCGGCGCGGCCTCTTCATAGAAGCGGCGCTGCAGGCGGCTCTGGTCGTTCACCATGGGGAAGAAGCCGAAGTTGAATTCGTTGAGCACGAGCTTCGGCGCGCGCCCGGCGTCGTCGGGCAGGGCCAGCATGTAGGTGCGGTCGGCCGCGAAGGCCAGCTCGGCCAGCGTGCCGGCGAAGCACGAGCCCTCCTGCACCACCGCGAACAGGGTGCGCGAGGACACGTCCAGCCGTGCCAGCGCGCGGCGCAGCGCACCGATGGTCTCGCGCACCAGCCAGTGGTCCTTGTGGGCCAGCATCACCGCGTCGGAGGCGAGCACGGCCTGCGCGTCGCCCTCGGTCTTGAGCAGCCAGGTGCCGATGTCGAGCTCGTTGGTGCGCAGGTTGAGGATGGCGTCGTCGAGCTCGCGCGCCAGGGCCAGCGGCCACCAGGCGGCCCCAGTGGCCTCGATGGCCGCGATGTCGGCGGGCTGTGCGCCGGTGGGCGCCTTCAGCGTGAGGGTGGCCGTGCGCCTGGCGCGGTCGATCTGCACCTCGACATGCGAATAGCGCAGGCTGTCCGCGCCGTCCTCGCGCTCCAGGCGGGTCAGGGCCACGCCCTGGGCGCCGACCGGGCGGTCGCTGCCGGCGGCCAGCTCGGTGGCGCGCGCCTGCACGGCGGCGGCGAACTGGGCAGGTTTGGCCACCGCATCCACCAGGCGCCAGTCCACCGCGCGCTGGCCGCGCACGCCTTCGACGCTGGTGCAGAAGATGTCCGCCAGGTCGTGGCGCACATGGCGCTTGTCGGTCACGCGGGTCAGGCCCCCGGTGCCGGGCAGGACGCCCAGCAACGGCACTTCGGGCAGCGACACCGAGGAGGAGCGGTCGTCCACCAGCAGGATCTCGTCGCACGCCAGGGCCAGTTCGTAGCCGCCGCCCGCGCAGGCACCGTTGACCGCGGCGAGGAACTTCAGGCCGGAGTGCTTCGACGAATCCTCGATGCCGTTGCGCGTCTCGTTGGTGAACTTGCAGAAGTTCACCTTCCAGGCGTGGCTGGAGACGCCCAGCATGAAGATGTTGGCGCCGGAGCAGAAGATGCGGTCCTTGCCGCTGGTGACGATGACGGTGCGCACGCCCGGGTGCTCGAAGCGCACGCGGTTGAGCGCGTCGTTGAGCTCGATGTCCACGCCCAGGTCGTAGCTGTTGAGCTTGAGCTTGTAGCCGGGGCGGATGCCGCCGTCTTCGGCGATGTCGAGCGACAGGCGGGCCAACGGACCCTCGACCGCCAGTTTCCAATGGCGGTACTGCGTGGGATCGGTGCGGTAGTCAACGCGGGAGGGTGCGGTGGTCTGGGCGGTCATGGGGCGTCTCCGTCAAAAACTGCGAACAGGAATAATAATGCATAAATCCATCAACTGATGTGCATCATGATGCATGTTTGCGAGCGAGTCAATGCATGCCGCGGTTTTTTGCTGGATTTATGGCGCGCGGGGGCGCCGGGGTGTCAGTGCGGCGGGTGGGTCATCAGCTTGCGCACCCCGGCGCGCAGCTGCCGCAGGCTTTCCTCGAGGTTCTGCCCCGAGGTGTCGATGGTGAGATCGGCCTTGGAATAGAAGGCGGCCCGGCCTTCCAGGATGCGGCGCAGGTCGTCCATGGCTTCCTTGCTCGCGGCCATGGGGCGCATGTCGCCCTGGGCCAGCACGCGGCCCATGTGCTCCTCGGGGGCGGCGCGCAGCCACACGGTGGTGCAGTGCGCGAGCAGTTCGTTGAAGGTGGCGGGGTCCGAGACGATGCCGCCGGGGGTGGCGATCACCACCTCGCTGTGGATCTGCACGATCTCTTCGAGCGCGCGGCGCTCGTAGCGGCGGTAGGCGGTGGTGCCGTACAGGTCGTGGATCTCGCGCACGCTGCAGCCCGCCAGGGTTTCGATCTCGCGGCTCAGCTCGATGAACGGCACGTCCAGGTCGCGTGCCAGCAAAGGCCCCAGCGTGGACTTGCCCGCGCCCCGCAGCCCCACGAGCGCGATGCGCCGGTGGCGCGCCGTGTCGCTCGCGCCGCTGCTCAGCAGCTCATGCAGCGCCAGCCGCGCGCGGCGCAGCTCGGGTTCGCTGCGGTGCTCCAGCAGTTCGCGGATCAGCAGCCATTCGGGCGAACGGGTGGTGAAGTCGCCCACCAGCTCGGCCAGCGAGCAATGCAGCGCGCCCGCCACCTGCTGCAGCACCAGGATGGACGCGTTGCCCGTGCCGTACTCCAGGTTGGCAAGGTGCCGCTCCGACACATCGGCCGCCATGGCCACCGCCTTGCGCGTGAGCCCGCGCTGCGCCCGCAGGTTGCGCACGCGTTCGCCGAGGGCGGCGAGCAGGGGGTTGCGGGCCTCTTCGGTGGGCGCAGCCGTGCCGCCGCCAGCGAAAGGTGGCAGGGTGACTGTGTCTTCTTGTTCGTTCATGTCCATCCTCGTTCACGTCGGCTGCGGCGTGGCATTTTGCGGTGCGTGCCCCGGGCTTCAAACGCTTTTGAAGGCGTTCGGCCGCCGCTAGGGGAAAACACCATACATGCACTATAGTGCTTGACACTGCATCAAGCATTAACTATTGTTCGTGTGCAGGCAAGATACTGCACATTGCTCCATCCCACAAGAACACATATCAAGCCTTGTGCACGCTGCACTCCATTGTCCCAGCCACCCACGAGTCGCCATGTCCGATAAAGCAGCATTTCATGAAGCCCTGTCCGCATTGACGGGCCAGATCGCGGGCCGTGCCCTGGACGGCGACCTGCAGGCCTGGCTCAACCAGACCCACGGGCCCGCCAGCGCGGCCTACCAGCAGCTCAAGGCGGGGTGCCTGGCCGGCGTGGCGCAGGGCTGGCTCTGCGAGCGCGAGGGCGGCGGCATCCGCTACGGCCGCGTCTTCAAGGCAGACGACGCGCTGCACCGCTTCTCGGTGGATGTGGTGGACATGCAGGACATCGCCGGCCCGCACCATACCCATCCGCTGGGCGAGATCGACCTGATCATGCCGCTGGAGGGCGACGCCACCTTCGACGGGCATCCCGCCGGCTGGTGCGTGTACCCGCCCGGCAGTGCCCACCGCCCCACCGTGGCGCAGGGCCGCTCGCTGGTGCTCTACCTGCTGCCCGAAGGGCAAATCCAGTTCAGCAAGTGAAACACCCCCCTGAGTCGCTTCGCGCCTTCCCCCTCTCTCATATTGCTCCGCAATCTGGTAGGGGGACGCCCCCGGTGCACGCAAGCGGAATGCCGCCTGCGCGGCATGGCGGCCCTCGCACGGCGACGCTGGCCGGGACCATGCCCATTTCGTGCGCCGCGCGCTGATGACCGATAACCCGCTTTTTTTCTGCCTATCTCTCTATCTGTATGACCGAACTGCTCCCCAACTACGCCGCCGGACGCTGGCAAACCGGCCAGGGCCCGGGCGCCGTGCTCAAGGACCCGGTGCTGGGCCATGACCTGGTGCGCGTGGATGCCACCGGGCTCGACCTGCCCGAGGCCTTCCGGTTCGCCCGCGAGCAGGGCGGCTCGGCCTTGCGTGCGTTGACCTACCGGCAGCGCGCCGCTCTCCTGGGCGCCGTGGTCAAGGTACTGCAAACCCACCGCGATGCGTACTACGAGATCGCCACGGCCAACGCCGGCACGGTGAAGAACGACTCCGCCGTGGACATCGACGGCGGCATCTTCACGCTGGGCCAGTACGCCAAATGGGGCGACGCGCTGGGCGACGTGCGCGTGCTGCGCGATGGCGATGCCGCCCGGCTCGGCAAGGAGCCCGTGTTCCTGTCGCAGCACCTGCAGGTGCCCACGCGCGGCGTGGCGTTGTTCATCAATGCCTTCAACTTCCCGGGCTGGGGCCTGTGGGAGAAGGCGGCGCCCGCGCTGCTCTCCGGCCTGCCGGTGATCGTCAAGCCCGCCACGTCCACGGCCTGGCTCACGCAGCGCATGGTGCGCGATGTGGTCGATGCGGGCGTGCTGCCGGCGGGCGCGCTGTCGGTCATCGCAGGCAGCTCGGCCGGGCTCATGGACCAGCTCGGGCCGTTCGATGTGGTCTCGTTCACCGGCTCGGCGGACACGGCCGGCATCATCCGCGCGCACCCTGCGGTGGCCGGGCGCTCGGTGCGCGCCAACATCGAGGCCGACAGCCTCAACAGTGCGCTGCTGCTGCCCGATGCGGCGCCCGGCAGCGACGCCTTCAACCTGCTGGTGCGCGAAGTGGTGCGCGAGATGACCGTCAAGTCGGGCCAGAAATGCACCGCCATCCGCCGCATCCTGGTGCCGGCAGGCGTGTACGGCGCTGCGGCCGAGGCCATCGGCGCCAAGCTCGCGGGCGTGACGGTGGGCAACCCCCGCAACGACGGCGTGCGCATGGGCTCGCTCGTCAGCACTGCCCAACTGCACGCCGTGCGCGAAGGGCTTGCGCAGCTGTGCGCCCACGCCGACATCCTGCACGACGGCCGCCACCAGCCGCTGGTGGATGCTGACCCCGCCGTGGCCGCCTGCATCGGCCCGGTGCTGCTGGGTGTGCACGACGCCGATGCGGCGGCCGTGGTGCACGAGGTCGAGGTGTTCGGCCCCGTGGCCACGCTGGTGCCCTACCGCGATGTGGACCACGCTGTGGCGCTCGCACAGCGCGGCCAGGGGTCGCTGGTGGCATCGCTGTACGGGGCCGACGAGGCCGCGCTGGGGCATGCCGCCGTGCAGCTCGCAGCCAGCCATGGCCGCGTGCACGTGGTGACGCCCGACGTCGCCCAGGCCCACACCGGCCACGGCAACGTGATGCCCATGTCGCTGCACGGCGGCCCGGGGCGTGCGGGCGGCGGGGCGGAGCTGGGAGGCCTGCGGGCGCTGGGCTTCTACCACCAGCGCAGCGCCGTGCAGGCCAGCCCCGGTGTGCTGGCCGCGCTCGGCCTCTGACCGCCCAGGCGCAGACCACAGCAGCCGCCAGCCAGCACGCACCACCAGAAAAACGCCAGCGAACCACGGAGACATCGCCATGACCACCCTGCCAGAGCGTTTCAACTTTGCACAGCACCTGTTCGACCTGAACCGCGACCACGCGCAGCGCACGGCCTACATCGACGACCGCGGCACGCTGAGCTACGGCGACCTGCAGGACCGCGCCCGGCGCCTGGCCGGTGTGCTGGTGGATGCCAGCCTGCGGCGCGAAGAGCGGGTGCTGATGCTCATGCACGACACCAGTGACTGGCCCGTGTGCTTTCTGGGCTGCCTGTACGCCGGCGTGGTGCCCGTGGCGGTGAACACGCTGCTCACGGCGGACGACTACGCCTACATGCTGGGCCACAGCCGCGCGCAGGCCGTGCTGGTCTCGGGCGCGCTGCTGCCCGTCCTGCAAGACGCGATGGCGCGCGGTGGCCATGAGGTGTCGGCGCTGTGGGTGTCGCAGCCCACGCAGGCACTCCCAGCCGGCGCCGTGGGCCTGGACGAGGCCATTGCCAGCGCCCAGTGCCTGCCAGCGCCCGCAGCCACCGGGCCCGACGACCCGGGCTTCTGGCTGTATTCGTCGGGCTCCACCGGCAAGCCCAAGGGCACGGTGCATACCCACGGCAACCTCTGGTGGACGGCCGAGCTGTACGGCAAGCCCGTGCTGGGCCTCACGCGCGACGATGTGTGTTTCTCGGCGGCCAAGCTCTACTTCGCCTACGGGCTGGGCAATGCGCTGACGTTCCCGCTGTCGGTGGGCGCCACGGTGGTGCTGATGGCCGAGCGGCCCACGCCCGATGCCACCTTTCAGCGCTGGGTGGACCACCGGCCCACCGTGTTCTTCGGTGCGCCCACCGGCTTTGCGGGCATGCTCGCGTCGCCCCAGCTGCCGGCGCGCGCCCAGGTGGCGCTGCGCATGTGCTCGTCCGCCGGCGAGGCGCTGCCCGCCGAGATCGCCCAGCGCTTCAAGGCGCATTTCGGCTGCGACATCATCGACGGCATCGGCTCCACCGAGATGCTGCACATCTTCCTGTCCAACCGCCCGGGCGACATCCGCTACGGCACCACGGGCAAGCCCGTGCCGGGCTACGAGGTCGAGCTGCGCGGCGAGGACGGCAGCCCCGTGGCGGACGGCGAGGTGGGCGACCTCTACATCCAGGGCCCCAGCGCCGCGCTGATGTACTGGAACAACCGCGACAAGACGCGCGACACCTTCCAGGGCGGCTGGACCAAGAGCGGCGACAAGTACGTGCGCGATGCGGACGGCTACTACACCTACGCCGGGCGCAGCGACGACATGCTCAAGGTCAGCGGCATCTACGTGTCGCCCTTCGAGGTCGAGGCCACGCTGATGCAGCACGCCGCCGTGCTGGAGGTGGCCGTGATCGGCAAGCAGGATGGCGACGGCCTGACCAAGACCAAGGCCTTCGTCGTGCTCAAAGACGGCCAGGGCGCGACGGAAGAGGAGCTCAAGGCTTTCGTCAAGGACCGCCTGGCGCCCTACAAGTACCCGCGCTTCATCGAGTTCGTGCCCGAGCTGCCCAAGACCGCCACCGGCAAGATCCAGCGCTTTCGCCTGCGCGAGCAGGAGGCCCGGGCATGAGCGCCACGGCCAGCTCCGGCGGCCCGGTGTCTTTGGCCAGCATCTCCTGGCGGGGGCAGGCCGTGCAGGTCGAGTACCAGTGGATAGCGCCCGAGCGCACGCAGGCGCCGCTGGTGGTCTTTCTGCACGAAGGGCTGGGCTCGCTGGCGATGTGGAAGGACTTCCCGCAGCGGCTGTGCGCGGACGGCGGCTTTCGGGGCCTGGTGTTCTCCCGCCCCGGCTACGGCCGTTCCACGCCGCGCGCGGCCGATGAACGCTGGGGCGTGGACTTCATGCACCGGCAGGCCGAGGAGGTGTTGCCCGCGCTGCTGCAGGCGCTGGGCGTGAGCGAAGCGCCCTGGCTGTTCGGCCACAGCGACGGCGCCTCCATCGCGCTGCTGTACGCCGCCCGCTTTCCGGAGCGCGTGGCGGGCCTGGTGCTGCTGGCGCCGCACATCTTCGTCGAGGACGTGACCATCGCCAACATCGAACAGGCGCGTGCCGCCTACGAGACCACCGACCTGCCGGGCAAGCTGGCCCGCTACCACGACGACCCCGATTCGGCCTTCTGGGGCTGGAACCGCATCTGGCTCGACCCCGCCTTTCGCGGCTGGAGCATCGTGGCCGACATCGCCGCCGTGCGCGCGCCCGTGCTGGCCGTGCAGGGTCTTGACGACGAATACGGAACGCTGGCGCAGATCCGCGGCATTGCTGAGCGCGTGCCGGGCACCCGGCTGCTGGAGCTGCCCGCCTGCGCGCATTCCCCCCACCGTGACCGGCCCGGCGACGTGATCGCCGAGACGGTGGCGTTCATCACGACAACATCCAGGAGACAACCATGACATCTCGCTACGCACGCACGGCATTCGCAGCGCTGGCACTGGCCTGCGGCGCCACCGCGGGCACGGCCCAGACCACCGACAAGCTCAAGGTCGGGCTCATGCTGCCGTTCAGCGGCACCTTCAGCGCGCTGGGCGTGGCCATCGAGAACGGCTTTCGGCTGCACGTGGCCGAGCAGGGCGGCAAGCTCGCGGGCCGCGAGATCGAGTTCTTCAAGGTCGATGACGAGTCCGACCCGGCCAAGGCCACCGACAACGTCAACAAGCTCATCAAGCGCGACGGCGTGGATGTGATCGTCGGCACCGTGCATTCGGGTGTCGCCACGGCGATGGCGCGCGCCGCCAAGCAAAGTGGCACCCTGCTCATCGTGCCCAACGCGGGTGCGGACGCGGTCACGGGCGCGCTGTGCGCGCAGAACATCTTCCGCTCGTCGTTCTCCAACTGGCAGTCGTCCTACGGCATGGGCACCGTGGCCGCGAAGCAGGAGAAGAAAAAGACCGCCGTCACCATCACCTGGAAGTACGCCGCCGGCGACGAGATGACCGAGGCCTTCAAGGAAGGCTTTGAAAAGGAAGGCGGCAAGGTCGTCAAGCAGCTCACCGTGCCGTTCCCGAACGTGGAGTTCCAGGCGCTGCTCACCGAGATCGCGGCCACCAAGCCCGACGTGGTGTTCGCATTCTTCGCGGGCGGCGGCGCGGTCAAGTTCGTCAAGGACTACGCGGCCGCCGGGCTGAACAAGGTCACGCCGCTGTACGGCTCGGGCTTTCTGACCGACGGCACGCTGGAGGCGCAGGGCGATGCCGCGCAGGGCCTGCTCACCACGCTGCACTACGCCGACGGCCTGAACACCCCGCGCGACAACGCGTTCCGCACCGCCTACGCCAAGTCCTTCAAACTGCAGCCCGACGTGTACGCGGTGCAGGGCTACGACGCCGCCCAGATCCTGGCCACGGGCCTGAAGGCCGTGAAGGGCGACATCGCGAAGAAGGCCGAGTTCGCCGCCGCGGTGCAGAAAGCCACCATCGACAGCCCGCGCGGCCCCTTCACCATGAGCCGCGCCCACAACCCCGTGCAGGACATCTACCTGCGCAAGGTGGACGGCAAGGAGAACAAGGTCGTCGGCGTGGCCGCCAAGGCGCTGGCCGACCCCGCGCGCGGCTGCAAGCTGTAAACGGCTGGCTGACCGTCTCCGTCAACACAGGACACACCTTCCATGGACATCGGTACCTTCCTGGTCCAGTGCCTGAACTCGGTCCAGTACGGGCTGCTGCTGTTTCTGGTGGCATCCGGGCTGACGCTGATCTTCGGCATCATGGGCGTGATCAACCTCGCGCACGGCAGCTTCTACATGATCGGCGCCTACATGGCGTTCGCGCTGTCGCCGCTGTTCGGCGACCAGTTCCTCGTCATGCTGCTCGCGGGCATCGCGCTCGCGGCGGTGCTGGGCTACCTGCTGGAGTGGGCGTTCTTCAGCTACCTGTACCAGCGCGACCACCTGCAGCAGGTGCTGATGACCTACGGGCTCATCCTCGTGTTCGAGGAACTGCGCTCGCTGCTGGTGGGCAACGACGTGCACGGCGTCAAGGCGCCTGCGTGGCTCGATGGCAGCTTCGCGCTGGGCGAACTCATGAGCTACCCGTGGTACCGCCTCTTCGCGTCGGCGGCCTGCATCGTGCTGGCCGTGGGGCTGTACTGGGTGGTCAACCGCACCCGCCTGGGCATGATGGTGCGCGCCGGCGCCAGCAACCGCGACATGGTGCGCGGCCTGGGCATCGACATCCGGCGGCTGTACCGCATCGTCTTCGCGGCGGGCGTGGCGCTGGCCGCGCTGGCCGGGATGATCGCCGCGCCCATGTCCTCGGTGTACCCCAACATGGGCGCCAGCGTGCTCATCATCTGCTTCGTGGTGGTGGTCATCGGGGGCATCGGCTCCATCACCGGGGCGCTGGTGGCGTCGCTGCTGGTGGGGTTTGTCGATACCTTCGGCAAGGTGTTCTTCGCGGAAATCAGCGGCATCGGCGTGTACCTGCTGATGGCCGGCATCCTGATCTGGCGGCCGGAAGGCCTGATGGGGCGCAAGGCATGAGCGCCGTGCACCCCACCACCGCCGCCGCGCCTGCGGACACCGCCACTGCGCCGCGCGGCGGCTGGCGCATGCGCGCACTGCTGCCCGCCACCGTGGCCATGGCCGCCGCCATCGCCGGGCCGCTGCTGGGCCCCTACTGGGCCGACCTGCTGGTCAAGGTCATGATCCTGTCGATCTTCGCGCTCAGCCTGGAACTGCTGGTGGGCATGACGGGGCTGGTGAGCCTGGGGCATGCTGCCTTCTACGGCATCGGCGCCTATGCCACCGTGCTGGGCTCGGGGGCGGAGGGCGGCAACCTCATCGTGCTGATGCTGGGCGCCATGGGGGCGGCTGCGCTGTACGCGCTGTGCGTGGGCGCCCTGAGCCTGCGCACCCGCGGGGTGTACTTCATCATGGTCACCCTGGCCTTTGCGCAGATGGCGTTCTTCGTGTTCCACGACACCAAGGTGGGCGGCGGCAGCGACGGCATCTACCTGGACGTGCGGCCCACGCTTGGCGGCCTCAGCCTGGAGTCGCGCCACGCTCTTTTCTACCTGGTGCTGGCGGCATTGGCGGGCACCTACGGCCTGCTAGCGCTGGTGCGCAGATCGCGCTTTGGCGCGGCGCTGGCGGGCATCCGGGTGAACGAGCAGCGCATGCGCGCCGCGGGGTTCGCCACCTATGGCTACAAGCTGGCGGCCTTCGTGATGGCAGGGGCGCTGGCGGGGCTCGCGGGCTCCCTGCTGGCCGTGCGCGATGGCGTGGTGAACCCGGAGCTGCTGTCCTGGCACACCTCGGGCGACGTGCTGCTCATGGTCATCCTCGGGGGCATGGGGCATCTGCGCGGCGCGGTGATCGGGGCGGTGGTGTTCACGCTGCTCAAGGAGCTGCTGTCCACCCACGCCCTCATGGGGCCGTTGGCAGACCACTGGCAGCTCACCCTGGGCCTGACCATCATCGTGTTCGTCGCGGTGCTGCCGCAGGGGCTGGTGGGCCTGGCGCAGCGTTTGGGACAACCCATCGGAAAGGGCGGAAAGGCATGAGCGCTCAACCCCTGCTGTCCGTGCAAGGGCTCACGCGCCGGTTCGGTGGCCTGGTGGCGGTGAATGCCGTCACGCTCGACCTGCGCCAGGGCGAGGTCCACGCGGTCATCGGCACCAACGGCGCGGGCAAGTCCACCCTGATCAACATGCTGTCGGGCGAGATCGAAGCGTCCGGGGGGCGCATCACCCTGGGCGGGCAGGACATCACCCGCCAGTCGCAGGTGCGCCGCGCGCTGGCGGGCGTCGGGCGCAGCTACCAGCGCACCACCATCTTCCCGGAGTTCACCGTGCACGAGAACTGCCGCCTGGCCGCGCAGGCCGCCACGCCCCGGCCCTGGGCCTTGTGGCAGGCGGCGCGCCACTGCGCCGACAGCAATGCCACCGCCGCGGCGGCGCTGCAGGCGGCCGGGCTTGCGGCAGACGCACGGCGCACCGCCGGTGCGCTGAGCCACGGCGCCAAGCGCCAGCTCGAGGTGGCCATGTGCATCGCCACCCGGCCGCGCGTGCTGCTGCTGGACGAGCCGCTGGCCGGCATGGGCGCGGAGGAGACCGAGCGCATGCTGGCGCTGCTGGCCGACCTGAAACCGCACCACGCGATCCTGCTGGTCGAGCACGACATGGACGCCGTGTTCCGTATCGCCGACCGCATCACCGTCATGGTCAACGGCACGGTCATCGCCAGCGGCGGCCCGGCAGAGATCCGCAACAACCCCGAGGTGCGCACCGCCTACCTCGGAGAAGGGCATTGATGTGATGACCACCCCCATGACAAGGAACGCACCATGCTGAATGTGGTCGGGCTGCACGCCCGCTATGGCGACAGCCATGTGCTGCGCGGCGTGGATGCGCAGGTGCCCGCCGCCACGTCGGTGGGCCTGCTGGGGCGCAACGGCATGGGCAAGACCACGCTCATCCGCTCCCTGATGGGCTACCTGCGCCCGCCCGAAGGCCAGGTGCAGATGGACGGCCGCACCGTCACCGGCTGGCCCCCCGAAAAGATGGCGCGCCTGGGCATTGGCTACGTGCCCGAGGGGCGCGGCATCTTCCCCAACCTGTCGGTGCGCGAGAACCTGGTCATGAGCCAGCGGGCGGGCCTGGACGGCAGCCGCGCCTGGACCTTCGACCGCGTGATGGCCACCTTCCCTCGGTTGTCGGAGCGGCTCTCGCACGGCGGGCAGCAACTGTCCGGCGGCGAGCAGCAGATGCTGTCCATCGGCCGCGCGCTGATGACCAACCCGCGCCTGTTGATCCTGGACGAAGCCACCGAGGGCCTGGCCCCGCTCATCGTGACCGAGATCTGGCGCGTGATCTCCGAGATCCGGGCCACCGGCATCGCCACGCTGATCGTGGACCGCGACTGGCGGCGGGTGCTCTCGCACACCGACCAGGCCCTGGTGATGGAGAAGGGCCGCATCGTGCTGGCCGCGCCGTCGGCCGACCTGCGGGCAGCGCCCGCGGCGCTGGAGCAGCTGCTGGGCGTGTGATGCGCGCGGACGGCTAGTCGAGCCGCCGGCGCAGGCTGCCGAGGTCCACCACGGTGATGCCGCCGTATTCGATCTGCAGCACGCCCTCGGCCTCCAGGCGCTTCAGGGCGGCGTTGCAGCGCTGGCGCGACACGCCCGACAGGTTGGCGATCTCCTCCTGCGAGACCTGCAGGTGCGGGTCGCTGCCGGGGTGCAGAAAAGGGTGGAACAGCCCGGCCAGAGCGCGTGCCACCTGGCTGTCGGTGTCCATGAGGTGGTGGGCCGTGAAGTTGCCCAGAAACCAGTGCATGCGCTCGTTGATCTGGCGCAGCAGGAAGTGGTCGAAGCTGCGCTGTGTGGCGTGCAGCCATTCGAAGGTCTCCACCGGCAGCAGCGCCACCCGGCTGGGGCGCAGCGCAATGATGTCTGCCGTGCGCGCCACGCCGCGCAGCAGCGTGCCCTCGCCAAACCAGCTGCCCGCCGACAGCCCGCCCAGCGTGACGGAGCGGCCGTTGTCGGACGTGACCGTCCACTTGAGCAGACCTTCGATCGCGCCGTACCAGTGCCGGGGCACGTCGCCGCGCCGGCACAGCGCGCTGCCTTGCGGCACATCCACTTCGCGCAGTTCATCGAGCACGCGCTGCTGGGCCGGGGCGTCCAGCACCGGGAACCAGGCCGAGTCGGCGAGGAGGTCGGCCACCGTGGGCGGCGCCTTTTTGACCAGCATGGTGAAGCGTTCTCCAACGGGCAGGGCCGCACGGTTCCTCGTATACCCTGAGTCCAAATGTCATCGCAATGACTGAGTATGCAAGCGCCCAAAAAAATAATGCGTGCACTAGCATTTTCCACCAGTCCACGCCATGACAAAGCGCAAAGTCATCGTCACCATCGCCCCCACGGGGGGCATGGCGCACAAGTCTCAGAACCCGCACCTGCCCACCCAGCCGGCCGAGATCGCCGACGACGTGCAGCGCTGCTGGAACGCCGGGGCCAGCGTGGTGGCCATCCACGCGCGCAGGCCCGATGACGGCGCCACCTGCAACGCCGACATCTACCGCGACATCAACACCCGCATCCGCGCCAAGGGCTGCGACATCGTCATCAACAACTCCACCGGCGGCGGCGTGCACGGCGACATGGTCAAGCCGCTGCCCGGCAACCGCTGGGAGATCGCCTGGGAAGAGCGCATCAAGGGCATGGACGCAGGCGCCGAGATGTGCACGCTGGATGCCACCACGCTCAACCTGAGCTTCGACGGCCGCGAGATCCTGATGGACACACCGCTCAGCCGCGGCCGCGAGCTGGCCGCCGGCATGAAGGCGCGCGGCATCAAGCCCGAGTGGGAGGTCTTCAGCCCCACCCACATCCTGCAGGACACCACCACCCTCATCGAAGAGGGGCACGACGACGGCCCGCATTTCATCAACCTGGTGATGAACGTGCACCGCGCCTTCCAGAACGCCATGCCGTACTCGCCGCGCCACCTGCAGATGATGGTGGACACGCTGCCCAAAAACAGCCTGTTCTGCGTGAGCGGCATCGGCCCCTCGCAGCTCGAAGCCAATGTCGCGGCGCTGCTGCTGGGCGGCCATGCGCGCGTGGGGCTGGAGGACAACCTGTACTTTCGCCACGGCGAGCTGGCCACCAACGTGCAGCTCACCGAGCGCATCGTGCGCGTGATCCGCGAGCTGGACATGGAGCCCGCCACGCCCGCCGAGGCCCGCGCGCTGATGGGCCTGCCGCGCGTGGGCGGCCCCCGCCCCGAGTTCGCGCCGCACTGAGCCACTGCATACGTTCCGCCACAGCCCTGTTCATGCAACCAGAAAGAAAAAGGAGACAAGAAATGATGATGCCAACACGCCGCCAATTCATGCACCATGTGGGCGCTGCCACCGCGCTCGGGGCCCTGGCGCCCTGGAGCGCCATGGCGCAGACACTGGAGCAGATCAAGATTTTCTATGGCTTTCCGGCTGGCAGCGCGGGCGACAGCGTCGCGCGGCGCGTGGGCGAGAAGCTGGCGGGCTCGGCCTACACACGCAATCCGGCCGTGGTGGAGAACAAGCCCGGCGCGGGGGGCCGCATCGCGCTGGAGTCGCTCAAGGGCGCGCCCGCGGATGGCAGCGTGCTCACGCTGTCGCCGTTCTCGTGCACGTCGATCTATCCGCACATCTACAGCAAGCTCAGCTACGACCCCGTCAAGGATTTCGTGCCGGTGTCCATCGGCGCCGTGATGCACCACGGGCTGGCCGTGGGGCCGATGGTGCCCGCGTCCGTGAAGAACGTGAAGGACTTCCTGGCCTGGGCCAAGGCCAACCCGGGCCAGGCCAACTATGGCTCGCCGGCGGCGGGCTCCACGCCGCACTTCATCGGCGCGCTGCTGGGCCTGAACCACGGGGTGGACCTGAAACACGTGCCGTACCGTGGGTCCATCCCCGGCGTGACCGATGTGGTGGGTGGGCAGATCGCGTCCATGGTCACCCCCAGCGGCGACTTCATTCCCAACCACAAGGCGGGCAAGCTGCGGCTCATCGCCACGTCCGGCCAGGCGCGCTCGCCGTTCTCGCCCGAAGTGGCGACCTTCGCGGAGCAGGGCTTCCCGGAGCTCACGACCGAGGAATGGTTCGGCTTCTACGCCCCCGCCCGCACGCCCGCCAGCGTGGTGGCCGCCGCCAATGCGGCCATCAACCAGGCCATCAAGGAAAAGGCCGTGATCGACAGCCTGGCCGTCGTGGGCCTGATCGCCAAGGGGTCGACGCAGGCCGAGATGGCGGCGTCGCAGCAGGCGGAATTCGAGCGTTGGGGCCCGCTGGTCAAGAAGATCGGGTTCACCGCGGAGTCTTGACTCCCCCTGAGCCGCTGCGCGTCTTCCCCCTGAGGGGGCGCCCCCGGCGCACGCGAGCGAAGCGCTGCCGGTGCAGCTTGACGGCCCTTGCGCGGGGGCGCTGGCCCTGCGGCGCGCCGGTATCGGCAGCCGCGTGCGATGCATGATTTTTGCAACAACCACAAGGAAATTCTTCGATGGATTCGACTGTGAAGCGTGTGGCGGTGGTGGCCACCGGCGTCATCGGCGCCAGTTGGGCTGCCTACTTTCTGGCGCAGGGGCTGGATGTGGATGCGACCGACCCCGCGGAGGGCGCCGAGCAGCGGCTGCGCGATGCGGTGGCCCGGCACTGGCCCGCTCTGGAGCAGCAGGGTCTGGCACCCGATGCCAGCCTCGAGCGGCTGCGCTTTCACCCGCGGCTGGAAGATGCGCTGGCGCAGGCGGACTTCGTGCAGGAGAACGGGCCGGAGCGGGTGGACTTCAAGGCCGACCTGATGCGCCGCATCGACGCGGCCGCGCCGGCGCACGCCATCGTGGCCTCCAGCTCGTCGGGCCTGTCGGTGTCGGCCATGCAGGCCCGGTGCGCCCGGCCGGAACGCATCGTGCTCGGGCACCCGTTCAACCCGCCGCACATGATCCCGCTGGTCGAGGTGGGCGGCGGCGAGAAGACGTCACCCGAGGCCATCGCCGCCGCGATGGCCTTCTACACCGCCATCGGCAAGCGCCCCATCCATGTGCGCCGCGAAGTCAAGGGCCACATCGCCAACCGCCTGCAGGCCGCACTGTGGCGCGAAGCCTTCCACCTGGTGAACGAGGGCGTGGCCAGCGTGGCCGACATCGACACCGCCATCGCCCAGGGCCCCGGCCTGCGGTGGGCGCTGATGGGGCCTTTCATGAACCTGCACCTGTCCGGCGGCGACGGCGGCATGGCCCATCTGCTGGCCCACCTGGGCGGCCCCATCGAAGGCTGGTGGGACGACCTGGGCGCGCCGCGCATGACGCCCGAACTGCAGCGCCGCGTGGTCGAGGGCGTGGACCAGGCGCTCGGCGGGCGCACCCAGGCAGAGCTGGCGCAGGTGCGCGATGCCCTGCTCATCGGCCTGCTGCGTGCCAAGAGCGCATCCCCCGGGCTGGACACGCCGACCTGATGGGCCCGGCGCTCCCCATCACCAGCCTCACCACGACACCGAGAGAGAGACACCACGCCATGCACCCCGGATTCCTTGACGACGACACCCAGATCGCGCTGGCATTGACCACCCAGACCCGTGCGGACGACGGCTCGATCACGCTGCAGTCCCCCGTGCCGCTGGGCGACTATGCGCGCTGCATCGGCGAGTGGCTGGAGCACTGGTCGCGCGAGACGCCCGACGCGCCGGCCCTGGCCGAGCGCGATGACGAGGGCGAGCACTGGCGCCGCCTGACGTACGGCGAGTTGCGCCGTGCCGTGGGCGCCTTGGCGCAGTCGCTGCTGGACCTGAAGCTGCCGGCCGACCGCCCCGTGGCGATCCTGTCGGACAACGCGGTGGACCATGCGGTGCTCATGCTCGCGGCCATGCATGTGGGCCTAGCCTCGTGCTCGCTGTCCAGCGCCTACGCGCGCTCCAGGGACCCGGCGCGGCTGCACAGCATGCTCGCGGCCCTCGGGCCGTCGCTGGTCTACGCGTCCGACGCCCGGGCGTACGCGCCGGCCCTGGCGGGGTACGCATCGGACGCGCTGCAGGTGTTCAGCCGCCACGCCGACGAGGTGTCGGGCGCGCTGCCCTTTGCGCGGCTGCTGCAGGGGGTGGAGACGCCGGCCGTCCGCCAGGCGTTCGACGCCATCGCGCCCGATGGCCACGCCAAGTACCTGCTGACGTCGGGCTCCACCGGGCGGCCCAAGGTGGTCATCAACACCCACCGCATGCTCTGCGCCAACCAGCAGATGATGGCCCAGACCTGGCCCTTTCTGACCCACGAAAAACCCGTGCTGGTGGACTGGCTGCCGTGGAGCCACACTTTCGGCGGCAACCACAACCTGAACATGGTGCTGTGCCACGGCGGCACGCTCTACATCGACGAAGGGCGGCCCGTGCCCGGGCTCATCGAGAAAACGGTGCGCAACCTGCGCGACGTGAAGCCGACGATGCTGTTCAACGTGCCGCGCGGCTTCGACATGCTGCTGCCCTTCCTCGAAGCGGACGAAGAGCTGGCCGCCGAGGTCCTGTCGCGCATGCGGCTGGCCTTCTATGCGGCGGCGGCGCTCGCGCCGTCCACCTGGCAGCGGCTCGAAGCGCTGGCCCTGCGCGTGCGGCCCGCGCAGCCGCTGTGGCTGACCACCTCCTGGGGCTCCACCGAGACGTCGCCCGCCGTCACCAGCGCGCACTGGCGGCTGGACAAGGCCGGCTGCATCGGCGCGCCGCTGCCCGGGCTGGCGCTCAAGCTCGTGCCCAATGGCAGCAAGCTCGAGATGCGGGTCAAGGGCGTGTCGGTGTTTCCGGGCTACCGCAACGCACCGGCCGAGACGGCGGCCGCGTTCGACAGCGAGGGCTTCTACCGCATCGGCGACGCCGGCTACCTGGTGGACCCCGAGCGGCCCGAGCGGGGCGTGGTCTTCAACGGGCGCGTGGCCGAGGACTTCAAGCTCTCCAGCGGCAGCTGGGTGTCGGTGGGCACGCTGCGCGTGGAGCTGATCTCGCAGCTCGCGCCGCTGGTGCAGGACATCGTGCTCACCGGCCACAACCACGACGAAGTGGGCATGCTGGTGTTCCCGTCGGCAGCGGGCGCGGCCGACCCCGCGAAGCTCACCGCCGCCCTGCAGGGCGTGATACGGGCCCGGCGCGACGCTGGCGCGGGCTCATCGCAGTGCCCCACACGCGCCCTGGTGCTGGCGCAGCCGCCCGATGCGGACAGCGGCGAGATCACCGACAAGGGCTACATCAACCAGGGCGCGGTGCTGACGCGCCGGGCCGCCGATGTGGCGCGGCTGCAGGCCAGCCCCATGGACGAGCAGGTCATCACCGCCTAGGGCTTTACGAACCAGGGCAGGTTCAAGTCCTTACAATATGAGAATCATTCTTATTAGCCACGGGCCTGACCACACTGCGCCCTCAGCCGTCCCGGTCCCGAACCTGCCGCGTTCGGGCCGTCCTTTGTCAGGCTGCGTGCGCCGTGGTTGCCCACTATTACCAAGAACTGCTGAACTACTTTGCCCGCATGGTGCGCAGTCGCGACTCGGCGGCAGACCTGGTGCACGAGGCCTACGCGCGCGTGCTGGCGCTGCAGCGCAGCGGCGAGGCCGTCGCCCAGCCGCGCGCGCTGCTGTACCGCACCGCGCGCAACCTGCTCATTGACCAGCACCGCCGCCATGTGGTGCGGGGCACGGTGCCTTCGGAGGCCGACGACAGCCTGCCCGATGTGTCCGAATTGCCCGCGCCCGCCGTGTGCGAACCCGAGGCTGCTTTCATCTCCGCGCAAGGTGTGGCTTCGATGATCGCCACCATCGAATCGCTGCCGCTGCGTTGCCGCGAGGCGTTCATCCTGCACAAATTCGACGGGCTGTCGCAGGCCGAGGTGGCCGCGCAGATGGGCATCTCGCGCAAGATGGTGGAGCAGCACATAAAGCGCGCCATGGTGGCCTGCCGCGCGTGCCGCGCCACCGCGCAGGGGGAGGACCAGCCATGAATGCGCAGCCCCCCATGCCAATGCCGGACGAAGCCAACGACCACATCGACGGTGAGGCCTTGGACTGGCTCGTGCGCAGCCAGGGCGCACCGGACGCCGCCACGCTGCAGGCCCTGCATTCGTGGCGCGACGCCGACCCGCGGCATGCGGCGGCGCTGGCGCGCTGGCAGCAGGAGTGGCGTGCGCTCGATGCACTGCCCGCAACGGCGGTCCAGCACCTGCGGGCCGGCTTGCTGCAGGACAAGGATCGTGCCGGCGCACCGGACCGCCCACGCGCGCGAGGTTGGAGTTGGAGTTGGAGTTGGAGTTGGAGTTGGAGCTGGGGTTGGGGTTGGGGTTGGGGTTGGGGGCAGGGCGCCGCCACGGTCGCATCGGTCTGCCTGGTGGCTGCCGCCACTGCCATGGGCTACCACCACTGGCAGCAGCAGCCCGTGTATGAGCAGGCCCTCGCGACCGGCCTGGGCCAGCAGTCCGAGGTGCACCTGCCCGACGGCAGCACCGTGCGCCTGGACACGAACACCCGCCTGGACGTCACCTTTCGCCGCCAGCGCCGCGAGGTGGTACTGCCCGAAGGCCAGGCCGTGTTCAAGGTGCAGGGCGATGCCGCGCGGCCGTTCGACGTGCTGGCGGGGTCCCTGCGCATCACGGTGGTGGGCACCCGGTTTTCGGTGCGCTACACGCCCGGCGTGCCGGGCGACGCCGGTGTGCGCGTGGCGGTGGAAGAGGGCCGCGTGCGCGTGGCCCGCGCTGCCGACGCTGGGCCCGAGGTGGTGGAGTTGACCGCAGGCCAGCAGGTGCGCAGCGCTGCGGATGGCCGCCTGACCGCCGTCGCCGCGGTGCCCGCTGCGGGCATTGCACCCTGGCGCGATGGGCGGGTGAGCTTTGACGACACGCCGTTGTCGCAGGCGCTGGCCGAGTTCGCCCGGTACGGCTCCACGCAGCTGGTGGTGCGCGACCCCGGCGTGGGCGCGCTGCGCCTGACCGGCACGTTCGACCCGCGGCGGCTCGATAACTTCACCCGGTCCCTGCCCAGCGTGCTGCCCGTGCAACTGCGCGCGCACGGCGCGGTCACCGAGATCGTGGCCGCTCCCCACCCTCAGCCTCAGTAGCCACCCCCGGTAGCGGCCGGCAGCAGGCCGTTGCTGGCCGTCCGCCGCCGGCGGATGGGTCTGCGCGCCTGTGGGCCCCGCGCGCCCCGCCTGCCCTGCACAGGGCCCCGCATCTTTTTTCAAAAAACTTGGCCCACCGACCTAGGGGGATGGCTTCGGCCTGCGTCTACATGAGAAGGCGTCTTATTCAAATATTCATTCCAACATCCGTTTCCAGGGAGATCTCTCACATGCCCCGCACCCGATTCCGGCCCGCCCCGCTGGCCCTGGCCGCCGCACTCAGCCTGGCGGCCATGGGCGCCAGCGCCCAGGTGGCGCCCGCCGCCGGGCAGCCCGCCGTGGCGCTCAGCATTGCCGCGCAGCCACTGGCCCAGGCGCTCAACGACCTGGCGCGCCAGTCACGCATGGAGCTCATGGTCCAGCCCGCGTTGGTGGCGGGGCGCTCGGCCCAGGCCGTGAACGGGTCGCTCACGGTGCGCGAGGCGCTGGACCGGCTGCTCGCGGGCTCGGGCCTGGTGGGCGTGATCGAAGGCACCAGCATCGTGGTGCGCAGGCCGCCCGCGGCGGCGTCATCGGGTGCTGCGGGTGCAGCGGGCGAGACCAGCCTGGCCGAAGTGCGGGTGCAGGCCCAGGCCGAGCCCAGCGCGCTCACCGAGCACAGCGGCTCCTACACCACGCGCCAGGCGGGCACGTCCACGCCGCTGGGCCTGTCGCTGCGCGAGACGCCCCAGTCGGTCAGCGTCATCACGCGCCAGCGCATGGAAGACCAGGGGCTGACGCAGCTGTCCGACGTGGTCGCGCAGACGCCCGGGCTGGTCTTCAGCCAGAGCGGCAACCAGGGCTCGGACAGCTCGCCCATCTACTCGCGCGGCTTCTCGGTCAATACCTACATGATCGACGGCGTCCGCCAGACGGACTCCAACTACTCGAGCATCTTCCAGACCAACGACATGGCGATGTTCGACCGCGTGGAAGTGGTGCGCGGCGCCTCCGGCCTGATGAACGGCATCGGCACGCCGGGCGCGGCCATCAACATGATCCGCAAGCGGCCCACGGCCGACTTCCAGGCCTCCGTGCGGGCCGAGGCGGGCTCGTGGAACCATGTGCGGACCGAGGCGGACATCGCCGGGCCCATCAACGCGTCGGGCAGCGTGCGGGGCCGCCTGGTGGCCGCCGCGCAGGACAACGACTCCTACATCGACCGCCTCAAAGAGCGCAAGAAGCTGCTCTACGGCGCGGTCGAGGCCGACCTCACGGCGCAGACGCAGCTGTTCGCCGGCGCGTCGGTGCAGCACCACGACGCCACGGGCCACGCGCGCGGCGGCCTGCCGGCCTACTACGCCGACGGCACGCGCACGCAGTGGAGCCGCTCGGCTTCGGCCGCACCGCCCTGGGCGTATTCCAAGCGCCACTACACCTCGGTGTTCGCGGCGCTGGAGCACCGCTTCAGCGACGACTGGAAGGTCAGGGCCACGGCCACCCGCACCAACAACTTCTACGACGAGCTGATCGGCTACGCCAGCGGCGGCGCGCCGGTGCGCGCGACGGGCGCGGGTGTCACGCTGTGGGCGGGCCGCTGGAGCGCCACGCCGCGCCAGGACAGCCTGGACGTGCAGACCACGGGCCGCTTCGACCTGCTGGGGCGCAAGCACGACGTGGCCTTCGGTGCGCAGATGTCGCGCACCAGCTACGACGCGCCGTCGTACACCAACTGGACGCACGCGGGCTGGAGCAGTGCCATCGGCAACATCTTCACCTGGGACGGCACTTCGCCCGCCGCGCCGCCCAACCCCAGCATCGGCCGCAACACCTCGGACGAACGCCTGAACAGCGCCTATGCCACCGTGCGCTTCAAGCCCACGGACGCGCTGGCCGTGCTGGCCGGCGCGCGCGTGGTGGACTGGAGCCGCGCGCAGACCAGCACCCGCTTTTCCACCGGCGCCCGCACCGCCAACAACCGCTACGAAAGCGGCGAGGTGACCCCGTACCTGGGCCTGGTCTACGACATCGACCGCAACTGGTCGGCCTATACCAGCTTCACCACCATCTTCACGCCGCAGAGCCTGCGCCTGGCCAACGGCGACTACATGGACCCGCAGACGGGCGACAGCTTCGAGCTGGGCGTGAAGGGCGCGTTCCTGAACGACCGCCTCAACGTCTCGGGCGCCATCTACAAGGCGCGGCAGGACAACCTGGGCGTGGCCATTCCCAACGTGTTCGCCCCGGACGGCAGCCAGGCCTACGAGGCCGTCTCGGGCACCAGCACGCGCGGCTTCGAGGTCGAGGCCACGGGCGAGGTGCGCCCGGGCTGGCAGGTCGCGGCAGGCTTCTCGCGCAACCTCACGCAGGACCGCCTGCGCACCCGCCTGCTCACCGACGTGCCGCAGAACACGGCCAAGCTGTTCACCAGCTACCGCATCGCCGGCATCGGCAAAGGCCTGACCGTGGGGGGCGGCCTGCGCTGGCAAAACCAGATCTACCGCGACAACCAGGGCGCCGCGCGCGTGCGGTTCACGCAGCCCGCGTATGCGGTGGTCGACCTCATGGTGCGCTACGCCATCACCGACACGGTGGCCGTCACGGCCAACCTGCGCAACGCCCTCGACAAGGTGTACTACACCTCGGTCGGCAACTCGTACTACGGTGCGCCGCGCAGCCTGCAGGTGGCGCTGGACGTGCGGTTCTGATGCGCCCCCTGAGTCGCTTTGCGCCGTCCCCCTGGAAGGGGGCCGCTCCCAGCGCGGCGGGGCGGCCCTTGCGCGGGAGCCCTGGCCTGTGTTGCGCCAGTTTTACCGGCAGGGAGTGACGCATGCCATCGCATCTCTGCAACCGGAGTGATCTGCCATGAAAGAAGGCTTTCGCCAGTGCATGGCCTGGCTGCACACCTGGGTCGGGCTGGTGGTGGGCTGGGTGCTGTTCTTCGTGTTCGTGACGGGCACGGCCGGCTACTTCGCGCACGAGATCGACCGGTGGATGCGCCCCGAGCTGCCCTTGGACACCGCTGCCGCGACGGTGGACCCGCACCGGGCGGTGGCGCTGGCGCAGGCATACCTGCAGGCCAACGCGCCGCCACAGTCGCAGGACTGGTCGGTGCAGCTGCCCGGCCAGCGCGGCAGCAGCGCACTGAGCGTGAGCTGGCGCGAGCCGCCCGCCGATGGCAAGCCCGGCGCGCGCGGGCGCTTCGTGCGCCGAACGCTCGACCCGGACACCGGCCAGGCAGCCGCCGAGCCCGTGGTGCGCAAAACCGGCGGCGGCCACCTGCTGTACCGCATGCACTACATGCTGCACTACGTGCCGTACGACGTGGCGATCCGGCTGGTGGGCGTGTGCACCATGCTGATGCTCATGGCCGTGGTGACCGGGGTCATCACCCACAAGAAGATCTTCGTGGACTTCTTCACCTTCCGGCCGGGCAAGGGGCAGCGCTCGTGGCTGGACGCGCACAACATCATCAGCGTGACGGCGCTGCCGTTTTTTCTGATGATCACGTACAGCGGGCTGGTGTTCTTCCTGTTCCAGTACATGCCGGCGGGCCTGGCGGCCAGCCACTATGCGGGCAATGCGCA
The DNA here is from genome assembly GCF_058798375.1 of Acidovorax sp. GW823-FHT01C06. Classification (NCBI taxonomy): domain Bacteria; kingdom Pseudomonadati; phylum Pseudomonadota; class Betaproteobacteria; order Burkholderiales; family Comamonadaceae; genus Acidovorax; species Acidovorax sp. GW823-FHT01C06. The sequence continues at coordinate 217,240 of NZ_JBXAKN010000004.1, forward strand.
GGTGTTCTACGACGACCTGCTGCAGCGACCGGCCACCGTGAATGCCACTGTTTCCGCGCAGCCGCTCACCGCTTTGGCGCCGCTGGTGGCCCAGGCCGAGGCGCAGTGGGGCGCGGGCCAGGTGGCGCGCGTGGGCGTGCAGCAGCCCGGGCGCGCCGATGCCGACGTGCAGCTGGTGCGCGTGGCGGGCGGGCAGATTGCCGGCAGCGACCGGCTGCGCTTTCATGCCCGCACGGGCGAGGCCCTGCCGCCCAAGGCCGAGGACGGCGCGGCCCGCGAGACGCAAGACGTCCTGCTGGCCCTGCACGAAGGCCGCTTTGCAGGGCCCGTGCTGCGCTGGCTGTACTTTGCGAGTGGCCTCTTGGGCTGCGCGATGATCGCCACCGGCCTCGTGCTCTGGACGGCCAAGCGCCGCGCCCAACAGGACAAGCGAGCCAAGGCGGGCGGCAAGCCCGAGTTCGGCTTTCGGCTGATGGAGTGCCTGAACATCGGCACCGTGGCCGGCCTGCCCGTGGCCGTGGCCGCGTACTTCTGGGCCAACCGCCTGATCCCGGCGGACTTCGCCACCCGCCGCGAGTGGGAGGCACACGTGCTCTTCATCACCTGGGGCGTGCTGCTGCTGTACCCGGCCTTGCGCACGCCGCTGCGCGCGTGGCTCGAATCGCTGTGGCTGGCCGCCGCCGCCTTCGCGCTGCTGCCCCTGCTCAACGCACTGACCACCGACCGCCACCTGGGCGTCACCCTGCCTGCGGGCGACTGGGTGCTGGCCGGGTTCGACCTGACCATGCTGGCGCTGGGCGCCTGCCTTGCGGTCGCGGCCCGCCGCGTGCACCGCCGGCAGCGCGCTGCGGTGGCGCCCGCGCGCGCCCGTGGTGCCGTGGTCGCCGGTGCCGCCCTCTAGCGCGCCGCAGTGCTTCTTTCCCGTTTTTTTCTTTCTTCTTCTCGATTTTCAAAGGAGTCTCCATGTTCAAGAAAACCCTGCTCGCCGTCGCTCTGTCTGGCATTGCCCTGTCCGCCACCGCCCACCAACTGTGGCTGGAGCGTGACGCCACCGGCCCGGTGCGCGTGTACGTGGGCGACGCCGACAGCGAGCACGACAAGGGCGCCGAAGTGGCCAAGCTGGCCGCCACCACCCAGGTCTTCACCACCAACCGCCAGCAAACCGCCAAGCTCAACGCCAAGGAAGAGTTTCTGGAGGCCGACGTGGCCGCTGCCGGCGACGTGCGCCTGTCCAACGACCAGGTCTGGAAGCCCTGGAAGGCCAAGGACGGCAGCTTCCAGGCCGCCGTGTTCAACGCGCGCGCCGGCCGCAGCGAGACGCAGGCCGTGCTCGACTACGAGCTGGTGCCCGTCACGGCGGGTGGCAACACCTTCACGCTGGTGTTCAAGGGGCAGCCCGTGGCGAACAAGACCGTCACGGTGATCACGCCCGACAAGTGGACCAAGGGCTTCAAGACCGATGCGGCCGGCCGCGTCGACGTGCCGGTGAACGGCAAGGGCCGCTACGTGCTCGTCAGCACCCACGAGGCACCTGCCGTGGGCGATGTGGTCATTGCCGGCCAGAAGGTGGCCAAGCTGGGCTACACCACCACGCTGACCTTCGTCGCGCAGTAAGCCGCCATGGCCACCGCACACGCAGGCTCTGCCGCGCGCTACCGCTGCATGGTGGCCAGCCGCGCCCTGGCGGCGGCCCTGGGCGGCTATGCGCTGGCGTCGCTGTTCACCGCGGTGCTGGCCGTGGGGCTGCCCCGCGTGTCGGACACCAGCCGCGCCAGCGCGCTGCTCACGGCCACCCTGCTCAGCTTTGCGGTGTACGCGGCGGCCGTGGTGTGGGCCTTCAGCGCACGCAGTGCACTGCGCGCCTGGGCCGGAATCGCCGTGCCGTCGGCCGTGCTGGCCGCTGCGCTCTGGGCGCTGAAGGTGGGTGCATGACGGCGGCGATCTGGGCCGCACCGCTGGCCGCGCTCACGCTGTCGTTCAGCGGCATGGCGGGCCTGGCGCTGGCCATGGACCGCCACCACGAACAGGTCACCGGCCGCAGCGAGGTGCCGCGCACGCGGCGCCGGGTGCTGCGCTGGGCGGGCAGCCTGCTGCTGGCGCTGTCCCTGGCCGCCTGCATCGGGGCCTGGGGCACCACCGTGGGGCTGACCGCCTGGTGCGGCCTCCTCACGGCGGGCGGCCTGCTGGTGGGCGTGCTGCTGACCTACGCGCCGCACCTGGCGGTGCGGGTGTCGGCGGCCACGGTGCTGGTGGCGGGCGTGTGCCTTGTGGGGTCCGCTGGCGGGCTGTAGGCACCGGCGGCGCCGCTTTGGGGGGCGTTGGCAAAAAAAGTCCCGAACAGCGTGCCCTTTTTTCCGTCTCGTTGGTCATAGGCAGTAGGTGCAGTGCGCGGCCCAGCAGCCTGCGCCGTTGGCGGCCTGCGTTTTTTTCATCTTCGTTTTTCGACCCAGCCATGTCTTCACTCTTTGCCTCACCTTCCGCCGCCGGTGCCATCCTTGCGCTGGCCGCCTGCGCCTGGGCGGGCCACGCCCATGCCGACTACGTGTGGCTGCAGCGCGACGGGGCCCAGGCCCGCGCCTACGCCGGCGAGCTGCCCCGCCGCAGCGCGGCGCTGCCGCCCCTCCAGGCCCCACGCGCCTACCTGGCCGACGGCAAGGACCTGCCCGTGGCGCCGCAGGCCGGCCACATCGACATCACCGCACCGGGCGGGGACGATCTGCGCCTGAGCACCTTGCACGTCACCGGCCACGGCGCGGTCACCTACTACCAGGCCCGCGCCGGCCGCAGCGAGACCCGCGCCACCAACGACCTGGAGCTGGTGCCCACCACGCCCGGCGGCAACACCTTCAAGCTGGTGTGGAAGGGGCAGACCGTGGCAGCGTCGCAGGTGAACGTGGACACCAGCGCCGGCTGGCGCCGCACGCTGGCCCCGGCGGCCGATGGAACGGTGCAACTGGAGACGCCGTTCCCCGGCCTCTACGTGCTGGAGGTGAGCGCCAAGGTCAACGGCTCCGTCACCGTGGACGGCAAGAAATACGACGACGTGCGCCACACCGCCACGCTCAGCTTCGAGGTGCCCCGCTGATGGCCCCGACCCCACCCAATACACGCACCGCACGCACAACCCTGAGCGTGGGCGCCCTGGTGGTGCTGGCGGGTGCCATCGCCGCCGGCGCCTGGTGGTGGACGCGGCAGCCCGCCATGGTCTACGACACCGTGCCCGTGGCGCGCGGCGACATCGAGGCCACGGTCAGCGCCATCGGCACGCTGCAGCCGCGCCGCTATGTGGACGTGGGCGCGCAGGTGTCGGGGCAGATAACGCGCCTGCATGTGCAGCCCGGCACCGAGGTCAAGAAAGGCCAGCTGCTGGTCGAGATAGACCCCAGCGTGCAGCAGGCCACCGTGGACGGCGCCCGCGCCGCACTCGCCGGCCTGCGGGCGCAGCTGGCCGAGCAGCAGGCCCAGTACCGCCTGGCCCAGCAGCAGCAGGCCCGCCAGCAGCAGATGGAGCGCGAAGGCGCCACGCGCCTCGAAGATTTGCAGACGGCCGAGGCCGCGCTGGCATCGGCGGCGGCGCGCATCGACCACCTCAAGGCGCAGATCGACCAGACCCAGGCGAGCCTGAAGGCCGATGAGGCGCGCCTGGGTTACACCCGCATCTACGCGCCCATGGCCGGCACCGTGGTGGCGCTGGAAGCGCGCGAGGGCCAGACCCTGAACGCCACCTACCAGACGCCCAATATCCTGCGCGTGGCCGACCTGTCGACCATGACGGTGTGGACCGAAGTCTCCGAGGCCGACATCCGCCGCGTGCGGGCCGGCCTGCCGGTGTACTTCACCACGCTGGGCGGGCAGGCCGACGCCGCCGCGCGCCGCTGGCGCAGCACCGTGCGCCAGGTGCTGCCCGCGCCGCCCACGCCCGAGGCCAAGGCTGCGGGCGGCGCCAACGCGCAGGCCGCCGCGAGCAAGGCCGTGTCGTACACCGTACTGTTCGACGTGGACAACGCCGACGGCGAGCTGATGCCGCAGATGACCGCGCAGACCAGCTTCGTCACCGCGCAGGCGCAGGGCGTGATCGCCGTGCCGCTGTCGGCCCTGGCAATCCCTGCCAGCCCGGCCGGCGCCAAGGCGGCTGGTGGCAAGGCATCTGATGCGGAGGGTGACGGTGACAGCGCTGGTGCCGGCGCTGGCGCGAAGGCCGCAGCAGCCACCCACAGCGCCCGCGTGCTGCGCGCCGATGGCGTGGTGGAGCAGCGCGCCGTCGTCGTGGCCGTGAAAAGCCGCCACCTGGCCGAGGTGCGCTCGGGCCTGCAGGAGGGCGAGCAGCTGGTGACCGGCGAGCGCCCTGCGCGCAGCGGACCGCAAAGGTTCAAGCTGTGACCGCAGGCACCGGCATCCAACACGACACCCTGCACGGCGTCTTGCATGACGCCCCTGGTGTGCCGCTGATCGAGCTGCGCGGCGTGCGCCGCCGCTACGGCGGTGGCGAGCAGCCCGAGGTGGAGGTGCTGCGTGGCATCTCGCTGTCGATCCATGCGGGCGAGTTCGTCGCCATCGTGGGCGCGTCGGGCTCGGGCAAGTCCACGCTCATGAACCTGCTCGGCTGCCTGGACAAGCCCAGCAGCGGCAGCTACCGCTTCCAGGGCGAAGACGTGGCGGGGTTCGACGCCGACCAGCTGGCCTGGCTGCGGCGCGAGGCCTTCGGCTTCGTCTTTCAGGGCTACCACCTGATCCGCGCCGAGTCGGCGTGCGAGAACGTCGAGGTGCCCGCCATCTACGCCGGCACCCCGCGCGAGGAGCGCACCCGCCGCGCAGCCGCACTGCTGTCGCGCCTGGGCCTGGCCGACAAGCTGCACCACCGGCCCACGCAGCTGTCGGGCGGGCAGCAGCAGCGCGTGTCGATTGCCCGGGCACTGATGAACGGCGGCCGCATCATCCTGGCCGACGAGCCCACCGGCGCGCTGGACACCCACAGCGGCGCCGAGGTGATGGCGCTGCTGCACGAGCTGGCCGACGCGGGCCACACCATCGTGCTCATCACCCACGACCGCGAAGTGGCCGCCCAGGCGCGCCGCGTGATCGAGATCCGCGACGGCGAGATCGTGGCGGACAGCGGTGCGGCCGTGGCAGGGGCGTTTGAAGCAAAAAATGCCTCTACCGCGCAACCAGCAAGCGCAAGAAGCTATAAAAATAGTAGCAAGCGTTCCGGCCGCGCTTTCTGGGCCGAATTGGCCGAGGCCGCCCGCTCGGCCTGGCGCGGCATGCGCATCAACCGCGCGCGCACCGGGCTCACGCTGCTGGGCATCGTGATCGGCGTGGCGTCGGTCATCGTGATGATGGGCGTGGGCGAGGGCGCCAAGCAGCGCGTGGTGGAGCAGATGGGCTCCATGGGCACCACCATCATGTACCTGGGCGCCAGCCACCCGCGCGAGGGCGGGCCGCAGGGCGAGATCACCGCAGAGGACCTGGAGGCCATCGCCCGCCTGCCCGAGATCGGCCACGTGATGCCCGTCATCGGCGACCCCATCCCCGTGCGCCATGGCAATGTCGAGCGGCAGATCTACGTGTTCGCCGCCAGCGAGGACATGCCCCGCGTGCACCACTGGAAGGTGGCGCAGGGCCGCTACTACACCGCGGCCGAAGACCGCGACCTGGCGCCGCTGGTGGTGCTGGGGCACAAGGCCAGCGCGCAGTTCTTTCCGGACCATCCGAACCCGCTGGGCCGCCACCTGCTGATCGGCAACGCGCCGTTCGAGGTGATCGGCGTGATGGCCGAGCGCGGCGCCGACTCGGGCGCGCAGAACTACGACGACATGGTGTTCATTCCGTACCAGTCGGGCCGCGCCCGCGTGTACCGCGTGCAGACCCAGCCCGACTACACCGTGGTCGCTGCCGCGTCGGTGGAGCAGGTGCAGGCGGCCGAGAAGGCCATGCACGCCCTGCTGCTGTCGCGCCACGGGCGCGAGGACTTTCGCATCGGCAACGCGGCGGCCAAGCTGCAGGCCGAGGCGCAGACGCGCAACGCCATGACCATGATGCTGGGCCTGATCGCGGCCGTGTCGCTGGTGGTGGGCGGCATCGGCGTGATGAACGTGATGCTGATGACGGTGCGCGAGCGCACGCGCGAGATCGGCATCCGCATGGCCACCGGCGCGCGGCAGGGCGACATCCTGCGCCAGTTCCTCACCGAGGCCGTGCTCGTCACGCTGGTGGGCGGCGCGGCGGGCCTGGCCATCGGCCTGGCCGTGGGCGCGGTGCTCATCGTGTCGGGCGTGCCCGTGATCTTCTCGCTCACCGCCATGGGCGGTGCCTTTGCCTGCGCCGTGGCCACGGGCCTGGTGTTCGGCTACATGCCCGCCCGCCGCGCCGCCGGGCTCGACCCCGTGGTGGCCCTGGCTTCCGAATGATTGTGATGGTTGGTATGCGCACTTGTATTGCCTCTGTGTCCTGTCTTGCCGCTGGTGTGCTGCTGCTCGGCGGCTGTGCCGTGGTGCAGCCGCTGCCCGAAGACGCCGCAGCCGCACCCGCCTTGCCCGTGCACTGGGCCAGCCCGGTGCCGCCCGCGCAGGGGGTGGCGACGGGTGTCTCCGTGCTCGGCGTCGCAGAGCTCGACGCGCTCATCCACGCCGCCCACGCGCAGAGCCCGGACCTCGCCGCCGCCATCGCGCGGGTGCAGCAGGCCGATGCCGTGGCGCGGGCCGCCGGCGCCAGCCTGCTGCCCGCCGTGACCGGCACGCTCGACGCCCGCCGCCAAGCCCGTGCCGGCGGGCAGGCCGAGGTGGCCGGCAACCAGATCGGTGCCGCGCTGGTCGCAAGCTACGAGCTCGATGCCTGGGGCCGTCTGGGTGCTGAGCGCGCCAGTGCCCAGGCCTTGCGCACGGCCAGCGTGCACGATCGCGGCGCGGTGCAGATCACGCTGACAGCGGCGGTGGCACAGGCCTGGCTGCAACTGGTGGGCGGGCGCGAGCGCCTGGCGATTGCCGAGCTGAACCTGCACAGCGCCGAGCGCGTGCTGGCCGTGGTCGAGTCGCGCGCGCGCGCCGGGGCCGCCACGCAGCTCGAGCAGGCGCAGCAGCGCGGCCTGGTGGCCACGCAGCGGCAGGTGCTGGAGGCACGGCGCCAGCAGGTGTCGGGCGCGCACACGGCGCTGGCCGCGCTGCTGGGCCAGGCGCAGTGGCCGGTGGTGCAGGCCAGCGCATTGCCCGCCACGCAGGCGCTGGTGCCCGCTGCCGGGTCGCCCGCCGACCTGCTGGTGCGGCGGCCCGACATCGCGCGGGCCGAGGCGCGGCTTCAGGCCGCCCACGCCGACGTGGCCGCGGCCCGCGCGGCGCTGCTGCCGCGCATCAGCCTGAGCGCCAGCCTGGGCACCGGGGGTAGCAACCTGCCGCGCGTGTTCGACAACCCGCTCTACAGCCTGGCCGCCGCGTTGGCGGCGCCCATCTTCAACGGCGGGCGCCTGGCCGCCGACCGCGATGCGGCCCAGGCACGGCAGGCCGAGCTGCTGGCGCAGTACCGCGCCAGCATCGTGGCGGCCGTGAGCGACGTGGAGCAAGCCCTGCAGGCCGTGGCGGGCACGCAGGCCCAGCGCATGGCGCAGGCACAGGTGGTGCAGCAGGCGCAGCAGGCGGCTACCCTGGCGCAGTCGCGCTACCGCGCCGGGGCCGAGACGCTGCTCACGCTGCTGGATGCGCAGCGCACCCTGTATGCCGCGCAGGACATGGCGGCCCAGCTGCACCAGGCCGAATGGCAGGCGCAGGTGGCGCTGTACCGCGCGCTGGGCGGGGGCTGGCAGCCCGATGCCGACGCTGGCGTGCGCCGCGTGGCCGTCATGGCGCAGCCATGAACGCAAGCATCAATGAGCCCGTGACCATGCTGCAGCGCCTGCGCACGGCGGGCCTGCGCCCCACCACGGCGCGCATCGGCGTGCTGCAGGCGATCCACTCCGCGGGCAGCGCGGGCATGGGTGCGGACGAGGCTTTTCACCAGATGCTGCTGCGCGGCACGCACGTGAGCACCAGCACGGTGTACCGCATCATCCACGAGCTGCAGGCCCTGGGCGTGCTGCTGCACGACCGCAGCGACCGGCGCCACACGGTGTATCGCCTGCGGCCCTTTGCACCGCCGCCGTCGGCCGACGTGCGCATTGCCTGCCGCCGGTGCAAGCGCTCGGCCACGCTGCCCGGCGCACAGCTGCGCAACGAGCTGGAGCTGCGCGCGGCCGAGGTGGGCCTGCGGCCGCTGGTGGCGGGCCTGGTGCTGCAGGTGGACTGCCTGGGCTGCGACGGCGCCACGGGGCATTGCCAGCCCAACTGAGTCCACCGGAGCGCAATTGAGCCGCCCAAAGAAAAAGGACCAGACGCCCGGAGGCATCTGGTCCTTGTCGCTGGGGAGCGCGGGCTGATTTATCAGGCCGTTGCGTCCTTGAGCTTCTTCAGTGCGCGGGTCTTGATCTTCACCGCGGCGGGCTTGGCGGGGAACCAGCGCTCTTCACCGGTGAAAGGGTCCTTGCCGAAGCGCTTCTTCTTGGCGGGAATCTGCTGCAGGCCGATCTTCATGAGGCCGGGCAGCGTGAATTCGCCGGAACCCTTCTTGTGCACGGAGCCCAGGATGGTCGCTTCCAGCGCGGCCAGCACGGCCTTGGTGGCCTTGGGTTCCACGCCAGCCTGCTCGGCCAGGTGGGCGATCAGCGTGGTCTTGTTGAAGGCCGTCTTGATCGGCTTGATGCCCACGGCGACCGGCTTGGCCACGGGGGCGGCGGCCTTCTTCGCTGCTGGAGCGGCGGCTTTCTTCGCGGGTGCCGCTGCCTTCTTGGCGGCGGGTGCTGCCTTCTTCGCAGCAGCTGGAGCTGCCGCCTTGACGGTCTTCTTTGCGGGCGCTGGGGTTTTCTTTGCAGTTGCCATGATGATGATTCTTCTTTGCTTCAGAGTTGCAGTGTGCCTCCCCCCATTGAAGGGAAGGTGCGCAATTTTAGGTGCGACTGCGGCACACCCCGCAAATGTGAAGACCCGCCTGCGCCAGAGGCTTCTGAAACAGCGGGTGAAAGGCATGCCCGAAGCGGTGCCAGTGGGGCCGGCCGCATGCCCGCCGCCGCCGCGTGCGGGCGCTGCCGCGGGCCGCCGTCAACGGTGTGCCGGCGTCTGGTGGCGCTGGCGCCACTGGTGGTAGCGCTGGCGCTGGAGCGCCAGCAGCTCCACCAGGCCCCAGGCCAGCGCGCAGCCGAGGGTGCCGCACAGCACGGCCAGGCGGCGCACTTCAGTCCTGCGCCGTGGCTGCTGCGTCTTCATGCGCCCATCCATCGGTGCGGGGCAGGTCGAAGCTCGGCCAGCCGGGGGCATCGAAGAGTTCATCCAGCAGCCGCTGCAGTCCGAGCCATCTCCAGAGCATGATCGTGTGCCTCTTTGAACAGGTTGTCTGCGGGCAAGTTAACGCGCTTGTGTGACAGTTCCGCGTCGTTTCGCTGAATTCATACAGGGCGCGCGATGGCGTTGCCGGTGCCTGCGGGCCGGGCATATGCTCGCTCTTCGTTGTACTGCCGCCCTGCCGCCCGGTTTCGCGCCACCCTTGCCACCCACCATGAACACGCTGCCCGAGTTGCTGGCGCTCGAAAAGATCATCGAACTCGGTGCGTCCCACTTGCAGGTGCGGGTGGTGCGGCAGGTGCAGACGGCCTCGGGCCACTGCTTTCCGATCCATGCCATTGGCCTGGGCAATCCGGCGCCGGACGTTCCGGCGGTCGGGTTCTTCGGTGGCGTGCATGGCCTGGAGCGCATCGGCGCCGAGGTGGTCCTGGCCTACCTGCAGAACGTGGTGATGCGGCTGCAGTGGGACACCACGCTGCACCGCCAGCTCGAGCACATGCGCATGGTCTTCATGCCCATCGTCAATCCGGGCGGCATGTGGGCCGCCACGCGCGCCAATCCGCGCGGCGTGGACCTGATGCGCAACGCGCCGGTGGACGCCACCGACCGGGTACCGCCGTGGATCGGCGGGCAGCGGGTGAGCGCGGGGCTTCCCTGGTACCGGGGGCGCGCGGGCGATGCCATGGAGCCGGAAAGCCAGGCCCTGTGCGAGGTGGCGTCCGAGGAGCTGCTGGCGCGGCCTTTCAGCATCGCCATCGACTGCCATTCGGGATTTGGCGCCCGGGACCGCCTGTGGTTCCCGTTTGCCCACACGCGCAAGCCCATCGCGCACCTGGCCGAGCTGCACGCGCTGCAGGAGATCTTCCTGCAGGCCCACAGCCACCACCCGTACGTCATCGAGCCGCAGAGCGCGCAGTACCTGGCGCACGGCGACCTGTGGGACCACCTGTACCTGCAGGCCTGCCGCGACGTGCCCGCGCACACGTTCCTGCCGCTGACGCTGGAGATGGGCTCCTGGCTGTGGATCAAGAAGAACCCGCGCCAGCTGTTCTCGCGCAATGGCATCTTCAACCCGCTCATCGACCACCGGCAGCAGCGCGTGCTGCGGCGCCATCTGTCGCTGCTCGATTTCCTGGCCCGCGCGGCCTGCAGCCACGGGCGCTGGGTGCCCGCACCGGGGCAGCGCGCGCAGCGCAGGGCGGATGCCCTGGCCGCGTGGTACTGAAGGCCTGCGCCCATGCGCCAGTGGATCTTGCTCAGGGGCCTGGCGCGGGAGTCCGCCCACTGGGGGGACTTCCTGGCGGATTTCGAGCGTGCCTTGCCACGGGACCGGGTGCTGCCGCTCGACCTGCCCGGCAACGGCCAGCTCCACCGCCAGCCTTCGCCGCTGTCGGTGCCCGCCATGGTGCGGGCGTGCCGCGAGGCGCTGGCCGGGCGCGGCATCGCGCCGCCCTACCACCTGCTGGCCGTGTCGCTGGGAGCCATGGTGGCGACCGAGTGGGCGCGGGTGGCCCCCGCGGAGGTGGCGGGCTGCGTGCTGATCAACACGAGCTTTCGCCCTTTCAGCCCCTTCTATCACCGCCTGCGGCCGCGCAACTACGCGGCGCTGCTGCGCCTGGCGCTGTGGGGCGGCGCGCCGCAACAGATCGAGCAGGTGGTCTTGCGCCTGACCAGCAACAGCGCGCCTGAGCGCCAGCAGGTGGTGCGGGACTGGGCCGCCGTGCGCGCGCGCCGCCCGGTGCGGGCCGCCAATGCGCTGCGCCAGCTGGTGGCGGCGGCCCGCTACCGTGCGCCCCGGGTGGGGCCCGTGGCGCGCATCCTGCTGCTGGCGAGCCACGGGGACGGCCTGGTGCGCAGCCAGTGCTCGCAGGCCGTGGCCAGCGCGTGGCGGGTGCCCGTGGTGCTGCACCCCCGCGCAGGGCACGATCTGCCGCTGGACGACCCGCGCTGGGTCATCCGGCAGGTCCAGGACTGGCTGGCGGAAATCGACGGGGCGCGCTGACGCGGGCCGCCCCGGCGGGCGCGGCCTGCATCCGGTGCGCGCGGCGCCCGCGCGTGCCGTCAGGGCGCGGGCAGTCCGCCCTGGGCCGCCAGTGCGCGGTACCACTCCTGGTACCCCGCGCTGCTGGGGTGCAGTCCGTCGGCGGCATTCAAGGTGTCCCGCCGGGACACGAAGGGGTCCTGGTCCCGGGGCCTGAGCAGGCGCACGTAGTGCGCGCCGTGGTCCGCGGCGGCCTCCTGCGCCAGGGCGTGCAGGCGCTTCGAACGGCGCGACATGACCCAGGACAGCGGCGGCCCGAAGAACGGTGCATGGCCCACGTCGCCGCAGGGCATGAGCACCACGCGGCGCCCTTTCTGCAGGGCCAGCGACATGGTCCTTTGCAGCTCGGCGCGCAGCGTGTCCACGGGCGTGAAGCGGATCACGTCGTTCCCGCCCGCGAGCACGAGCACCATGTCGTAGCCACCGTCCGCGCGCTCCAGCTGCGCGGCCACGTCGGCAAACCGTGCGCCATTGGCCGCCAGGTTGTCGATGCGCCACCGCGGGTGCTGCTGGCCGATCAGGCCCGGCAGGCTTTGCGCGGGCGTGCTGGCCCCGGTGCCGACGGCGGTGCTGTCGCCCACGACCAGCAGGCGGTTGTCCGGCTGGGCGGGGTGTGCGGTGAAGGGCCGCGCGCCACGGGCCAGCTCCGCCACCGTCCAGATGCGCCATGGCGCACAGGCGGTGGCCAGCAACGCGCCCGCGGCCATGGCCGCGATGGTGGCCAGGCGGCGCGTGGAGAGATGCAGGGCAGGGCGGGGCGTGCGGTTCATGGCGGTGGCGGTGTGGTGCATGCAGCCTACCGGCGCGCCTGGGGTGCGGGCGTCGGCGCCAGCGCGCCCGGGGCGTAGGACGGCGCGCCCGGCGCCGGGGTGGGCCGCTGCGCGCGGGCCCGCGCCTATTTATTTGTCTATTGCCTGAAGACCACGGCTTCCAGCGCCATCGCCCGGATCGACCCGGCCGCCGCGTCGGCCTGCGCGCGGCTTTCGTAGGGCCCCACGCGGACACGGATGCGGCGGCCCTTGGCGCTGTTCAGCTCCTGGCGGAAGGCCGGCAGCCCTTCGTTGAGCAGCCGGGCCTGGGCCTTGCGGGCGTTGGCTTCGTCGGCAAAGAGCCCCACGTTGATGTAGTAGCCCGCCGCGGTGCCCACGGTGGGCAGGGTGGTGGAGGCCGCTGGAGCAGCGGTTGGGGCGGGTGGTGCCTTGGCCGCCTTGGAAGGCTTCGCGGTGGAGGCCGCGCGGCTTGCTGGCTCGGCGGCGGGCGCCGGTGTGCTGGCCGCGCCGGGTGCTGCCTTGACCGGGGATTTGGAGGTGGCCTTGGTGGCCGGCGCGGAGACTGGCGCGCTGGCGGCCGGCGGCGCCGTGGGGGCCGTGGGTACGGAAGGGCTCGCGGTGGCGGGCGCTGCCTGGGTGGCCGGTGGCGGGGTTTTGCCTGCCGGCGCGGCCGCTGGTGCCCCGGGCGGTGCCGCCGCCGTGGACGCGGCACCGGTGGCGGGGGGCGCCGCCGTCGCCGCGGCGGCGGAGGTGCTCGGCATGGGGGCCGAGGCAGCGGGCGTGGATGCAGGTACCGGTGCCGGTGCGGGGGCGGGCGCTGGTGCTGGTGCAGAAGACGCCGCCGCGCCGGGCCTGGACGCGGCTGTCGCGGTGGCCTGGGCGACGGTCACCGCCGGTTCCAGTGCCAGGGGCCTGGTGGCCGAAGGGGCCCAGGCCAGGTAGGCCAGCGCCGCCGCGGCCGCCAGCACCAGGTTGGCCAGCACCAGCGCCTGCAGCCGCTTGCGCGAGCTGGCCTGCTTCTCCAGCAGCGCGCTGGCCTCGGGCAGGGTGCGGGAGGCGGCCAGGGCGCGCGCCACCCGCTTGCGGATGTCGGCATACAGGATGGCGTTGCCATACAGGCCGGGCACCGCGAAGGCCAGGACGGCGAAGGCGCCCAGCACCCCCAGTTCCACGCCCGGCGGCCACTGCAGGAAGGAGCGGCCGACGCCGAACACGATCAGCGCCAGCCCCTCGGCGGCCGCCACGTAGACCAGCGCGGCGCTCCACAACTGGCGAAACAGCATCCAGTTGAGCGTGGCCAGGCACGCGGCCCAGTTCCAGGTGGTGGTGGTGCGGCCGGTGTTGTCAAAGCGCTCGAAGACGGCCAGGTAGTACGCGGTGTTCACGGGCCCCAGCGCCAGCCGGGAGAGCGCCGTCATGGCGTTGTCGGACGGTGAATCGAGCGACATGGCCGGGATGATGGAGGCGACAGGATCCGTGTGGTCGAGCATGGGCCGATTCTGTCATGGGCCGGTGTTGGCGCCACAGGGCCTGCGCGCGCGCGTGGCGCGGCTGCAGCGCCGCCGGGCCCGCGCCGCGCGCCGGCGCCCCTGCTCGCATGCCGCAGGCCCCGGGATCGGGCCTTGAATGAGCCGCTAGCGCTTGTCTGTCAAGCGCTGGAAGCTATTAAAAATATAGCAATCTTGCCAGGCCCCGTGGGTCAGGTGCCGCGCACCATGGCCATGATCTTGCCCGCATCCAGCGTGGCGGCCTTCTGCTGGATCTGCGGCAGGTACTGCGACTGCATCTGCTTGGCCGGGCCCAGCAGATTCTGAAAGCTGTCGCGCAGCATGGCGGTGCTCATCACCCGGCCGCCCGCGTAGTAGCGCTTGGCCACCTGGCCCAGCGCATACGTGGTGGCAAACGAAAACGCCATGCCGGTGGCCGCGCTGCCTACGCCTCCAATGGTGCGGCCCGCCACCTTGCCCAGCAGGCCGCCGAGCAGCTTGCGGCCAAACTGCTCCAGGTACTGCGACGTCATGCCCACGCCCGCCGCGGCGATGAACTCCTTGATGTGGCCCTGGTCCAGCTCCACGCCGTGCGCCTTGCCGATGCCGTAGACCATCTTCACCTGCATCGGGATGATGGCCATCGACGCCCACGACTGCGGCAGCAGCTCCAGAGCGCCGTTGAGCATCGCGTAGTTCAGGATGGACTTGTCCAGCTCGGCATCGCCCGGGCCTGCGGGTGCGGGCACCGGCACGGATGCAGACGACGAAGAAGAAGGCGCCGACGCGGCGGCTGCTGCATAGGCCGCAGCACCGGTGGCAGCACCCGCCACCCCCCAGGGCACGGCCGAGGGGGCCGTCTTCTCGGCCACGTCCACCAGCGCATCGGCCTCGTGCTCGAAGGCGGCGGTCTGCTGCGCGCCCAACTGCAGTGCGGACTTGAGCGTGGCCAGGAACTGCGCCTCGGCAGGCGTCTGGCGCCCATCCACATCGCACACGCACACCGCCATCTCGTAGGCCAGCTGGCGGTGGCCGGGGTCGGTCAGCGCGGCGGCTGCGGCCTGCACCGTGGTGCGCTTGAGCAGCACGTCCTGGTAAATGCGCGGCAGGTCGGCCATGCCGCTGTCGCCCGCCAGCGACTGGGCGATGCGGCGGATCTCTTCACGCTCGGCGTCGTCCTTGGTGCCGTCCGCAAACGCGGCCAGCAAGGCGATGGTGAGAATGGATTTTTGCTGTTCTGGAGTCATGCGGTGCGGGCCTGCAAGGCCGTGAAATGGAGGGGGCTGTCACGCTGCCCGTGCCAGAAGGCGGTGGGGCGGCGTGCGGAGTCAGGTGCAGTCTAGGGTGCGCGCTTTCAACGCCACGGCTTGTGGGGAATTGCGGGCATCTGGTAACCAGGTGCATCGCGGCGCCGGCTGCCAGCCCTGCGGCCCACCCGGGTTTCCCCTTGCGTAGTGGAGCGACTGTGCGCCCGGGCCTCTCTTGCGTACAGTGGCTGTCTCATGGCAAGGAGGCAAGGCATGCGGCAAGCGGCGACGACCAGCAGGGCAAACAATACGAGCATCACGGGCAGTACCGGCAGTACCAGTAGGGCAGGTACCACCACCCCCAGCGCGCGGGGCGCCCGATGAACATCGCCCACCTGCTGCGCCGCAGCGCGCAACTGCATGCCCACCAGCCCGCCGTGCTGCACGGCGACCGTGTGCTCTTCGACTACCAAACGCTGGGCGCACGCACCGCCGCGCTGGCCGCCAGCCTGCGTACACGCTACGGCGTGCTGCCCGGCGACCGCGTGGCCATCTACGCCGCCAATGCGCCCGAGTACCTGGAGGCGCTGCACGCCATCGTGTGGGCCGGCGCCGTGTCCGTGCCCGTCAACTACAAGCTGCACGCCAAGGAGCTGGCCTACGTGCTGGCCGACTCCGGTGCGCGCGTGGCGCTGGTGTCCGAGGCCCTGCACCCCGCCGCGCGCGAGGCGGGCGCAGACCCCGCAGCCACCCTGGTGCTGGGCTGCGCCGCCTACGATGCCGCCGTGCAGCACGATGCGCCCATGCACGTGCACGACCGCGCCCCGGAGGACATCGCATCGCTGTTCTACACATCCGGCACCACCGGCCGGCCCAAGGGCGTGATGCAGACGCACCGCAACCTGCTGGCCATGACGGCCTGCTACTTCACCGACGTGGACGACGTGCTGCCCGGCGACGCCATGGTCTACGCCGCGCCCATGTCGCACGGCGCGGGCCTGTACAACTACGCCCAGGTGCTGCGCGGCGGGCGGCACGTGGTGCCGGTGTCCGGCGGCTTCGACCCCGCCGAGCTGGTGCAGCTGGCCGCATCGGTGGGCCAGCTCACCCTGTTTGCCGCGCCCACCATGGTGCACCGCCTGGTGGACCACGTGCGCGCCGCGGGTGCCGACGTGTCGGGCTTCAAAACGATCATCTACGGCGGCGGCCCCATGTATGCCGACGACCTGCGCGCCGCCATGGCCGTGATGGGCGACGATCGCTTCGTGCAGATCTACGGCCAGGGGGAAAGCCCCATGACCATCACCGCGCTGTCACGCGCGCACCTGGCCGACACCACCCACCTCCGCTGGGCCGACCGCATGGCCTCGGTCGGCGTCGCGCAGTCGCTGGTGGAGGTGCGCGTGGCCGACGCCCAAGGCCAGCCCCTGCCCACGGGCGAGACCGGCGAGGTGCTGGTGCGCGGCGACACCGTCATGCCCGGCTACTGGAACAACCCCGACGCCACCGCGCGCACGCTGCAGGGCGGCTGGCTGCACACCGGCGACCTGGGCGTGCTGGATGCCGATGGCTTCCTGACCCTGAAGGACCGGTCGAAGGACGTGATCATCTCCGGCGGCAGCAACATCTACCCGCGCGAGGTGGAAGAGGTTTTGCTGCTGCACCCCCAGGTCCGCGAGGTGGCCGTGGTGGGCCAGCACGATGCCGAGTGGGGCGAGGTGGTGGTGGCGTATCTTGTGGCGGGCGAGGGCGGGCCGGTGGGGGATGCGGTGCTGGATGGGCTGTGCGGAGAGCACATTGCGCGGTTCAAGCGGCCGAAGGTGTATCGGTGGGTGGAGGGGTTGCCCAAGAATAGTTATGGGAAGGTGTTGAAGACGGAGTTGAGGGGACGCGCCTAGAGATCGCTCGGCTTTGGCGGGCCGCAGCTTCAGGCGGGTTGCGGGCATGCGCCCCACTTTCGCGAATGGGTACCATCGGCCAGTTCCTGCCGTTCGATGCACCGAAATGGACGACAGGACAGTGCCCATGGCTGAAGTCAACCCGCAGCCGACAGAAGCGTCCAAGGCTGGTGGAGCCCGAAGCCCTTCGCAATCAAGACCCACCCCCGCTTGTTCGAGATGCCGACCCTTCATCATGGATAAATTCTTGCTGCGGCAGCAGGTGCTGGAACGGCTCGCCGAAGACCTGCTGCAAGCCGAACAGGCAGTGCGTGCGGCCCATGAAACGGCGACCCACGAAGAAAACATCGCCGAAAACAAATACGACACATTGGGACTCGAAGCCGCCTACCTGGCCACCGGCCAAGCCCGGCGCGCCGAAGCCATCCGCCAGGCGATGGCCAATTGGCGCCAATTCCGCCCGCGACCCTACGACGCCAGCAAAGGTATACAGCTCGGCGCACTGGTTTGCCTGGTCGATTCCGACGACAAGCGGCAGCAGCTCTTTCTCGGTCCGGATGGGGGCAGCATGAAGCTGGTCAACGGCGCCCAGCCCGTTCAGGTCATCAGCAGCGAAGCCCCACTGGGCAGGGCCATGCTGGGCAAATGCGAGGGGGATGAGGTGTCGATACAGGTCGCTCCAATCCGACAGCAGTTTGAGGTGCTGCGGGTTCAATAGGCCCCATGCAGGTTCACGCCGGATTGGCCCGGGTCAGCGGACGTTCAGGCGTGGTGAACGTACCGGCTGGATGGCAGGGCCTGCAGCCCTTTGCAACCGGCCGCTGGGTCCGAGAAGTCACTGGCGCATGCATGACCGCCGCGTGACCTGGACCGTGAGCTCAGGGGGCCGACATCACTGGCCGCTTCGCAGTCGGCGGCGCCGACCTGCTCAGTAAACCCCCTCCCACCACGGTTATCCCACCCCGCCTACCATCCCGTCCTTCTTCCCTTCCCAAGGCCTTCCCATGCCCAACCCCACCACCCTCAAGATCGATTTCGTCTCCGATGTCTCCTGCCCCTGGTGCATCATCGGCCTGCGGTCGCTGGAGCAGGCGGCGGACCGCCTCAAGGACGAGGTGGCGCTGGACCTGCACTTTCAGCCATTCGAGCTGAACCCGCAGATGGGCCCCGAGGGGCAGGACATCGGCGAGCACCTGCAAGAAAAGTACGGCGCGACGCCCGCGCAGAGCCAGAAAAACCGCGAGGCCATCGCGGCGCGCGGCGCGGAGCTGGGCTTTACCTTCAGCATGGACAAGCGCAGCCGCATCTACAACACCTTCGATGCGCACCGGCTGCTGCACTGGGCCGAAGAGAAGGGCGTGCAGCCCGCGCTGAAGAAGGCGCTGTTCAAGGCCTATTTCACCGACGGGCAGGACCCGAGCAACCACGAGGTGCTGGCGCGTGTGGCGGGCGAGGTGGGGATGGACGTGGCCGAGGCGCGTGCGCTGCTCGCATCTGATCGCTTCACGGACGAGGTGCGCGAGCGGGAGCAGTTGTATCTGCAAAGTGGCATCCATTCGGTGCCGGCGATCATCATCAACGAGCGGCACCTGATCCAGGGCGGGCAGCCGGTGGAGGTGTTCGAGCAGGCGCTGCGGCAGATTGCGGCGCAGCAGGCTGGATGAGGTGATGCTATTGAACTAATAGCTGTTCGCGCTTACCAGTCAATCGGTAGAGGCTGTTTTTATCAAAAGAAAAGGGGCTCAAGGCCCCTTTTCTGTTGGTGGTGACGTACGTCCCGCTACGGCGACGGACGACGACCGCTTGTCACTTGCGCAGCGGGATGGCCGTGGCGCGGTCCACGGGCACGGCGGTCACGCTGTTCTGGGGCGATCCGTCCACCAGCTTTTCTGAATACGTCAGGTACACCAGCGTGTTGCGCGGGGCGTCCACCATGCGCACGATGCGCAGGCGCTTGAACAGGATGGACATGCGTTCGCTGAAGACTTCTTCCTGCTTCTTGAGCGGCTCGGGGAAGCTGATGGGCCCGACCTGGCGGCAGGCGATGGAGGCCTCGGCGCGGTCCTCGGCCAGGCCCAGCGATCCCTTGATGCCGCCGGTGCGCGCGCGCGAGACGTAGCAGGTCACGCCCTGCACGCCGGGGTCGTCGTAGGCCTCCACGATGATGTCGTGGTCGCGGCCCAGCCACTGGAAGGCGGTGTCCACCGTGCCGATCTTCTCGCCCGTGGCCGCCAGCGCCGGCAGCACCACGGCCAGTGCGCACGCCGCCGCCATGGCCCAGCGGCGGGCACGGCGCAGGCTGGTGGCGGTGGATGATTTCGTCACGCCGTGGCCCCGGCGTCGGCGCAGCGCTGTGCCAGATGGGCCAGCGCTTCTTCCACCTGGTCCACCAGCACCAGGCACAGGTCGCCGGGCTGCAGGCGCGCCAGGGCGGCGTCGATGGCGATGAATTCGCCGCGGATCTCTTCGACGTGCGTGGTGCGCGATGCGCCCACCAGGCCTTCGCGCAGCAGGGCCATCACTTCGCCGTCGGCACGGCCGCGCTGCGCGGCGTCCTGGTACAGGATCACGTCGTCGAACGCGGCACCCAGGATCACGGTCTGGTCGCGGATGTCCTCGTCGCGGCGGTCGCCCGCGCCGCTGATGACCACGCTGCGGCGCTTGGCGGGCAGCGCGTCCACGGCACCCACCAGGGCGCGCATGGCGTCGGGGTTGTGGCCGTAGTCGGCGATCACGGTGGCACCCCGGTAGTCCATGATGTTGAAGCGGCCGGGCGCGTTGTCGCTGTCGTTCACGAAGCCCGACAGGCCGCGGCGGATGGTCTGCCAGGGCATGCCCACGCCCCAGGCGGCGGCCACGGAGGCCATGACGTTCTCGACCTGGAAGCCGATCTTGCCGTTGCGCGTGATAGGCACGTCGCGCAGGTGGATGGTCTCGCGCCACGAGCCTTCCGAGGCCACGATGGAGTCGCCGTCCACGTACACGGTGCGGTGGCCCTGCGCGCGGTGCGTGGCCATCACGGGGTGGTGGCGGTCGCTCGCAAAGAAGATGATCTTGCCGGGGCAGGCGGGCGCCATGGCCGCCACGATGGGGTCGGCGGCGTTGAGCACGCCATAGCCCGTGGTGGCCACGTTCTGCACGATCACGCGCTTGAGCACGGCCAGGTCTTCCACCGTGGTGATGTAGTTCAGGCCCAGGTGGTCGCCCGCGCCGATGTTGGTGACCACGGCCACCTGGCAGCGGTCGAAGCCCAGGCCTTCGCGCAGGATGCCGCCGCGCGCCGTCTCGAACACGGCCGCGTCCACCTCGGGGTGCAGCAGCACGTTGCGCGCGCTCTTGGGGCCGCTGCAGTCGCCGCTGTCGATCTGGCGGCCGTTCACGTACACGCCGTCGGTGTTGGTCATGCCCACGCGCAGGCCCTGGGCCGTGAACAGGTGGGCGATCAGGCGCGCCGTGGTGGTCTTGCCATTGGTGCCCGTGACGGCCACGACCGGAATGCGGCCGTCGTCGCCATGGGCGTACAGCTTGTCCACCATGGCCTGGCCCACGTTGCGCGGCTTGCCGTAGCTGGGTGCCAGGTGCATGCGCAGGCCGGGGGCGGCATTCACCTCGACGAAACCGCCGCCTTGCTCTTCCAGCGGGCGCAGCACGGTTTCGGCCACCATGTCGACGCCGCAGATGTGCAGGCCCACCATCTGCGCCGCGGCCACGGCGCGCGCGGCGACCTCGGGGTGCACGTCGTCGGTCACGTCGGTGGCGGTGCCGCCGGTGGACAGGTTGGCGTTGTTGCGCAGGATGACGCGCTGGCCCTTGGGCGGCACCGAGTCGGGCGTCAGGCCCTGCATGGCCAGGCGGGCCACGGCGATGTCATCCAGGCGGATCTTGGTGAGCGAGGTCGCGTGGCCTTCGCCACGGCGCGGGTCCAGGTTGACCTGGTGGACCAGTTCGCGCACCGTGTGCTGGCCGTCGCCCAGCACCTGAGGCGGCTCGCGGCGCGCGGCGGCCACGAGCTGGTCGCCCACCACGAGCAGGCGGAAATCGTGGCCCGGCAGGAAGCGCTCGACCATCACCGTGCCGTATTCGGCCGCGGTGCGGAAGGCTTCCTCGAGCTGCGCGCGGTCGGTGATGTTCACCGTCACGCCCTTGCCCTGGTTGCCGTCCTGCGGCTTCACGACCACGGGCAGGCCCACCTTCTGGGCCACTTCCCAGGCCTCGTCGAGCGTCTCGACCGGCTTGCCCAGCGGCACGGGCACGCCGGCCGCATGCAGCAGGCGCTTGGTCAGGTCCTTGTCCTGGCCGATGGATTCGGCCACGGCGCTGGTCGAGTCGACCTCGGCGGCCTGGATGCGGCGCTGCTTGGAGCCCCAGCCGAACTGCACCAGGCTGCCGCGCGTGAGGCGCCGGTAGGGGATGCCGCGCGCCACGGCCGCATCCACGATGGAGCCGGTGCTCGGGCCCAGGCGCTCGTCTTCGTCGAGCTCGCGCAGCTTGGCGATCACCGCGTCGGCATCGAAGCCGCCGTGGCCGAGCGCGGCCTGGATGAGCTGCTGGGCGTCTTCGAACGCCTGGCGGCCCACGGCCTCTTCGCTGTACTCGACCACGACCTGGTACACGCCCGCGTCGGTGGTGGCGGTGGTGCGCGCGAAGGTCACGGGGCAGCCGGCCTGGGCCTGCAGGTTCAGCGCGGCCGTCTGCAGCACGTGCGCCAGGGAAATGTCGGTGCTCCCTTCGGCATGAAGGACGCCGATGGCGGGGAACAGGGCCCGCAGCCGCGCTTCGAATCCGGGCATCTGGCCAACGGCGCGTTCGGCTTCGGTGCAGGCAACCACGGCCTCGATGGCCATGTGGCGGCTCCAGAGGTTGGGGCCGCGCAGGGCCCGGGTGCGGGATACATCCATGGGGTCTCTTTCAGTAATCGTTCGGGGCTCGCGGGCCCCGTTCAAGTCGCGGGCGTTCGGTTCTCTACGGGCGGATCAGGAAGGCAGGCCCACCGGCGCCGGCAGGTCGGGCTCGAAGGTCTTGATGCCCGCGCCGATCAGGTCGGGGGCGATGTTGAGCGCCCACGCCGCGCCGATGGCGGCCAGCAGGGCATCGGTGTCCGGCACCACGGCGTTGCGCCCGAAGGTGAGGTCCGACAGCGAGCCCAGCACGTGCTCGGCGCTGCCGGTGGCCAGCACCACGCGGCCGTTCTTCACGATTACGGCGCGGCCGTTGTCCGTGGCGCGGTGCTCCACGATCACGGGCAGCGTGGCGTCCTGGGCGTACAGCACCACGGCGCCATCCGACAGCGGGGCGAGGTCTGCCACCTGGGGGATGGCCGCGTTCAGCACGGCGGCGCCCTCGGCCAGCACCACGTCGACCTGGGTGCGCATCACCTTGGTCATCTGGTCCTGCTCGTGCACGTCGAATTCGGCCAGCGTTTCCACGCCGTCCATGTCGGTGACCACGCCCACCTGGCAGCGGTCATAGGCGAGGCCGTCGCGCAGGATGGTGCGCGCGTCGCTTTCGATTACGGCGGCCTGCACCATCTGGTTCATGAGCAGGCGGTGGGCGGCTTCCCAGTGGGCGCAGTCCGTGGTCTCGACGCAGCGGCGGTCCAGGAACAGGCCTTCGCGGCAGGCCAGGCCCGTGTGGTGCCCACCCAGGTGCAGCAGCCACGCCACCACGCGTGCGATGGTCGAGGTGCTGCGCGTGCCGGCCACGCCCACCACCGGAATGCGGCCGGCCTGGCCATCGCCGTCTTCGGACGGGAACAGGTGTTCCGCGATCGCCTGCCCCACCGGGCGCGGCGCGCCCACGGCGGGCTTGAGGTGCATCAGCAGGCCCGGGCCCGCATTGACCTCGACAATGGCGCCGCCCTGGGCGTGCAGGGGCTTGGAAATGTCCCTGGCCACCATGTCGATGCCGGCGATGTCGAGGCCCACCACCTTGGCGGCCAGCTGGGCGATGTAGGCCACCTCGGGGTGCACGTCGTCGGTGCAGTCCACGGCCACGTTGCCGTTGCGCTGCACCACCACCTGGCGGCCGGCGGCGGGCACGGAGCTGGCGTCGAGGTCCTGGCGCTTGAGCTCGAGCTGCACCTTGGTGTCGGTCGCCAGATCGATGATTTCGAGCGGGTACTCTTCCTCATAGCCCCGGCGCGGGTCGGAGTTGAGCTGGGTGTCGATCAGTTCCTTGACGGTGGAGCGCCCGTTGCCGGTGATGCTGACCACCTCGCCGCGCGCCGCGGCCACCACCTTGCCGCCCACCACCAGCAGGCGGTGCTCGTCGCCGGGGATGAAGCTCTCGACCATCACGTCGCTGCCCTCGGGGTAGGCCACGTGGTAGGCCGCCTCGATGTCTTCCTTCTTGCGCAGGTCCAGCGTCACGCCCCGGCCGTGGTTGCCGTCGGAGGGCTTGACCACCACGGGCAGGCCGATGTCCTCGGCCGCTTCCCAGGCTTCCTCGGGGCTGTTGACCACGCGGCCTTCGGGAATGGGCACGCCGCAGGACTTGAGCAGGCTCTTGGTCAGGTCCTTGTCGCTCGCGATGCCCTCGGCGATGGCGCTGGTGAATTCGGTCTCGGCCGTCCAGATGCGGCGCTGGCTGGCGCCATAGCCCAGCTGCACGAGGTTGCCGTCGTTCAGGCGGATGTGCGGGATGCCCCGGTCGGTGGCGGCCGTCACGATGCAGGCGGTGCTGGGGCCCAGGTACTGGTCATCGACCTCGGTGCGCACGCGGGCCACGGCGGCCTGCACGTCAAAGGGCTCGTCGTTGATCGCCGCCATGATCAGGCCATGGCCCTGGGCCAGGGCCATGCGCGCCACCTGCTCGTCGCGGGCGCGGAACACCATGCGGTACACGCCGCGCTGCGAGGTGCTGCGGGTCTGGCCGAAGCCGGTGGGCATGCCCGCCAGGTTCAGCAGCTCGATCACGATGTGCTCCAGCACGTGGCCGCACCAGGTGCCTTCCTGCAGGCGCTGCAGGAACCCGCCGCGCTCGCCCACGCCGCAGTGGTGCTCGATCAGCGCGGGCAGCCAGGCGGTGAGGCGCTCGTTGAAGCCGGGGAGGAGGTTGGAGGGATGGTCCTCCAGTTCCCCCAGGTCCAGCCAGACCTCCAGCACGGGCCGGTAGGTCCAGATATTGGGGCCGCGCAGGTAGTTGATGCGAAGCAGTTGGATATCGTTGAGTTTCGCCATGGATTGCAGCGGGTGTGTTTCCGGCCTTTTGCGGGCCTTGCTGGGAAAAGGTGACTTTGTGGACGATGATTGTGCGCCAGACTGGAGCCGGGATGCGGTGTCAGCCAGATGACTGCCGCACACGTTACAGCGGGACGCCGCCGCGCCGTGGGGCGCAGTATGGGGGAGAATTCGCGCTTTCGCGAGATCGGTCACCGCAGGCTGCCGGGGGCGGAAATACCAACCAAAAATGCAACATCACCATTCTGTGGACGCCTCGGGTGTCTTTTCCGGCCCCGTGGGGGCCGATTTGCGGGCCATGCTCGCTCCCAAAGAGAACGTACTGGCAGCGCTCCAGGTTGACCTGAGCACGGCCCTGCGTTTCGCGGCGGGCTGGGTGGTGGTGACGTCCGAGCGACTGCTGGCCTGCGATCCGGGTACCACCGCCTGGCGCGGCTGGCCCCTGGGCGACGGCCTGGCCCTGCGCCTGCAGGACCACGGGGGCGTGGGTTCGCTGGAATTGCACGATGCGCGGGCGCGCCTGGCCCTGTGGCGCTTCACCCTGTCACAGCATGCCCAGGCGCTGCGCCTGGTGCAGCGTTTCGAGCAGCAAAGCGCGCGGGGCGAGGCGGACGCCGCCGAGGAGGCCGACGAGCCCACCTGTCCCACCTGCCACACGCCGCTGCCCCCCGATACGGAGGAGTGCCCGGCCTGTGCCCGCGCCCAGCCGCCCCAGACCTCCACCTGGGTGCTGCTGCGCCTGTGGCGCTTTGCCCGGCCCTACCGCAAGCAGCTGGCGGCCGGCTTCGGGCTGACGCTGGCCTCCACCGCCGCCACCCTGGTGCCGCCGTACCTCACCATCCCGCTGATGGATGACATCCTCATCCCGTTCCAGAACGGCAAGCAGATCGAACCGGGCCTGGTGCTGCTGTACCTGAGCGGCCTGCTGCTGTCCGCCCTGGCGGCCTGGGGCCTGTCCTGGGCGCGCACCTACATCCTGGCGCTGGTGTCCGAGCGCATCGGCGCCGACCTGCGCACCACCACCTACGAGCACCTGCTGCGCCTGTCGCTCGACTATTTCGGGGGCAAGCGCACCGGTGACCTGATGGCGCGCATCGGCTCGGAGACAGACCGCATCAACGTTTTCCTTTCCTTGCATGCCCTGGATTTCGTGACCGATGTGCTCATGATCATGATGACGGCGGCCATCCTGTTCTCCATCAACCCCTGGCTGGCGCTGGTCACCCTGGTGCCGCTGCCCTTCATCGCCTGGATGATCCACACCGTGCGCGACCGCCTGCGCACTGGTTTCGAGAAGATCGACCGGGTCTGGTCCGAGGTGACCAATGTGCTGGCCGACACCATCCCCGGCATCCGCGTGGTCAAGGCCTTCGCCCAGGAAAAGCGCGAGGCCCAGCGCTTTCGCGACGCCAACCAGCACAACCTGGAGGTCAACGACAAGCTCAACAAGACCTGGTCGCTGTTCACCCCCACGGTGTCGCTGCTCACCGAGATCGGCCTGCTCGTGGTCTGGGCCTTCGGCATCTGGCTGGTGTCGCGCAACCAGATCACGGTGGGCGTGCTCACGGCCTTCATCGCCTACATCGGGCGCTTCTACAGCCGGCTCGACTCCATGAGCCGCATCGTCTCGGTCACGCAGAAGGCGGCGGCCGGCGCCAAGCGCATCTTCGACATCCTGGACCACGTGAGCAACGTGCCCGACCCGGCCCAGCCGGTGAAGGTGGACAAGGTGCAGGGCGCCATCGCCATGCGCAACGTGGGTTTCCGCTACGGCAGCCGCGCGGTGATCAAGGGGCTGGACCTGGATATCCGCCCCGGCGAGATGATCGGCCTGGTGGGACACAGCGGTTCGGGCAAGAGTACCCTGGTGAACCTGATCAGCCGCTTCTACGACGTGAGCGACGGCTCCATCCAGGTCGATGGCGTGGACATCCGCCGCTTCGCCGTGGCCGACTACCGGCGCCACATCGGCCTGGTGCTGCAGGAGCCCTTCCTTTTCTTCGGCACCATCGCCGAGAACATCGCCTACGGCAAGCCCGAGGCCACGCGCGAGGAGATCGTGGCGGCCGCCCGCGCGGCCCACGCGCACGAGTTCATCCTGCGCCTGCCGCACGGCTACGACTCGCTGGTGGGCGAGCGCGGCCAGGGCCTGTCGGGCGGTGAGCGCCAGCGCATCAGCATCGCGCGTGCGCTGCTGATCGACCCGCGCATCCTGATCCTCGACGAGGCCACCTCGGCCGTGGACACCGAGACCGAGAAGGAAATCCAGAAGGCACTGGACAACCTGGTGCAGGGCCGCACCACCATCGCCATCGCCCACCGCCTGTCCACCCTGCGCAAGGCCGACCGCCTGGTGGTGATGGACCGCGGCGAGGTGGTGGAAGTGGGCCCCCACGACGAACTCATGGAGAAACAGGGCGCCTACTGGCGGCTGTACGAAGCCCAGGCCCGCCGCGCCGAGGAAGACGCGCAGGCCGCCGGCGTCATCATCGACAGCAGCCTGCTGCACCCGGCCCACCCGGCCGGCAATTCGTGACCGCCACCGTGGGAACCGCCATGAACACAACCACCTTCACCCTGGTGTCGCAGCCTGAATTCACCCTGGCCCGCAATCCGCACGGCCGGCTGGTCCTGACCCTGCCCGATGGCACCGTCCACGAAGGCATCACCCCCGTGCGGGCCTTCCCCATTGCCGCGCCGGCGCACGGGCTCTCCTTGATCGGTTCGGATGGCCACGAGCTGCTGTGGATCGACCGGCTCGACCAGCTGGAGGCCACCGCGCGCCAGCTCATCGAAGAAGAGCTGGAAGTGCGCGAGTTTGTGCCCACTATTGAAAAAATCGTTGCCGTGTCGAGCTTTTCGACCCCCAGCACCTGGGATGTGGAGACCGATCGCGGACCCGCCAAGCTGGTGCTCAAGGCCGAGGAAGACATCCGCAGGCTGGGGGGGCGCACCCGGCTGCTGATCGCGGGCGGGGACGGGGTCCAGTTCCGGGTCCAGGACACCACCGCGCTGGACCGGCATTCGCGCCGGCTGCTCGAACGCTTCCTCTGACGCGCCAGCCCCGCCATACCGGGGCCCTTCCCGCACAGGATCGCCGGTAGCCGTGGTGGGCGTTTCGGGCCCGCCGCTGGCGCCTGTCGGCGGCATTCCACCCCAAAAAGCAACACGCAACCCGCGTGATTGCCACCGCCTGCGTGTTCAATCCGTGCGTCCGGCCATTCATCAGGCCCTTTGGCGGCCTGAAAATCGCGAAAAGGTAGGTGAAAACCCTTAATTTTGAGCAATCGGTGAAAAAGACCTAAATTTCCCCTTCTTTTTGCCGTAATGAATGTACGAAGAGGCCAAAAGACCCTCTGTCATTCATCTCAACTACGGGCCATTGCCATGCAAATGCCACCTGTCGATCGATCGCCGAGTTGGCGTCCTCAGGGCGCTGATTTGTATTCCACTGGCGCCTCTGGCGCGCCACCGGTGCGTCCCATCAACGCATCCAACCCCGTCGAGTCCATGGACCGGATGGGCGAGGGCGCGATCGTGCGCGAGCCCGACAAGCCGTCGGCGCCCGACGTGGCGAACCGGGACTGGACCGAGGTGAAAAAAAAGGACACCGTGGAAGAACCGCCAGAGCCGCCCAAGGAGCCAATCTACAAGCAGCTGCTGGAGCTCATCCAGTCGATGTGGCGGGCCAGCGGCAGTGCGGTGGAAGTGGCGCAGGACATCAACCGGATGACCTTGCAGGAGCGCCTGGCCCAGCAGGTCAAGAACGAGCCGCTGACGTACTCGGACCCCAAGATCAAGCGCACGGGCGGCCTCTAGCCCGCCGCCTGCGCTGCGTGCTGGGCCGGTGGCACCGGTACCGCGCTGCCCGCAGTGGCTGTTCCTTGCTTCTTTTGCATTTTTTGGCCGGTGGCGCGCAATGCTGCCGCCCGCAGCCCGTCCCTTGTGCGGATCGGCTTCCCACCCCCAGCGGCGCCTGCGGGGTGATGCTCCTGAAAATATAGCTGAAGGCGCTTATCCAGCAAGCGCAAAACACCTATTTGACCCCGGATCTGGCTGCCCGCGCTGCGCGCTTGCCTGCGGGAGAGGGATGGTCAGCCGTCCACCCGGGCGGGTTCAGGGCTGGCTGCCGGAGGCGGGCTGGCGGGCGGCCTGGGCTGCCTTGTTGCGGTCCCGCTCCGCGCGGTATCTGGCGGCGAAGACGCGAACCTCTTCGTACGACACGTAGCCGTCGCCGTCCGTGTCCGCCTCGTCAAACGCGGCCGCCAGGCGGGGAAAGAGCTTGACCTCGGTGCGGCTGAGCTTGCCGTCGCCGTTGAAGTCCAGCATCTTGAAATCGCGCATGGCCTTGATCTCGCCCTTGGTCTGGCCCGTGCCGGGCTCGGCGGGCGCGCTCGCCGCAGGCTCTGGCGGCGGTGCGGCAGGGGCCTGGGCCAGCGCGGCGGAGCCCATGGTGGCCAGCACGGCGCCCATCAGGCAGGCGGCGAGGGAAATTCTCTTGCGCAACACATCTTCCTTCAGTGGGGTTCGGGGGACGATGTTGGCACAGTTGGTGGGCCGCCGGCGGATTGCAACCGGGGCTTTGCAGGCTTTCACCCGGCGTTGCAGGACTTTGCAGAACTTTTCGCGGCAAGAGCCCGGACCATCGCCACCCCCTGCCTCAGCCGCCCCCGGCACGCAGGGGGTTGGAGATGCCGCTGTTCACATGTCCCGCGGGCACATGGCGCGCTGCCGACGTCACATGGCCCGTCTGGTCGTCGAAGAAGAAGTCCGGCTCGAACTCGCGCAGGAACTCGCCCTTGGGCAGGCCGCCCAGGAACATGGCTTCGTCCACGTCGATGTTCCAGTCCATCAGCGTGCGGATCGCGCGTTCGTGCGCGGGTGCGCTGCGCGCCGTGACCAGGGCCGTGCGGATGCGCATGCCGGTGGCGCCGCCGGATTCTCCGGCGGATTGCAGCCGGTGCAGCGCCGCGAGCAGGGGCTTGAAGGGGCCGTCGGGCAGGGGCAGGGCCGCCTTGTCGGTCTCGTGCTGCTGGAACGCCGCCAGGCCCTCGGCCTGGTACACCCGCTCGGCCTCGTCGGAGAACAGCACGGCGTCGCCGTCAAAGGCAATGCGCACTTCCTGCGGGTTCGCGTCGCCGGCCCGCACCGACTCGGTGATCACCCGCGCGGCGGGGTAGCCCAGGTGCAGGGCCTCGCGCACATCGGCCTCATTCGCCGACAGGAACAGGTGCGCGCCCAGCGGCCGCAGGTAGCGGAACGGGTCGCGCCCCTGGGTGAACACGCCGCGCTGGATGGTCGGCAGGCCATGGGCATTGCATGAGCGGAACACGCGCATGCCACTGACCGGGTCATTGCGCGAGAGCAGCACCACCTCCACCCGCTGGTGCTCGGAGGTGTTGAACGCGAGCAGCTTGCGCACCAGGGAAAACGCCACGCCGGGCGCGGCGGGCACATCCAGGCGCTGGCGCTGCAGCTCCACGTAGGCGCGGTCATCGCTCTCGTGTTCGAAGACGCGGTTTTCTTCCTCGAAGTTGAACAGCGCGCGCGAGGAGATCGCCACCACCAGCTTGTCGTCCAGGGTCACGGCCATAAAGTCACTTCACAAACTGATTCAGCTGGATGATGGGCAGCAAAACGGCCAGCACGATCAGCATCACGATCATGCCCATGCCGACGATGAGCAAAGGCTCCAGGATGGTGGCCAGCGCCATCGCGCGGCGCTGCACCTCGGTGGAAAGCTGCCGTGCGGCGCGCTGCAGCATCACCGGCAACTGCCCGGTCTGCTCGCCCAGGCGCGCGAACATCGACAGCAGGCCGGGAAAACGCTTTTTCTGCGCCAGCGCCGAGGCCAGGGGCGCGCCTTCGCGCACCAGCACCAGCGCGTCCAGCGCGTCGGCGCGCAGCGCGCGGTTGTTCAGGGTTTCGGCGGCGGCCTGCAGGGCTTTCAGGATGGGCACGCCCGCGCCCGCCAGCATGGCCAGCGTGCCGGCAAAGCGCGCCGCGTTGTAGCCGCGCGCCAGCTTGCCCACGAGGGGCAGGTTGAGCCAGGCGGCATCGAATTTTTCACGGATATGCCCAATGGTCAGTGCCCAGCGTGCGCCAAAAACCATCAAGACAAAAGCAATCAGCACCATCAAGCCATAGCTGCGCACAAAAGCGCTGATACCCAGCATGGCCACCGTGAGGAACGGCAGCGCCCGCTTGGTGCCCGCGAACACGCTGGCCACCTGGGGCACCACGTAGCCGACGAGGAAGAGCACGATCACGATGGCCACGATGGTCACGATGGCCGGGTACAGCGCAGCGCCCACCAGCTTGGCCTTGAGCGCCTGGCGCTCTTCCAGGTCGTCGGCCAGGCGCTCCAGCACCAGGCCCAGGTTGCCGCTGTGTTCGCCCGCGCCGATCACGGCGCAGTAGATGTCCGAGAACTCGCGCGGGTGCTGCGACAGCGCGCGGGCGAACGTGGCGCCGGCATTCACCTCGGCGCGCAGCGCGGCCACCAGGTGGCGCTGGCGCTCGTCGTCGGCCTCTTCCGACAAGGCGGTGAGGGCGCGTTCGAGCGGCAGCCCGGACGACACCAGCCCGGCGATCTGGCGCGTCCAGATGGCCAGCGCGGTGGCACCGAACACCGGCCGGGTGAACAGCCGCTGGCCGAGGCTGGCGGCGCTCCCGTCCAGCGACTGTCCGGTCTGCACCAGTTCCACGGCCAGCGGCACCAGGGCCTGGGCCCGCAGCAGGCTGCGCGCCGCCTTGGCGGTGTCGGCCTCCATGAGGCCCTTGCGGGTCTGGCCCTGGGCGTCCAGGGCTTCAAAGGAAAAAGCGGGCATGCGGGCGTGGGCGGTAAGGCGTGGGCGTCAGGAAATCACACAACGGTGGGTGGAGGCAGAAATGCCCTGCAGTCCGAGATGGTAGCCGCTACCCGAGGCCACTTGCCGCGCCGTGGGTCCTGCTGTCGGAGGCGTGATCCAGGTCAAGGCGCCGGCACCCCGGGCGCGCAGAATGAAAAAAACGGACCTGTGGCATCGGGTTGCAGGTGTTCTGAACGAACCAGGAGTCTTTCATGCTGAAGAACAAGGTGGCGTTGGTCACGGGGGCATCGTCGGGCATCGGGCGTGCCATTGCGCTCGTGTGGGCGCGCGAAGGCGCCAAGGTCGTGGCGTCGGATGTGAACGTGCCGGCGGGCGAGGAAACGGCTGCGCTGGTGCGTGCGGCGGGCGGCGACGCCATTTTTGTGGCCGCCGACGTGGGCAAGCCCGCAGACTGCGAAACGCTGGTCAACCGCACGGTTGCCCACTATGGCCGTCTGGACGTTGCCTGCAACAACGCTGGCATCGGCGGCCCGCAGGCACCCACCGCCGACTATCCGCTGGAGGGCTGGGCGCAGGTCATCAACATCAACCTGTCGGGCGTGTTCTACGGCATGAAGTACCAGATCGCGGCCATGCTCAAGAATGGCGGTGGCGCCATCATCAACATGGCGTCCATCCTGGGCTCCGTGGGGTTTGCCACGGCGCCGGCCTATACGGCCGCCAAACACGGTGTGGTGGGGTTGACCAAGGCGGCAGCCATTGAGTACGGTGCCCATGGCGTGCGCATCAATGCCGTGGGGCCCGCCTTTATCCACACGCCGATGATCAGCGGTCTGGAGCAGGACGCAGGCGTCAATGCCATGCTGGTGGGTGCGCACCCCATCGGCCGCCTGGGGCAGCCCGAAGAGGTGGCCGAGCTGGTGGCTTGGCTGGCATCCGCCAAGGCGTCATTTGTGACCGGGGCGTATTACCCGGTGGATGGCGGATATCTGGCGCGGTGAAGCCTGGGCGACAGGGGGGTGTGTGGTGATTCAGGCTGGCAGAGGCAGGCCTGTGGCCCGCAGGGTGCCGTGGGCCTGCGCCGCGATGTCCAGCGAGCGCAGCCGCAGCGCCGGGTCGTACACGTCGCTCACCAGCATGAGCTCATCCGCGCCCGTGGCCTCGCTCAGTTGCTCCAGGCCCGCTCGCACGGTGTCAGGCCCGCCGATGACGGCGGCGGCCAGAAAGTCTCCGATGGCCGCACGTTCCTGCGGCTGCAGGCGCGCGGCGTAGTTTTCGACGGGTGGCAGCAGGCGGCGGCGGTCGCCCGTCAGGATGCCCAGCACCCGCTGGTAGGTGCTGCTGGCCAGGAACTCCGCTTCCTCGTCCGTGGGCGCTGCAATCAGGGGCACCCCGATCGCCACATAGGGCTTGGGCCAGGCGGCGGACGGGCGGTACAGGTTGCGGTACAGGTCGATGGCCTGGTGCAGCAGGCGCGGCGCGAAGTGCGAGGCAAAGGCATAGGGCAGGCCGCGCTCCGCCGCCAGTTGCGCCGAGAACAGGCTGGAGCCCAGCAGCCAGATGGGCACATTGGTGCCTGCGCCGGGCATCGCGATCAGGCGCTGGTTGGGTTCTGCCGGTGCCAGCAGGCGCTGCAGCTCGGCCACGTCCTGCGGAAAGTCGTCGGCCGTCTCCACCCGGCTGCGGCGCAATGCGCGCATGGTGGTGGGGTCGGTGCCCGGCGCGCGGCCCAGGCCCAGGTCGATGCGGCCGGGGTACAGCTCGGCCAGCGTGCCGAAGGCCTCGGCCACCACCAGCGGCGCGTGGTTGGGCAGCATGACGCCGCCCGAGCCCACGCGGATGCGCGAGGTGCCCCCCGCGATGTGCCCCACCAGCACGGCGGTGGCCGAGCTGGCGATGCCCGCCATGTTGTGGTGCTCCGCCAGCCAGTAGCGGGCAAAGCCCAGTTTTTCGGCGTGCTGCGCGGTGCGCAGGGCAATCTGCAGCGCGTCGGCGACGGTGCCGCCTTCGCGGACGGCGACCAGGTCGAGCATGGACAGGGCGGGGCGGGTGGCGGTGGAAGTCATGGGTGCATTGTCCGGCGGCCACCACATTCGTGCAGGCCGGGTGCCAGAGCTGGCAGCGGCTGAAGGGTTGCCCTGGGCCGCGTGCGCGGAGAGGCGATTTTTTGGTAGCCAAAAATGCGCCGCACCCACAAAATGTTTCAAGGCATTTCTGCCGGGACGATTTCCGGTTTCCCGCACGAGGCCTTTACTGGGACCAAGCATGGGTTTTTTCAGCCGCCTGTTCAAGATCCGGGAGCAAGACCCTGCCAGCCCCGACACCACCTGGGCCATGGAAGACAACGGCAGCGAGCTGGTGCTGGACGCCGAATACGCCTCCATGCTGATGACCGAGATCGACATCGACGCGGCCATCGCCAGCCACGAGCGCTGGCGCCTGCAGCTGCAGGACATGGTCAATGGCCGCTCGCAGGAGGTCATGCGGCCCGACCGCATCTGCCAGGACGACCGCTGCGACCTGGGCCGCTGGCTCTACGGCACGGGGCGCGTGCGGTTGGGGCACTTTCCGGCGTTCGACATGCTGGTGGCGCGGCACAAGTACTTCCACCAGCAGGCGGCCGATGTCGTGACCCTGTTCCAGGCGGGGGAGCAGCAAAAGGCCGTGCAGCTGCTCAACGGAAGCTGCCGCCACGCATCCAACCAGGTGCTGCTGCTGCTCAAGGAGCTCAAGCGGGGCCTGGGGCGCTGAATCCCGGGGGCAGCCGCATGACTGGGCGCGGCACAGCGGCTGACCAATACCGTCGAATGCTATGTTTTGTGCAGCGTGATGTGATTGACCAGTAAGCGCCTGGAGCGTTTTTTTCACATTCCCGGCTGTTCTGGCACGGCAATGGCTGCGGCCATCAGCGCCGCCGCGCCCGCCGCCAGCATCGGCACACAGTTCTTACATCTGCAGACATCGCCAGGGGCCGGAAACGGCACTGGCGTGGCTATCCTTCGGCGCGCGCCCGCCACTGCTTGCGGTTGGTTGCGCAAAAAAACAATCAGACCAAGATCAATCAACTGACTGACGTCAGAGAGGGAACCCCGATGGACCGCCGTAAATTGTTGACGCTCGTGACCCTGGCTTCCGGCGTGAGCGCCGTATCGCCCGTGTGGGCGCAGTTCGACCTGGGCAAGATGCTGGACGCGGGCAAGGACCTGGCCAAGTCCGAAAGCCTGTCGGACGAGGAACTCAAGAGCACGTTCGACCAGATGTCCGCCGAGATGGACCGCCAGAACAAGGTGGCCCCGGCAGGCAACCCCTACGCGACCCGCCTCACCAAACTCACCTCGGGCCTGGGCACGCACGACGGCCTCAAGATGAATTTCAAGGTCTACCTCACGCCCGAGATCAACGCCTTCGCCATGGCCAACGGCACGATCCGCGTGTATTCGGGCCTCATGGACAAGTTCACCGACGACGAGGTGCGCTACGTGATCGGCCACGAGATCGGCCACGTCAAGGCAGGCCACACCAAGGCCCGCATCCAGACGGCCCTGCGCACCAGCGCGCTGCGCAACGCCGTGGCGTCGAGCAACGGCAAGGCCGGCGCCATCGCCAGCTCGCAGCTGGGTGACCTGTTCGAGAAGGTGGTACGCGCCCAGCACTCGCAAGGCAACGAGCGCGAGGCCGATGACTACGCCATGGGCTTCATGAAGGCCAAGCGCTACCAGCCCGCGGCCTGCGTGACGGCCCTGGAAAAGCTCGCCGCCATGTCGGGCGGGGATTCCACCAGCTTCCTGTCCACGCACCCTTCGCCCAAGGAGCGTGCCGACCGGCTCAAGACGCAGGTGGCCTGACCCTTTCATTGCCGCAGAAACCCTGGTGCGGCTATACCGCGCCTTCGGGCGCGGTATTTTTTTGCCTGTGGCACGCCGGCATTCCGGCGGGTGGCCGGGCGAAGCCGCAGCGGGGCGCCGTCTTGCGGGCGCCCGGGGGTCAGTAGCTGCGCCCGCCCTTGTACATCGCATGCTGGCGCCGGTTGAGCGTGGCCGCTTCCCCCAGCCGCCCCATGGCCGCACCGGCATGCGCGTGGGTGATGGCCATGCCCAGGCCGTCGGCCGCATCGGTGCCCGGCAGGCCGGGCAGGCACAGCAGGCGGCGCACCATCTCCTGCACCTGGCTCTTGGCCGCGCGGCCATGGCCGACCACGGCCTTCTTCATCTGCAGCGCGGTGTATTCGGCCACGGGCAGGTTGCTGGCCACCAGGGCCGTGATGCAGGCGCCGCGCGCCTGGCCCAGCAGCAGGGTGGACTGCGGATTGACGTTGACGAACACGATCTCGACCGAGGCCACATCGGGCTCGTAGCGCGCGGCCACTTCGGTGATGCCGTCGAACAGGATCTTCAGGCGCCCGGGCAGGTCACCCAGCGCCAGCGTGGTGGTGCGGATGGTGCCGCTGGCCACGTAGCTGAGCTGGTGGCCGTCCATGTCCACCACGCCGAAGCCGGTGGTCTGCAGGCCGGGGTCGATGCCGAGAATGCGCATTTGCTATTTATTTAATAGCTACCAGCGCTTGTTGGTAAAGCGCTGGCGGCCGATTTTATTGTCAGAGGCCGAAGTACCAGCGCACCGAATGGAAGAACACCGGCGCCGCGAAGCACAGGGCGTCCACCCGGTCGAGCAGGCCGCCCGCGCCGGTGACGGACATGCCCTGCATGCCCCAGCTCGTGATGCCACGGTCGCGCTTGAGCGCCTTCATCACCAGGTGCCCCAGGCTGCCCGCCACGCAGGCCAGCAGCGCCATGCCCAGCGCCTGCCCGGGCTTGAAGGGCGTGATGAAGGTGAGCAGCGTGCCCACCAGCCCGCCCACGCCCACGCCCGCCAGCCAGCTCGCCCACTGGAAGCTCTGGCTGACCTGCGGCGCCACGGGCTTGTGCGGAAAGCGCCGGCCCAGGAGATGCTGCACCACCATGCAGGTCTGCACCACGAAGACGAGGAAGAACACCAGGAAAGCGCCCTTGTCGCGGTAGCCCGGAAAGTCGAGCAGCAGCAGCGCGGGCACATGGCTCATGCCGTACACGCAGACCATGATGCCCCACTGCAGCTTGGCGTTGCGCTCCAGGAAGCGCTGCGGGTCGTTGGCCAGCGCGCTCACCACGGGCAGGGCCAGGAACACGTAGACGGGGATGAACACCGTGAACAGGTCGAAGTGCTTGCTGCCCACGATCCAGAACTGCAGCGGCAGCACCACGAAGAAGGCCAGCACCAGGCTGCGGTGGTCGCCCCGGCGCGTGGGCGAGAGCGTGATGAACTCGCGCAGCGCGAAAAAACCCACGATCGCGAAGAGCACGGTGGCCACGGTGTCGCCCAGCACCCAGCCCACCCAGAACACGGTGGCCATCATCCACGAGGTCTTGAGCAGGCCCCAGAAGCGCTTGGCCTCCAGCGCGCGCGCCTCGGATTCGGGATCGTCGCCCGCGTGCTCGCGCAGGTTGCGCACGAAGGCCCAGACGGTGACGATGGACAGGATGCCGAACACGACCAGGAACAGGGCCCCGATCTGCTGGGTGGCGGTGAGGTTGCGCAGGAAGTTGTTCATGTCCGTGCCGCCCCCGGGGGCGCGGCGATAGGCGAGGGCAGGGGCTTGGGGATCGTCATGGTCAGACTTCCCGCAGCGCGATCACGGCGCGGCGTGCGCGGTCCAGGAACGGACGGCGTTCTTCACCCGCTTCGAGCTGGACGGGTGCGCCAAAGGTCACGGAACACAGGATGGGCACGGGCACCACTTCGCCCTTGGGCATCACGCGCTGCACGTTGTTGATCCAGGCGGGCACCAGCACCACCTGCGGGAACATCTGCGCCAGCTTGAACAGGCCCGACTTGAACGGCTGCGGCTCGTCGCCATGGCCGCGCGTGCCCTCGGGGAAGATCACGATGGAGTCGCCGCTCTCCAGCGCGCGCACCAGCGGCGCCAGCGGGTCCGACTCGGGCAGCGCGGCGCGCAGCGCCTCGGGGCTGGGCGGGCGGGGCGGGGCTTCGGGCGAGGGGTCGGGGCCGCCGGCCATGGCGGTGTCGGCATCGGCCGGGGCCGCGGGCGCGCCCCCGGGCTCCGCCGCCACGGCCGCGGTCGGCCGCGCGGGCGTGGCCTGCCGGTCCACATAGACGGCGTTGAACACGGCCGTGGTGATCCATTGCCGCAAGGGCGTCTTGGTCCAGTAGTCCTTGGCCGCGATGGGGCGGGTGATGCTGCGCAGCTCCTCGGGCAGCGCGGCCCAGATCAGCACCATGTCGGCATGGCTCTGGTGGTTGGCGAAGTAGATACGCTGTTCGGCCTTGGGCGGGCAGCCATACCAGCGGGCCTGGGAGCCGGTGAGAAACCGCACGATCCCCAGCAGAAAAAGACTCATCAACTTGGCAAGCATGGCGGGGATGATACGTGGCGTGCGCCCTGCGCCCTGCGACCTGCGACCTGCGACCTGCGACCTGCGACCTGCGACCTGCGCCCTGGGCCCTGCGGCGTGCGCCGCCGTGGCGGACTGCGGGCGGGCGGCCACCCCCGCTGCACCTACACCCAGATGCGGTACGCCCAGAACGCTTCGTCGCCGTAGATGCCGTCATACAGTGCCTGCGGTGCGTAGCCGGTGACGCGCCGGGTGACGCGGCACAGGTGCGACTGGTCCGAGAAACCTGCGCCCGCCGCCACATCGGCCCATTTCACCGTGCCGTGGACAGCCTCGGCCGCGATGGTGTCGAAGAACGCCTGCTCGGCCTTGCCGAAGCCGCGCAGCTCGCGCAGCGGCAGCCCTGCCCAGCGCTTGATGCGGCGCTCCAGCTGGCGCAGGCTGCGGCCTGGGGCCGACACGGCGGCGCGTTGCGCGAGGTGCATGGCCCAGTCGCCATAGCGCTGCGCCTGCAGCGCTTGCGCGGGGCGGCAGGCTTGCCAGCGGGGCTCCAGAAATGCTTCCAGGCACGCCATGCGGGCCGCGTCGTCGGGCTGGTGCTGCACGGCTTCGCACATCGCGATCCAGTCGGGCGGCAGCACGGTTTGCGCGTCCACCATGCGGTCGGTCAGCGTCTCGGGCTCCAGGCCGATGAGCTGGTGCAGCGCATCGGGCATGAACATCACCATCATGGCGTGGGTGGGATGGGCGCAATAGCTGGTGCTGGGCCGAGTGTGCGGGCCCGTCAGCACCCAGCGACCGGGGTAGGCCTCGCGCGGGCTGTGCAGGCCGGGCATGGTGTCGGGGCGCTCGGGCACCAGGCATTCGCTGCGACCCTCAAACCACCAGCTCAGGCTGCACAGGGGCGTGGCCGGAAAGCGGTTGATGCGTTGCTCGTCACGGAGCGCGTAGCCCAGCGTGCTGCGCACCATGGCACCGCGCAGGCAGGCCGACAGGCTGGCGCGCGGCAGCCACAGCTGGCCCGAGGGGATCAGCCCCTGTGGATGCCGTGCGGAAGGTGGGACCAGGGTTGCCATGGGGCGCGAGTGTAGGCCAGGGGCGATGTCGAATTCGTTCAATACCCGGCGGCTGCTGCATTGCACCATGCACGGCATGAACACCACGACCACCACTCCCGCCGCGACCGCTCCGATACCCCCCGCCACCGCCCAGGCCGCACGGCCTGGCGGCCCTGCCCGCCGCTGGTGGGGGCTGCCCCTGCTGCGCGACATGCGCGCCGACTACCTGGGCTTTGTCGTGCGGCTGCAGCGCCGCCATGGCGACCTCACCCGCATGCGCCTGGTGCATGAGGATGCATGGGACCTCATGTCGCCCGAGCTGGTGCGCGAGGCGCTGGTCACCCATGCCGACCAGCTGATCCGCTGGGAGCGCGGCATTGCCGTGTTCGAGCAGGTGTTCGGCCAGAGCGTGCTGGTCACCGAGGGCGACACCTGGCAGCGCCAGCGCCGCATGCTGATGCCCGCGTTCAGCCCCAGGCGCGTGGCGGGCTACGCGCAACTGATGACCGATGCCGCCCGCAGCGCGCTCGATGCCGCCGTGCCCGCCGGCCAGGCCGAGGCGCTGGTGCCCATGGACACATTGTGGACCGGCGTGGCGATGGACGTGATCCTGCGCACGCTGTTCAGCGAGTCGGCAAAGGCCGATGCGCGCGACGCCGCCTGGGCCACGCAGACGCTGTCGGAGACGGCGTTCCGCGAAATGTTCATGCCCTTCACGCTGCCCGACTGGCTGCCCCTGCCCGGCAAGTCCGCCAAGCGGCGCGCGCTCAAGGCGCTCCGGGGGCTGGTGCAGCGCCACATCGATGCGCGCAGGCGGGAAGAGGGCGGCCCGGCGAGCGCTCCGCCGCGCACCGACCTGCTGCACATGCTGCTGGCGCTGCGCGACGAATCCACGGGCGAGCCGCTGTCGCCGCAGGAGGTCTTCGACCAGTGCATGGTCAGCTTCCAGGCCGGGCACGAAACCAGCGCCACCACGCTGCTGTGGTGGAGCCGCCTGATGGCCGAACACCCCGAGGCCGCGCAGCGCGCGCAGGCCGAGGTGGACAGCGTGCTGCCCCCGGGCCAGACGCCCGGCCCCGAGCACCTGGCCCGGCTGCCCTTTCTGGCCGCCACGCTCAAGGAGGCGCTGCGCCTGTACCCGCCGATTGCCGCGCTGATGACCCGGCGCACCACCGCGCCCATCACGCTGGGGGGCGTGGCCGTGCCCCAGGGCGCGATGCTGCGCATCACGCCCTGGGTGCTGCACCGGGATGAACGCTGGTTTGCCCAGGCCGACCGGTTCGTGCCCGAGCGTTTTCTGGACGATGCCCCGGCCATCCCCAAGGGTGCATGGATACCGTTCGGCGTGGGCCCCCGCGTGTGCATTGGCCAGCACTTCGCGATGCTGGAGATGACGCTGCTCGCGGCCATGCTGCTGCAGCGCTATCAGCTGCGGTTGCCGGGTGGGGGGCCCGCGTGCGCGCCAAGGCTGCACGTGACCTTGCGGCCTGACGGGCCGGTGATGGTGCGGCTGGCGCGGCGGTGCTAGGCGCGCCGCCCGGGCGGGTGCAGGGCCAGGTGCCCCCAGGCCCTGCGGTGGCGCAGGGCCCGCCCCGTCACGGCAGCTCCGCGCTGCCCATGCGCGCCAGAATCGTCCGCGACCGGCCCGCCAGATACGCGGACCCGGGTGTTTTCTCGAAGCGCTTGGGGGCCGGGAGCATCACCGCCAGGCGCGCGGCCTCGCCGGCGGTGAGTTTGCTGGCGCTCTTGCGAAAGTAGTGCTGCGCGGCCGCCTCGGCGCCGAACACGCCTTCGCCCCACTCCACGCTGTTGAGGTAGATCTCCAGGATGCGCTGCTTGGAGAGCAGTTGCTCCAGCAGCAGCGTCAGCACGAACTCCTGGCCCTTGCGCAGCAGCGTGCGCTCGCCCGAGAGCAGCAGGTTCTTGGCCAGTTGCTGCGTGATGGTCGAGCCGCCCCGGATCTTCGGGGCGCGCACGGGGCGGTCGGGGGCGCGGGCCTGCGCCTTGCTGGCCTGGGCCTCGGCCTTGGCGTTGCGCTCCCAGGCCTTCTCGATGGCCATCCAGTCCACGCCGTCGTGGCTCACGAAGCCATCGTCTTCCGACGCGATCACGGCGCGCTTGAGCGAGTCCGAGATGCTCGCGTAGGGCACCCATTGCTGGCGCCAGCGCACCTGGCCCGTGCTGGACAGCTGCGCCCAGGCCTCGGAGCGCTGGAAGCTGGTGGATTCCGGGTCGATGGCCACCATGGCCGCGATGCGGACCACGAAGAACAGCTGCAGCGCCACGAAGGCGAGCACCACCAGTCCCAGCCAGCGCAGCACGGCTTTCATCGCAGCGTGTCCTTGTTCCGTGGGTTCAGTCAGAGGGCGGATTGGAGTTCGGCCAGCACCTGCGCCGAGGGCGGGCGCACCCCGCGCCACAGCAGGAACGCTTCGGCGGCCTGCTCCACCAGCATGCCCAGGCCGTCGCGCGGCACGGCGCCGTGGCGCCGGGCCCAGTCCAGAAAACCCTGCGCTGCGGGGCCATACATCATGTCGTAGGCCAGGCAGCCCGGGCGCAGCACGTGGGCGGGCACCGGCACCTCGGCACCGGCAAGGCTGCTGGCCGTGGCATTGATGATGACATCAAAATTGGCATCTAGCGCTTGTGGGATAAGCGCTAGCAGCTCCGATTTTTGTAGCGATGCGAGCGCGCTGTGCGATTGCACCAGGGCCTGTGCCTTGGCCAGCGTGCGGTTGGCCACGGTGATGTGGCGCGCACCGGCCCGCAGCAGCGGGCCCAGCACGCCCGCAGCGGCGCCACCGGCGCCCACCAGCAGCACATCGCGCCCCGCCAGCGAGATGCCCGCGTTGCGCGTGATGTCGGCCACCAGGCCCAGGCCGTCGGTGTTGTCGGCATAGATGCCGCCATCGGCGCGGAAGGTCAGGGTGTTGGCCGCACCGGCCAGTTGCACGCGTTCGCTGCATTCGGTGGCGAGACCGGGCGCCTCGGTCTTGAAAGGCACGGTGACATTGCAGCCGCGCCCGCCCTGGGCCGCGAAGTCGCGCACGCCCTGCGCAAAACCATCCATGGGCACCAGGCGGCGCTCGTAGGCGATGTGCTCGCCCGTCAGTTCGGCGAAGCGGGCGTGGATGGCGGGCGAGCGGCTGTGCGCCACCGGGTTGCCCATCACGCAGTACAGGTCGGGGGCGAGAGGCGAAGGTGTCATGGGAACAACAAGGGCTGCATGCAGGGAGCGGGGTCAGGCCGGGGCTGCCGCGGAACGGGCTTTGCCAGGCGGCTGGCGGCGTCGCCCTGGGGGGAAGACGCCGCAGGCGACTCAGGGGGGTTACCGAACACTGGTTTCCAGGGTTTGGTCCCGCGTGAACTTGAAGCGCGCCACCATGGCGATCTGGTCGGCCTTCTTGCGCATGTCGGTGCCAAAGGCGCCAAAGGGCCCTGCGGCGCGGGCAATGGCCTCGGCGCGCCGGTCGAGTGTGGTGTTGCCCGAGCCTTGCACCACCTCGGTCTCCAGCACGCGGCCGTCGTGGTTGACGGTGACGATCATCGTGAGCTCGCCGTACAGCTTGCGCCCGCCCTGTTCGGGGAAGTTCTCGGTGCCCTTGTCTTCCACCTTGCGGCGCAGCGTGTCGTAATAGGCGGCGTAGGCTTCCTCGCGCGTGGCGGGGCTGATGTAGCGCTTCTTGGGGCGCGAGTTTTCTTCGTTGATGCGCTTTTCGATCTCGGCCAGCAGCTTGACGAGCTGGCGCCGCTTTTCCTGCTCGTTGGCCTGCTCGGCGCTCTGGCTGGGCTTGCGCGGGTCGGGCTCGGGCAGGGTGGCCAGCTGCTTGCGCAGCTGGGCCAGCAGCTGCGCCTGCTGCTCCTGCATCGCATCCATCTTGCGCTGCGCTTCCTCGAAATCGTCGCCAATGGCCGTGAGCGCCGAATACGGCAGGGGGCTGGTGGCGCGGCCCTTGTCGGCATCGCCGCCGCCCGCCAGGTTGGTCTGGGCGATGGCCTGGGCCTTGTCGGGGCGCTCGTTGGACTTGGCGTTGACCAGGATGACTTCGAGCGGCGTGTCCTGGAACACGCGGTTGAAGCCCTCGGGGTCGATGAAGCGCACCGAGATCAGCGCGGCGTGCACGGCGATGGACACGCCCAGCGCCAGCTGCAGCGTGCTGAAGGTGCGAAGGAAGGCGGGCAGTTTCATTTCAGGGATGCCCCCGAATCCAACGCGGCCCCCTCGGGGGGCCGCGGCCAGACGGGGCTGGGGAGCGTGGGGGCCATGTTCACGGGGTGGGATTATCAGCGGTGGCGGGTTCGGCCTCGTTCACATCCACGGCGATGGCGATGGGCCCCGCCACGGTGTCGTCTTCTTCCTCGGCGTCCTCCACCGGGCCGTCGTCGCTGCTATCGGCCGGGTCGTCCAGGCGCTCGATCACGGTGCCGTGGATGTCCAGGGTGATCTCGTCCACCTCGCCCAGCTTCACCAGGAGGCGCGCGCCGCGCGGCAGGTTCTGCGCGCCCAGCACCGGGAAGACCAGCGGAATGTCGTCCGCCCGCACCAAAAAGCTGCCGCCCGGGCCTTCCTTGAAGACGGTGGCGTTCAGCTCGGTGATGCCGTGCTGCTCCACATACTTGAGCGTCCAGAAGCGTTCCATGCCGGCCTGGTAGCCGTTGTAGGCGCTGTAGGCGCCGTCGAAGCTGCTGATGATGGAGAACAGGTCGGCGTCCTTGGGCTTGAAGGGCGCGGCCAGCGCGGCGGTCTTGCCGTGGCGGGCGCAGGCAATGATCTGCCACTGGTTGACCAGGTCGGTGTAGCGGCGCAGGGGCGATGTGGCCCATGAATACGCCTTCACGCCGATGCCCGCATGCGGCAGCGCCTTGGTGCCCATGCGCACCTTCACGCCCGGCGCCATGCTGGCCTGGCTGCGGTAGATGCCGGGCACGCCCAGCTCGGCCATCCAGCTGCCCCAGGTGCTGTTGGCCACGATCATGGCCTCGGCCACGATGAGGTCGAGCGGCGCGCCGCGCTGGCGCACGCTGATCTGCACTTGTTCATCACCCGTGGGCTCGGCGCCGTTGTTGCCGACCAGGCGGAAGTTGTAGTCCGGCCGGTTGAAGTTCTCGGGCTTGCCGCGCACGACTTCGCGGCGGGCCTTGAGGTCCTTGGCCAGGCGGTGCAAAAATGATAGCTGGGGGCGCAGGTCGGACAAGCGCTGGGGGTCGTTTTGATGCTCGAACGCCGGGTTGGACAGCCATTCTTCGGTCACCACCGCATCGAGCTGGTCGTGGCGCAGGTTGGCCACCACGTGCACGCGCTCGAGCTTTGTCTCGGAGCTC
Source organism: Acidovorax sp. GW823-FHT01C06 (assembly GCF_058798375.1). Taxonomy (NCBI): domain Bacteria; kingdom Pseudomonadati; phylum Pseudomonadota; class Betaproteobacteria; order Burkholderiales; family Comamonadaceae; genus Acidovorax; species Acidovorax sp. GW823-FHT01C06. The sequence continues at coordinate 260,801 of NZ_JBXAKN010000004.1, forward strand.
TTGAACTCCAGCGTGGCCTCGTCGATGGTCACGTACAGCGACACGGCCGGGTTGGCGCGGCCCTCGTCCAGCGTGTAGGTCTGCACCACGTCGTCGGGCAGCATGGTGATCTTGTAGCCCGGCATGTACACCGTGGACAGGCGCGCGCGGCCGAGCTGGTCGATGGCGCTGCCCGGCTGGATCGCCAGGCCGGGCGCCGCGATGTGGATGCCCAGTACCACGGTGCCCGTGCCCAGGCCCTGCACCGACAGCGCATCGTCGATTTCGGTGGTCTGCGAATCGTCGATGGAATACGCCTGCGCGGGCGACTGCGGCAGCTCGTCCGCAATGGCGGGCGCCGTGACGGCTGGAAAGCCCGTGCCCTTGGGGAAGTTCTCGAACAAGAAGCGCTTCCAGTGGAACTGGTAGGCCGAGTCGATGGCGCCGGCCTTTTGCAGCAGGTCGAGCGGCGCGGTGTGCGTGGCGCGGCTGGCGTCCACCACGGCCTTGTATTCGGGCGCGTTCTTGTCGGGCTTGAACAATATCTTGTAGAGCTGGTCGCGGATCGGCTGCGGGCATTCGCCGCGTCCGAGCGCTGCGGCCCATTCGTCGATCTGCGCGAGGACGGCCTTTTTCTTCTCGATGGCCGCCAGCGCCTGCTGCAGGATCTCGGCCGATGCCTTCTTGAACCGGCCCTTGCCCGCGCGGCGGAAATAGTGGGGCGCGTCGTACAGGCGGAACAGCGCACCGGCCTGCTGGACCAGGGTGGCGTTCTCGGAGAAGTAGTCGCGCGCCAGGTCGGCAAAGCCGAATTCGTCTTCGGGCGCGAACTCCCAGGCCAGGTCCAGCTCGATGGTCTCGGCCACGGCCTGGGCCTGGGCGACCAGCTCGGCGGGAGCAGGTTTCTCGAATTTCAGGAGGAGGTTGGCGGCCTTGACCTTGACCCGTTTGCCCGAGTCGAGCTCGACCTGGGCGGAGGTGTCGGCTTCGGACAGGATACGGCCGGCCATGAACTTGCCGGCTTCTTCAAACAATGCATGCATGGCCGGCATTCTCCCATGGGCGCCGGGCGCCGATTGTCAGATCTCCAGGACCAGTCCGGGAGCGAACGCCTTGTTTTCCACCACGCCCTGGGGCGCGTAGCCCCGTGGATTGGCGACGACGCGCGTGGCGCCGATGGTGTAGTCGAAGCTGTCGTGCACGTGGCCGTGCAGCCACAGGCGGGGTTGCCAGCGCAGGATGCGCTCCTCCAGGTCGGAGACGAAGCAGGCATTGAGCGGCGAGCCGGCGAACTGGCTGGCAATGCTGCCGCGCGCCGGCGCGAAGTGCGTGACGACCACGCTGGGACCGTCAAACGGCTCGGCAAAACGCTCTTCCAGCCAGGCGACGGACTGGTCGAAGAGCATCTGCGACACCGCGGGGGTGAACGGCTGGGGAAATTCGGGCGCCACGCGGATGCGGGTGAAGTCGCGCACCAGCTCCACGGCCTTGGCCAGGGTCTCGTCGCGTTGCTGCGCCGAGTCAAAAAGCCGGTAGTCCGACCACAGCGTGCACCCCAGGAAACGCACGCCGCCGTGGCGCCACTCGCCACGTTCGAGCACCCGCACGCCGCTGCCCTCGGCATGCGCGCGCAGCTGCGCCATGGTGGTCACGAGGTCCGAGCCGTAGAACTCGTGGTTGCCCGCCACGAAGACCGTGGGCAGTCCCAGCTGCCGTGCCCACGCCATGGCCTGCGCGGGCCGCTGCAGGTCTCCGGCCAGCACCACCACGTCGGCGTCGGGCACGGCAAGGGCCAGGGGCTGCACGGACAGGTGCAGGTCGGAAAGCAGGGCGATTCTCATGGGGTGTGCGAGGAAGTTGCCTGGTGGAGATGTTACCGGCGGCCCGGGAGCTCCCGCCAGGCGGGAGGACGGCAGGGCAGGTGCGGGCATGCGGCGGCGCGCGGGGTGCGGGGTGCGGGGTGCGAAACCAGCCCCTATGATCCAGGGTCCTTCATGATGGCACGGTTCTATCGACATGCTTTTTGATGCCATTGCCGCACCGCTGGCGTTGCTCGCAGTGGTCTTGCCGTTCCTCTTCGCCTTCACCGACTCCCCGATCTCCAATTTCTGGCCCGTGCTGGTGTCGTGGGTGTGCGTGGCAGTGCTCCTGCTGCTGGGGGCCTGGTCGGTGCACGCGGAGGCACCCCGGCGCGGAGGGCGCGCCTGGTGGGGAATGCTGCTGGCGGGCGGGCTGGGCGCGGCCGCGGTCGTGGCCAGCGCCATCGGACTTGTCCAGTACGTGGCGGGCGATGTGGGCCTGGGCCCCTGGATCCACGCCTCCGTGCCCGGGCAGGCCGTGGGCAATCTGCGCCAGCGCAACCAGCAGGCGACCTTGCTCAGCCTGGGCACATGGGCCTGGCTGTGGTGGGCGCTGCATGCCCGGCCGTCCCACGCAGGGGAACGCGGCGGGGAAGCGCCGGGCCCGGGGCGGTGGCCGCCATCCACCGCGCTCGCGAACGTGCTTGCCGTGGCAGCGCTGGCGGGGATCGCCGTGGGCGAGGCCGCCACGGCGTCGCGGACAGTCGCCGTGCAGTGGCTGCTCATCCTGGGGCTGCTGGTGCTGTGGCGGGGGCCCGGCAGGGGCAGCGCGCTGCGCATGGGCGCGGTCGGGCTTTCGATTTTTCTCGCGGCCGCATGGCTGCTGCCCGAACTGCTCTGGCAGTTCCAGGGCGTCCGTGCAGATGCGCTGTTCCATCGCTTCACCGATGGCGCGCACGCGTGCGCCAGCCGCCGGGTGCTGTGGTCCAACATGTTCACCCTGATCGCGCAAAAGCCCTGGCTGGGCTGGGGCTGGGGGGAACTGGACTATGCGCACTACATCACGCTGTTCCCCGGCGAGCGCTTTTGCGTGCTGCTGGACAACGCGCACAACCTGCCCCTGCACCTGGCCGTGGAGCTGGGCCTGCCGGCGGCCCTGGCGCTGTGCGGGGCGTTCGTGGCCTGGTGCGTGCACGCCCGGCCGTGGCGCGAGACCGATCCCGCGCGCCAGCTGGCCTGGGGTGCCCTGGCGATCATCGGGCTGCACAGCATGCTGGAGTACCCGCTGTGGTACGGGCCTTTTCAGCTGGTGGCCCTGCTGTCGGTGGCGCTGCTGGCCTGGCCGCGGCGGGCGGCGGGCGGCACCGCGCCGGGGGCGGGGCTTGCGGGGCTGGTGGGGGCCGTGGCGGTCCTCGCCGTGTGCGGCGTTGCCGCCTGGGACTACCACCGCGTGAGCCAGTTCTACAAGCCCAGCGCGCAAAGGGCCCCGGCGTACCGGGATGACCTGCCGGGCCGGGTGTCCTCTTCCGTGATGTTTGCGAGCCAGCTGGACTTCGCGCGCCTCACCACGATGGCGCTCTCGCGGGACAACGCGCAGCAGATGAATGCCCTGGCCCACGAGCTGCTCCATTACTCTCCCGAGCCCCGCGTCATCGAGGCACTGATCGAAAGCGCCGTGATGCTGGGCAAGGACGATGAAGCCGCGTTCCACATGAAGCGCTACCGCATCGCCTACCCGGACGACCATGCCCGCTGGATGGGGGCGGGTGGCGCCGGGGCGTCCCGCGCCCGCTGAGCACAGGCGCCCGCGTGGCGCTGGTGGTCAGGCCAGGCGCAGGAACTGCGCCACCTGGGGCAGGTGGTCGCTGAAATTGGCGAGGGCGTGTTCGCCCCCCTCCTGCACGATCCGCCGCGCATGCGGGTAGCGCGCCGCCATTTCCCGCCAGTCCAGCACTTCGTCGCCCTTGGCGATGATGGCCATCTCCGGGGCGGCGGGGGGCTGGTCCGAAGTGTCCAGCGCCCGCAGCTCGCCGATGTACTCCGGCTGGAAGTAGAACCGCTGTGCCGGGTCGTGCCAGGAGGTCTGCTCGCCGATGTGGCGCTCCAGGTCGCGCGCCGGGTGGACGGCGGGGTTGAGCATCACGCTGGGGCAGCCCTTGTGGTGCGCCACCCAGCTGGCATAGAAACCGCCGAGCGACGAGCCGACCACCGCCATGGCCGCGCCGGGCCAGTGGGCGATGCCCTGCGCCACCAGCGCCATCGCCGCCCGGGGCGACGGCGGCAGCTGGGGGCACCAGAAGGTGACGCCCGGATGGTGCAGCGCCACGTACGCCGCCATCTGCCGGGCCTTGGCGGACTGGGGAGAGGAGCGAAAGCCGTGCAGGTACAGGAGGTGGGTGGTGGTCATGGAGGGGGAAAACGACAAGGCAGGGGAATCACTGCTGCAAAGGGCGGTGGCCCAGACATAAGATGCGTGGCATGGGCGCCACACGGTGGAGCCCGCAGCCTTGATCCCCACCATGACTGATTTTGCCCCGCTTTCCACCGCCAAACGCTGGGCCCTGGGATCCGCCGAGAAGCCGCCCGCTTCATTGGGGCGGTTCGAGCTGAAAAGGCTTCTGGGCCGGGGCGCCCAGGCCACGGTGTGGCTGGCGCTGGACCCGCGCCTGCAGCGCGAGGTGGCCATCAAGCTCATGCGCCCCGTGCAGGACCAGGACCCGTCGGTGCTCGAACACTGGCTGCGCGAGGCCCGGCACGTGGGGCGCCTCGCGCACCCCTTCATCGTGCCGGTGTTCGAGGCGGACGTGCAGGGCCGCCAGCCCTACATCGTCTTCGAGTACGTGCCGGGCAGGACACTGGCCGAACACCTGGCGCAGCAGGGGCGCTGCACGCCCCACGATGCCGTGGCCCTGATGGTGGACGTGCTCGACGGCCTGCAGGCTGCGCACCAGGCGGGCATCGTGCACCGCGACCTCAAGCCGTCCAACATCATGATCGACGCCCAGCGCCACGCCCGGGTCATGGACTTCGGCATGGCGGCGCCCATGCAGGCCACGCCGGATGCCCAGATGGCCAGCGGCACCCCGGCCTACCTGGCGCCCGAGGCCGCGGCGGGCGCGGCGCCCGCGCCCGCCATGGATGTGTATTCCGCGGCGCTGGTGCTGGTGGAAATGCTCACCGGCCATCCGCTGGTCCACCAGAAGGACACCTGGCAGGCGCTGTACCACATCGCCAATGAAGCCCTGCAGCTGCCGCAGGACCTGGGCCCGGGCGTGGACGACGGGCTGCGGGCCATCCTGCAGCGCGCCATGGCCCGCGAGCCGGGCGGGCGCTACGCCTCGGCGGCGGAGTTTCGCGATGCCCTGCGCGCCTGGGCCGCGCCCGCGAGCGCGCCCACGGCGGCCAGCAACGCCACGCTCGACTTCCTGCTGCGGCGCATGCGCCACAAGAGCGATTTCCCGGCGCTCTCCGATTCGGTGGCGCGCATCCAGCGCGTCGCCAACTCCGAGGACGACAGCATCAGCGACCTCACGCACGAGATACTGAAGGATGTGGCGCTCACCAACAAGCTGCTGCGCCTGGTCAACAGCGTGCACTACGCCCATGCGGGGCGCGGCACGATCAGCACCGTGTCGCGCGCGGTGAGCCTGGTGGGTTTCAACGCCGTGCGTAACATGGCGCTCAGCCTGGTGCTGCTGGACCACATGCAGGACAAGGCCCATGCGAGCCAGATGCGCGAGGAGTTCCTGCGCGCCATGATGGCCGGCTCGGTGGCGGCCGAACTGTGCGCATCGGCCCAGGCGGCCGAGGAGGCTTTCATCGGGGCCATGTTCCAGAACCTGGGGCGCATGCTGTGCGAGTTCTATTTTCCGGAAGAGGCGCGGCAGGTGCGCAGCCTGCTGGCGTCGGGCCGCGTGGAAGGCGGCGAAGAAGCCGCCGCGCTGCAGGTGCTGGGCCTGGGGTTCGAGGACCTGGGCGTGGGCGTGGCCCGCGTCTGGGGGCTGCCCGAGAGCCTGCAGCGCTGCATGCGAAAGCCCCTGGGCTCGCCGATGCAGCGCGCCCCGGAGCAGGGGGTGGAGCGCCTGCGGTGGGTGGCCATGGCGGCCAACGAGGTGGCCAGCACGCTGCTGCTGAGCGAGCCGGCCGCGCTGGAAGGGCGCCTTGGCCAGATCGGCACGCGCTATTCGCGCACGCTGGCGTTGTCCGCCGACGCGATCTCCGATGCCACTCTGCGTGCCCGCCACAAGCTGGTGGCGCTGGCCGAGGCGCTGGACCTGCGCGTGGAACCGGGCACGCCCGCCGCGCGGCTGCTGAAGCTGCCGCCCCCGACGGGCGCCGCCATGCCGCAGGACGACCCCCTGGGCTCGCACGAGCTGCGGGCCAGCGAAACCCAGCCGCTGCCCGCGGTGCTCGAGTCCCAGGCCGGCGGCGCGGTGTCGGTGGCGCAGGTCAACGAGGTGCTGGCCGCGGGCATCCAGGATGTCACCAACGCCATGGTCGAGAGCTTTCAGCTCAACGACGTGCTGCGCATGATCCTGGAGACCATGTTTCGCGCGCTGGGGTTCCGGCGCATGGTGTTTTGCCTGCGCGAGGCGCGCACCGACCTGCTGACCGGCCGCTTCGGCCTGGGCGAAGGCAGCGAGGCCGCCGTGCGCGCCATGAAAGTGCCGCTCAAGGCCCAGGGAGATCTGTTCGCCGCTGTCTGCCTGCGCGGCGCCGACACGCTCATCAACGACGCGACCGAGCCCAGGATGCAGTCCCGCTTGCCCGAGTGGTACCGCACGGGGCTCAACGCACCCTCGTTCCTGCTGCTTCCGCTGCAGATCAAGGGCCAGACCTTCGCGCTCATCTACGCCGACCAGTCCATGGCCGGGGGCATCGTCGTGGACGACAAGGCCCTCGGGCTGCTGCGCACCCTGCGCAACCAGGCGGTGATGGCCTTTCGCCAGGCGGGGTGAACGCCGCCTGGTGCGGGCGGGCCCCGGGGCCACGATAATCCCGCGATGGCCGTTGTTTTTGAGAAACCCACGCTCGCCCAGCGTTTTCTTCCCCTGTTTCGCGGGTTCGACCTGCCGCTGCTCCTGGTGGTGGTGCTGCTGGCATGCGCCGGGCTGCTGGCCATGTATTCGTCGGGCTACGACCACGGCACGCGCTTCATGGACCATGGGCGCAACATGCTCATCGCGGGGGCGATCCTGTTCATGGTGGCCCAGGTGCCGCCGCAGAAGATCATGGTGTTCGCCGTGCCGCTGTATGCGGCGGGCGTGGCGCTGCTCGTGGCGGTGGCGCTGTTCGGCATCACCAAAAAAGGCGCGCAGCGCTGGGTCAACGTCGGTATCGTCATCCAGCCCAGCGAAATCCTGAAAATTGCCATGCCGCTGATGCTCGCGTGGTGGTTCCAGAAGCGGGAAGGGACCCTGCGCCCGCTCGACTTTGCCGCCGCGGGGCTGCTGCTGGCCCTGCCCGTGGGGCTGATCATGAAGCAGCCCGACCTGGGCACCTCGCTGCTGGTGCTGGCGGCGGGGCTGTCGGTGATTTTCTTCGCGGGCCTGTCCTGGAAACTGGTGCTTCCGCCGGTGCTGCTGGGAGGCATTGGCGTGCTGGCGCTGGTGCTCCTGGGCGACCAGCTGTGCGCGGACGGCGTGCGCTGGTCGGTGCTGCATGACTACCAGCAGCAGCGCATCTGCACCCTGCTGGACCCGACGCGCGATCCGCTGGGCAAAGGGTTTCACATCATCCAAGGCATGATCGCCATCGGCTCCGGGGGCATGTGGGGCAAGGGCTTCATGGCGGGCACGCAGACGCACCTGGAGTTCATCCCGGAGCGCACCACCGACTTCATCTTTGCCGCGTTTTCCGAGGAATTCGGCCTGGCGGGCAACCTTTTCCTGCTGGTCTGCTTCCTGATGCTGGTCTGGCGCGGGCTGTCCATCGCCGCGGGGGCCACGAGCCTGTTCGGGCGCCTCATGGCCGGGGCGGTCTCCATGATCTTCTTCACCTACGCCTTCGTGAACATGGGCATGGTCAGCGGAATACTGCCCGTGGTGGGCGTGCCACTGCCCTTCATCAGCTATGGCGGCACCGCCATGGTCACGCTGGGCCTGGCACTGGGCATCCTGATGTCGGTCGCCCGCGCCCAGAAGCAGGAGCCCAAGGACGCGCGTCCCGCGCTGTAGCGCGCCGGGGCGGCGTGGCCCCGGATGAATCTTGGCAAGGCCCAGGGTCTCTGCCCGGGCGTTGCGTGGGCCGCCGCAAGAGGGTACAAACCGGCAGGCCAACTGTGCCTTGGCCTCAGAGCAACCGAAGGGATTCCCCATGGCGGCGAAGTTCGAGCTGAAGAAGTCGAAGAACGATAAATTTGTCTTCAACCTGCTGGCCACCAACGGCCAGGTGATCCTGACCAGCGAGCTGTACGAATCCCGGGCCAGCGCGCTGGGCGGGATCGAGGCCGTGCGCAAGAACGCGCCCGAGGGCGGCCGGTTCGGACGCCTGAGCGCCAAGGACGGCTCCCCTTACTTCACGCTCAAGGCGGGCAATGGCCAGGTCATCGGGCAAAGCCAGATGTACTCCGGCGCCAAGGCGCGGGATGCGGGCATCGAATCCGTGCAGGCGCACGCCCCGCAGGCCGGCCTGGACGATCAGACGGCAGCCTGAGCATCGGGGCGGCCGCGTGATGCGGCATAGGGACATACCGCCTCGTGCCCTGCCGGGCATGGCCGCGCGCCTAAAATGCCCCGATGACTTCCCGCTCCACCACTGCCGCGCCCCAGCGCGCGGCCACCAGCCAGCGCATCGACGTCGCTCGCGAACTGCTGCTGACCCCCTTCGGGCTCGATGAGAGCCATCTCGCACGGGCATTGGCCGAGATCCGCACCCACCAGGTGGACGATGCGGACCTGTACTTCCAGTACACGCGCAGCGAGGGCTGGAGCCTGGAAGAGGGCATCGTCAAGACGGGCTCCTTCAGCATCGACCAGGGGGTGGGGGTGCGGGCGGTCAGCGGGGAAAAGACGGCGTTTGCCTACTCGGACGACATCTCGCAGGCTTCCTTGATGGATGCGGCCCGCACGGTACGATCCATTTCGTCTGCAGCGCAGGCGGGGAAAGCGCGGGTAGCTACTAAAAAGATAGCTGCTGGCCGCAGCCTGTACCCCGGCGTGGACCCGATCGCCTCCCTGGACAGCACCGCCAAGGTGGCGCTGCTCGAGAAGCTGGAACAGCGCGCGCGCGCGAAGGACCCGCGCGTGGCGCAGGTGATGGCGGGCCTGGCCAGCGAATACGACGTGGTGCTGGTGGCCCGGGCCGACGGTACGCTGGCGGCCGATGTGCGCCCCCTGGTGCGCCTGTCGGTGACGGTGATCGCCGAGCAGAACGGCCGCCGCGAGATGGGGTCCGCCGGCGGCGGTGGCCGCTTCGGCCTGGCCTACTTCGACGACGAGCAGATGGGCCGCTACGTGGACGAAGCGGTCCATGCCGCGCTGGTGAACCTGGAGTCCCGCCCCGCGCCTGCTGGCGAAATGACCGTGGTGCTGGGCCCTGGCTGGCCTGGCATCCTGCTGCACGAGGCCATCGGCCATGGGCTGGAAGGCGACTTCAACCGCAAGGGCTCCAGCGCATTCAGCGGGCGGATCGGCCAGCGCGTGGCGGCCAAGGGCGTCACGGTGCTGGACGACGGCACCATCGCCGACCGCCGCGGCTCGCTCAACGTGGACGACGAAGGCCACGCCAGCCAGCGCAACGTGCTCATCGAGGACGGCATCCTCAAGGGCTACATCCAGGATTCCCTCAACGCACGCCTGATGGGCGTGGCGCCCACCGGCAACGGCCGTCGCGAGAGCTACGCCCACATCCCCATGCCGCGCATGACCAACACCTACATGCTGGGCGGCGACAAGGATCCCCAGGAGATCGTGGCCAGCATCAAGAAAGGCCTGTTCGCGAGCAACTTCGGCGGCGGCCAGGTGGACATCACTTCGGGCAAGTTCGTGTTCTCCGCCAGCGAGGCCTACTGGGTCGAGAACGGCAAGATCCTCTACCCCGTGAAGGGCGCCACCATCATCGGCAGCGGCCCCGAGTCGCTCAAGAAGGTGACCATGATCGGCAACGACATGCGCCTGGACAGCGGCGTGGGCACCTGCGGCAAGGAAGGCCAGAGCGTACCCGTGGGCGTCGGCCAGCCTACCTTGCGCATCGAGGGGCTGACGGTGGGCGGCACGGCCTGACTTGATATCTGGGGGCGTCCTGGTACAGCATGGAGGACGCACTGGTTGTCATGGATTGACATGGGTAGGCGCTCGCAAAGCGTTCCATGGGAGTGCCCGCCAGAATGCTCAATAGGTGCCTTGCCGCGCGTTTGGCAGCGCAAAATGGCGCCATGCCCGCTACGCGCCCCAGCCTGCAGCTAACCCTCCAGTCGTTTGGCGACATCAGCCGCTTTCTGCGCGAAGGTGTTGCCGATGAGGAGTCGCGCCAGTTGCGCGACAGCCTCGGTGCCTTGTCGATGCAGATCGACGAGACCGTGCGTATGCGCCGCACGAGCACGGACACCATGGCGATCACACGGCGGGTCACGGCCTTGTCGCAGTGCGCACGTGAACATCAATTGTTCCTCACGGGCCTGGGTTCGGCCTGGCATGCTCTGTACGAGTTTGGCGCCTATCAGCGGGCGCTGAGGGAGCTACGCAATGCGATCGCGGACTGGCTGCAGATGCTGGAGCGCCGCAGCGCCAAGGAAAGCGCGAGCTTCGACCAGTTTGAGCTTCTGGCCTGGCGTACGCTGGGAGAAGCGCTTCTGCTTATTGACATGTACGAGCACAGCAGCGACCCGCCCAGCGATCTTCTGTCCGAGGGCGCTGCTTCGCCGCGCCACCTGTCTGCCTTGCAGCGCGCACGTAGCTGGTGGCGGCGCTTCTGGCGGTGACCGAGGTGGTTGGCGTGGCGATTCCAAACGATTTCGTTGCAGAAACGGATGGCGTGGTCGGAGGCAGGTCACTGCACGGCGGTGATCCCCATAGCCGATACCGTCCCCGGCAGGGCCGATGCCTGCGTCCCGAGACTGCCTTCGCAGTCTCTATCTGTCGTGCAATCACAACAATTGAGGGTTGCTGCACTGCCGCACTCCTGTGCTACATTGGTCGCCATGCAAGTTCGCAGCGCGTTTTATTTTTGGTTTTTTATCTCGGTCCCCGGCGGATGAGAGGAAAACGCGCAAGCTGACACAACCTTCCCATACCAACCGCCGACGCTGCAAAGCCCGGCGGTTTTTGTTTTTCCGCCCTCCCGTTTTTCCATCCACTTCAACTGACTCCACGAGGAAGCAACCATGACGGTCCCTACCACCCCCACCAGCGATGCCTGGTACCGCAGCGTCGAGAAAACCAGCCAGACCGACGACGAACGTATCAAGGACATCACCGTGTTGCCTCCTCCAGAGCACCTGATCCGCTTTTTCCCGATCCGCGGCACGCCGGTCGAGACGCTGATCACCCAGACCCGCAAGAACATCCACAACATCATGGCGGGCAAGGACGACCGCCTGCTGGTCGTCATCGGGCCGTGTTCCATCCACGATCCGGCCGCTGCCCTGGAATATGCACGCCGCCTGATGGCCGTGCGCGCGCGGTACGCCGACACCCTGGAAATCGTGATGCGCGTGTACTTCGAGAAGCCGCGCACCACGGTGGGGTGGAAGGGCCTCATCAACGATCCCTACCTCGATGAGACCTACCGCATCGACGAAGGGCTGCGCATCGCGCGGCAGTTGCTGATCGACATCAACCGACTGGGCATGCCGGCGGGCAGCGAGTTCCTGGACGTGATCTCGCCCCAGTACATCGGCGATCTCATCAGCTGGGGCGCGATCGGTGCCCGCACCACCGAGAGCCAGGTGCACCGCGAACTGGCGTCCGGCATCTCGGCGCCCATTGGCTTCAAGAACGGCACGGACGGCAACATCCGCATCGCCACCGATGCCATCCAGTCGGCCAGCCGGGGCCACCACTTCCTGTCGGTGCACAAGAACGGCCAGGTGGCCATCGTCAACACCAAGGGCAACAAGGACTGCCATGTGATCCTGCGGGGCGGCAAGGCTCCCAACTATGACGCCGCCAGCGTGGCCGCTGCCTGCAAGGACCTCGAGGCCGCCAAGCTGCCCGCGACGCTGATGGTGGACTGCAGCCATGCCAACAGCAGCAAGCAGCATGAAAAGCAGCTGGACGTGGCACGCGACATCGCGGCGCAGCTCGCCGGCGGATCGCGCAGCGTGTTCGGTCTCATGATCGAAAGCCATCTCATCGCCGGTGCCCAGAAGTTCTCGCCCGGCAAGGACCAGCCCGGCGCGCTGGAGTACGGCAAGAGCATCACGGACGCCTGCCTGGGGTGGGATGACTCGCTGGTGTCGCTCGCCGAGCTGTCCGACGCGGTCAAGGCGCGCCGCGCGCGTTGACAGCGGACGGGCCGATGGTCCGCGCCGCAGGCGGGAGGCCCTAAACTGCAAGCCTGTGGCGGCCCGTGCGATGACGCACGGGAAGCACCACGGCTTCAGAAGAAAGGCAAACCATCATGCACAGCGAAGTGTCGGTCCATCTGGCCGGAAACCAGGAATTCCGTTTCGATCTGGAGGGCGCCGAGCCCATGGGTCATGAGGCCGGAAGGCGCTGGCTCGACGACCAGTTCACTGCGCTCGATTGCGAACCCCTGCGCGCCAGCGGCAAGGTGCTGCTGGCCGACAAGGTGCTTACCGTCGCACGCGCGGCAGGGGCCTCGCTCCTGGCCGATCCGGCATGGTCCCGCGACTTTGCGCGGGCCGCCAGCGCCGCACTGGCCAAGCCGGTGGTGCGCGTGGATGTGCCGGGCATGGCCGTGTCGTTCTGACCCTTTTGAATAAAATAGGGCCCTAGCGCTTGCCATACAAGCGCAGACAGCTATTTATTTTGTAGCGAATCCAGCAGCTTCGCATGGATTCCGCCAAATCCGCCGTTGCTCATGCACACGATGTGGTCACCCGGGCGGGTTGCCGCGGTGACTTGCTGCACCAGGGTGGCGATGTCGTCGGCAGTCTGTGCCCGCAGGCCCGGGCCCACGCCCAGGGGGGCGAGGGCTTCGGCCGCATCCCAGTCCAGCCCGGCCGTGTGGCAGAACGCGAGATCGGCGGGTTCCAGCGCCCACGGCAACTGCGCCTTCATCGCGCCCAGCTTCATGGTGTTGCTGCGGGGCTCGAACACCGCCAGGATGCGCACGCCGTGGCCCAGGCTGCGGCGCAGGCCGTCCAGGGTGGTTCTCAGGGCGGTGGGGTGGTGCGCGAAGTCGTCATACACGGCAATCCCGTGCACGGTCCCGCGCAGCTCCATGCGCCGCTTCACATTCTGGAAGGCCGCCAGTGCCGTGGCCGCCTGCTGGGGGCTGACGCCCACATGGTGCGCGGCGGCAATGGCCGCCAGCGCGTTGAGCTGGTTGTGCACGCCGGTCAGCGCCCATTCCACCCGGGCCACCTTGCGCCCCTGGTGCAGCACATCAAACGCCTGGGGATCGCCCTCGGCCGAAAAGTCGCTGACGGCCTCCCCAAAGCTGGCCACCTCGCTCCAGCAACCCGTGTGCAGCACGCGGGCGAGGCTTTCCTCGAGGCCGTTGACGACCACCCGGCCCGACGGGGGCACGGTGCGCACGAGGTGGTGGAACTGCCGCTCGATGGCTCCCAGGTCGTCAAAGATGTCCGCGTGGTCGAACTCCAGGTTGTTCAGCACGGCGGTGCGGGGCCGGTAGTGCACGAATTTGCTGCGCTTGTCGAAGAACGCGGTGTCGTATTCGTCCGCCTCGATCACGAACAGCGGCGCCGCACCGAGTGGCGAGGGCGCGGGCACCGGGCGCCGGGGTGCGCCCAGCCGGGCCGACAACCCGAAATTGAGGGGTACGCCGCCAATCAGAAAGCCCGGCTGCTGGCCCGCGCTTTCCAGGATCCAGGCCAGCATCGAGGTTGTCGTCGTCTTGCCATGGGTGCCCGCGACCGCGAGCACGTGGCGGCCTTGCAGCACCTGTTCGGCCAGCCACTGGGGGCCGCTGGTGTAGGGCAGGCCGGCGTCCAGGATGGCTTCCATCAGGGGAAACTTGGGCGATCCATCGGGCTGCCGAACCCGGCTGACCACGTTGCCGACCACAAACACATCGGGCTGCAGGGCAAGCTGGTCGGCGCCGAACCCTTCGATCAGGTCGATGCCCAGCGCGCGGAGCTGGTCGCTCATCGGCGGATAGACCCCCGCATCGCAGCCCGTCACCTTGTGGCCCGCCTCGCGTGCGAGTGCGGCGAGGCCTCCCATGAACGTGCCGCAAATGCCCAGTATGTGTATATGCATGGGCGCAGATTCTAAGGTTCAACAGAAAACGGGGCTCCAGCGCTTGGCTGGCAAGCGCAAGAAGCTATGAAAAATATAGTAAATGCGGGTGTGGCCGGAGTGGGGACTAGGGTCAACCCGTAGTCCTGGTGGGCGGTTCGGGCCACAATGCGGTTTCGTTCCTTGCTGCCTTCCCACTGCCATGCACACACCTTTGAGCGACGAAATCGCCCACACCACGGCCCGGCTGGTGGTGGAGGAAGGGCTTGAATGGGGCCCGGCCAAGCGCCGGGCGCTGCGCCAGATGGGGCTGCCCGCCCGCACCGCCCTGCCGGACAACGACCAGGTCGAGGCCGCGGTGCGGGAGTACATCCAGCTTTTCTGTGCCGACACCCAGCCGCGCGAGTTGCGGGCGCTGCGCCAGCTCGCCCTGGTGTGGATGGAGCGCATGGCGGCCTTCCGCCCCCATCTGGCGGGCGCGGTCTGGCATGGAACGGCCACGCGGTTGTCCGATATTTATCTGCAATTGTTCTGCGATGACCCGAAATCGGCAGAAATAGCCCTGATCGACCACCACGTCGACTATGAACCGCGCACGGTGACCGGTTTCCATGGCGAGTCGGTCGAAGCATTGAGCCTGGGCAGCAAATCCCCCGAACTCAATGAGATGATCGGGGTGCACCTGCTGATCTATGACCTTGACGACCTGCGCGGCGCCTTGCGCCCGGACGCGAAGGGACGTGTGCCGCGGGGCGACATGACCGCCGTACGGCGCCTGCTCCAGGAAACCCCAGCCCCATGACGACACCTTCTTCCGATCACCCTGCCTCTGCGGCCCCCGTCCCTGGCACTGCGCCCGCAGCCTCCCGCAGGCGCCTGCTCTATGCGGGTGTGGCGGGCGCCGCCGCGCTGGGCGGCGCGGGCCTGGCCTGGTGGAAATTCCAGCCCCACGCGATGGAGCAGGGGGCCGAGCAAGCGCTCTGGACCATGGAATTCGAAAAACCGGAAGGCGGCTCGGTGGCGCTCAAGTCGCTGGCCGGCAAACCCTTGTTGCTGAACTTCTGGGCGACGTGGTGCCCGCCTTGCGTGGAGGAGCTTCCCATGCTCAATGCCTTCTACCGCGAACATGGAGCGAACGGATGGCAAGTTCTTGGATTGGCCATCGACCAGCCGTCCGCCGTGCGCAAATTCCTGCAGCGCATCCCGCTGGAATTCCCTGTGGGGCTGGCCGGCCTGGGCGGCACGGACCTGGGCAGATCGCTGGGCAATCTCACGGGAGGTTTGCCGTTCACCGTGGTCCTGGGCGGCAGCGGCCGTGTCCTGCATCGTAAAATGGGGCAGATCACCCCGCAGGACCTGCAGCGCTGGGCCGCCTTGCGCTGACCCCTCGCACCGGCCGTCTGGCGGTTCCGCTGGGATATCCGGGGGTTATTGGCATGATGTAGTTCATGAAAAATACCCGTGGAAGACGGTGATAGGCCGAAATTGGAGTAAATTCGCGCCCTATTCAGTTTTATAGCCGTTGGAGCTCCCATGGATCTGCGAAAACTCAAAACCCTCATCGATCTCGTGTCCGAGTCGAACGTATCCGAACTCGAAATCACGGAGGCGGAGGGCAAAGTCCGCATCGTCAAGAGCGTGGGGGGCGTGGTTCAGCAGTATGTGCCCGCCCCGGTGCAGGCGCCTGCCGCCCCCGCACCCGCCGCCGCGCAGGTGGCCGAGCTGCCTGCGCCTTCCGCACCCGCAGCCCCTGCGGGCCACATCGTCAAGTCGCCCATGGTCGGTACGTTCTACCGCTCCTCCAGCCCCGGCGCGAAGGCTTTTGTCGAAGTGGGCAGCCAGGTCAAGGAAGGCGAGACCATCTGCATCATCGAGGCGATGAAGATCCTCAACGAGATCGAGGCCGACAAGTCGGGCACGGTCACCCGCATCCTGGGCGAAAACGGCCAGGCCGTGGAATACGGACAGCCGCTGTTCGTCATCGAATAAGGTGCCCATGTTCAAGAAAATTCTTGTTGCGAACCGCGGAGAGATCGCGCTGCGCATCCAGCGCGCATGCTACGAGCTGGGCGTGAAGGCGGTGATGGTCTACTCCGAGGCCGACCGCGACGCCAAGTACGTCAAGCTGGCGGAAGAAGCGGTGTGCATCGGCCCCGCCCCGTCCCCGCTGTCCTACCTCAACATGCCCGCCATCATCTCCGCCGCCGAGGTGACCGACGCCGAAGCCATCCACCCCGGCTACGGCTTCCTGTCCGAGAACGCGGACTTCGCCGAGCGCGTGGAAAAGAGCGGGTTCCAGTTCATCGGCCCCACGCCCGAGTCCATCCGCATCATGGGCGACAAGGTCTCGGCCAAGCAGGCCATGATCCGCGCGGGCGTGCCCTGCGTGCCCGGCTCCGAGGGCGAGTTGCCCGATGACCCGGTGCAGATCCGCCGCATCGCCAAGGCCGTGGGCTACCCCGTGATCATCAAGGCCGCCGGCGGCGGTGGTGGCCGCGGCATGCGCGTGGTGCACACCGAGGCCGCCCTGGTCAATGCCGTGCAGATGACCAAGGCCGAAGCGGGCGCCGCCTTCGGCAATCCTGCGGTGTACATGGAGAAGTTCCTCCAGAACCCGCGCCACATCGAGATCCAGATCCTGGCCGACAAGCACCGCAACGCGGTCTACCTGGGCGAGCGCGATTGCTCCATGCAGCGCCGCCACCAGAAGGTCATCGAAGAGGCGCCGGCACCCGGCATCCCCCGCAAGCTGATCGAAAAGATCGGTGAGCGCTGCGTGGCGGCCTGCAAGAAGATCGGCTACCGCGGCGCGGGCACGTTCGAGTTCCTGTACGAGAACGGCGAGTTCTACTTCATCGAGATGAACACGCGCGTGCAGGTCGAGCACCCCGTGACCGAGTGGATCACCGGCGTGGACATCGTGAAGACGCAGATCATGGTGGCGGCCGGCGAGAAGCTGCCGTTCACCCAGCGCCAGATCGAGATCCGGGGCCATGCCATCGAGTGCCGGATCAATGCGGAAGACCCCTACAAGTTCATCCCCTCGCCCGGGCGCATCACCACCTGGCACCCACCAGGCGGCCCCGGCGTGCGCGTGGATTCACATGCGTACACCAACTACTTCGTGCCGCCCAACTACGACTCGATGATCGGCAAGATCATCGTGCACGGCGACACGCGCGAGCAGGCCCTGGCCCGCATGCGCACGGCGCTGAACGAGACCGTGATCGAAGGCATCAACACCAACGTGCCGCTGCACCGCGAGCTGATGGTGGACGCCAAGTTCATGGCTGGCGGCACCAACATCCACTATCTGGAAGAGTGGCTGTCGCAGCACAAGCGCTGAGATTGCGGCTGCGCACGGTCATTCGCATGCTGGCTCCTGGCGACGGGTGCCAGCATTTCATTTTTTCTGAGAGGCGCCTATGTTTGAGCTGAGCCTGATGTGCCCCGAGGACCGGATCGAAGCGGTCAGCGATGCCCTGGATGCACTGGATGCACTGAGCGTGTCGGTGGAGGATGCCGATGCGCAGACCGATGCCGAACAGGCCCTGTTCGGCGAGCCTGGCATGCCGCCGCCCAAGGATGGCTGGCAACGCAGCCGGGTGACGGCGCTCTTCCCCTCCGAAGGGGCTGCGCGCGATGCGCAGCAGCTGCTGGCCGTGCAGGACTTCTTTGCCGGCTGCCAGGTCCTGGGTGTGTCCCAGGTGGCCGACCAGGACTGGGTGCGCCTGACGCAATCGCAGTTCGCACCCGTGGACATCACCCCGGACTTCTGGATCGTTCCCACCTGGCATGAACTGCCGGCGCAGGCGAAGCGCAGCATCCGGCTGGACCCGGGCCTGGCCTTCGGCACCGGCACCCATCCCACGACACGCATGTGCCTGCGCTGGATTGCCCGCAACGGTGCCACCGAGTCGTCCATGGGCAATCCGCTGGGCCGGGTTCTGGACTATGGCTGCGGCTCCGGCATCCTGGCGATTGGCGCGGCGAAGTTTGGCGCCACGGACATTGATGCGGTGGATATCGATCCTGCCGCCGTGGAATCCACGGCGCTGAACGCGCAAGCCAATGAGGTGCAGCTGCATGCCGGCCTGCCCGACAAGGCCCGGGGCGCATACCAGACCGTGCTGGCGAACATACTTGCCACCCCCTTGCGGGTGCTCGCGCCCCTCCTGTGCGGGCATGTGATGCCGGGCGGGCACCTGGTGCTGGCGGGCATCCTGGAGCGCCAGGCCGATGAGCTGAAAGAAGCCTATGCACCCTGGATTCGGCTCGAGGTGGCCGACCTGGAGGACGGCTGGATCCTGATGACCGCACGGCGCGACGAGGCGGCGTAGGCAGAGCCACACGCCCGGCGGGGTTGCGTGCGCCGCTATCTACAATCCATCGCTGATGAGCCAGATCACTCGCTGCCCGTCCTGTCTTACCTCCTTCAAGGTGGTGGCAGACCAATTGCGCATCTCCGAAGGATGGGTGCGCTGCGGCCAATGCAAAGAGGTTTTCGATGCGTCGGCGCATCTGCTGCCAGCGGCCCCTCCCGCGCTTTTGCCGGATGTGTCCCTGACCGACGTGCGTCCGCCGCCGGTGCCCATGGCGCGCAGGGCGGATGCTGAGCGCGCATGGGGCGAGCCTTTCTCTCCACCGCCTGCTTCACCGTCTCCGGCGGTGTCACCGGCAAGCGGGCCCGCGCCGGCCGCGCTTCCGCAATTGCCCGCGACCCCTGTCCTGGATGTCCCTCAGCCGGCGGTGCCTGCCTTTCTTTCCGCGGCAAGCGGGGACGTGGCTGACGGCGAGGACGCCCGCATGGCGCGCCTGACGCGATTTGCGTGGCGTCCGGAAGATTCTTCGTCGCCTGGCAGTCCCGATGGCGCGGCTCCGGCTCCGGCTCCGGTGCCGCCTCCCGCCGCTGTGGTCTCGGATCCCTTGCCCGCCGCACGGCCGGATGTGGCCGTTGAGTCCGTGCCGGGCGGGTATGAATTGCCGTACGCCGCGTTGCGAGACCCCGAGGAGGAGCCTGAACCGGTTTCGCCAGCGGCCCTGACCGACATGGGCTATCCAGCGCTCGAGTTGCCTGTGAAACCAGCGGCCGCCTCCGCGCCGGAGGATGACGGTGGCGTCGAGGTGGTACCCGCCGCGTCGGAGGGCACCGCAGAGCCCCTGCCGCCAGTGGAGTTTGTGCGGGAGTCCGTGGTGCCCGGGCCGGAGGCCTTGGCGCTCGTGGAGGACCGTTCTCCCGCAGCCGTCTTGCTGGCCCCCTCGCGCAATTCGCCCCGGGACGCGCCAGACCTGGATGACGACGAAGACGAGGGAGTGGATGCCGGGCAGGAGGTCAGCTTTGTCGTCGCGGCGCGGCGAAAGGCGTTCTGGCGCAAGCCGATGGTGCGCGTGGGGCTTGCCCTCGTGCTGTTGTTGTCGGTCGCGGCGCTCGCGCTGCAGGTCGCCATTCAGGAGCGTGACCGCGTGGCGGCGATGGATCCGCGCACAAGGCCATGGTTGATGGCGTTGTGCGTTCCGTTGCAATGCCAGATTGCGCCGCAGCGCCAGATTGCGGATGTGGTCATCGACAGCTCCTCCTTCAACAAGGCCCGGGGTGACAGCTATCAGCTGGCCCTGGCCATGAAGAGCAAGGCCTCGATACCCCTGGCCATGCCCGCCGTGGAGCTGACCCTGACGGACGCGCAGGACCAGCCCGTTCTCCGGCGTGTCCTGCTGCCGGCCGATCTGGGAGCTCCGATGGAGTTGCCGGCGCGGGGTGAATGGAGCGCCTCGGTGTCGGTGATCGTGACCACTGGCGGGGCGCGTGTGGCCGGCTATCGGCTGCTGGCGTTCTATCCCTGATACTGATTTCTACCAACCTACTTTTCTGATATGGCTGCCCTTATTTGCGGTTCCCTGGCATTCGACACCATCATGACCTTCGAGGGCCGCTTCGCCGAGCAGATACTGCCGGACCAGCTGCACATCCTGAATGTCTCTTTCCTGGTGCCTTCGTTGCGCCGTGATTTCGGGGGGTGCGCGGGCAACATCGCGTACAGCCTCAAGCTGCTGGGCGGCGAACCATTGCCCATGGCGACATTGGGAAGCGACGGCGCGGACTATCTGCAGCGGCTGCGAACGCTGGGCATCAGCACCGAATTTGTGCGGCAAGTGGATGACAGCTTCACGGCCCAGGCCATGATCATGAACGACCGTGACAACAACCAGATCACGGCTTTCCATCCCGGGGCGATGCAGCAGGCGCACATCACACGCGTTGCCGCGCGCGGAGACATCCGCCTTGGCATCGTCGCACCCGACGGGCGCGAGGCGATGCTGCAGCATGCAGAGCAATTCAAGGCGGCGGATATTCCCTTTGTGTTCGATCCTGGCCAGGGCCTGCCCATGTTCGACGGCAAGGAGCTTGCGCATTTCGTGGATCTTGCCAGCTGGGTGGTGGTCAACGACTACGAAGGGAAAATGCTCTCGCAGCGCACGGGTTGGAGCCTGGCCGACATCTCCCGGCGTGTGCGTGGGCTGGTCGTGACCCTGGCTGCGGAAGGCTGCGAAGTCTGGATTGACGGCGAGCGCGAGCATGTGCCGGCCGCGAAGCCGGCCGCCGTGGTCGAGCCCACGGGTTGTGGCGATGCCTGGCGTGGCGCACTGTTGTTCGGCCTGGAAAAGGGCTGGCCGTTGGCCCGCTGCGCCGAATTGGGCAACCGGGTCGGGGCCCTCAAGATTGCGCAGCGCGGCCCGCAGAACTACACGCTGGATTTCACTCCCGCGTGAGGGGGCGGTGCCTGCGGGGCAGGCGGGTGGGGGCGGCTTCGGTTCGAGATGCCGCTTTGCCCGAAGCGCGTGTCTCGGCAGGCATAAAAAAACCCGGTGCAACGGCACCGGGTTGAGCGCGTAATACGTGCTGATTACGGCTTGTTGCCCGTAGGGAAGGGCCAGGCTGCCTGAGGGTTCAGGGTAGTCTGTGCTGCAGGAGCGGCCGCAGGGGCAGGCGCCTTGGGGGCCTTCTTGGCCGGTGCAGCTTTCTTCGCGGGGGCGGCCTTGGCGGGTGCAGCCTTCTTTGCTGCTGCTGCCTTCTTGGCGGGAGCGGCCTTCTTGGCTGGTGCTGCTGCCTTCTTGGCAGGCGCAGCCTTCTTTGCTGCTACTGCCTTCTTGGCGGGAGCGGCCTTCTTGGCTGGTGCTGCTGCCTTCTTGGCAGGCGCAGCCTTCTTCGCTGCTACTGCCTTCTTGGCGGGAGCGGCCTTCTTGGCTGGTGCTGCTGCCTTCTTGGCAGGCGCAGCCTTCTTCGCTGCTACTGCCTTCTTGGCGGGAGCGGCCTTCTTGGCTGGTGCTGCTGCCTTCTTGGCAGGTGCAGCCTTCTTCGCTGCTACTGCCTTCTTGGCGGGAGCGGCTTTCTTGGCCGGTGCAGCCTTCTTTGCCGCTACGGGCTTTGCCGATGCGGCCTTTTTCGCTGGGGCTGCCTTCTTGGCGGCCGTTTTTTTCGCAGTTGCCATCATGTTCTCCTTGGGTCAATTTGCAAAGAGCACTTCGTGTCTGCAGTGGACACGAAGCGATCCATGGCGATGGAGAAAACCCCCATCGCCATGAACACGGGAACGCCCCGCACGGCAACGCTCTGCGGCGCTGTCTGTGTGGGGCGTGGTGTAAAAATCCATGGTGGTGTGATGCGAAAGGCGCTAGTCCCAGGACAGCGCACCACCGGACTGGTATTCAATAACCCGGGTCTCGAAGAAGTTGCGTTCCTTCTTGAGGTCAATCATCTCGCTCATCCACGGGAACGGGTTCTCTTCGTTGGGGAACAGCGTTTCCAGTCCGATCTGCGTGGCACGGCGATTGGCGATGTAGCGCAGGTAGCCCTTGAACATGGACGCGTTCATGCCCAGCACGCCGCGGGGCATGGTGTCTTCGGCGTAGCGGTATTCCAGCTCGACCGCCTTGAGGAACAGCGCCTTGATCTCGGCCTTGAATTCGGCGGTCCAGAGGTGCGGGTTCTCGAGCTTGAGCTGGTTGATCAGGTCGATGCCGAAGTTGCAGTG
This sequence comes from Acidovorax sp. GW823-FHT01C06, assembly GCF_058798375.1. Classification (NCBI taxonomy): domain Bacteria; kingdom Pseudomonadati; phylum Pseudomonadota; class Betaproteobacteria; order Burkholderiales; family Comamonadaceae; genus Acidovorax; species Acidovorax sp. GW823-FHT01C06. The sequence goes on from NZ_JBXAKN010000004.1 coordinate 282,935, forward strand.
CATCGACTCGTCGCGCAGGATGTACTGGTATTGCTCGGCAGCACCGGTCATCTTGTTTTGCCGGCCCAGCGCCAGGATCTGCGTGAAGCCGACATAGAAGAACAGGCCTTCCATCAGGCAGGCGAAAACGATCAGCGACTTGAGCAGCGTCTGGTCGTTTTCGGCGGTGCCGGTGTGGAAGTTGGGGTCCATGATCGCTTCGATGAAAGGGATCAGGAACTGGTCCTTGTCACGGATCGACTGGACTTCGTTGTAGGCGTTGAAGATCTCGGACTCGTCCAGTCCGAGCGACTCCACAATGTACTGGTAGGCGTGCGTGTGGATGGCTTCTTCAAAGGCCTGGCGCAGCAGGAACTGGCGGCACTCGGGCGCCGTGATGTGGCGGTAGGTGCCCAGCACGATGTTGTTGGCGGCCAGCGAGTCGGCGGTCACGAAGAAGCCGAGATTGCGCTTGATGATGCGGCGCTCGTCATCGGTCAGGCCGTTCGGGTCCTTCCACAACGCGATGTCGCGCGTCATGTTCACTTCCTGCGGCATCCAGTGGTTGGCGCAGGTGGCGAGGTACTTTTCCCACGCCCACTTGTACTTGAACGGGACCAGCTGGTTGACGTCGGTCTGGCCGTTGATGATGCGCTTGTCGGCGGCATTGACGCGCCGATGCACTGCAGTGGACTCCGCCACTTGCGGGCCGGCCGCGGCCGTTGCGGTCGCAGCAACGGGGTGCAGCGAGGGGGACTGAAAAGACAGAGGCGGTTGCCCCGCCGGGCGGTTGTTTTGCAGACCGCCGTCCAGTTGATTTTGCGATGAGGGCTTGACTTCTTCGTCCCAGGTCAACATAGATTTTCCAGTGTTCGGATTATGAAAGCAGTGCTGCGAAAAGAAAAGCACTGAAGCGTTGTGTGGCAACGATTTGTTGCTTCACAGCACATGCGCAACGCCTCGGATGTGTCGAGGCGTTGCGCGCGAAGTCCTTATTGGCAGGCTTCGCAGGTTGGATCGTCGATTGCGCAGAACTTGATGTCCGTGGCGGGCAGCGCGGCGGCCTGCTCGGCGGCCGCTGCCGCGGCGGCTTCCAGCGCGCTGGGCTTGGCCTGCGGGGACGCGGAGGCCTGTGGCGCACCGCCGTCGTTGCCGGACGAAACCGCGTTGAGCTGGCGCGTGTTCACGGTGCTCATCTCGACGTGCGTGGCGCTCTGCGTGCGCAGGTAGTAGGTGGTCTTCAGACCGCGCACCCAGGCCAGCTTGTAGGTGTCGTCAAGCTTCTTGCCCGATGCGCCAGCCATGTAGATGTTCAGGCTCTGCGCCTGGTCGATCCATTTCTGGCGGCGCGATGCGGCCTCCACCAGCCAGTGGGGCTCCACCTCGAAGGCGGTCGAATACAGCGCCTTGATGTCTGGCGGCACGCGATCGATGGGGTGCAGGGAGCCCTTGAAATGCTTGAGATCCATGATCATCACGTCATCCCACAGTCCCAGGCGCTTGAGGTCGCGCACCAGCCCGCCGTTGATGACGGTGAATTCGCCCGACAGGTTGGACTTCACGGACAGGTTGCCGAACGAGGGCTCGATCGATGCATCCACGCCGATGATGTTGGAGATGGTCGCAGTGGGCGCGATGGCCACGCAATTCGAGTTGCGCATGCCGTCCTGTGCGATCTTCTTGCGCAGGGCGTCCCAGTCCAGGGTGGAAGAGCGGTCCACTTCCACATACCCGCCCCGGGCATCCGACAGCATGTCCAGCGTGTCGAACGGGAGGATGCCGCGGTCCCACAGCGAGCCCTTGTAGCTGGAGTACTGGCCGCGTTCCCGTGCCAGTTCGGTGGAGGCCCAGTAGGCGTAGTAGCAGATGGCTTCCATCGACTTGTCGGCGAACTCCACGGCCTCTTGCGACGCGTAGGGAATGCGCAGCTCATACAGGCTGTCCTGGAACGCCATCACCCCCAGGCCCACCGGGCGATGGCGCAGGTTGGAGTCGCGCGCCTTCTTGACGGCGTAGTAGTTGATGTCGATCACGTTGTCGAGCATGCGCATGGCGACCTTGATGGTCCTCTTGAGCTTGTCATGGTCGATCTGGCCGTCCTTCAGATGCTGCAGCAGGTTGACCGAGCCGAGGTTGCACACGGCGGTCTCGGTGTCGCTGGTGTTCAGCGTGATCTCGGTGCACAGGTTGGACGAGTGCACCACGCCGGCGTGCTGCTGGGGCGAGCGCACGTTGCAGGCGTCCTTGAACGTGATCCAGGGGTGGCCGGTCTCGAACAGCATGGTCAGCATCTTGCGCCACATGTCGGTGGCCTGCACCGTCTTGGAAGGCTTGATCTCGCCGCGCGCGGCCTTTTCCTCGTAGGCCACGTAGGCTTTCTCGAAGTCGGCGCCGAAGAGGTCGTGCAGGTCGGGCACGTTGGAAGGGGAGAACAGGGTCCAGGTGCCCTTTTCCATCACGCGGCGCATGAACAGATCGGGAATCCAGTTCGCCGTGTTCATGTCGTGCGTGCGGCGGCGGTCGTCGCCCGTGTTCTTGCGCAGTTCCAGGAATTCTTCGATGTCGAGGTGCCAGGATTCCAGGTAGGTGCAGACAGCGCCCTTGCGCTTGCCGCCCTGGTTCACGGCCACGGCCGTGTCGTTGACGACCTTGAGGAAAGGCACCACGCCCTGCGATTCGCCGTTGGTGCCCTTGATGTGGCTGCCCAGCGCGCGCACCCGGGTCCAGTCGTTGCCCAGGCCGCCCGCGAACTTGGACAGCAGGGCGTTTTCCTTGATCGACTCGTAGATGCCGTCCAGGTCGTCGGGCACCGTGGTCAGGTAGCACGAAGACAGCTGCGAGCGCAGCGTGCCGCTGTTGAACAGCGTGGGCGTGCTGGACATGAAGTCGAACGACGAGAGTACTTCATAGAACTCGATGGCGCGGGCTTCGCGGTCGACTTCGTTGAGGGCCAGGCCCATGGCCACGCGCATGAAGAAAGCCTGGGGCAACTCGATGCGCGTCTTTTTGACGTGCAGGAAGTAACGGTCGTACAGGGTCTGCAGTCCGAGGTAGTCGAACTTCAGGTCGCGGTCCGCCTGCAGGGCGGCGCCCAGGCGCTGCAGGTCATATTGCAGCAGGCGCTCGTCCAGCAGCTCGTTTTCCACGCCCTTCTTGATGAATTCGGGGAAGTAGTCGATATAGGCTTGTCCCATCGCGCTCTGGGTCACCTCGCGGCCCAGGACTTCGCGCACGATCGTGTGCAGCAGCAGGCGGGCGGTGGCGTAGGTGTAGTCGGGGTCTTTTTCGATGAGCGTGCGTGCCGCCAGGATGGAGGCCTTGTAGACCTCGTCCATGGGAACGCCGTCGTAAAGGTTGCGCATGGTTTCGGCAACGATGGGGTCTGCGCTGACGTCCGCGCCAAGATTCACGCAGGCCGACTCGATCAATGCCTGCAGCCGGTGGAGGTCGAGCGCAACGCGTTCTCCGCCGTCCAGCACGTGGAGCAGCGGAGCGGGGGCGGACGGAGCCTGCTGCTCGACCTGGCGTGCACGCTCCTGGGTGCGGCGCTCGCGGTACAGCACGTAGGCGCGGGCAATCTCATGGTGGCCGCCACGCATCAGTCCGAGTTCCACCTGGTCCTGCACATCTTCAATATGAAAGGTGCCGCCTCCGGGGCGCGACCGCACCAGGGCGCGGGTGACATTCTGGGTCAGGGTGTCCACGACTTCGCGCACGCTGGCGGACGCGGCGCCTTGTGTGCCATGCACCGCCAGGAAGGCCTTCATCATCGCCACCGCGATCTTTTGCGGCTCAAACGGCACCACCGCCCCGTTGCGGCGGATGATCTGGTAATGCGCCAGCGAGTTGGCCGCCGACGTTGGCGCGGGCTGCGAAGCCGGAGCTTGCGCTGGGTTGGCGTGGGTGGTGGAAGGCGTAGTCAAAGCAGCTTGCATGGGTGTCCTCTTCTGTGGGCTGTCTGGGATGTGTGGCGCGGGGCGTGAAGCCGTCGCAAGGTGTGAGTGATGGGCCGGACTTCTGTCTGCCGCACACTATATATGGTGTGTCAGGTGCATTCAAGACACTACCGGTAGTGTACCGCCCCAAACCCCTGGGAAAAGGGAAACAGCATGTTTTCAATGCTGCGAGTTCTTGCGATGACCCCGCTGGAATCCCTTGTCCCACCGAAAAAGCAGCAGCGAATCCGCGCCGCGGCGGGCGATACGGGCGGTTTTTCTTCGCGAGGCCGCGTGGAGCTTGGCGATGCGGCTTTGTGCGGTTGCACAAAGAAAAAGTTGCTGTGACGCGGCGCTGCGACAGCGCGTTCAGCTGGCGGCCAGGATGGCGGGCCGGGTCGCCGCGGGAAAACGGTGCGGCGGCCAGCGCAATGCCTTTTGTACCTTCACCCAGTCGAAGCCGGGGCCGGGATCCTGCTTGCGCCCGGGCGCTATGTGCTCATGTCCCGCAATGTGCGCGATGGGATAGCGCCGCGCGATGTCCTGGCAGAGCGTGGCCAGCGTCCGGTACTGGGCGGGTTCGAACGCCAGGCCCTCCAGGCCCTCCAGCTCGATGCCGATCGAGTCGTCATTGCATTGGCTGCGCCCGCGGTAGGCCGACTGGCCTGCGTGCCAGGCCCGCAGATCGCAATCCACGAACTGCCAGAGCGCACCGGTGCGCTCGATGAAGAAATGCGACGACACCGCCAGTCCGCGGATACTCTGGTAGTAGGGATGGGCATCCCAGTCCAGGGTGTTGGTGAACAGCTGTTGCACTGCGCCCCCTCCGTACTCGCCCGGCGGCAGGCTGATGGAATGCACCACGATCAGGTCGATGGCGGACCTGGCCGCTGCCGGGCGCGTGCCATGGTTGGGGGATGGGAGCCTCGTGGCCGCGCGGTGCCAGCCGCCGTCCCACGGCGGTGGGTCCGCCGGCGCTGCCTCCTCAGCCCACGTCGTCATGCGGGTCCTGGTCGTTGGGCACGGCGATGTTCAGCCGGGCGATCCTGTAGCGTATCTGGCGCAGGCTGATGCCCAGCCGGGCGGCGGTGGCGGTCCGGTTGAAGCCCGCCTCGCGCAGGGCGCGGATCAGGATGTCGCGCTCCTGCTGGTCAAGCCATGCCTGAAGATCGCTGGGCAGCGTCACCAGGCTGCCCGCGCCGGGCGGCGGCGCGGCCGGGTAGGCGCTCTGCGGGTCGGCGGGGGACGGCATCGCGGGCGCTGGCGCCGCCCGTGTCCTCGGGGACTCGGCGGCCCCCCCCGAGGGCCCGTCCACATGCAGCGCTTCCCCATCGCTGAGCGCCACGGCCCGGTGCAGCAGGTTTTCAAGCTCCCGGACATTGCCGGTCAGCGGGTGCGCGGCGATGGCGTGGAGCGCGCTGTCGGTCAGCGGGGGGACCGGCATGCCCGATTCCTGCGCGATGCGCGAGAGCAGCGCGGCGCACAGCACCGGCAGGTCCTCGCGCCGCTCGCGCAGAGGGGGGATCAGGATCTCGATCACGTTGAGCCGGTAGTACAGATCCTGCCGGAAGCGGCCCGATTGCACATCGGCGGCCAGGTCGCGGTGCGTGGCGCTGACGATGCGCACATCCACCGTCTCCTCCTGCGTCGAGCCCAGGGGCCGCACGCTGCGCTCCTGTATCGCACGCAGCAATTTGGACTGCATGGCCAGGGGCAGGTCGCCGATCTCGTCGAGAAACAGCGTGCCGCCACGGGCCGCCTGAAAATAGCCGTCGCGATCCTGGGCGGCGCCGGTGTAGGAGCCCTTGCGGGCGCCGAAGAACTCCGCCTCGAGCAGGTTCTCGGGAATGGCACCACAGTTCACGGCCACCAGCGGGCCATCCGCGCGCTGGCTGCTGGCATGCAGGGCCTGCGCCACCAGTTCCTTGCCCGTGCCTGATTCACCGTGAATCAGCACGGGCGCCATGCCGCGCGCGACCTTGGCCACCCGCTGCTTGACGTTGCGGATCGCCTCGGAGGTGCCCACCAGCCGGTCCAGGGCGGTGCCCGCTGCCAGGGGATCCGCGCCGGCCGGCGCAGGCCGGCCTTGCACTCCACCGCTGCGCGCGGCCCGGGGCGCGGGGACACCACCCGTGCCCTGCACCGCGGAGGCGACAACCGACCGGAACTGCTTGAGGTCCACCGGCTTGGTCATGTAGTCGAACGCGCCGGAGCGCAGGGCCTCCACGGCGTTCTCGGCCGACCCGTAGGCCGTCATGACCACGCAGCGTTCGCGGCGCTGCTGGTCACGCAGGTCCTGCAGCAGTTCCATGCCGAACCCGTCGGGCAGGCGCATGTCGGTGATGACGGCATCGAACCGGTGGGCCTTGAGCTGCTCGCGTGCCTCCTGCACGCTGGACGCAGTCTCCACACGATAGCCTTCGCGCAGCAGCGTCAGCTCGTACAAGGTGCGCAGGTCGGGTTCGTCGTCCACGACGAGGATGGAGGCGGCAGGGGCGTTCATGGCAATGCGTTTCAGACCACGATGGTGTCAAACAGCGTGGCGGCTTCGGTGGGGCGTGTGGTGCGGCGAAAGCCCACGGTGAAGGCGTTGCCTCCCACCTCGCCCCGCAGGGTGGTGCGGGTAAGCCGCTGGTAGCTGATGGACGCCCCATGGCGCTGGCACAGCTCGCGGCAAATATACAGGCCCAGGCCGCTGGAGCGGCTTTCGGATGAAAAGAAGGGCTCGAACAGGTGGCGCTCCACCGATTTGTCCATGGGGGCGCCGTCGCTCCAGACTTGCAGGCTGATCTGTCCCGACGGCAGGGCCCGGGTGGTCACCGTGAGCGAATCGGGCTCCTGGCCCATGTAGCGCAGCGCATTGTCCAGCAGATTCACGAGCACGCGGCGCAGATGCTCCGTGTCGAATTCCACCTGGGTATTGCCCGCTTCGAGCATCACCACCGCGCGGCGCTGCAGGGGGTCCTGCGCCTGCCAGTCATTCCAGACCAGCGCCACGGTTTCATCCAGCGGCAAGGTGGATGCCGGCGCGTGGCTGATCTGGTGCTGCACACGGGCGATGTCCAGCACCTCTTCGGCGATGCGGGCCAGGCGGTCCGCATTCTGCTGCACCATGCGCGCCAGCCGTTTCTGGGCGGGGTCGTGCAGGTCTTCCTCGAGCAGGGCGTTGGCCTGCACGATGGCGGCCAGCGGGTTGCGGATCTCATGCGCCACGGCGGCGGACATGCGGCCCATGGCGGCGAGCTTTTCCGTGCGCAGCCGGGCTTCCATCTCCCGCAGATCGTGCAGGAACATCACGCACAGGCGCTCGGTCTGCGCCTGGCGCGCGGCTTCGCGCGTCGAGGTCAGCCAGGTGCGCACATGCAGTCCGGTGGGGCTCTGTCCCGGATGGAGCAGGTCCACGTCCGCGGTCTGGGAGTGTTCCTGGCGGAAAGTCCTCCGTGCCAGGGTGACCAGCGGGTTCCAGGGCGTCTCGGACGACAGGATGAAGGGCAGTTCGGGCAGGGCCGCGCCGCCGAGAAGCTGGAGCCCGGCGGGATTGGCAATGCGCACCACATCGCTTTCGTCCACCACCAGGACCCCGTCGGTGAGGTTCTGGATGACCAGCGCGCTGACCTGGGTCTGCACCCGGGCGGCGACCTGGCTTTGCTGCGCCACTTCCTGCTCGCGGGCCAGGCGGGTCGCGAGCTGGTGCACGAGGTAGCTCACGATGAAGTAGCCCGTGCCAGTCAGCGCGCTTTGCAGGTAGCGCGGCGCATCGTCGCCCGCGGTGCCGGAGCCCATCCACCAGGCCCAGCCCAGCAGCAGCAGCGTCACGCCCGCCGTGGTGCCCAGTGCCAGGGTCAGGGTCCCCAGCACGGCCGCCATCAGGATGGGCAGGCCAAACAGGGGGGTGTAGTTCATGGTGCCCGCATGCAGCAATTGCAGCGCGGCGATGGCGGCAAGGTCCACCCCGATGGAGGGCAGCCATTGCGGGCCGGCCCCCGGCGACGGCGGGCGGTGCCTTGCCAGGATGCGCAGCAAGGTGGTGGCCGCGAGATACAGCGCACACACCACCAGCACGGCCGGCTCCGTGGCCTGGTTGATGGCCTGACCCGCACCTTGCAGCACGAGGAGAGCCAGTGCCACCATGACGCGGCCGGTCAGGAATCCCCGCCACAGCCGCACGAACGGCGCCTCGACCACGGATGTGAAGGTGCTGGCGGACAGCGCTGGCATGGCCGGTCTCAGGCCGGGCCCAAGCGCCGGTGCTCGGCGCAGCAGTAGGCCTGGGGGCCGACCATCAGCGCTTCGGCCTGGGGAACGTGAACGCCGCAGTGGGCACAGGCAAGCATGTCTTGCGGAAGCGCCAGGGGCGGGGGTCTGGAAGACTCCGCGCCGGTCGCGCGGCGTCCGCGCCAGATACCGATGGCAATGACCAGCACCACCAGCAAGACCAGGTATTTCATGCGTTGCGGCCCAGAACGACTTCCATGACAAAGCGGGATCCCACGTAGGCCAGCAGCAGCAACGCCGAGCCTGCGTACAGCACGCGCACCGCATTGCGGCCCCGCCACCCGAAGCGCGCACGCCCCACCAGAAGGGTGGCGAACGTGAGCCAGGACAGCAGGGAGAACACAGCCTTGTGGTCCCACCGCCAGGCCCTTCCATACAGCGTGTCGCCAAACAGCCAGCCCGCCAGCAGGGTCGCGGTCAGCAGGATGAAGCCCGCGGTCACGAAGCGAAAGGTCAGGCGTTCGAGGGTCAGCAACGGAATGCCGCTGTGCGGGTCTTCGGCCTGCCGGATATGGCGCTCGGCGCGGGTCATGAGCCATGCATGCACCGCGGCGGCGCCAAAGAGGCCGTAGCAGGCGATGCCCAGCGCCAGGTGCAGGGGCAGCCAGGCGGAGGCCGCGACATGCAGGGGCTGGCCCGGGAAAACCAAGGCCAGCACCACGGCGATGGCGCCGAGCGCGGCCAGGATCCACCGGGCCTGCATCTGCGGAAACAGCTGCCGTTCCACCGCATACACCGTGAGCACGAGCCAGGCTGTCATCGACAGGGCCGGGGCAAAGCCAAAGCGGGGCGCCTCGCCCCAAAGCCCCCACACCAGCACCGCGCCATGCAGTATCCAGGCGACCAGCAGCGCATTGCGTGCTGCCGCGGCCCCCAGCCGCGAGGCGGCTGCGGCGGGCACGGCGTATGCCACGGCCGCGGCCAGGGCCAGCAGCCAGCTGACGGGGGAAGCACTGGGTAAAATCATGGGTACAGTTTAGCCTTTCGCCCCACCGCCAGCGCCCTGGCGGGCCCGCGTGCACAACGACAGCGTTGATGGCGCGCAGGCAATACCGGAACTTCTCCTATGGCCTCCGCCCTTACCGACAAACTCACGCGCCTCGTCAAGGAGATGCGTGGCCAGGCCCGCATCACCGAGTCCAACGTCACGGACATGCTGCGCGAGGTGCGCATGGCCCTGCTCGAGGCCGACGTGGCCCTGCCCGTGGTGCGCGACTTCATCGCGCGCGTCAAGGAAAAGGCACTGGGCCAGGAGGTGCTGGGCTCGCTCAAGCCGGGCCAGACGCTGGTGGGCATCGTCAACCGCGAACTCGCCGCCACCATGGGCGAAGGCGTGGCCGACATCAACCTGGCTGCGCAGCCGCCGGCCGTGATCCTGATGGCCGGCCTGCAGGGGGCGGGCAAGACCACCACCACGGCCAAGCTGGCCAAGCACCTGATCGAAAAACGCAAGAAGAAGGTGCTCACCGTCTCGGGCGACGTGTACCGCCCGGCGGCCATCGAACAGCTCAAGACGGTGACGAAGCAGGCCGGTGCCGAGTGGTTCCCGAGCACGCCGGACCAGAAGCCGCTCGATATCGCGCACGCCGCGCTCGACTACGCCAAGAAGCACTACTTCGATGTGCTGCTGGTCGATACCGCTGGTCGCCTGGCCATCGATGAAGCCCTGATGAAGGAAATCAAGGACCTGCACGCGGCGCTGAACCCGGTCGAGACCCTGTTCGTGGTCGATGCCATGCAGGGCCAGGATGCGATCAACACGGCCAAGGCCTTCAAGGAGGCGCTGCCGCTCACCGGCATCGTGCTCACCAAGCTCGATGGCGATTCGCGCGGCGGTGCGGCGCTGTCGGTGCGGCAGATCACGGGCGCGCCGATCAAGTTCGCGGGCGTGTCCGAGAAGCTCGACGGCCTGGAGGTGTTCGATGCCGAGCGCCACGCGGGCCGCATCCTGGGCATGGGCGACATCGTGGCGCTGGTGGAGCAGGTCACGGCGGGCGTGGACATGGAGGCGGCGCAAAAGCTGGCGGCCAAGGTCAAGAGCGGTGACGGCTTCGACCTGAACGACTTTCTTTCCCAGATCCAGCAGATGAAGCAGATGGGCGGGCTTTCCAGCCTCATGGACAAGCTCCCGTCCCAGCTCACCGCCAAGGCCGGCGCCATGGACATGGACAAGGCCGAGAAGGACATCAAGCGCAAGGAGGGCATCATCCAGAGCATGACGCCGCTGGAGCGGCGCAAGCCCGACCTCATCAAGGCCACGCGCAAGAAACGCATCGCCAACGGCGCGGGCGTGCATGTGCAGGAAGTCAACCGCCTGCTCAAGGAGTTCGAGCAGATGCAGGGCATGATGAAGAAGATGAAGGGCGGCGGCCTGATGAAGATGATGAAGAAGATGGGCGGCATGAAGGGCCTGGGCGGGGGCGGCATGCCCAAGATGCCCTTCTGAGATAGAGACATTTCGGCCTCTGGCGCTGATGGATAAAGCGCGAAAAGCCATAAAAAATATAGCAAAATAAAAAGCCGGCATGCATGCCGGCTTTTTTTGTGGGCGATGTGATCGCGAGGAGGCGACGGACTAGGCTGCCTTCAGCATCGGCTGTGCCAGGCGGCTGGCATGCAGCCATGCGCGGCGCAGCACGGGGGGCGACCAGGACTCCTCGGGAATCAGCAGCAGGCGCTGTGCGCGCATCGCCTTGCCCAGCGCGATCTGGCTGGTGAGCACGGCCAGCGGAATCGCCAGCGCCAGCGGCAGGCCCACGGGCATCAGCCACAGGAGGGCGCTGCTGTCGATCAGCGCAACACCCAGCGCCAGCAGGCCGATCACCACGCTCATGGGGGCCAGCTGGCGCACGGCATGGAGCCAGGGCACGGCGTGGGCCTCGCGCGGAGGCGATTTCCATTCCAGCTTCAGGCCCGTGAGCGCTATCAGTACGAACAGCGAATGCGCCAGCATGCGGATGGGGGCCTGCAGGATGGCCAGCACGCTTTCGAGCGCGGCGCTCTTGAGCAGGCTGAAGGCGCCGCCGTACTCCTTTTGCTCGCGGCGCATGAACACCGCGGCCACGCCCAGGATGCGAGGCAGGAACAGCATGCACAGCGTCCATGCCCACAGCGAGAGCAGTTCGGCCGGCAGGATGTGCCAGTCGGCCACGAGCTTGGCGCCCGAGAGCCACAGCGCCGTGCCCAGGGTGAGGAAGGCCAGCCACAATGGGGCCGAGAGGTAGGCCATGGCGCCCGTGATGAACATCGAGCGGTGCACGGCGTGGAGGCCGGGCTCGGCCATGAGACGAGCGTTCTGCAGGTTGCCCTGGCACCAGCGGCGGTCGCGTTGCAGTTCGGCCAGCAGGTCGGGAGGCTGTTGCTCGTAGCTGCCGACCAGGTCGGCCACCAGCCACACGTGGTAGCCCGCGCGGCGCATCAGGGCTGCTTCCACGAAATCGTGCGACATGATGCCGCCCGCCAGACCGCCCTTGCCCTTGATGGGCGCGAGTGCGCAATGCTCCATGAAAGGAGCTACGCGGATGATGGCGTTGTGGCCCCAGTAGTGGGATTCGCCCAGTTGCCAGTACTGCATGCCCAGGGTGAACAGGCGGCCTGTGACGCGCGAGGCGAACTGCTGCGCGCGGGCGTGCAGCGTGACGTGGCCGATGGCCTGCGTGGCTGTCTGGATGATGCCGGCGCTGGGGTTGGCTTCCATCAGCTTGGCCATTGAGACGATGCAGTCGCCGCTCATCACGCTGTCGGCGTCCAGCACCACCATGTAGCGGTAGTCCTTGCCCCAGCGGCGGCAGAAGTCGGCCACATTGCCGGCCTTGCGGTGCGTGCGGCGGGTGCGCAGGCGGTAGTACACCTGCACTTGCGGCTGCTGGCCGTGCTGGGCGAGGGCATCGCGCAGCGCCTCCCATGCGGCACGCTCGGCCTGGGCGATGGCGGGGTCGTAGCTGTCGGACAGCACGAACACGTCGAAGGTGGCACCGTGGCCGGTGGATGCGACCGACTCGCACGTGGCCCGCAGCCCGGCAAACACCGTGGCCACATCTTCGTTGCAGATCGGCATGATGATGGCCGTGCGCGCGTCGGGCGCCAGTTCGTGCTCCAGCACGCTGCGCACGGACAGCGCGTGCCGGTCACCGCGCAGCATCACCCAGAAACCCATCAGGCCGGTCAGGAAACCGGTGACCACCCAGGCGGAGAGCAGCGCAAACAGCGCGATCTGGCCGTACCCCAGCCAGGCGTTTTCATAGTCGGGCTGCACGCCCGCAAACAGAAAGCTGGCCAGGGCCGTGGTCAACGCGGTCAGCACGGCAAAGGTCCAGCGGCGGCGCTGCGCGGCGCCCTCCCAGGCCTGGGCCACGGCGGGGGCCGCGGGCAGGGCCGGGTGGGGCGCTGCGCTGCGGCCTGTCAGGCGCAGCAAAAGGGCGGTGCCCATGCTGTTCCAGAAGCCGCGCCAGGGAAGCGGTGCCATGGAGCCCCGGTTGACCGGGGGCGCGGTCACGGCATTGGGGTGCCGTTCCTCGCGCAGCGTGCTGCGCGGGATGCCGACAGTCCGGTGCTGCTGTAGGGGGCTTACTCGGGAAGAATGATGTGCGTCCATGTTTCACTCACAGCGTGGTTGTCGTGTTGAAGAAAAGCGCGCAGCTCGATCGGGCGATCGGCCTTTTGGCGCTGTACGCGAACGGTCATGCGCCACTGCTCGGTGGCGGGATTGCGGTAGACGATGTTTTCAAGCACCTTGCCGTTGGCATCGCTGGTCACCACGGCCTTCACGGTGGCGTCGGCGGGCAGGGCCTTGAGGGCGGGGCCGTCGAAATCGACCACGTACTGGGCCTGCTGGCGCAGGGCCTCGGCGGTTTGTTTGGTGTAGCCCATGCCCCGGCGCGATTGCGTGGCCCAGGCCCCGGGGGGGCGCTGCTGCTCGTCGCCCTGCCAGCTCAGCTCATAGGCAAATTCCAGGGGCTGGCCGGGGGCCGGCATCTGGGCCGGAACCCAATACGCCACGATGTTGTCGTGCGTTTCGTCGGGGGTGTGGAGCTGCACCAGTTCCACGCGGCCAGCGCCCCAGTCGTGCAGGGGGCGCACCCAGGCGCTGGGGCGGCGCTCATACCGGGCTTCCACGTCCTCATAGTTCGACCACTGGCGGTCGCGCTGCATCAGGCCAAAGCCCTTGGGGTTTTGGGTGGCAAACGATGTGACCAGTGTCTGCCTGGGGTTCTGCAGCGGCCGCCACAGCCATTCGCCCTCGCCCGTGGCGATCATCAGGCCGTCGGAGTCATGCACTTCGGGCCGGAAGTCGTCCTTGCGGGGCTGGTTCTCGCCAAAGAAGAACATGCTGGTCAGCGGCGCGACCCCGAGCGTGGCGATGGGCTTGCCGGAGCCGGGCCGCACAAAAATGCGGCTGCGCACGGTGGTGGTGGTCTGCGCGCCGGGCTGGATGTCGAAGCGGTAGGCGCCGGTGGCGCGGGGCGAATCCAGCAGCGCGTACACCGTGACCTGTGTGGACAAGGGGTCGGGCCGTACCAGCCAGAACTCGGTGAAGCGCGGGAACTCCTCGCCACTGCCGCCCACGGTGTCGATGGCCAGCCCCCGGGCCGACAGGCCGTACTGCTGGCCCTTGCCCAGCGCGCGGAAGTAGCTCGCGCCCTGGAAGACCACCAGCTCATCCTTGTAGGCGCTGGAGTTGAGGTGGTTGTGCAGGCGAAAGCCTGCAAAGCCCAGGTCTCCCCAGGCCTCAGGCCGCACCTGGTTCTTGCCATAGTCGAAGTCCGCACGGCTGTAGCCGATGTGGCGCGCGCCCTGCGGTGTGACTTCGTTGATCAGCACCGGCTCTTTCTGGTACAGGCCCAGGTGGAAGAACATGGCCTCGAACGGCAGCTTCTCGGTGCGCCACAGGGCGCGGTCGGGGCGCCAGCGGATGTCGCGCACCTGGTCGTAGTTGAGTTTTGCGAGGTCGGCGGGCAGCTTGTCGCTGGATGCGCGATACGGCTTCTGTGCCCGCTCCCGGGCGAGGCGGGTGACGCTGTCGAAATCGAAGCCTTGCGCCTGCGCAGTGCCTGCGAGCAGGACGGCGGCCAGCGCCATCACGGCCCGCGGGAGGCGGCCGATGGCGCGTGAACGGAGAGAAAAAACAGCTTGCATGCCGGAACTAGGGCAAACCCTGTGCCAGCTTGAAAAAACTGTTCTAAATCAAATGCTTAGGCCATCAACTGCATGTAAGCAGATGTGCAACCCCGCCATGGGAGCCGAAATGCCGGTTTTTTGTCGCCATCTGGCGACAGCGAATGGGGTCGTGGCTAAAAAACCCAGATAAATCAAATGCTTAGTCGTGTCGCCCATCGGCGACGTCGTCGTTGTCCGGGGCGTCATTCTTGAAGTTTCCGGGGGTCAGCGCGTGTTTTTGCAGCAGCCGGTAGAACTCCGTGCGGTTGCGCTGCGCCAGGCGCGCCGCATCGGCCACGTTGCCGTCCGTCATCTTGAGCAGGCCCACCAGGTACTCGCGCTCGAAGCGTTGCCGGGCTTCGGCAAAGCTCAGCACCTGGGTGGACGGCGTGCGCAGTGCGCGCTGCACCAGCGTCAGGGGCACCAGAGGGGTGGTGGACAGCGCGCACACCTGCTCGACAACGTTGTAGAGCTGGCGCACATTGCCGGGCCAGGCGGCCAGGGTCAGGGCCTTGAGCGCCTCGGGCGCAAAACCCGACAGGCGCTTGTCGTACTTGCGCGCCAGCTTGTCCAGAAAGTGGTTGGCCAGCAGCGCGATGTCCTCGCGCCGGTCTGCGAGGGTGGGCAGCATCAGCGTGACCACGTTCAGGCGGTAGTACAGGTCTTCGCGGAACTGGGCCGTGGCCATCGCCGCCTCCAGGTCGCGGTGCGTGGCCGAGATGATGCGCACGTTGATCGGGATCGCCTGGCTGGCCCCCACGGGGCGCACCGCGCGCTCCTGCAGCACCCGCAGCAGCTTGACCTGCAGTGCGGGGGGCATGTCGCCGATCTCGTCCAGCAGCAAGGTGCCGCCTTCGGCGGCCTGGAACAGCCCCTTGTGGTTGGTCACCGCGTCGGTGAAGGCGCCCTTGACGTGGCCAAACAGTTCGGACTCCAGCAGGGCCTCGGGGATGGCGCCGCAGTTGACCGCCACAAAGGGGTGGCTCGCACGGGGGCTGGCGCGGTGGATGGCCTGGGCCAGCAGCTCCTTGCCCGAGCCGCTGTCGCCCAGCAACAGCACGCTCGCATCCGACTGGGCCACCATGTAGGCTTCGGCCAGCAGGTCGGTCATGCGATTGGAGCGGCTCACGATCTCGGCGCGCCATGCCTCGTTGGCATGGGCATGTGCCACCGCAGGGGCGCTGAGCGCCAGGGCCTGGGCGATTTTCTCGAGCAGCTCCTTGCCGTCGTAAGGCTTGGTGAGGTAGGTGAACACCCCGCGCGACGTGGCTTCCACCGCATCGGGAATGGTGCCGTGGGCGGTGAGCAGGATGACCGGCAGCGAGGGGTGGCGTGCACGCACTTCGTCGAACAGCGCGAGTCCGTCGCGCCCTGGCAGGCGCACATCGCTCAGCACGAGCTGGGGGCGCGCCATGTCGAGCTGGGCCAGCGCGGCCTCGGCCGAGCCCACGGCCACCACGTCGTATCCGGCGGCATGGAGCCGCAGGGACAACAGCCGCAGCATGTCGGCGTCATCGTCCACCACAAGAATGCGGGCGGCGGGCGTTGCGCGGGAGGGGCGGGGAGCGGCTGCCATGGTCGTTGTCTCGCAAGCTCAGGGTGCCGGGCGCTGCGGGCTGCTGCCTGGGGTTGATGCCGGTGTGGCAGGAAGCGGGGCGGGGCGCGTGGTCAGGCTGCGTTCGATGGCGCGCACGGCCTCCAGCCGTTCGTTGAGCTGGTCGTTGCGGCGCTGTGCATCGCGCAGTTGTTGTGCCTGCCGCTCCAGCTGGTCTTCAAGCCGGCGTTGCTGCAGCAGCCGTGCCTCCATGAGGCGCGCAAGGGGATGCAGGGGCTGCGCCGCGGCAGCGGTGTTGCCCATCACGCGCTGCACCAGCCCGAGGGCACGTGCCGTATCGACGGGCTGGCGTGTCTGCGCAAGCGCAACAGCCAGGAGAAGCGGGGTTTCCGCCGTCGCGTCTTCCGCCTCGCCGAGGCGGGCGATTTCCCTGGCCAGTTCTGCAGCGGGCATGCGCAGCGTCCGGTCGGCCTGGGCCAGCACCTGCAGCACCGGTTCGGCGGCCTGGGTTGTGCCGGCGGCCGCGGCCTCGCCCGCCGGGAAGGACTCCGGTGCGTCCGGGGCCGGGGCGGCAACCGCCACGATGGGGGCGGGCGCTCCTGCCGCCGCTGCTGCCGCCTTGGGCGAGGTGGCATTGCAGCCCGTCAGCACGAGCGCTGCGGCCAGCGGCAAGATCCATGCAGGGGAATTCAGCGCTTGCTGGCCGGCAGGGCGGCAAGGGAAACAACTAGGCGGCATGTGGTAGTTCCATGCGAAAAAAGGAGTGGACGCCGTCTTCCACCAGCCGCACGCGGCCACCGTGGGCAACAACGTACTCGTGGACGATCGAAAGCCCGATGCCGGTGCCTCGCACTGCATCGTCGGGCTGGCGTATGCCCCGGTAAAAGGGTTCAAACACGCGGTCGCGGTCGGCGCTGGCCACCCCGGGCCCCTGGTCGGAGACATCCACGCGCACGTGGTCGGCGTGGCGCGAGAGGGACAGCCGCACCGTTCCGCCCTTGGGGGAGAAACGGATGGCGTTGGACAGCAGGTTGCTGACGGCCGAGGCGATTTTGTCGGCATCGATCTGCAGGGACACAGCCGGTCCCTCCACCAGCACGCGCAGGCCACGGGCCTGCCATTGCAGGCGCTGGGCCTCCACCTGGGCCTCCAGCAGCGCAAGCAGATCGGTGTCGCGCCGCTGCAGCTGGCGTGCCTCGAACGCCGCGGCATTGAAGCGCAGCAAGGCTTCGATCTCCCCCTGCAGCACCAGCGTGTTGTGGTGCAGGATCTGCGTCACTTCGCGCTGGCCGGCGTTGAGCTCGCCGGTCACGCCGTCCTGCAGCAGCGCCACGCCTTCCCGCAGCGCGGCCAGGGGGGTCTTGAGCTCGTGCGAGACATGGCGAAGAAAGCGGGCCTTGTCGGCGTCCAGCTCCAGCAGCCGCAGCCGCAGCCATTCCAGTTGCTGCCCGACCCGGCGCACGTCGTCGGGGCCCGAGATCACCACGGGCGCCTCGAGCTGGTTCTCTCCCAGCCGCCGGATCGTGCCTTCGAGCCGCTTGAAGGGGCGGGCGAGCCAGATGCCCAGCGCCAGGGCCAGCACCAGGGCCAGGACGATCACCCCCACCACCTGGTGGGTCACGCTGCGGCGGCTCGCCTCGACCCGGTCCTGCAGTTCACGGTTGCGCTGGGCATTGATGTCCTGCACCGATTGCGCAATGGTGGTGTGCAGCGCCTCCAGCGTGATGAATTCTTCCGCCACCAGCCGCTCGTTCTCCAGCGCCCGCTCTGGCGGGGCATCGAGCAGATCCTTGACGGCGTCCAGATGCCTGCGCCATTGGGCGGACTGCTCTTCGGGGAGTCCGCCCTTGTGCAGTTGGTCGAGAACGGCCAGCGCCTCCACGGACATCTCGTTGAAGCTGCGGCGCAGCGGCGCATCCCGCAGCACCAGGGACTGGCGGGCCGCGCGCTCCAGCGCCTGCCCACGCTGGTTCAGCGCCTGGGCGGCCGTGCTCAGGGCTGTTGCCTCCGCGCCGCCGTGGCGGCTTTGCACCATGAGCTGTTCCAGCGTATAGAGCGCCCGCAGGGAGCTCACGCCCAGCAGGCCCGCTATGAGCAGGAACGCCAGGAGCAGCAGTTGCTGAAACGAGAGGCCATGCAGAGGGCCGTCGACCTTCTGCGAATCCGCGTGTGGCAGGTGTTCAGGCATTGCCACGGGTGTCTGCTGCGTCTCAGGCGGCGTATGCCGCCTCGTGGGTGCGCACTTCGCCGCGCAGCGTATAGGCCTTGGCCTCGGTGATCGTTACATCCACCATCTGCCCCACCAGGCGGGGCTGGCCCACAAAGTTGACCACGCGGTTGCATTCGGTGCGGCCCATGAGCTCGGTGGCGTCGCGTTTGGAGGCGCCTTCCACCAAGATGCGCTGCACCGAGCCCACGCGGCTTTCGCTGATGGATTTGATGTTGGCGTTGATGACGCCTTGCAGGTGTTGCAGGCGGCGCAGTTTCACGTCGTGCGGCGTGTCGTCGTGCAGGCCGGCGGCGGGCGTGCCGGGGCGCGGGCTGAAGATGAAACTGAAGCTGTTGTCGAAGTGGATGTCGTCGATGAGCTTCATCATCTTGTTGAAATCGTCCTCCGTCTCGCCGGGAAAGCCCACGATGAAGTCGCTGCTCATGGCCAGGTCGGGGCGGATGGCGCGCAGCTTGCGCACCGTGCTCTTGTATTCCATGGCGGTGTACCCGCGCTTCATGGCCATCAGGATGCGGTCGCTGCCATGCTGCACGGGCAGGTGCAGGTGGCTGGCCAGCTTGGGCAGCCTGGCGTAGGCCTCGATCAGGCGGGGCGTGAATTCGTTGGGGTGGCTCGTGGTGTAGCGGATGCGCTCGATGCCCGGGATGTCGGACACGTATTCGAGCAGCAGCGCGAAGTCGGCGATCTCTGCCGTGCCCCCCATCTTGCCCAGGTAGGCGTTCACGTTCTGGCCCAGCAGGGTGATTTCCTTCACGCCCTGGTCGGCCAGGCCCGCCACTTCCACCAGCACATCGTCGAACGGGCGGCTGACCTCTTCGCCGCGCGTGTAGGGCACCACGCAGTAGCTGCAGTATTTGCTGCAGCCTTCCATGATGGAGACAAAGGCACTCGCGCCCTCGACCCGCGCCGGGGGCAGGTGGTCGAACTTCTCGATCTCGGGGAAGCTGATGTCCACCTGGGGCTTGTCCAGGCGTTCGCGCTGGTTCAGCATCTCGGGCAGGCGGTGCAGGGTCTGCGGGCCGAACACCACGTCCACATAGGGCGCGCGCTTGATGATCTCGGCGCCTTCCTGGCTGGCCACGCAGCCGCCCACGCCGATCTTCACGCCGCGCGCCTTCAGGTGCTTGATGCGGCCCAGGTCGCTGAACACCTTCTCCTGCGCCTTCTCGCGCACCGAGCAGGTGTTGAACAGAATGAGGTCGGCTTCGTCCACGTTCTGCGTGGGCTCGTAGCCCTGGGCGGCATTGAGCACGTCGGCCATCTTGTCCGAGTCGTACTCGTTCATCTGGCAGCCGAAGGTTTTGATAAAGACTTTTTTGGCCATGGCGGGCTCGCGATCGGGAAAGGGATAAGGCGGGGCGCCCGGCGCTCCGCAAGCATGCATTCGGCTGCGCCGTTGCGCAGGGCGCAGCCGCCGTGTTACTTCTTGATGGGGTCGGATTCCGCGCGGTAGTTGCGCTCGACCGTGTCACTGCCCTTGCGGGGTTGTTCGGCTTCACCCTGGGTCAGGATCCAGGCGGTGATCAGCATGCCGGTGCTGTTTTCGATGACGTAGTTCACCTTGTAGCTCTGGCCCAGCACCGTGTGCGCCATCACCAGCGTGTTCTGCGGGCTCAGCAGGCGCATGCCGGGTGCCATGCGGATGGTGCGGCCGTTGAGCGTGGCTTCCGACACCGTATTGAGGGTCAAGGTGCCGCGCAGGGCCGCATCAGGGAACGTGCGCATGCCTCCGAGGCCAGGCTGTACCTGGGCGGTGGCGGGCAGAGCGGCGTACACGAGGGCGCAAGCGAGCCCGGCGACGATGTGGTGGCGTAGGTTCCGTGCGGGAACGCGGTGGGGAACAGTGCAGCGATTCATGGTTTACATCCAGGGGCTGAAGGGAGAATTCTAGGGCGGACCTGCCATTGGGGGGGCGTGAGCCAGCAAACCGTCCGAGGCGGGAAATGACCCCATCGGCTGTGGAGGGGCCTGCGCATTGTCAGGGCCAGCCCAGGCAACACGAAAGCCCGGCACCAAAGAAAAACCCACAGTGGGTTGCCGCACTGTGGGTTGGATGTGGTGGTCGTAGGTGGACTTGAACCACCGACATCAGCATTATGAATGCTGCGCTCTAACCAACTGAGCTATACGACCGTAGCCCCAGATTATAGAACAAAAATTATTGGTGTGTGAAGTTCGCGGTGCGTTTGTTCATGAAAGCGTCCATGCCTTCCTTCTGGTCCTGGGTCGAGAACAGGGCGTGGAAGAGGCGGCGCTCGAACATGACGCCGTCCGACAGGCTGCCTTCGAAGGCGCGGTTGACGGACTCCTTGGCCGCCATCACGGCGATTTGCGAGAAGCCTGCAATGATGATCGCGGCGCCCAGCGCCTCGTCCATGAGCTTGTCGTAGGGCACCACGCGGCTGACCAGCCCGGCGCGCTCGGCTTCCGCGGCGTCCATCATGCGGCCCGTCAGGGCCATGTCCATGGCCTTGGCCTTGCCGACGGCGCGCGGCAGCCGCTGCGTGCCGCCCGCGCCAGGGATCACACCCAGCTTGATTTCAGGCTGGCCGAACCGGGCGTTGTCGGCGGCGATGATGAAGTCGCACATCATGGCCAGCTCGCAGCCGCCCCCCAATGCAAAGCCGCTGACGGCGGCGATCACGGGCTTGCGGATGGACCGGATGGCCTCCCAGTTGCGGGTGATGTAGTCGCCCTTGTAGGTGTCCGCAAAGCTGTACTTCGCCATCGCTCCAATGTCCGCGCCCGCCGCGAACGCCTTTTCGCTTCCCGTGACGATGATGCAGCCGATCTTCTCGTCCGCGTCGAAGGCCTTCAGCGCGGTGCCCAGTTCGTTCATGAGCTGGTCATTCAGCGCGTTGAGCTGCTTGGGGCGGTTGAGCGTGATGATGCCAACCTTGTCCGCCTCGGTGCGGACCTCGATGGTTTCGTAGGACATGGAAATCTCCTGGATTTATAGGTGGTTATGACGGCGTGAACGAATATACCCAAGCGAGGCTGCAGCGCGCGGAGGTAGGTAGAACACCGTACCGCGCAGCGGGAATCAGTTCAGCCAGCGCCCCACCGCGGCCGCGTTGGCAACCGACAGGCTGATCGTGTCAGGAACGGCAGGGGCTGGCATGGGGCCGCGGGCGGTTTTTCTGGGCGCGGAGGACGGGCCCCGGGCCGGGAGTTCCAGCGCCAGGCGCAGCAGGCGGCCATCGCGCGCCACCAGGGCCGTCAATGCCGTCTCGGTGCCTGCATAGAACGCCACGTCCTCCAGCTTGCTGATGCGCCATCCCTGCAGGTTCACCTCGATGCCCAGCCATTCGTCGCCTGGCGTCATGCCCGCCTTTTCCGCGGCACCGCCGCGCAATACGGTCTTGATGTGCACGCTGTGGCTTTCTCCCACCCGCAGCCCGAGCCGCTGGGCCCATTGGGGTGTTTCGGCCTTGAGGTGCACGCCGTGGGCCGCCAGCAGTTCCGTCAGCGGAAGCTCCGTGGTGCCGTGCACCCACTGCGCCAGTTCGGCATCAAAGGATCGGCCGGCCAGCTCTTCCAATACCGCGCGCAGATCGTCCTCGGCCATGGGGCCGCCATGGCAGCGTGTCCAGAGGGCGCGCATGACCTCGTCCAGGCTGGTCTTGCTTTCGCGGCGCAGGGCGAGGTCCAGGCAAAGGGCCACCAGCGAGCCCTTCGTGTAGTAGCTGACGGTCGCGTTGGGCGTATTCTCGTCCTGGCGGTAGTACTTGACCCAGGCATCGAAGCTGGCCTGTGCCACCGTCTGTACGGCCCTGCCGGGGGTCTGCAGTACCTGGTTGATGGTCTTGGTGACCAGTTTCAGGTATGTGGACTCATCGATCAGCCCCGCGCGGCGCAGCAGCAGGTCATCGTAGTAGCTGGTGAAGCCCTCGAAGAACCAGAGCAGCTGCGTGTAGTTCTCCCGCGAGTAGTCATGCTCGGTGAACTCGGAAGGGCGCAGCCGCTTGACGTTCCAGGTGTGGAAGTACTCATGGCTGATGAGGCCCAGCAGGGTGGTGTAGCCTTCCGCGGCGCGTGTTTCCCCGAGCCGCGGCAGGTCGCGGCGCCCGCAGATGAGCGCGGTCGAGTTGCGGTGCTCCAGTCCCCCGTAGCCGTCCCCCACGGCATTGAGCATGAACAGGTAGCTCCTGAAGGGAGCCTTGCCATCGCCATGCCAGAAGCGGATCGCGGTTTCGCAGATCTTCTGGGTGTCCGCCAGCAGGCGCTTGCCATCAAACGATGGCGCCGCCCCGGCCACCACAAAGCGGTGCGCAATGCCGCCGGCCGTGAACCGGCCGATCCAGAACATGCCCATCTCCACCGGGCAATCGACCAGCTCGTCGTAGTCTTGGGCGGCATACAGGCCAAAGCCCTTTTTGTCGGCCTTGAGCGCGGCAAGCCCGGTGGCGACCGACCATCCGGCCGTGGCGGGCGTGCTGGCGATGTCGAGGGTGTGGCGTTGCTTTTCCTGTCCATGCACGCGCAGGCACAGGCTGGTGCCATTGAAAAAGCCCCGGGATGTGTCGAGCCAGGCCGTGCGCACGGAGGTGTCGTAGGCGCAGACGCAATAGGTCAGCACCAGGGGTTTGTCCACGCTGCAGTCCGCCTGCCACCGGTGCTTGTCCAACTGGATCAGCGCCACCTCGCGCTTGCCCTGGTGGGCCTTGAGCTCCTGCAGGTTCTTGGAGAATTCGCGCACCAGATAGCTCCCCGGAATCCAGACCGGCAGCGAGACCTCCTGCAGGGCCTGGGGACGGGTGATCGTCAGTGCCACGCGAAAGAGATGGGCGTACAGGTCGGAGGGCTCCACGCGGTAGTGGATGGCGGCGGGTTCTGGCGTGCGGGAAGAGGGCATGGGCAGCTGCAGGTTCAGGCTTGCGGGCAGATGGCACAGCCCGTGGGAGAGGGCGTCAACGGCGGCGCAACGCGGGTCAATTCGCTGCGGAGGGTTCGCTGCTGGCCTCGGCCAGGCGCTTTTCCACTTCCTTCGCACCGATCGCGCCCGGCACGCGGGCCCCGTTGGCAAAGATCAACGTGGGGGTGCCCGTGATCTTGTGCTTGCGCCCAAAGGCCAGATTGCGCTGCAAGGCACTGGTGTCGCAGCTTGCCGCAGCCGCGGGCTTGTCCCGCACCATCAGGTCCTGCCAGGCGGTCACAGGGTCCTTGGCGCACCAGATGTTGCGCGATTTTTCGGCGGAGTCTGGGCTGAGGATGGGGTACAGGAACAGGTAAACCGTCACGTTGTCCACGTTCTGCAGGTCGCGTTCGAAGCGCTTGCAGTACCCGCAATTGGGGTCTTCAAAAACGGCCACCTTGCGTTTCCCGTCGCCCCGCACGATGGTGAAGGCATCCTTGAGGGGCAGGGCGGAGAACTCGACCGCGGTGAGTTTGGCGATGCGGTCTTCCGTCAGGTTGCGGCGCGCCTTCGCATCGATCAGCTCGCCCTGGATCACATAGTTGCCCTTGGCATCGGTGTAGAACAGATCCGTCCCGATGCGCACTTCGTACAGGCCCTTCATGGGCGTGGGGCGCACTTCGTCGATCTTGTCCATTTGCGGAATGCGCTCGGCGAGGGCCTTGCGGATATCTGCCTCCTGCGCGGAGGCGGCAATGCCTGAAGCCAGGGCGGCTGCGGCGAGCAGGGTGGGAATCAGTTTCATGGTGTTCTTGTTCCGGAGATCTGTCGGCCTCCCGGTGGAGGCCGCAATGTGGTCAATGTATTCCCATGGCCTGGCGGGCCACGAAGTTCTTCAAGGGGCCGCTCAGCTCAAAGCCCTTCATTCCCCAGTTGCGCAATGCCTGCAGGGGGCCCTCGTGGCGGGAGAAAAGCTGCTGCAGCCCGTCCGTCGCCAAACCCATCGGCAGGAGCGCGGCCTTGCGCTCCCTTTCATAGCGCCGAAGCAGCCGCACATCCGCCACGCTGCGCCAGTAGTCGCGTCCCTGCAGCATGCCTGCCAGGGCCTGCGCATCGGCCAGGCCCAGGTTCAGCCCCTGGCCCGCCAGCGGGTGCACGTTGTGCGCCGCATCGCCGGCCAGCACCCAGCTGCGCGGGTTCTTGCCGCTGGCGGGCAGGGCCCCGCACCAGCGGTCCGCCTTGGCAAGCTGAAGGGGCCAGGCTGCGCGCTCCGCACTCAGCACCAACTTTCCCAGCACCTCCTGGCTGGCCGCCTGGAGCTTTTTCGCGAATTCTTCAGGCGGCAAGGCCATCAGCGGCGCCACCTGGTCCTGCAAGACGGACCATACAACCGCCACGGAGTTCCCCTGGGGGCCGCCCAAGGGCAAAAAAGCCAGGATGCCGTCGGGCAAGAACCACTGGCGCGCCACCTGTCCATGCGCACGTTCGCACTCCAAGCGGGTGGCGATGGCGTGCTGGGGATAGGGCGTCACCTGAAAATCCACGCCAAATTCTTGCCGCGTGCTGCTGGCGCGGCCCTCGCACACCACCGTCAGCGCCGCGGGCACGGGCGACTCCACCCATTCCACCTGCGGCTGGTAGCGCACGGCTTCCGTGAGGCGTGCTTCCAGGGCGGGCACGTCAACGATCCAGGCCAGTGCATCCACCCCCTGGGTGGCCGCGTCGAAATGGACGGCGCCGTCGTGGTCACCCTGCACCTGCATGGTCCGCACCGGCGTGGCGTGTTCCTCGTCCGGCCAGCTGCGCAGCGATTCGAGCAGATGGCGCGAGGCCGCATTCAGCGCGTAGGCCCGCACATCGGCGGCTGCGGCGCCTCTGGGGCCGGGGGCCGGCAGCAGGGCCACTTTCAGCCGTTCGCGGGCCAGCAGCAGCGCCAGGGTCTTGCCCACGATGCCGGTGCCGCGAATACAGATATCAAAGGTTTGGGCCATGGCGGCATTGTAGGAGGGGGCTTGTGCCCGCGCGCGCAGTGCAGAATCGGGGCCCGCATCCCCGCCCGTTTTCAAGGAGTACCCCGGCGTGAGCTTCAACCCTGATTCCGATCTGTCGGGCACCATCGCACGGCTGTTCGTCTATCCCGTCAAGTCGTGCGCCGGCATTGAAGTGCAGGAGGCGCTGCTCACGGAGACCGGGCTGGACCTGGACCGCGCCTGGATGGTGGTGGATGCCAAGGGCATGTTCCTGACCCAGCGCGTCCTGCCCCGCATGGCGCTCATCCGGCCGCAGCTCAAGAGCGACGAAATGGTTTTGCGCGCGCCCGGCATGCTGGCCCTGCACGTGTCCATCGATGCGGTCGAGGCGCCTGCCACCGTGACCGTGTGGCGGGATACGGTGCCCGCCTGGGACATGGGCGCGGTGGCCGCCCAGTGGTTCACGGATTTCCTGGGTCAGCCGTGCCGGCTTGTTCGTTTCGACCCTGAGCACCGCCGCCTGTCCAGCATGGAGTGGACGGGTGGGATCGAGGCACCCAATCAGTTCGCCGACGGGTTTCCCGTGCTGGTGGCCAGCGAGGCTTCCATGCAGGAGCTGAATGCGCGGCTGCAGGCGGCAGGCCATGCCCCCGTGGGGATGGAGCGGTTCCGGCCCAATGTGGTGCTGGCCGGCGTGGATGCCCATGACGAAGACCGTGTGGACATGATTCGGGTGGAGGCCCCGGAAGGCGGGATCCACCTGCAGCCCGTGAAGCCGTGTTCACGATGCCCCATCCCCGACATCGACCCCGCCACGGCCGAAAGCACCCCCGCAGTGGGCGACATGCTGCGGACCTACCGCCAGGACAAGCGCCTCGATGGTGCGATCACCTTCGGCATGAATGCCATCGTGGCCCGGGGCGCGGGCCAGATGCTGCGCGTGGGGCAGCGGGTGGGGGCGGATCTGCGCTTCGATTGAGGCGTGAACCGGCCCCCGAACGGCGGTTGCCGGCAGGCCCGTAAAATCGGCGGTTTGTCTCCGAATTCCAGAAAGCCCTGCCATGAGCCTCCAATGCGGCATCGTGGGCCTGCCCAACGTCGGCAAGTCCACCCTTTTCAACGCGCTGACCAAGGCCGGCATCGCCGCCGAAAACTATCCCTTCTGCACCATTGAGCCCAATGTGGGCGTGGTGGAGGTGCCGGACCCCCGCCTGCAGCAGCTGGCCAGCATCATCTCGCCCGAGCGCATCGTGCCTGCGATCGTCGAGTTCGTGGACATCGCCGGCCTGGTGGCGGGCGCCAGCCAGGGCGAAGGCCTGGGCAACCAGTTCCTGGCCCACATCCGCGAGACGGACGCCATCGTCAACGTGGTGCGCTGCTTCGAGGATGACAACGTGATCCACGTGGCCGGCCGCGTGGACCCGATCTCCGACATCGAAGTCATCCAGACCGAGCTGTGCCTGGCCGACATGGGCACCGTCGAGAAGGCGCTCAACCGCTACACCAAGGCCGCCAAGTCGGGCAACGACAAGGATGCCGCCAAGCTGGTGGCGCTGCTCACGCGCATCCAGGCCGCGCTCAACGAGGGCAAGCCTGCCCGCTCGGTGGAGATCACCAAGGAAGAGCAGCCCCTGCTCAAGTCCCTGTGCCTGATCACCGCCAAGCCCGCGATGTTCGTGGGCAACGTGAGCGAGGACGGCTTCGAGAACAACCCTTTCCTGGACCGGTTGAAGGAATACGCCGCCAGCCAGAACGCGCCCGTGGTGGCCATCTGCGCCAAGATGGAAGCCGAGATGGCCGAGATGAGCGACGAGGACCGCGACATGTTCCTGGCCGAGATGGGCCAGACGGAGCCCGGCCTGGCCCGGCTGATCCGCGGCGCCTTCAAGCTGCTGGGCCTGCAGACCTACTTCACCGCGGGCGTGAAGGAAGTGCGCGCCTGGACCATCCACATCGGCGACACGGCGCCGCAGGCGGCCGGCGTGATCCACGGCGACTTCGAGCGCGGGTTCATCCGTGCGCAGACCATTGCGTTTGAGGACTTCATCGCGCTCAAGGGCGAGCAGGGCGCCAAGGACGCAGGCAAGATGCGAGCCGAAGGCAAGGAGTACGTGGTCAAGGATGGCGACGTGCTGAACTTCCTGTTCAACGTCTAGGGGTTGGGGGGCTGAAAGCTCCGCCGGGCCATGGGCCCGATGGCATCGCATCCCTGCACGGCCCCTGGCATGCAGGGATTTTTTTCGACCGTTCGAAGGGGCCTTCGCGCCCCTGGCGCCACCGATTTCTATGAACACTGGAATCCTCTACGCCGCGCTGGCCTATGCCGCCTGGGGCCTGTTCCCGCTGTATTTCAAGCAGGTGGCGGATGTGCCCTCGCTGGAGGTGGTGATGCACCGCACGGTGTGGTCGCTGGTGTTTGTCTTTGGCGTGCTGATGGTGCGCAGGCAATGGTCCTGGCTGGGCGCCGTGCTGCGCCAGCCCCGTGTGCTGGGCGCGTTCGCGCTGTCGGCGATGCTGCTGTCGGGCAACTGGCTCACCTATGTGTGGGCGGTGCAGAACCAGCATGTGGTGGATGCCAGCCTGGGCTATTTCATTTTGCCGCTGGTGAACGTGGCGCTGGGCTTCGTGTTCCTGAAAGAGCGGCCTCGCCCGGGCCAGTGGCTTGCGGTGGCCGTGGCTGCCGCGGGAGTGCTGTGGCTTGCGGTGCAGGCGGGCCGCCTGCCCTGGATTGCGCTGGTGCTGGCCCTGAGCTTTGGCTTCTACGGGTTGCTGCGCAAGCTTGCCGTGCTGGGCGCGCTGGAGGGGCTGGCGCTGGAAACCCTGGTGCTCGCGCCGGTGGCCGCCATCATGCTGGGCTGGTGGGCCTGGCAGGGCGAGGGCGCACTGGTCCAGGGGCCGCCCGCTGCCGTGGGATGGCTGTTGCTCGCGGGCCCCATGACGGCCGTTCCGCTGCTGCTGTTTGCCGCGGGTGCCCGCCTGATCCCGATGTCCACCTTGGGCATCCTGCAGTACATCTCCCCGAGCCTGCAGTTTGCGCTGGGCGTGTGGCTGTTCCATGAACCCTTCCAGCCTGCGCGCCTCGTGGGGTTTGTGTTGATCTGGACTGCGCTGCTGGTCTACAGCCTGGAAGGCTGGTGGACACGCCGGCAGGTTGCGGCGGCCTGAAGAGGCATCTTTTTCCGGGCGCAAACAGTGGCCGCAAGGCGGGGTGCGCGGCGCCAAACGCCGCCCGCAGGGTGCGCTGCAGCGCGCGAGCTACTGGAAAACACGGAGCGCTTCCGTGTCAGTTTTGCGTAAGATGCGCGGGCCCGTCTGCCGGGCGTCAGCGCTGGCGGACTGTGTATTTCGGTGAACCTGTCACCCGAACGAACCCGGGCCCACGCCTGCCTCCGCATGTTCTTTGGCCGCAAGAATCCGTTTTCGGCGACGGACGCCTTTCCGCTGTCCGACGCCGTCATGGAATTCGATGACTCATCGTCGGCCATGGCGCGTCCCGCGCGCAGGGCCATGGATGGCCTGGGGCCGCGAAGCGGGCGCAGCGCGGGGCAGAAATGGCGGCTGGCCGGAGGGCTGATCGGCCTGTATGTATTGGCGATGGCCGGGTTCTATGCGCTGGGCATGGTGGATGTGCAGGTGCTCGCCGTCCTGGTGGTGCTGGCGGTGCTGGGATGCGGGGCCTTCTGGGGGATTTTCAGTTCGGGCCTGCACAAGAAGGTGCGGCACAGGCACCTGAAGCTGGCCATTGTGGCCACGGCATTGGCCTGCATGGTCGGGGTGTTCTATCTGGCGCCGGTCACGCAGATCCTGCTGGTTCCGTTCACCTTCGTGGCGGTGGCCTACGGGATCTTCACCGTGCCGCGACCCGCGCTGCTGGCGCTGGCGGCCTGCATGCTGTGCCTGTACGCCGTGGTGGTGGGGCTCCATTACGTGGAGCAGAAAAATGACGCGCTGCTGCGCCTGGAAGCGCTGCACTGGCTGGCCCTGGCGCTATCGTTGCCCACCTACATCCTCCTGATGGGCAGGGTCCAGCGCCTCTACCGCAGCCTGTACCACGCCAGCCGGAAGATCAAGAACATCCAGGAAGACGCCCAGCGCGACCCCCTGGTCGGATGTTTCAACCGCCGCTACGTGCTGGCCGCGCTGGAGGAACAAAAGCAGCTGGCGGATGAAAGCGGCATTCCCCTGTGCCTCGCCGTGGTGGATATTGACCATTTCAAGCGCATCAACGATGAACTGGGGCATCTGGGGGGTGACGAGGTGCTGCGCACGTTCGCCCGCGTGGCACAGCAGGGGGTGCGCGCAGGCGATGTGTTCGGGCGCTATGGGGGCGAGGAGTTCCTGCTCATCTTTCCCGCCACATCCCTGCTGCCTGCGCTCAATACCTGCGAGCGCATCCGCGCCCAGGTCGAGATCCATGCATGGGCCGGGCTTCTCAAGGGGCGGGTGACGGTGTCGATCGGCGTGACCCAGTACGTGCTGGGAGAGTCGGTGCTGGAGTTTTTCTCGCGGGCCGATACCGCGATGTACATGGCCAAGGAAGGCGGGCGCAACCAGGTGGTGGTCGAGGAGCCGGTGGCCCGTGGCGATTCGCTGTTGTCCGACATCGGCGCACACGCACCGCTGTCGTGAGACGTGGGCATGCGGGAGAGGGGCGCCTGGGGACGGCAGTTGCACACCCTTGTCATTGCTGGCGCCAAGCGGCCTCAACGAAACACCGGGTGAGAAGTCACAGCGCCAGGTGCCCCGGCATGAAGTGCAGCAGCACGCTCGTCATCAGCAGATAGCGGAAGAACTTGCCCACGGCCATATAGGCCAGGCAGGGCCAGAACGGCAGTTTCAGCCATCCGGCCACGGCGCACAACGGGTCGCCCACCACGGGCAGCCAGCTCATCAGGCAGGCGCGTGCGCCAAAGCGCTGGAGCCAGTGCAGCGCGCGCACGTCGGTGGCATTGCCACGGGCCTTGTCCACGACCTTGTGAGCCCCCAGGCCCATCCACCAGCTCACCCCACCGCCCAGCGTGTTGCCGACCGTGGCGACCAGGATCGCGGGCCAGAACAGTTCGGGGTTGATCTTGATCAGCCCGAACACCGCCGGCTCCGAGCCCAGCGGCAGCAGCGTGGCCGAGATGAACGAAACGACAAAGACCGTGCTCAGGCCGAACTGCGGCAGCGCAAGCCATTCCAGCAGCTGGTGCATCCAGATTTCCATGGGAGGAAGTGTAGGGCGGCGGCGGCATCGCTTTCATGCCAGGGGGCGCTGTCCTACGCAGGGGTGCGCCATCCGCGCATGGCCGTGGGCGGCGCCTATTTGTATCGTGAAGCAACACCGTCCCTGAATGAACTTACCCCGGGAGGCTTCATGCATTGTTTCGCAATCCCTGCCATCGCCCGCCCGGCACCTGCCGCCGTGCCGGTGGGCACCCGCTGGTCATCAGCGGCCCTGGCGCTGCTGCTGGCCGCCTGCGTGCACAGCCCGCAGGCGGCGGTGCCCCCTGTGTCTTCTTCGCCGCCGCCGGCTTCGCACGCACATGCCGGCAGCGGTAGCGGCTGCAGCGAGATGCCCGGTGGGCGCGCCGCGCTGGATGGCGTGGCCCGGGAGCTGCAGGCGCAAGGCATGGCACTTGAAGCCACCTGCCCCGTCGCCGCCGGCGAATGGGTGGTGCGGGTGCGGGTGGTGGACGGCATGAAGGCCAGCAAGGTTGTGCGCGGCCCCCTGGCCGATGGGCACGATGTGGACATGGGCACGCCCGCCGGCGTGAGGCAGGGGGGCGCGGAGCTGGCCGCGCGGGGCTTCTCGCCGGATGTGCTGCACAACCGCCAGTGGCTGCGCACGCTGATGGCGCGCCATGAATTCGACAATGCCGCCGATGCCTGGTGGCGCTTTGCGCAACGTGCCCGGGTTCCTGCACCGACGGCGGAAACCGACCTCGCCGCGCGCTGACCGTGGCGGCCGTGCGTCGCCGCGCCGGAGAGCATCGGGGTGGACAGGGGCGTCATTTCAGTGGGCGGAACATTTCATTTGCTGAAATTTTGAGCAGGTACAATCCTGCCTCCTTTTTCAGCATTCGCTGCTGCACCTACCGCGCCCCTTCATGCACATCGGCCACATTCCTCTGGCGAACCGCTTGTTCGTCGCCCCGATGGCGGGCGTCACGGACCGGCCGTTTCGCCAGCTGTGCAAGGCGCTGGGCGCGGGCTACGCGGTGAGCGAGATGGTGACCTCGCGCAAGGACTTGTGGAACAGCCTCAAGACCTCGCGCCGGGCCAACCATGAAGGGGAGCCCGGGCCCATCGCCGTGCAGATCGCAGGCACCGATGCGCCGATGATGGCCGAGGCCGCGGTCTACAACGTGGAGCGCGGCGCGCAGATCATCGACATCAACATGGGTTGCCCGGCCAAGAAGGTCTGCAACAAGTGGGCGGGCTCCGCCCTGATGCAGAACGAGGCGCTGGCCGTGGAGATCGCCGAGGCCGTGGTGCAGGCGTGCGCGCCCTTCAACGTGCCCGTCACGCTGAAGATGCGCACCGGCTGGTGCCAGGAGCACAAGAACGCCGTGGCGCTGGCCCGCGCGTTCGAGGGCGTGGGCATCCAGATGCTCACCGTGCACGGCCGCACGCGCGAGCAAGGCTACAAGGGCCATGCGGAGTACGACACCATCGCGGCGGTGAAGGCGGCGGTGAGGGTGCCCGTGGTGGCCAATGGCGACATCACTTCGCCCGAGAAGGCGCGCGACGTGCTGGCCGCCACCGGGGCCGACGCGATCATGATCGGCCGTGCCGCACAGGGCCGGCCGTGGATCTTCCGCGAGATCGGTCACTTCCTGGCCACGGGCGAGCACCTGGCGCCACCGCTGGTGGCCGAGGTGCGGCGCCTGTTGCTGGACCACCTGCAAGACCACTACAGCCTGTATGGCGAGCTGACCGGGGTGCGCAGTGCGCGCAAGCACATCGCGTGGTACCTGCGTGCGCTGCCCGGCGGCGAGGCCTTCAGGCAACACATCAATACGATCGAGGACTGCGCCGCGCAGTGGCAGGCCGTGGCCGACCACCTGGATGCCCTTGCGCAACAGATGGACCGGCTGCCCGCCGCCACCGGCACGGACGCAGAACCAGAAGAACAAGAGGGAATGGCTGCATGAGCAAGAAACACATAGAAGAATGCGTGCGCGAGAGCCTGCAAGGCTACTTTCGCGACCTGGGCGGAGAGACGCCCGACGGCATGTACGACATGCTGGTGCGCGTGGTCGAGAAACCGCTGCTGGAAGTGGTGATGACCCATGCCGACAACAACCAGTCCCGCGCCGCCGAATGGCTGGGCCTGAACCGCAACACGCTGCGCAAGAAGCTGGCCCTGCACAAGCTGCTCTGACCGGCGCACGATTGCTATTAAATGTATAGCTTCTGGCGCTTATCCATAAAGCGCCAGGCCCTGTTTTTATTCAAACTCTCCCCACCACCACTGCCATGAACGCACTTCTTTCCGTCTCCGACAAGACCGGCATCGTCGAATTTGCACAGGCCCTGCATGCGCTGGGCATCAAGCTGCTGTCCACCGGCGGCACCGCCAAGCTGCTGGCCGACCAGGGCCTGCCCGTGACCGAGGTGGCCGAGGTCACCCAGTTCCCAGAGATGCTGGACGGCCGCGTGAAGACGCTGCACCCCAAGGTGCATGGCGGCCTGCTGGCGCGCCGCGAGCTGCCCGAGCACATGGCCGCGCTCCAGGAGCATGGCATCGACACCATCGACCTGCTGGTGGTCAACCTGTACCCCTTCGAGTCCACCGTGGCCAAGGCGGGCTGCACGCTGGCCGACGCCATCGAGAACATCGACATCGGCGGCCCGGCCATGGTGCGCAGTGCCGCCAAGAACTGGAAGGACGTGGGCGTGCTGACCGACGCCTCGCAGTACCCCGCCGTGCTGGCCGAACTGAAGGAAAACGGCAAGCTTTCCGACAAGCTGCGGTTCGCGCTGTCGGTGGCCGCGTTCAACCGCATCGCGCAGTACGACGGCGCCATCAGCGACTACCTCTCGTCCGTCACCTTCGAAGAGGAAAAGCTGTCCGAAACCTACGTGCCCGCGCGTGCCCAGTTCGCCGGCCAGAGCAACGGCATCTTCACCAAGGTGCAGGACCTGCGCTACGGCGAGAATGCGCACCAGCAGGCCGCGCTGTACCGCGACCTGTACCCCGCGCCCGGCTCGCTGGTCACGGCCGAGCAGGTGCAGGGCAAGGAGCTGTCGTACAACAACATCGCCGACGCCGATGCGGCGTGGGAATGCGTCAAGAGCTTCGAGGCGCCTGCCTGCGTCATCGTCAAGCACGCCAACCCCTGCGGCGTGGCCGTGGGCCTGGACGCGCTCGATGCCTACGGCAAGGCCTTCCAGACGGACCCCACCAGCGCCTTCGGCGGTATCATCGCCTTCAACCGCACGGTGGATGGCGGCGCCGCCCAGCAGATCGCCAAGCAGTTCGTCGAAGTGCTGATGGCGCCGGAGTTCACGCCCGAGGCGCTGGAGGTGTTCAAGGCCAAGGCCAATGTGCGCCTGCTCAAGATCGCCCTGCCGCCGCATGCCGGCAAGGCGCAGCAGCTCACCGACTGGCAGCGGGGCCGCAACGCCATGGACGCCAAGCGCATCGGCTCCGGCCTGCTGCTGCAGACCGCGGACAACCACGAGCTGTCGCTCATCGACCTGAAGGTGGTCACGCACAAGCAGCCCACGCTGGAAGAGATGGAAGACCTGCTGTTCGCCTGGAAGGTGGCCAAGTACGTCAAGAGCAATGCCATCGTCTTCTGCAAGGGCGGCATGACCATGGGCGTGGGCGCCGGCCAGATGAGCCGCCTGGACTCGGCCCGCATCGCCAGCATCAAGGCGGGCCACGCGGGCCTCACGCTGCAGGGCACCGTGGTGGCCAGCGACGCATTCTTCCCCTTCCGCGACGGCCTCGATGTGGTGGTCGATGCAGGTGCGACCTGCGTGATACAGCCCGGTGGCTCCATGCGCGACAACGAAGTGATCGATGCCGCCAACGAGCGCGGCGTGGCCATGGTGTTCAGCGGGGTGCGCCACTTCCGCCACTGATTCGGGCGGCGGGGCGCCATGCAAGAAGCGGCTTCCTGGGAAGCCGCTTTTTTTTGGGAGGTACTCTCGGAACGGGGAGAGAGTCAGGTTCCGAAGTTCATCGGCAGCCCTACGTAGTTCTCGGCCAGTGAGACCGAGGCTGCGCGCGAGTGCACCAGGTATTCCAGCTCGGCCTCCTGAATCTTCTGGCCGAATTCGCCAGTCTCTGGAAAACGGTGCATCAACGAGGTGAACCACCACGAGAAGCGCTCGGCGCGCCACACGCGGCGCAGGCAGCGGTCGGAATAGGTGTCGATGCCGGCGCTCGACTTCTCGCCGTAGTAGTCGGCGAACGCATTCCACAGGTAGCCCACGTCACTCGCCGCCAGGTTCAGGCCCTTGGCGCCGGTGGGCGGCACGATGTGGGCCGCGTCGCCCGCCAGGAACAGGCGGCCAAAACGCATGGGCTCGGCCACGAAGCTGCGCAGCGGGGCGATGCTCATCTCCAGCGCCGGGCCGGTGACCAGGTTCTCGCGCGCCTCGGGGTCCAGGCGGTTGCCCAGTTCGGCCCAGAACTGCTCGATGCTCCACTGCTCCACCTTGTCGGTCGATGGCACTTGCAGGTAGTAGCGGCTGCGCGTGTTGCTGCGCATGCTGCACAGCGCAAAGCCGCGCTCGGTGTTGGCGTAGATCAGCTCGTGCGAGACAGGCTTCACGTCGGCCAGCACGCCCAGCCATCCAAAGGGGTAGACACGCTCGTAGGTGCGCAGTGCGCCTTCGGGCACGCTGGCGCGGCACACGCCGTGGTAGCCGTCGCAGCCCGCGATGAAGTCGCACAGCACCTCGTGCGTCTGGCCGTCCTTCTCGTAGGTGACGCGCGGCTGCTGGCCGTCGAAGCCGTGCACGGCCACGTTCTGCGCGTCGTACACCGTGGTCAGGCCTTCGGCGGCGCGGGCGTCCATCAGGTCGCGGGTGACTTCGGTCTGGCCGTACACGGTCACGCGGCTGCCGCCGGTCAGCGCGTGCAGGTCGAGGCGGTGCCGCGCGCCCTTGAACAGCAGCTCGATGCCGTCGTGTGGCAGTCCTTCGGCATGGGCGCGGGCGCCGACACCCGCCTGGTCCAGCAGGTCCATGCTGACCTGCTCCAGCACGCCGGCGCGGATGCGGCCCAGCACGTAGTCGGGGCTGCGCTGTTCGATGATGACGGCGTCGATGCCGGACTTGTAAAGCAACTGGCCGAGCAGCAGGCCGGCGGGGCCTGCGCCGATGATGGCAACCTGGGTACGCATGGTGGACAACCTCACAAAGCAAACAAGGGCGCTGGAAAGCGCTAAGACAACAGCGCCAAGCGTAGGTTGATCCATGTCAACGCGGCGCCCGCCCGGCGCCCTGGCGCGCGGTGGGTGGACGTGATGTGCGATCATCGCGCAATCTTCCACAGCCCCCGGCGCATCGGGCGCCCGCACCCCAGGGCATCGACCGGCCGACCATGGACCCCCGCATGACCACCGTTCCCATCGCCAAGGCAGATTTCATCGAAGGCATGGCCAAGGGCCTGGCGGTGCTGGAGAGTTTCGACACCGAGCGCCAGCGGCTCAATGCCACGCTGGCCGCGCAGCGCACCGGCCTCACGCGCGCGGCGGCGCGCCGCCACCTGCTCACGCTGGCGCACCTGGGTTATCTGGAGACGGATGGCAGCTACTTCTGGCTGGCGCCCAAGGTGCTGCGGTTTTCGGGCAGCTACCTGGCATCGGCCCGGCTGCCGCGGGTGCTGCAGCCCACGCTCAACCGGCTGGCGGCACAGACGCAGCAGTCATTCTCGGCCGTGGTGCTGGATGGCGGCGAGGTGGTGATCGTGGCGCGCAGCGGGGTGTACGGCGCGCCTTCGCGCGTGCTGGCCTATGGCCTGCACCTGGGGGCGCGGCTGCCGGCGCACCCCACGTCCACGGGGCGCGTGCTGCTGGCCGCGTTGCCACCGGCGGCGCTGACGGCGTGGCTCAAGGCCTGCCCGCTGCACCGGCTCACGCCCCACACCATCACCCAGGTCGGCCCGCTGCGGCAGGTGATTGCCAAGGCGCGCCGCGACGACCATTGCCTAGCGGTGGAGGAGCACGAGCTGGGCGTGCACGCGCTGGCCGTGCCCCTGCGCAATCTGCAGGGCGACACGGTGGCCGCGCTCAATGTGGTGGCGTCGCCCAAGCAGGTGGACGAGCGCAGCCTGCAGCGCGACATGCTGCCACTGTTGCAGGAGGCCGCCCGCGAGCTGCGGGGGCTGCTGTGAACGAATGCTAACGTCGAGTTAGCAAGCAGGAATATTCATAAAAATGGCCGATAGCGCTTGATGGGTAAGCGCTGGTAGCTATTATTTTGATAGTTCCTTGAAGACTTCGCGGGCGGCTGCCACGGTGGCGGCGATGTCGTCGGCGGTGTGTGCCGCGCTCACGAAGCCCGCCTCGTACAGCGCCGGCGCGATGTAGATACCGCGATCAAGCAAGCCGTGGAACAGCTGGTTGAAACGCGCGCTGTCGGTCTTGAGCACCTGGGCGTAGTTCTGGGGCAGCTCGGGCATCAGGAAGAAGCCGAACATGCCGCCTTCGCTGTCGATGCTGAAGGGCACGCCTTCGGCCGCCGCCGCGGCAGCCAGCCCATCGACCAGCGAGCGCGTGGTGGCCGACAGGGCGTCGAAGAAACCCGGCTTCCTGATCTCGCGCAGCGTGGCCAGCCCGCAGGCCGTGGCCACCGGGTTGCCCGACAACGTGCCCGCCTGGTACACGGCCCCCAGCGGTGCCAGGTGTTCCATGATGGCGCGCGGGCCCCCAAAGGCGGCCAGCGGCATGCCGCCACCGATCACCTTGCCCAGCACCGTGATGTCGGGCTTGAAGCCCGGGATGCTCCGGGCGTACACGCTCTGGGCGCTGCCCAGGGCCACGCGAAAGCCCGTCATCACCTCGTCGAGCACCAGCAGCGCGCCGTATTCGGTGCACAGCTCGCGGCAGCGCTTCATGAACGGAACGCTGGCGCGCACCAGGTTCATGTTGCCCGCGATGGGCTCGATCATCACGCAGGCCAGTTCCTTGCCATGCAGGGCAAAGGCTTCTTCCAGCTGGGCGACGTTGTTGTATTCGAGCACCAGGGTGTGCTGCACCACCTCGGGCGGCACGCCTGCGCTGGTGGCGTTGCCGAACGTGGCCAGGCCCGAACCGGCCTTGACCAGCAGCGAATCGGCATGGCCGTGGTAGCAGCCCTCGAACTTGATGAATTTGCTGCGGCCCGTGGCACCGCGCGCCAGTCGGATGGCGCTCATGCCGGCTTCGGTGCCCGAGCTGACCAGGCGGATCATCTCCATCGAAGGCACAAGGCTCAGGATTTCCTCGGCCAGCTCCACTTCGCGCTCGGTCGGCGCGCCAAAACTGAAGCCTTCGAGCGCGGCGCTCTGCACGGC
Organism: Acidovorax sp. GW823-FHT01C06; assembly: GCF_058798375.1. Taxonomy (NCBI): domain Bacteria; kingdom Pseudomonadati; phylum Pseudomonadota; class Betaproteobacteria; order Burkholderiales; family Comamonadaceae; genus Acidovorax; species Acidovorax sp. GW823-FHT01C06. The sequence continues at coordinate 320,389 of NZ_JBXAKN010000004.1, forward strand.
TTCGAGCACGGCGGGGTGGCCGTGGCCCAGGATCATCGGACCCCAGGAGCCGATGTAGTCGATGAAGCGCTGGTCGTTGGCGTCCCAGAAGTAGGCGCCCTGGGCGCGCTTCACGAAACGCGGCGTGCCGCCCACGGCCTTGAAGGCCCGCACGGGCGAGTTCACGCCACCGGGGATCAGCGCCTTGGCGCGTTCGAACAGGGGGATGTTGAGGTCAGTGCTTGGTGTCATGGGGTGGCATCACAAAGCCTTCGAGGGCCTGTGCTTCGTCAATCGGGGGTTCTTCTTCATCGCCGTCGGCCTCGTCGTCGTCGGGCTGGGCCCAGAACATGCGGTCGGGCACGATGTGCCCCATGCCGGGGCGAAAGCCGGCGTCCAGGCAGCGGTCGAGGTAGCCCAGGGCCTCGCTGGTGGCCTCTCCCAGGTCGTTGCCGCTGGCCACCAGGGCGGTGAGCGCGGCGGACAAGGTGTCGCCAGCGCCGGAGAAGGTGGCGTCGAACAGTTCGAACTTGCCGCTGCCCAGCACGGTCTGGGGCGAGGCCAGCACGTTCTCGACAAACTGCTCGGGCAGTGGAATACCGGTGACCAGGGTGTAGGGCACACCCATCTCGGAGGCGGCCCGGGCGATGTCGCGCGCGGTCGGGCTGCGGTCGCTGGTCCAGTCCGGCAGCAGCCAGCGCCACAGGGTGCTGTGGTTTCCAACCAACACCGAGGTCTGCGGTAACAACAATTCCCGGAAGGCGTCCAGGTACTCATCGATCAGCTCGTCGCGCCACCAGGACAGGTTGGGCATGTAGGCGATCACGGGCACTTCGTCGTAGTCGGTCGTGATCTCGGCGATGGTGCTGATGTTCTCCGGGCTGCCCACGAAACCGACCTTGATGGCCTGTACCGGCAGGTCCTCCAGGACGGCGCGGGCCTGCTCGGCCACGGCCTCGTCGTCAAAACTGAAGTGGTCGAAAATCTCCGCGGTATCGCGGGCGTACGCGCCGCAGACCACGGCGATCGGGTGCCCGCCCACGGAGGCGATGGTGGTGATGTCGGCCGTCAGTCCGCCGGCGCCGCTGGGGTCGCTGGCATTGAAGACGAGCACGCACGCAGGGCTTGCGTCCTCCGAACCGTCATCTTCGAGATCTATGATTTCTGGGGGGGGAGGGGATGCTTTGGCGGTCATGGACCAGATCCTGCTTGAGGGGCGGCACCGGCGCCGTGGCCCGCGGAGATGACTAGATACAATCGTTGCATTCTATGTGAAGGCCCTTTAAGCTGTGACCGACTCTAAAACTTGGATGTGTTTGATTTGCGGTTGGATTTATGACGAAGCAGAGGGTTCACCTGAGCACGGCATTGCACCCAACACTCCATGGGATCAGGTTCCCATGAATTGGACCTGCCCTGAATGTGGCGCCCGCAAGGAAGACTTCGAGATGGTTCAGATTTGAGGCGCACCAGCATCATGTGCTGCCGCGTTGTTTATTTTTCCATCGGGAGCAGTAACAATTGACTACAACAGGCGCATCTTTCAAAGTGCTAGTGGTGGATGACAGCAACACCATCCGTCGAAGCGCCGAGATTTTTCTCAAGCAGGGGGGGCACGAAGTCTTGTTGGCCGACGACGGCTTTGATGCTTTGGCCAAAGTCAACGATTACCAGCCTCAGCTGATTTTCTGCGACATCCTCATGCCCAAGCTCGACGGGTACCAGACCTGCGCCATCATCAAGCGCAACGCCCGTTTTGCAGATACTCCGGTGGTAATGCTGTCTTCCAAGGACGGCGTATTCGACAAGGCGCGCGGGCGCATGGTCGGCTGCCAGGAATATCTCACCAAACCGTTTACCAAAGACCAGTTGCTGCAGGCAGTGCAGCAGTTTGGCAATTCCCAACAAGGAGCGATGTAAATGCCCATCCAGAAAGTACTGGTCGTCGACGACTCGAAGACCGAGTTGATGTTTTTGACGGACCTGCTTCAGAAAAAAGGCATGCAGGTACGCACCGCTGAAAATGCCGATGAAGCCTTTCGCCGCCTGGCGGAAGAAAAGCCCGATCTGATCCTCATGGATGTCGTGATGCCCGGCCAGAATGGCTTTCAACTCACGCGCGCCATCACCCGCGACCCGCTGTATGCCGACGTGCCCATCATCATGTGCACCAGCAAGAACCAGGAAACGGATCGCGTCTGGGGGATGCGGCAGGGTGCGCGGGGCTACATCACCAAGCCCGTCGATCCCGCCGAACTGCAGGCCAAAATCGACGCCCTGAACTGAGGCTGCGGCGCGTTCATGGCCAACCGCGAAGCCCTGCGAGAGCTCCAGACCCGACTTGCCAGCCGCCTTCAGGCCGCAAGAACCGAAGGGACCTCTGTGTCATCCTGGCTGGCTGTCGAGTCCGCCGGGAGTTTCTATTTGCTGCCCCTTGGACAGTCGGGGGAGATTTTCCCCTGGGTCTCGATCCAGGCGGTGCCCTATACCCAAAGCTGGTTCCTGGGCGTTGCCAACCTGCGCGGCGGGCTGGTCGGCGTGGTGGATCTCGCGGGGCTCCTGGGCTCCGCGGCGCCCCGTACCGAACAGGCCCTGTCGGAGGCCAGCCTCCTGGCTTTCAACGCGGCCCTCGAAGTCAATGCCGCTTTGCTGGTGGACCGCCTGGCCGGCCTGCGCGGGACCGATGCGTTCGTGTCCTCCGAGCCTCCGGCCGAGGATTCCCCTGCATTCTTCGGCACCACGTATATCGATTCCAGCGGCGCGCGCTGGCAGGAACTGAACTTGCAGATCCTGTCCCAACATCCCGCTTTCCTGAGCATCAGTGCTTGAGTTTTTCTGTAAGGCTGCACCATGTCCGTCGTCAATCAATTTGGAAAACTGTTCAACCGGAAACCTGCCACACCGGATGCAGGCGCGATTGCCGGCACGGCCGACGACGGGCAGGATATTCTTGCCACGGGTTCGCTGGACGGCGCGCAATTGCGCGACGCGTACCAGGCCGAAGCCATGAACAGTGTTCAGGGTGACCCGGACGGCTATGCCCCCGAGCAGTCTGCCCAGGACGCGGAGGAAGACCTCATCTCCCTGCCACTGCTGGGCCGCTCGACCGCTGCAGCCCACCAGCGCCGCCTGCTCGGCCTGCTGGCTGTGGGCGTGATCGTCCTGGCCTTGATCGCTGCCTGGGTGCTGCGGCAGGCCGACCGCTCCGCGCAGCAGCTTGCTGCAACGGGCCAGTCCCTCATGCAGTCGCAGCGCCTGGCGAAGTCGGTGTCGCAGGCGCTGGTGGGAAGTCCGCAGGCCTTCCCGGACGTGGTGGAAAGCTCCGGCGTGCTGGCGCGCAATGTGCGCGCCCTGAATGCGGGTGATGGCGAACTCGGCGTGGAATCGCTGGGTGAGCCCTACAAGCCCGATCTGGACGCCGTGAACCCGCTCATGGAACGTGCCGAGCGCAATGCCAGCGTGGTGATGGGCCAGCAGAAGATCCTGACGCAGGTGGGGGACGCTCTGCGCACCATCAACCGCCAATCGTCCGACCTGCTGGAAATCGCCGAGACGGTGTCGTCCCTCAAGCTGCAGCAGAACGCGCCTGCCGCCGAGATTTCCGCCGCCGGCCAGCTCGTGATGCTGACCCAGCGTATCGGCAAGTCGGCCAACGAATTCCAGACCATGGAAGGCGTGAGCCCCGAGGCCGTGTTCCTGCTGGGCAAGGACTTGAATTCGTTCAAGGAAATCGCCCAGGGCCTGCTCGATGGCAGCCCTGAACTGCGCCTGGCCGCCACCAAGGATGCCCAGACCCGCGAACAGCTCGAAGCCCTGGTCAAGCTCTATGAGCAGACCCGCACGCAAGCCAGCGCCATTCTGGGCAACCTGCAAGGTCTGGTGTCTGCCCGTGAAGCCCAGTCGGCGATCATTGCCGACAGCGAACCCCTGCGCCGCCAGCTCGAAGGCCTGCAGAGCAAGCTGTCCGCCCAGACGGGTGTGGGCGGTGGACAGCTCGCTGCCCTGGCCCTCGCCGGCCTGTTCGTGATCTTTTGCGGCGTGGGGATCTCGCGCGTGCAGCTGCTGGACAGCCGTGGCCGCCAGGCTGCTGCCGAAATGCAGCAGAAGGACGCCAAGCGCCAGGAGCAGGAAGCCAAGCGCGTCAATGACGCCAACCAGGCCGCCATTTTGCGGCTGATGAACGAACTGCAGTCGGTCGCTGAAGGTGACCTGACCCAGGAAGCCACCGTGACGGAAGACATCACGGGCGCCATCGCCGACTCGGTGAACTACACGGTGGAAGAACTGCGCCAGCTGGTGGGCAGCGTGCAGAACACGGCCACGCGGGTGGCGCAGACGACGGCCCAGGTGGACAACACGTCCACGGAGCTGCTGGCGGCATCCACCGAGCAGCTGCGCGAAATTCGCGAAACCGGCCGCTCGGTGCTCGACATGGCCACCCGAATCAACGAGGTGTCCACACAAGCGCAAGAGTCCGCCACGGTGGCCCGTCAATCGCTGCAAGCTGCCGACTCGGGCCTGCAGGCCGTGCAGAACGCCATCGGCGGTATGAACTCCATCCGCGACCAGATCCAGGACACCTCCAAGCGGATCAAGCGCCTGGGCGAATCGTCGCAGGAGATCGGTGAAATCACCGAGCTGATTTCCGACATTACCGAGCAGACGAACGTTCTGGCCCTGAACGCTGCCATCCAGGCAGCGTCCGCCGGTGAAGCCGGCCGAGGCTTCTCGGTGGTGGCCGAAGAAGTGCAGCGGCTGGCTGAACGTTCCGCAGACGCCACGCGCCAGATCTCGGCGCTCGTGAAGGCGATTCAGACCGACACGCAGGATGCCGTGGCCGCTATGGAACGCTCCACGCAGGGTGTGGTGGAAGGGGCGCGCCTGTCCGACAGCGCCGGTACCGCACTGACCGAGATCGACCGCGTGTCGCGCCGCCTTGCCGAACTGATTGAGCAGATTTCGTCCTCAACATCCCGGGAAGCCGTTCTGGCCAACGAAGTGGCCGACAACATCCAGCACATTTTTGCGGTGACCGAGCAAACGGGTGAAGGTACCCGAACCACAGCGCAGCAGGTGCGCGAGCTCTCGCACATGGCTGAAGAACTGCGCCAATCGGTGGCACGGTTCAAGATCGCCTGACGCTGTAGTCATCAACCAGCTGGCTCATAGCAGCCGGGGACGAATCCATGTCATCTATTGATGTCAACAATGCACCGGCCGCGGATGGGACCCAGGGAGATCAGGACCTGGGTCCTTTGGCGTGGGTGCTTGACGAACTGCGCAAATCCCTTGACGGTGCTGTCAAGGCCATGCGCCGCTTTGTGCGCGATGCGGAAGCCGCCCGCGAATCGGATCTCGCGGCGCTCGATGCCGGCCCGCTGCGCATTGCCCGGCAGCAGCTGCACCAGGCGTGCGGCGCGCTGGAAATGGTGGGCATGGGCCCGCCGGCGCTGGTCCTGCGGGCCATGGAGTCTGCCGTCCAGAAGTTCGTGCAGCGGCCCGAGACCTGCAGCGACGACGCCGCGGCCGTCATCGAGCGTGCGAGCTTTGCGCTGATCGAATACCTGGAAACCGTTCTGGCGGGCAAGGCGGCTTCGCCCGTTGCGCTGTTCCCCCAGTACCGCGACGCGCAGGCGCTGGCCGGCGCGGACCGCGTCCATCCTGCCGACCTGTGGCCTGTGGAGCGCAGGTTTCGCGAGCCCGAGGGCGCAGTGTCGGTCACGCCGCTGCCGTACGGTCCTGAAGCGCGCGCGCGCCTGGACGCCGCGGTGCTGCGAATCGTCAAATCCGGTGATCTGCGGGCCTCGTTGAGCCTGAGGGACACCTGCCTGGGCTTCGTGGCGGCCCAGCCGGACCGCCAGTCCCGCGCTTTCTGGAAGATCTGCGCGGGCTTCTTCGAGGCCTTTGGCTCCGGCCTGCTGCCCGCGGATGTCTACGTCAAGCGCGTGGCGTCCCGTGTGCTGATGCAGTACGCCACCCTGGCCAAGGGCGACACGACCATTGCAGACCGCCTGGTGCAGGACCTGCTGTTCTTCTGTTCCCAGGCCAGGCCGGCCGATGCGGCCGCCAGCGACGTGCCCTCGCTGCAGGCCGTGCGGCAGGCCTTCGCGCTGGACCGGTTCAAGCCGGTCGACTATGAAGCTGCGCGGTTCGGCCGTTTTGACCCCGCCATGCTGGCGCAGGCACGCAAGCGGATCGCCGCGGCCACCGAGACCTGGTCCGCGCTGGCCGGCGGGGACCGCAACAAGCTCAAGCCCGCGGCGGATCAATTCAGCCTGGTGTGCGACTCGCTGCGCAAGCTGCATCCCGGAAGCGAAAGCCTTGCGCAGGCCCTGACGCGCGCACTGGAATCCACCACCCGTTCCGGCGAACCGCCCTCGGCCGCCTTGGCCATGGAAGTGGCAACCTCGGTCCTGTACCTGCAGGCGGCCTTTGAAGAGCTGGATGCGGGCGACGACCAGATGGAAATCCGCGCGGGCAGGCTCGCGCAGCGCCTGGATGCCGTCGGCGCGGGCGCGGAGCCCGAGCCCCTGGAACAGTGGATGGAGGAGCTGTACCGCCGGGTCAGCGACAACCAGACCATGGGCAGCGTTGTCGACGAACTGCGCTCCACGCTGGGCGAAGCCGAGAAGGCGCTGGATCAGTTTTTCCGCAATCCGCAGGACACGGCGGTCCTGGCGACCGTCCCCGGCCATCTGGCGCAGATGCGCGGTGTGCTGTCCGTGCTGGGCCTGGACCAGGCGTCGCTCGCGGTGGTTCGCATGCGCGACATGGTGGAGCGCCTGCTCATCAACGAGGTGCCCGAGGCCGATCGCCAGGGTGTCTTCGAGAAGCTGGGCAACAGCCTCGGCGCGCTGGGGTTCCTGATCGACATGCTCAGCTACCAGCGCACCATGGCCCGCAAGCTGTTCGTGTACGACGAAGAGCTCGGTGAACTGCGCATCCTCATGGGCAAGACCCGTCCGCGTGCGTCGGATGCCGTGGAAGAGGCGCCAGCCAAGCTGGAAGAGCGGGCCGCCATCCCATTGCCCGACGTGGTGCCACGTTTTCCCGTGCCGGAACCCTTCGGCGAGCCCACGGATTTCGGATCCCTGCCTTCCCTGCCGGACATGCCGTCCGAGGTGGCCCCTGCGCAGCTGGCGCCGGTGGATCCGGGGTCGCTCGCACCCGATATTTCCTTTGATCTGCCCGTCGCCACAGAGGGTGGCGGCGCGCCGGTGCCCCAGGCGGCAGCGCCCGCGCCCGCAGCGGCGCAGGCACCGGAGATCGAGGATGAACTGCTGGAGGTCTTCCTGGAGGAGGCCCGCGAAGTGGTGGTCAATGGCCTGGCCGCCATTGACGTGCTTCAGGATGAGCCGGGCAACCTCAGCGAACAGACCACGCTGCGCCGTGCCTTCCACACGCTCAAGGGCAGTTCGCGGATGGTCGGGCTGAACGATTTCGGTGAAGCGGCCTGGTCCATGGAACAGGTGCTCAACGCCTGGTTGGCAGAGCAAAAGCCGATGCAGCCTAGCCTGCTGCAGCTGTCCGCGGACGCGCTGCGGGCATTCAGCCGCTGGGCGGACGATATCGCCGCGGGCCAGGCTTCGGGCTGGCAGCCAGACGCATTCCGCAAGTCCGCGGATGCCATGCGGCTCGACGGCACCCTGCTGCCGCTGGCCACCCCGTCCGCCAGCGAGGACAGCCCCCCGCAGGCTGCACCCGTGCAGGAGCAGATGCAGGAAGCTGCGGCCCTGGACGGCGTGCCCATCGAATCGCTGGAGCCAGAAGCTGCAGACGCACCACAGGCGGTGGAAGAGGCGCTGGCCATCCCCGACTTCGAAGCCACCGAAATCTTCGACCACGCACCCGAAGTGCCGGCGGATCAGGCCGTGGCCTCCCCCGAGGTGGCCGAGGAGATCGATTTCTCCGTGTTTGCAGCCGCGCTGGACGAAGCGCCCGCAGACGCCGCGGTGATCGATCCTTCCAGTGCCGACTTCGTGCTGGATCTCGAACTGCCCGACCTGGAACCCGCCGTGGCGGCGCCTGAGGCCGAACTTCCGGCGCCAGCGCCCGCGTTGTCCGACGAACTGACTGAGGACGAAGTGGCCGGGCTGCTGTCGGCGCAATCCCTGGATGCCGCCGAGCCGCTGGAAGCTCCGGAGCCGGGGGAACTGGAGGCGCTGGAGCCATTGCCGGAGGCCGGTGCGCCCGAGCCCGAAGCCCTCGTGCCTGCCGAAGCGGTGGAAACCGTGGACGCCGAGCCCGTTGCTGCAACGCCGGAACTGGCCGAGGCCCTGCCGCTGGAGGACAGCAGCAGCGACGAAGCGGTCAAGGTGATTGACACGCTGCGCATTGGCATTCCGCTTTACAACGTCTATCTGAACGAAGCCGATGAATGGTCCCGCCGCCTGGTGACCTGCCTGCAGGAATGGTCGCTGGAACTGCACGAGCCCCTGCCGGACATCGCGGTGGCGTTGTCGCACTCGCTCGCGGGCAGCTCCGCCACCGTGGGCTTCAATGCCCTGTCCGAAATGGCGCGCGTACTGGAGCATGCGCTCCAGCACGTGACATTGCAGTCCGGCGGCACCCAGGAACAGGCCCAGGCCTTCATGGCGGCGGCGGAAGATATCCGCCGGTTGCTGCACCAGTTCGCGGCCGGTTTCCTCAAGGAGCCCAGCCAGGAAGTGCTGGAGCAACTGCGCCAGATCTTGCAGACCGAGGTGGACAACACCCTGTCGCCGCCCGAAGAAGATGCGGAAGCCGCAGACGGGCTGGCGGTGGAGTCGGTGGCACCGATCGGCGCGGAAGCCGCGCAGCCGCTGCCCCCAGCCGAACCCGTACCCGATGTCCCCGCCGAGCTGACGCCCGTGCCGGTTCCCAAGGGGCATGTGGCGCCCGCGCTGTCCGCCGTGGTGCACGACCACGACCAGATGGTCGACGACGCGATTGCCCATGCCGTGGCGCTGGGTTCGGACGTGGATGACGACATCGATGCGATCGACGTCATCGATCCGGACCTGTTCCCGATCTTCGAGGAAGAGGCCGCGGAACTGCTGCCGCAGCTCGGTGGAGCCCTGCGCCAGTGGGCTTCGCGCCCGGACAACCTGGGTGCACGCAGCGAGGTGCTGCGGGCATTGCACACCCTCAAGGGCAGCTCGCGCCTGGCGGGTGCCATGCGTTTGGGCGAAATGGCCCACCGCCTCGAATCCGCCATCGAGCAGCTGGACGCCGAGACGGTCACCTCCGACCAGATCGAGCCCCTGCAGGCCAGCTTTGACGGCCTGCAGGCCAACTTCGAGGCCCTGCGGACCATTGGGCAGAGCCCCGCCGACACGGTGGTGTCGCTGCCGGTCGAGGCCGTGCGCGCCAGTTCCCCGGTGGACCTGTCGGCAGTGCCGGTGGATGCGCCTGCACAGGCGCTGGCAACGCCGCCATCGGCGCCTGCCGTGCGCCTGCCGGCACCCTCCCAGCTTGCGCCGCTGCGCGTGGCGTCCAACCAGTCGGTGCGTGTGCGTGCGCAGCTGCTGGACCGCCTGGTGAACCAGGCGGGCGAAGTGATGATCAGCCGATCGCGCCTGGACGTGCGGCTGGGCCAGTTCCGCAGTTCGCTGGCCGACCTGTCGGGCAATCTGGACCGCCTGCGCCAGCAGCTGCGGGACATCGAGGTGCAGGCCGAATCGCAGATGCAGTCGCGCCTGGCCCTGTCCAAGGATTCGGCCGCTGGTTTCGATCCGCTGGAGTTCGACCGCTTCACCCGCGTGCAGGAACTCACGCGCATGATGGCCGAGTCGGTGAACGACGTGGCCACCGTGCAGCGCAACCTGCAGCGCACCATGGAAGGCGCCGAAGACGACCTGATCGCCCAGGGCCGCCAGGCGCGCGAACTGCAGCGCGACCTGCTGCGCACCCGCATGGTGGAGTTCGAAGGCATTGCCGAGCGCCTTTACGCCGTGGTGCGCCAGGCCTCCAAGGAAACCGGCAAGCAGATCAAGCTCGATATCACCGGCGGCTCCATCGAGATGGACCGTGGCGTGCTGGACCGCATGACCCCGGCGTTCGAACATCTGCTGCGCAACTGCGTGGCCCACGGGATCGAGAACCCCGAGGACCGGGTCGCCGCGGGCAAACCGGCGTCCGGCACCATCACGGTGGATCTGCACCACGAAGGCAACGACGTGTCGGTGGAGTTCCGTGACGATGGCGCTGGCCTGAACCTGCCGCGCATCCGGGAAAAGGCACTGTCCCAGGGCCTGATCGAACCCGATGCGCAGTTGAGCGATGCCGAAGCGGCCAACCTGATCTTCACGCCCGGTTTCAGTACCGCCAGCGAAGTGACCGGCCTGGCGGGCCGGGGCATCGGCATGGACGTGGTGCGCTCGGAGATCAATGCACTGGGCGGGCGCATCGAGACCTCGACCGAGGCCGGCAAGGGCGCTGCCTTCCGCATGGTGCTGCCACTGACCACGGCGGTGACGCAGGTGGTGATGCTGCGTGCCGGCGATCTGGCGATCGGCGTGCCCGCCAACGTGGTCGAGATCGTGCGGCGCACCTCGGCGGCAGACCTTGAAGTTGCATACCGTACCGGCCATTTCGACGATGGCACGGAGCAGCTGCCGTTCTTCTGGGCCGGGGCGCTGCTGCAGGCTTCTGCGCGCAGCAACGAGCCGGCTGGCAAGACGCGACCTGTGGTGATTTTCCGCAGCGCATCGCAGCGCATCGCCATGCACGTGGACGAAGTGCTGGGCAACCAGGAAGTCGTGGTGAAGAACCTCGGACCCCAGTTGTCCCGCCTGCCAGGCCTGGCAGGCATGTCGGTGCTGGCCTCGGGTGCCGTGGTGCTGATCTACAACCCCGTGGCGCTGGCCACGGTGTACGGGGATCAGGTGCGGGCAGCCCATGTGGATCTGCCTCCCGTGCTGGAGGCCGATGGTTCGGGCGCTGGCGGCAAATCCGTGGTGTCGCTCCAGCTGGCGGGCCCCAGCCAGGTGCCCCTGGTGCTGGTGGTGGACGATTCGATCACGGTGCGCCGCGTCACGCAGCGCCTGCTGCAGCGCGAAGGCTACCGTGTGGCGCTGGCCGCCGACGGCCTGCAGGCGCTCGAGCGGCTGCAGGAAGAGCGTCCCACGGTGGTGCTGTCGGACATCGAAATGCCCCGCATGGACGGCTTCGATCTGGCGCGCAACATCCGCGCGGACGGTGCGTTGCGCGACCTCCCCATCATCATGATCACGTCGCGGATCGCCGAGAAGCACCGCGAGCATGCCATGGAGCTGGGGGTCAACCACTACCTGGGCAAGCCCTACTCCGACGAAGAACTGCTGAGCCTCATTCAGCACTACGCACGCATCGCAGCCGCGGTGGAGGCCTGACCCATCGCGCGCCTCGCGGCCTGTGGCCGCGGGCAGGCCTGCCCTTCCCGGGGCGGGCCCGTGGCGCACTTCCTGCCCTTCCTGGTGCAGCCGCGGCGCCCGGCAGAGCGTTGCACCCCCTGAACATGGCAGAGCCGACCGTGTGCGCTATGCCACGCCACGCCGCGCGGGGGCTGGGCCGCGCTGGCGTGGGGCGGCCTCTCAGGCCGCCGCCGAGGTGACCACTGCGTAGCGCTCCAGCGTTCTTTGGCGTGCCGCCGCGTGGTCCACGATCGGCAGGGGGTAGTTCTGGCCAAGTTGCACGGCCGCCTCCTGCAGCTCCAGGGGCCGCGCCGTCCAGGGCGCATGCAGGGCCTTGTCGGGCAATCCGGCGAGCTGCGGCAGGTAGCGGCGGATGAACTTGCCCTGCGGGTCGAACTTTTCGCTCTGGCTGACAGGGTTGAAGATCCGGAAGTACGGCTGCGCATCGCAGCCGCTGGAGCTGGCCCATTGCCATCCCCCATTGTTGGCGGCCAGGTCGAAGTCGTTGAGGTGGGTTGCAAAATAGGCCTCGCCCCGGCGCCAGTCGATCCCCAGGTCCTTCACCAGAAAACTGGCCACCACCATGCGCAGGCGGTTGTGCATGTAGCCCGTCTGGTTGATCTGCGCCATGGCGGCGTCGACCAGCGGGTAGCCGGTGCGGCCCGCGCACCAGGCCGCGAACAGGGCGTCCGCGTGGGGGCCGGTTTCCCAGTCGATGGCGTCGTAGGCCGGCTTGAAGGCATGCCCCACCACGTGCGGGTGGTGGTGCAGGATCTGGAAGTAGAAGTCCCGCCAGATCAGCTCGTTGAGCCAGGTGGCGGCGCCCGGATTGCCCTGGGCCGCGAGCTGGTGGGCCGCGTGCGCCAGCAGGCGCGGCGAGATGGTGCCAAACCGCAGGTGCACGCTCAGGTAGCTCGGGCCCTTGACCGCCGGGAAATCGCGGGTGACCCCATACTGCGCGATGCGGCCCAGAAAGTCGTCGAACAGCTGCCGGGCCCCGCTGGCGCCGGTGGGCAGCCCTGGCTGCGCTGTTGTGCCTGCGGCGGGCACGAAGCCCAGTGCCGCCAGGCCGGGAATGGGCTTGCAGTGTTCCGCGGGCCGGGGCGCCAGCCGGTGCGCGTGGCGCTCCACCGGGTAGCCCGTCAGGTGGAACGCGTCGATCTTCTTCAGCCACGCGTTCTTGTAGGGCGTGAACACGCTGTAGGGCGTGCCGCTCTGTGTCAGCACCTCGCTGCGCTCAAGGATCGTGTGGTCCTTGGACGTGTGGAAGGCCTTGCCCATGGCCGCCAGCCGGGTGCGCACGAGGCTGTCGCGCGCGAGCGCCTGCGGCTCGTCGTCGTGGTTGGCGAACACCGCCTGAACGTTCAGCGCGCGCGCGAATGCGGGAACGGACTCGCTGGCCGCCGCGTGGGCCACGATGAGCCCTCCCTGCGCGTGGCCCGACAGCGCGCGCAGGGCCTCGTCCAGCTCCACCAGCGCCTCCCGGATGAACTCCACGCGCCGGTCGGCCCGGGGCAGGGCATCGAGAATCTCGCGGTCGAAAACGAAGAGGCAATGCACCTGCCGGCACTGCGTCAGCGCGTGGTGCAGGGCCGCCTGGTCATGGGCCCGCAGGTCGCGCCGGAACCAGACAAGGCCGCTGGGGTAGGAAGGCTCTGGAGAGTGCGCCATGTTCACCGTTAAAATTGGCAGATGTCTTCCGATTCTGCGCCCATCAACCTGACGCATCACTTCCTGATCGCGATGCCCGGTCTGGAGGATGAGTCTTTTGCGCGCAGCGTCGTCTACCTGTGCGAGCACAGCGAGCGCGGCGCGCTCGGGCTCATCATCAACAAGCCGACCGACATCACGCTCAAGGGGCTTTTCGACAAGGTCGACCTGTCCCTGCGGCGCGAGGACCTGAGCCGGGAACCCGTGTTCCAGGGCGGCCCCGTGCAGACCGAGCGCGGCTTCGTGCTGCACGAGCCCATGCTCATGGACACGGCCGAAACGGACGAATCCGCCTACGCTTCCACCATGACCATTCCGGGCGGGCTGGAGATGACGACCTCCAAGGACGTGCTCGAGGCCCTGTCCACGGGCGCGGGGCCCCGCAGGGTGCTCATCACGCTGGGCTACTCGTCGTGGGGCGAGGGCCAGCTCGAGTCCGAGCTGGCCGAAAACGCCTGGCTCACCGTGGCGGCCGACCTGTCGGTGATCTTCGACACCCCGGTGCCCGAGCGCTACGACCGCGCCTTGTCGCTGCTGGGCCTCAAGGCCTGGATGCTGTCGCCCGAGGCGGGGCACGCATGACCGGCTTGCCCGCTCAGCCCGCCGTTCCCGCGCACTTCCAGACCTTTCTTGCTTTCGACTTTGGCCTCAAGCGCACGGGCGTGGCCACGGGCAACCGCATGCTGCGCAGCGCCACGCCGCAAGCCACGATCAAGGCCGAAGGCGACGCGCGTTTCGTTCAGGTCGCGCAGCGCATCAAGGAATGGCAGCCCGACGCGCTGGTGATCGGCGTGCCCTACCACCCCGATGGCGCGAGCCACGAGAACACCGAACGTGCGCTCAAGTTCGGGCGCCAGCTGCGCGGCCGCTTCGGCCTGCCGGTGTTCGAGGTGGACGAGCGCTACAGCACCACCGAGGCCATCGCCGGCGGTGCCAAGGATGCGGACGCCGCTTCGGCCTGCATCATCCTGGAACAGTTTTTGAGGAACCTCCCATGAGCAGCAACCCATCCCCCGGCGCGTCCGGCAGTCTCGTGCTGGATGCCGAGGCCCTGTACCGCGAGCTTTTGCGCGGCGTGCGCAGCCTGTGGACCCCCACGACGCGCCTGGCGGGCATCGCCTCGGGCGGTGCCTGGCTGGCCGAGCGGCTGCAGAAGGACCTGGGCCTGGAGGGCGCGCCCGGCGTGCTGTCTTCCGTGATGCACCGCGACGATTTCGCCCAGCGCGGCCTCTCGGCCAGTGCGCAGACCTCGCTGCCGTTCGACGTGAACGGCGCCGACGTGCTGGTGCTCGACGACGTGCTCTACACGGGCCGCACCATCCGCGCGGTGGTCAATGAGCTGTTCGACTACGGCCGCCCTGCCAGCGTGCGCCTGGCCGTGCTGGTGGACCGGGGCGGGCGCGAGCTGCCCGTGCAGGCCGACTTCGCCGCGGCCCGCGTGGCCCTGCCCGCCGCCCAGTCGCTGGCCCTGGCGCGTGGCGACAGCGGTACCTTCCACTTCCAAGTCAAAGAGGCCTGACCGTGCTGAAGAAGCGCAACCCCCAACTCAACGGCAACGGCGAACTCATCCACCTGCTGTCCATCGAGGGCCTGCCGCGCGACATCGTCACGCACATCCTCGACACGGCCGCCAACTTCGTCTCCGTCAACGACCGCGAGGTCAAGAAGGTGCCGCTCTTGCGCGGCAAGAGCGTGTTCAACCTGTTCTTCGAGAACAGCACGCGCACGCGCACTACGTTCGAGATCGCGGCCAAGCGCCTGTCGGCCGACGTGATCAACCTCGACATCGCGCGCAGCTCGGCCAGCAAAGGCGAATCCCTGCTCGACACCATCGCCAACCTCAGCGCGATGGCGGCTGACATCTTCGTGGTACGGCACAGCGAATCGGGCGCGCCCTACCTCATTGCCCAGCACGTGGCACCGCATGTGCACGTGATCAACGCGGGCGACGGCCGGCATGCCCATCCCACGCAGGGGCTGCTGGACATGTACACCATCCGCCACTACAAGAAGGATTTTTCCAACCTCACCGTGGCCATCGTGGGCGACGTGCTGCACTCGCGCGTGGCGCGCTCGGACATCCACGGCCTGACCACGCTGGGCTGCGCCGAAGTGCGCGTGGTGGGGCCGCGCACCCTGGTGCCGTCCGACATGGCGCAGATGGGCGTGCGTGTGTGCCACACGCTCGAAGAAGGCATCAAGGACGCGGACGTGATCATCACGCTGCGCCTGCAGAACGAGCGCATGAGCGGCGCGCTGCTGCCGTCGAGCCAGGAGTATTTCAAGAGCTTCGGCCTCACGCAGGACAAGCTGCAGCTGGCCAAGCCCGATGCCATCGTGATGCACCCCGGCCCCATCAACCGGGGGGTCGAGATTGACTCCGCCGTGGTGGATGGCAAGCAGAGCGTGATCCTGCCGCAGGTGACTTTCGGCATCGCTGTGCGCATGGCCGTCATGTCCATAGTGGCGGGGAACGAGGCGTGATGCCCGGAATGAATACTCCTGTTTTCATAGCTGCTAGCGCTTATCCAATAAGTGCTAGCAGCCAATTTGGCTTCAAATCATGAAGATACTGATCCAGAACGGCCGTGTGATCGACCCCGCTTCGGGCCTCGACCAGACCTGTGACATCGCCATCGCGGCGGGCCGCATCGTCGGCGTCAACCGCGTGCCGCCCGACTTTGCGCCCAAGCGCGTGGTGGACGCCACGGGCTGCATCGTGCTGCCCGGCCTGGTGGACCTGGCCGCGCGCCTGCGCGAGCCCGGCCATGAGCACGAGGGCATGCTCGAATCCGAGATGGCGGCCGCCGTGGCCGGGGGCGTGACCAGCCTGGTGTGCCCGCCCGATACCGACCCCGTGCTCGACGAGCCGGGCCTGGTGGAGATGCTCAAGTTCCGTGCCGAGAAGCTGCACCAGTCGCGCCTGTTCCCGCTGGGTGCGCTCACGCGTGGCCTCGCCGGCGAGGTGCTGACCGAGATGGCCGAGTTGACCGAATCGGGCTGCGTGGGCTTCGGCCAGGCCGAAGTGCCCCTGGCCAGCACCCAGGTGCTGCAGCGCGCGCTGCAGTACGCCGCCACCTTTGGCTACACCGTGTGGCTGCGCCCGCAGGAAATGCACCTCGGCAAAGGCGTGGCCGCCAGCGGTGCGCTGGCCACGCGCCTGGGCCTGTCGGGCGTGCCCGTGGCAGCCGAGACCATTGCGCTGCACACCATCTTCGAGCTGCTCAAGACCACCGGTGCGCGCGTGCACCTGTGCCGCCTCAGCAGCGCGGCCGGTGTCGAGCTGGTGCGCCGGGCCAAGGCCGAGGGACTCAACGTGACCTGCGACATCAGCATCAACACGCTGCACCTGACCGAAAACGACATTGGCTTCTTCGACAGCCGTGCGCGCTTGACGCCCCCGCTGCGCCAGCAGCGCGACCGCGATGCCCTGAGCGCGGCGCTACTGGATGGCACCGTCGATGCGCTGGTGTCCGACCACACCCCTGTTGATGAAGACGCCAAGACCCTGCCGTTCGCCGAGGCCGAACCCGGTGCCACGGGCCTGGAGCTGCTGCTGAGCTTGGCGCTCAAGTGGTCGCAGGACAGCGGCGTGCCGCTCGTGCGCGCGCTGGCCACGGTCACGTCCGAACCCGCGCGCGTGCTGGGCAGTGCCCTGGGCACGCTGCAGGCCAGCGTGGGCCAGATCGTCGAAGGCGGCGTGGGCGACCTGTGCATCTTCGACCCCCAGGCCGCGTGGACCGTGCAGGACGATGCGCTGCGCAGCCAGGGCAAGCACACGCCGTTTTCCGGCTACGAGCTGCCAGGCCGGGTGCGCATGACGCTGGTGGGCGGGCAGGTGGCGTACGGGTGACCCCCCTGTGCCGCTTTGCGCCATCCCCCGAGGGGGACGCCACCGGTGGTCCGGCAGGGCCGGTTCCACGGTGGCACCCGCATCGGCCAGGCCCGTTGCGTGGGCCATGGGCATGGCGAATCGCCACGGACGGCTGAGATGAGGCACCTGCGCGCCTGCTGGCGCCTGCTGCGCCTGCTGGGCCACATCGCCAAGGGGCTGGCCATCGTGGCGCTGCGTTTTCCGGCGCTGTCGCCCGATCAGCAGCACGCGCGGGTGCAGGTGTGGTCGCTGCAACTGCTGGCCCATGCCGGCATCAGCCTGCGCATCGTGGGACAGCCGCCAGTGGCGGGGCCGGTGATGCTGGTCGCGAACCACATCTCGTGGCTTGACATTCCCGTGATGCACGCGGCCCGGCATTGCCGCTTCGTGTCCAAGTCCGATGTGCAGGGCTGGCCGCTGATCGGCACGCTGGCCACCGCCGCCGGCACCCTCTACATCGAGCGCAGTTCGCGCCGCGATGCGCTGCGCATGGTGCGGTCCATGCACGAGGCGCTGGAGCGCGGCGAGGTGCTCGCGGTGTTTCCCGAGGGCACCACGGGCGATGGCCGCGAGATGCTGCCGTTTCATGCCAACCTGCTGCAGGCCGCCGTCACCGCCAGCGCGCCGGTGCAGCCCGTGGGCCTGCGCTTTGCCGACAGGGCCACCGGCGCCACCAGTTTCGCGCCCAGCTACATCGGCGACGAAACCCTGGTGGGCTCGATCTGGCGCACGCTGTGCGCGCCGTCCATCGACGCCGTGGTGCACTACGGCGACCCGCAGCCGGCCGAAGGCCGCGACCGGCGCGCATGGGCGCAGCACCTGCACGACACCGTCGACCAGTTGCGGAAAACCTGAGGCGGCGGCAGCGGCGGGCGGGCCAGGCGCGCCGCTCCTCCCACGTGCGCGGCGCGCAAGCGGGGTGGTTCTGCGGCCCAAAAACGTGCATATTCCACGTTTGCGGCGGCGACGGTGTGGCAACAGCGCCCAATTGCGGGCAATTTCCCGTATCGTCCGCGTCTTTCAGCCTGCGGCACGGCGGCAGCAGGCACCACTCACACTGCCGGGAGGGCACCATGAACCTGATTGAGCGCGCCAAGAGCATTCTTCTGCAACCTAAGGAGACCTGGGTCGCCATCGAATCCGAATCCACCGATGCGGCGACCCTGTTCACCCGCTACTACATGATCCTGGCCGCGATCCCGGTGGTCTGCGGCTTCATCGGCCTGTCGCTGATCGGCTTCGGCGGCTTTGGCGTGACCGTTCGCGTGCCCCTGGTTTCCGGCCTGGTGAACATGGTGGTGTCGTACGTGCTCAGCCTGGTGGGCGTGTTCGTGCTCGCGCTCATCATTGATGCGCTCGCCCCTGCGTTCGGGGGGCAGAAGAACCAGATCCAGGCCCTCAAGGTGGCGGTCTATGCCAGCACGGCCGCCATGCTGGGCGGGGTGTTCAGCCTGCTGCCGGCGCTGGCCATGCTGGGTTTGCTGGCGGCGCTGTATTCCATCTACCTGCTCTACACCGGCCTGCCCGTGCTGATGAAGAGCGCACCGGAGAAGTCGGTGGCATACACCGTGGTCGTCATCATCGCGGCCATCGTCATGGGCGTGGTCATCGGTGCCGTCAGCTCGGTCTTCATGCCCGGTGGCGGAAGCCTTTTCGGCGGCGCCGCGGCGCCTGCCGTCACGCTGAACACGCCCAAGGGGTCGGTGTCCATCGACACCGCCGGCCTGGAAGCTGCCGGCAAGAAGATGGAAGAAGCCGCGCGCCAGCTGGAGCAGGCCCAGAAGGGCCAGGACCCCGCCGCCATCGCGGCCGCCACCGGCAAGGCCGCAGCGGCCGCGGCGGGCGCGCTGGGGGGCGGCCAGGCCATTGCCGCGCAATCGCTCAAGGCCGCGCTGCCCGAAAGCCTGGCGGGCCTGCCGCGCACCGGCTTCGACGTGCAGGACGGCGCGGCGCTGGGCCTGCCCACCAGCCAGGCTAGCGCGCAATACGGCAGCGACAGCAAGCAGGTGCGCCTGGAGATCACCGACATCGGCGGCCTGGGCCAGATGGCGGTGATGGCCATGGGCATGGCCCAGGGCGAGAAGGAAGACCAGACCAGCGCCGAGAAGACGTGGCAGGAGGGCGGCCGCACGCTGCACCAGCGCTACGAGAAGGACGGCAGCCATGCCGAGTTCAAGGCCATCCTGAAGAACGGGCTGGTGGTCAGCGTCGAGGGCGACCACATGGGCGTCAAGGACTTGCGGGGCATCCTGGGCCAGGTGGACCTCAATGGCCTGGAGGGCCTGCAGCGCAAGGGCAAGTCCTGACGCCCTGGCGTACGCGGCGCACGCCCCGGGCATGGGCACCGTGCCCCCTGCACAGGCAAGCCGGCACGCGCCGGCTTTTTTTCGTGTCCGGGCCTGCGAAGCAACCGGTGTCCGCGCGCTAGACTGGCGGGCAGGCGCGGGCCCTGCCGGTTCGTTTCCCTTGTCGGTGCGGCCGGACGCTGCGCGCCGCCAGATCTTCCTGCCCCTTCCCATGCCTGCTCCCACCCTTGCTTCCCTGTACCAGCGCGCCATGGGCCCGGCCTTCGGGCGCCTGGCGCCTGCGCTGGCGCGGTTTCACAGCCTGTCGGGCCGGCACAGGCTTCGGGGCAAGGTGGTGGTCGAGGCTCCGGCGGGCGCGATGGGCCGCCTGCTCGCGTGGGCGCTGGGGGCGCCACTGCGCCCGGTCCAGGGCGACATCGTCTTCGAGCTGGATGCCACTCCCGGCGCCGAGGTGTGGACGCGTTGCTTCCCCGCGCGGACCATGCGCTCCACCCTGCGCGAATCCGGTGGCCGGGTGGTGGAGCATCTGGGGGCCGCGCGGCTGGGCTTCGTGCTCGATGAACAGCAGGGCCGGCTGGTCATGCGCTTGCAGCACCTGCATTTCCTGGGCATCCCTTGCCCCGCGTGGCTGCGCCCGCGCGTGGTGGCCGAGGAGACCGGGCGGGGCGATACCCTGCATTTCCACGTGCAGACCACCGTGCCGTGGGTGGGGCGGGTGGTTCACTACCGGGGCCACCTGGTCGTGCCAACCACCGAGGGGCTTCCTCCATGATCGTGGTGTTCGACGCGCAGTGCCTGCTGTGCAACGGCTGGGTGCGGTTCCTGCTGGGGCACGACCGCGCGGGGCGCATCCGTTTCGCCTCCATGCAGGGCGCCACCGGCCGGCGGCTGCTGGCCGGCGCGGGCCTGCAGGTGGATGGGCTGCAGACCCTGCTCGTCATCGAGGGTGGCCGCAGCTGGCAGCACACGGCGGCCATCCTGCGCGTGCTGCACCGCCTGGGGTGGCCCTGGCGCCTGGCCTGGTTGGGATGGCTGGTGCCCGCGCCCGTGCGCGACGCGCTCTACCGCCGGGTGGCGCGCAATCGCTACCGGATATGGGGGCGCTCCAAGACCTGCCTGGTGCCCGCGCCCGGGATGGCCGCACGGTTCCTGGACTGACGCGGCATCGGGCCGCGCACGCCGTCACTCGCGGGGGAAGGTCACCACATGGTCCACCTGCGCGCGGATGCCGATCCATTCGCCCAGGGCGTGGTCGTGGTGGCTGGGCACGTGGGCCAGCATGGTCTGGCCGCTGGCCAGGCGCAGCGTGTAGAGGAATTCGGCGCCCCGGAACGACTTGCGCACGATCTGCGCCTGCACCGGCGCATCGTCGTCGTGCACGATGTCGTCGGCGCGCAGCAGCACATCGCATTCGCCGCCCGGGTAGCTGCCGGGCAGGGGGCATTCGTCCAGGTCGGTCAGTTCGCCCAGGGGCGTTTGCGCCACCACGTTGTTGCCGCGCTGCACCAGCGTGGCGGGGGCGAACACGCCGTGCCCGATGAAGTCGGCCACGAAGCGCGTGGCGGGGCGGTGGTACAGGGTGTACGCGTCGTCCCACTGGTGCAGGCGGCCCTCGTGCATCACGCCGATCACATCGCCGATGGCAAAGGCCTCGAACTGGTCGTGCGTGACGAACAGCGCCGTGGCGCCCGCGGCCTTCAGGATGCCGCGCACCTCGTGCGCGAGGCGCTCGCGCAGGTCCACGTCGAGGTTGGAGAAGGGCTCGTCCAGCAGCATGAGCTGCGGGCGCGGCGCCAGGGCGCGTGCCAGCGCCACGCGCTGTTGCTGGCCTCCGGAGAGTTCGTGCGGAAAGCGGTTCTCGCTGCCTTCTAGCCCCACCAGCTGAAGCACCTCGGTCACGCGCGCGGCCTGCTCGGCCCGGGGCAGCGCGTGGATGCCGAACGCCACGTTGCGGCCCACCGACAGGTGCGGAAACAGGGCGTAGTCCTGGAACACCATGCCGATGCGCCGCAGTTCGGGCGGCACGCTCAGCGCGGCACTGCTCACGAGGCCCTTGGTCAGCCGGATTTCGCCGCCGCTCACCGGCTCCAGCCCCGCCACCGCGCGCAGCAGCGTCGTCTTGCCGCAGCCCGAGGGGCCGATCAGCACGCCGATATCGCCTGCGTGCAGGCCCAGCGTGACACCTTGCACCGCGGCCTGCGCACGGCCCGCATAGCGCACTTCGAGTTGGGAGACCTCAAGAAACATGTCTGCATTTTATGGGGTAGGGGAGTGAATGCTTAAAATTCGCATTTGCATTCCTGAGCGTTGCCCGGTTGCCGTCCGTGCGGGTGTGCGTTTTCTTCCCACCCCCTCTGCCGAGCTCCCGCCCCTTGCGCCGCACGCCCTTCGCCTTTCGCACCATTCCCCTGGTCCTGTTCGCAGGCTTTCTGGCATTGCCCGTGCTGGCGGTGCTGGCCTCGTGGCTTCCGTTCTCGCCCTCGGGCCAGGGCGACGCCCAGGCCGGGGCCATCCTGCGCGAGATGGCCGCCACCGTGCTGCCCGGCTATGTGTGGACCACATTGCAGCTGAGCGTGATGGTGGCGCTGGGCGCCGCCATCGTGGGCACCAGCGCCGCGGCGGCCGTGACGCTGTTCGACTTTCCCGGCCGCCGCACCCTGGAGTGGCTGCTGCTGCTACCGCTGGCCATGCCCGCCTATGTGACGGCCTACGCGTACACCGACTTCCTGCAGTTCAGCGGCCCCCTGCAGGTGGGCCTGCGCAGCACCTTCGGCCTCGAAGGCCGCCTCCTGCCCGAAGTGCGCAGCCTGGGCGGCGCGGTGTGGGTGTTCATCTTCTCGCTGTACCCGTATGTCTACCTGCTGGCGCGCACGGCGCTGGGCGAGCGTGCCGCGCACCTCATGGAGGCCGCGCGCCTGCTGGGCGCGCCGCTGCCGCGCCGCATCCGCGCGGTGGCCCTGCCGCTGGCGCGCCCCGCCGTCGCCGCCGGCGTGGCGCTGGTGCTGATGGAAACCCTGGCCGACTTCGGCGTGGCGAGCTATTTCGGCATCCAGACCTTCACCACCGGCATCTACAAGGCCTGGCTGTCCATGGACAACCGCCTGGCGGCCGCGCAACTCGCCACCATGCTGCTGGTGGTGGTGATGGTGCTGCTGCACATGGAGCACCGTGCGCAAAAGCGCATGCGTTTTGCCACCGGCGGCGGGCGCGCGGGCTCGGCCGAGGCGCAGCCCCTGGCGCTGCGCGGAGCGCGCCGCTGGGCGGCATGGGCGGTCTGCACGGTGCCGGTGGTCATGGGTTTCGTGGCGCCAGTGGCCTTCATGCTGCGGCCGCTGGCGGCCGACTGGTCGGTGCTGCCGTGGGAGCGCTTCATGGAATGGGCCTGGCACAGCGTGCGCCTGGGCGGCATCACGGCCGCGCTGGCGGTGGCCATCGCGCTGGCGCTGGCCTTTGCGGTGCGCCGCCAGCCCGACCCCATCACGCGCGGCGTGGTGCAGCTGGCCAGCGTCGGCTATGCGGTGCCGGGCGCCGTCATCGTGGTGGGCCTGCTGCTGCCCGTGGGCTGGCTGCAGGCGGCCATGCCGCAGTGGGGCGTGGGCGCGCTCGTCACCGCCACGGCGTTTGGCATCGTCTGGGCCTACCTCGTGCGGTTCTGCGCGGTGGCCCTGCAGTCCATGCAGAGCGGCTACGCGCGCATTCCGCTCAGCCTGGACGACTCGGCCCGCATGCTGGGTGTCGGCAGCCGCGGGCTGCTGGCGCGCGTGCACTGGCCGCTGCTCAAGCGTTCCACCGCCGCCGCCGCGCTGCTGGTGTTCGTGGACGTGATGAAGGAGCTGCCCGCCACGATGGTGCTGCGCCCCTTCAACAGCGACACCCTCGCCGTGGTGGCCTACCAGCTGGCGCGCGACGAGCGGCTGGGCGAGGCGGCCTTGCCGTCGCTGGCGCTGGTGGCGGTGGGGCTGGTTCCCGTGATTTTGCTCAGCCGCACCCTGCGCAGCCGGGCCTGAGACCGTCAGCACGTTCCGGGCGCCTGCGCAATGAACAAAGCCGCCCGAGGGCGGCTTTGTTCATGGGGCCTGTGAGCAGTGCCCGGGCGCTCGTTCATTCGCTCCAGTCGGCGTGCTTCTCGCACAGCTTGTTGGTTTCCTTGCCCTTGCGGGTTTCGGAGAAGGTCACCAGGTTGCCCTTGAAGTCCTCGGGCGTTTCGTTCCACATGCAGGTGCACCACGCCTGGGCCTTGGTCTGGCCCTTGATGGGGCTGGCTTCGTTGCCGCCCTGGTAGACCTTGGCGGAATGGCTCAGGCACTGGCGAAACTGCGCGTCGCCCGCGGGTGGGCGGTTGTAGTCATCTGCGGCGTGCACCGCGCTGCTGGCCGAAAGAACAAGGGCCAGGGCGGCGAAGAGGGGGGAGATTTTCATGGCGCAGATTCCCCGTGCGGGGGATGAAGAAGAGAGGGCAGGGATGGACACTGCCGCCCGTGAAACAAGGCGGCATCGTCAGTGTAACCATTGGATACATTTTTGGAGTCCGCCCTGCGGCTTTATCTTTGCCGGGCCCTGCCGCGTGGCGGCTCGCGGACGGTGGGCGTGCCGCCCCTGGCATGTTCTCGCTCCCGGTTGCCGGGCACACCACCACCAGCATAGGCATTGTTTGCTATCAATAGAATAGCTGTCAGCGTTTTACCCATGAGCGCTTGCGAGCCATTTTGCTCAAAACCCGGCGGGTGGTGCGCCGTGCCCGCGCACCACCGTCCGCAGGGCCGGTGATGCGGGAAGGCCCCCGGTTCAGGCCTGCGTGTAGGCGGTCTTCACCGTCGTGTAGAACTCGGCGGCGTAGCGGCCCTGCTCGCGCGGGCCGTAGCTGCTGCTCTTGCGGCCGCCGAACGGCACGTGGTAGTCCACGCCGGCCGTGGGCAGGTTCACCATCACCATGCCGGCTTGCGCGTGGCGCTTGAAGTGCGTGGCGTGCTTGAGGCTGGTGGTGGCGATGCCGCTGGCCAGGCCGAAGGGCGTGTCGTTGGCCAGGGCCAGCGCTTCGTCGTAGTTCTTCGCGCGCAACACGCTCACCACGGGGCCGAAGATCTCTTCGCGGTTGATGCGCATGCCAGGCGTGGTCTCGGTGAACAGGGCCGGGCGCAGGTAGAAGCCGGGTGCGCCGTCGGCGTTCTTCTCCAGGGCCTCGCCGCCGAAGGCGAGCTTGGCGCCCTCCTGCTGGCCGATGCCGATGTATTCCAGGTCCTGCGCCAGCTGGCGGTCGTCCACCACGGGGCCGATGTCGGTGCCGGCCTTGCGCGCGTCGTCCACCTTCAGGGTCTTCATCTTCTCGACCATGGCGGCCACGAAACGGTCGTGGATGCCCTCGGTCACGATCACGCGGCTGCTGGCGGTGCAGCGCTGGCCGGTGGAGAAGAAGCCGCTGTTGACGGCAGCGCCCACGGCCACGGCCAGGTCGGCGTCATCGAGCACCACGAAGGGGTTCTTGCCGCCCATCTCCAATTGCACCTTGGCGCCGCGCGGCACGCAGGCAGCGGCCACGCGCTGGCCCGTGCCCACGGATCCGGTGAAGCTCACGCCGGCAATGCGCTCGTCTTCCAGCAACACCTGGCCCACTTCAGCGCCGCGGCCCATCACCAGATTGAACACGCCGGCCGGCAGGCCCGCGCGGTGCAGGATGTCGGCCAGCGCCCAGGCAGAGCCGGGCACCACTTCGGCGGGCTTGAACACCACGCAGTTGCCATAGGCCAGTGCCGGGGCGATCTTCCAGGCCGGGATGGCGATGGGGAAGTTCCACGGCGTGATGATGCCGATCACCCCCAGGGGCTCGCGCGTGATCTCGATGCCCACGCCGGGGCGCACGGACGGCATCACTTCGCCACCGGGGCGCAGCGCCTCGCCGGCGAAGAACTTGAAGATGGCGGCCGCGCGGCCCACTTCGCCAATCGCCTCGGGCAGGGTCTTGCCTTCTTCGCGTGCCAGCAGGTCACCGAGCTCGGCCTTGCGGGCGATGATCTCGTTGCCCACCGCGTCCAGGATGTCAAAACGCTGCTGGGGCGTGGACACGCTCCAGACCGGGAAGGCCGCGTGGGCTGCCGACACGGCCTCCAGCGCCTGCTCGCGGCTGGCCACGGCGTAGTCGCCGATCACGTCGCGGGTGTCCGAGGGGTTGGTGTTGCTATAGGTGCGGACGCCGTCTGTCCAGGCGCCGCCGATCAGGTTTGCATGCATGGCTGTGGTGGGTTGGTGAGTGAAGTGAAAAGGGTGTGCGGAAGGCAGTGCCTGCCCTCGGCGGAATGCCGCGCCGCACCCAGGGCCCGTGGCGGGGCGCCGACGGGCTGTGGCTGCGCAGCGTACCGCAAGGCCGGGTGGCGGTGGCGCGGCGCGGGCAGCTCGCCCGCAGGTGCCCGCCGCCATCTGCCGTCGTGCGGCCAACGGGCTTGAAAGTCTTGTTGTATGTCATCGTACAACATTTGAGACCTCTTAGACCTGCGGGTTAGTACTGATGAGACAACCGGGCACTTCGCATCTGGCAGAGGAGAGGGCCGATGCCCACGGCGCGGGCGCGTCAACTCGCCTCGGCCTGCGCGCGCCGCCTGCGCTCGCGGCTGTTGGCCAGATGGGTGCGCATGGCGGCCCGCGCGGCGTCGGGGTCCTGGCCCACGATGGCGTCGTAGATGCTTTCGTGTTCGCCATTGACGCGGCGCAGGTACTGGCGCCGTTCATCGTCCCCCGAATCCGGTGAGGCCAGCCGCGCGCGCGGGATGATCATGCTGCCCAGCGTGCCCATCAGTTCGGCGAAATGGCTGTTCTGCGTGGCGCGCGCAATTTCCAGGTGGAACTGGAAATCCGCCGCCACCGCGTCGCGGCCGGCATCCACGGCGGCGGCCACCGCATCAAGCGCCTCGCGCATGGCCTTCAGGTTGGCCTCGGTGCGGCGCTGGGCGGCCAATGCGGCCGCCTCGGTTTCCACGCCGATGCGCAGCTCCAGCACCGCGATCACGTCGCGCAGCGTGCTGAACTGGTCGGGGGTGATCTTGAAGCCCGGTGCCTGCCCCAGCCCCAGCACAAAGGTGCCGATGCCGTGCCGTGTTTCCACCAGGCCGGAGGCCTGCAGCTTGGAAATCGCCTCGCGCACGACGGTGCGGCTGACGCTGAACTCGGCCATGATGGCCGCTTCGGTGGGGAGCTTGTCGCCCAGTGCCAGGCTGCCATCGCGGATGCGGTCCCCCAGGGAATCGACCAGTTCCAGGGCCAGGGTGCGGGGCTTGCGGCGAAGCGCGGTATCGGTGTTCATCTCTTGGTGTTATCCCTATGTGGCGCCGTGGGGAGAAGCAGTACATTGCATTTTTGTTGTACGACAACTGATGACGTTCAACAGAATCTGTTGCCACTGTACCAAGAACCCCCGCCTTTGTAACCGCCATGCCTTGCCATCCCACCCCCATCCGTTTCCAACGCTTGTTACTGACCGGGGCGGCCGGGGGGCTGGGGCGCGAGCTGCGCAGGCGCCTGAAAGCCTACTGCGGCACCTTGCGCCTGTCCGACGTGGCCGACCTGGGCCAGGAAGGCGCGGGGGAAGAGGTGCGCCCCGCGCGGCTGGAGGATGCCGGTGCCATGCTCGCGCTCCTGGAGGGCGTCGACGCCGTGGTGCACCTGGGCGGCGTGTCCACCGAACAGCCCTGGGAGCCGATCCTGCAGGCCAACATCATCGGTGCCTACAACCTGTATGAAGCGGCGCGCAAGCAGGGCGTCAAGCGGGTGGTGTTCGCCAGTTCCAACCACGTCACCGGCTTCTACCGGCAAGACGAGGTGGTGGGCCTCAAGGACCCGGCCCGGCCCGACGGCCTGTACGGCCTGTCCAAGGCGTTTGGCGAAGACCTCTCCCGTTTTTACTTCGACCGCCATGGCATCGAGACGGTGTGCCTGCGCATCGGCTCCTCGTTCCCGGAACCCTGCAACCGCCGGATGCTCGCCACCTGGATGAGCTATGACGACCTGGAGCGCCTGGTGGTCGCCAGCCTGACCGCTCCGGTGGTGGGCCACAGCACCATCTACGGCATGGGCGACAACACCACCATCTGGTGGGACAACACGCTGGCGCGCCACATCGGCTACCGGCCGCAGGACAGCTCCGAGCCCTTCCGCGCCAAGGTCGAGGCGGCCGACCCGCACCCCGACCTGACCGACCCCGCCGTGATCTACCAGGGCGGCCCGTTCGTGCGCACGGGTCCTTTCGAATGAGCGCCCCGATGACGTCCCCCGTGGACCTGCTGCTGCCCGACCACCGCGACCAGGTGGGCGAAAGCCCCGTCTGGAGCCCCGCCGAGCAGGCGCTCTACTGGGTGGACATCGAAGGCCGCCAGCTGCACCGCTGGACCTATGCGGACCAGCGCGTGCAAAGCTGGGAGACGGTGGAGCGCCCCGCCTGCATCGCGCTGCATGCGGCCGGCGGGCTGATCGCAGGCATGGACACGGGCGTCTTTCACCTGCAGCCCCAAGTGGGGGGCACCCTGGCCGCCACCCTGCTGGCCGGCGTGGACCACCCCCGGCCCGGCATGCGCTTCAACGACGGCCGCTGCGACCGCCAGGGCCGCTTCTGGGCGGGCACCATGGTGCGCGACATGTCGCTGGCGCAGGCCGCGGGCAGCCTGTACCGCATGGACGGACAGCGCGGCCTGTCGGCACCGCAGGTGCAGGGACTGGTCACGCAGAACGGCCTGGGCTTCAGCCCCGACGGCAAGACCCTGTACCTGAGCGACAGCCACCCGAGCGTGCAGCAGATCTGGCAGTTGCCGCTGCACGACGATGGGTCCCTGGGCGAGCGCTCGCTGTTCGTGGACATGCGCGATCTGCCCGGCCGGCCCGACGGCGGCGCGGTGGATGCCGACGGCTGCTACTGGATCTGCGGCAACGACGCCGGCGTGGTGCACCGCTTCACGCCCGACGGCCGCCTGGACCGGTCCATCGCCGTGCCCACCAGCAAGCCCTCGATGTGCAGCTTCGGCGGCCCGGGGCTGGACGTGCTGTTCATCACCTCCATCCGCCCCGGGCAGCCCCAGGGCGACGACGTGGCGCTGGGCGGCGCCATTTTTGCCACCCGCCCCGGCGTGGCGGGGTTGCCGGAAACACCCTATCGGAGCGCCTGAAGACAACAGGCTTCGGAACTCTCCCCCATTCACAACACTTCAACCCAGGAGACAACCATGAAAATTCCCCAATTGATGGGCCGCGTGGCGTTTGCCGCCAGCATCGTGCTCGGCGGCCTCACCGCGCAGGCCACGGAATTCCGCTCGTCGGACATCCACCCCGAGGACTACCCCACCGTGCTGGCCGTGCGCCACATGGGCGAGACGCTGTCCAAGGCCACGGGCGGCAAGCACAGCATCAAGGTGTACGCCAAGGGCTCCCTGGGCATCGAGAAGGACACCATCGAGCAGACCAAGCTGGGCGCCATCGCCATGACGCGCGTGAACGTCGCGCCCATGAACAACATCTGCCCCGCCACCATGGTGCCCACCATGCCCTTCCTGTTCCGCGACAAGGAACACATGCGCAAGGTGCTCGATGGCGCCATCGGTGACGAGATCCTGAAGGACTGCGAATCGCAGGGCTTCGTGGGCCTGGCCTTCTACGACAGCGGCGCGCGCTCGATCTACACCGTGAAGAAGCCCGTCAAGACCCTGGCCGACGTCAAGGGCCTGAAGGTGCGCGTGCAGCAGAGCGACCTGTGGGTGTCCCTGCTCGAGGCCATGGGCGCCAACGCCACCCCCATGCCCTTCGGCGAGGTCTACACCGCGCTCAAGACCGGCCTGGTGGACGCCGCCGAAAACAACTACCCCAGCTACGAAAGCTCGCGCCACTTCGAAGTGGCCAAGTACTTCAACAAGACCGAGCACTCGATGGCGCCCGAGATCCTGCTGTTCAGCAAGCGCGTGTGGGACACGCTGAGCGCCGACGACCAGAAGGCCATCCGCGCCGCCGCCAAGGAATCGGTGGGCTTCATGCGCAAGATCTGGGACGAGCGTGAAGAAAAGTCCCTGGCCACCGTCAAGGCCGGCGGCGCGCAGATCGTGGAGATCGACAAGGCGGCCTTCAAGACGGCGATGAAGCCGGTGTATGACAAGTTCCTGAAGGACCCCAAGCTCCAGGACATGGTCAAGCGCATCGACGCGGTGCAGTAATCCTGGCGTTCCATGCCACAGGGCCGTGCGTCCTGTGGCGGGTCCCTCCTTCCGTCTTCTGAATGTTCTCTATGTACACGCGTCTTTGCGCCTTCATCGCGCGCTCTTGTCTGCAACTGGGGGTGGCGGGGCTGGTGCTGCTGGTCTGCGCCGTGCTTTACCAGGTCATCGGCCGCTACATCTTCAACAACACGCCGACCTGGGCCGAAAGCGGCGCGGTGCTGCTGGTGTTGTACGTCACCATGCTGGGCATGGCGGTGGGTGTGCGTGACGCGGGCCATATCGGCCTCGAATCGTTCCTGGTACTGGCGCCCGACTGGCTGCGCCACAAGCTGGAAATCGTGATCCACGTGCTGGTGCTGGTCTTCGGCGTGGTCATGGCCTGGAACTGCGGCGTGCTGGCCGAGTCCGTGGCGCCCTACAAGATTCCCACGCTCGGCATCTCCGAAGCGTTCAAGTACGTTCCCCCCGCGCTCGCTGGCGTGCTGGTGGCGATGTTCTCCCTGGAGCACATCATTGCCCTGGTCCGCGGCACAGAGGTCGAGCCCGCCTGGCATTGAGATGAAGCACACCCCCCTGAGCGCTTTCAGCGCTTCCCCCCGCTCTCGCATGGCTGCGCCACGCGGGCAGGGGGACGCAGCCCTCGCGGCGGGGCGGCCCTGGCTCGGCTGCCCTGGCCTGGGTCACGCCCGCCGCATGCGGAGCGCCCCGGGGACGATCGAAGCAATCCCAGCGTACCGCCCAGCACCCTAACGTTCCTGTAAAGATTCCACCATCATGGCGTTGACCATTCTGTGCGTGACCTTCACGCTCCTGCTGCTGCTGGGCGTGCCCGTGGCGTTTTCGATCGGCCTGTCGTCGCTGGCCACCATCCTGTATGAAGGCCTGCCGCTGGCCGTGGGCTTCCAGCAGATGATTTCGGGCATGAACCCGTTCTCGTTCCTGGCGATTCCGTTCTTCATCTTCGCGGGCGAGATCATGATGTACGGCGGCATCGCCGACCGCATCGTGGACTTTGCCAAGAGCGTGGCCGGCCATGTGCGCGGCGGTCTGGGCATGAGCAATGTGCTCGCCTGCACGCTGTTCGGCGGTGTGTCGGGTTCGCCCGTGGCCGACGTGTCCGCCATGGGCGCCGTGCTCATCCCGCAGATGAAGAAAGAGGGCTACCACGCCGACTATGCGGTGAACGTGACCACGCACGCCTCGCTGGTGGGCGCGCTCATGCCCACGTCGCACAACCTGATCATCTTCACCTTGGCTGCGGGCGGCAAGGTGAGCATCGCGGCGCTGATCCTCGCGGGCATCGTGCCGGCGCTGCTGCTCACGGTGTGCAATCTGCTGGCGGCCTACCTGGTGGCCGTCAAGCGCGGCTACCCTGCGGGCACTTTCCCCGGCTGGGAGATCGTGTGGATCTCCTTCAGAGCGTCAGTCCCCGGGCTGGCGGTGGTGGTCATCATCATCGCGGGCATTCTGTCGGGGGCGTTCACGGCCACCGAATCTGCCTCGGTGGCCGTGGTGTGGGCCCTGGTGCTGTCGGTCTTCGTCTACAAGAAGCTCACGCGCGAACAGTTCCTCAAGGCCGCCTCCAAGGCCGTCAAGACCACGGGCACCGTGCTGCTGCTGATCGGCATCTCGTCCATGTTCGGCTACCTGATCGGCCTGTACGGCGTGGCCGAGCTGACGGGCGATGCGCTCAAGTCCATGAGCACCTCGCCCTGGGTGATCTTCCTGTGCGTGAACATCATCCTGTTCGTGCTCGGCACCTTCCTGGACATGGCGGCCACCATCCTCATCTGCACGCCCATCTTCCTGCCCATCTGCCAGCAATTCGGCATGACCACCGAGCAGTTCGGCATCGTCATGCTCATCAACTGCGCGCTGGGCCTGAACACGCCGCCGGTGGGCACCACGCAGTTTATCGGCTGCACCATCGGCGGCATCTCCGTGGGCGAGGTGATGAAGACCATCTGGCCGTTCTACAGCGCACTCATCGTGGCGCTGATGCTGGTGACCTACGTGCCACAGTTTTCGATGTGGTTGCCGGACCTGGTGCTGAAGGCCGGTGGATGAGCACGGCCGTGCAAAACACGAAGCGGACATGAAGTGAACGACCCGATGCGAGAACCCCTCACCATCCGCATGCACGCGGACGACAACGTCGCCATCGTCGCCAACGACGGTGGCCTGCCCGCAGGCACGGTGCTGCCCGAGGGCGTGCCGGGCGCGGGCGTCACCCTGCGCGACAAGGTGCCCCAAGGCCACAAGGTGGCGTTGACGGACATGGCCGAAGGGGAGGTGGTGCGCCGCTACAACGTGCCCATCGGCTACGCGCTCAAGCCCATCCCGGCAGGCAGCTGGGTGCACGAGCGCCTGCTGCAGATGCCTTCGGCCCGCGCGCTCGAAGGTCTGCCCATGGCCACCGTGAAGCCGCCCGTGCTCGAACCGCTCACGGGCTACACCTTCGAGGGCTACCGCAACGCAGACGGCTCGGTGGGCACGCGCAACATCCTGGCCATCACCACCACCGTGCAGTGTGTGGCGGGGGTCGTGGCCCTGGCGGTGCGCCGCATCAAGGCGGAGCTGCTGCCGCTGTACCCGCAGGTGGATGACGTGATCGGCCTGGAGCACACCTATGGCTGCGGCGTGGCCATCGATGCGCCCGACGCCATCATCCCCATCCGCACCCTGCGCAACATCAGCCTCAATCCCAACTTTGGGGGTGAGGTCATGGTGGTGAGCCTGGGCTGCGAAAAGCTCCAGCCCGACCGCCTGCTGCCCCCGGGCAGCTTTCCCATCACCGACGAGCGTGATGCGGCGCTGGGCCCGGAGACCGTGTGCCTGCAGGCCGAAGAGCATGTGGGCTTCATGTCCATGCTCGACCACATCGTGCAAAGCGCGCGCCCGCACCTCACACGGCTGAACGCCCGCCGCCGCGAGACCATCCCCGCCAGCGAGCTGGTGCTGGGCGTGCAGTGCGGCGGCAGCGATGCGTTCTCGGGCGTCACCGCCAACCCAGCCGTGGGCTTTTGCGCCGACCTGCTGGTGCGCGCCGGCGCCACCGTGATGTTCAGTGAAAACACCGAGGTGCGCGATGCCGTGGAGCAGCTCACCAGCCGCGCCGCCACGCCCGAAGTGGCCCAGTCCATCGTGCGCGAACTGGGCTGGTACGACCAGTACCTCGACCGGGGCCGCGTGGACCGCGCCGCCAACACCACGCCGGGCAACAAGGCCGGTGGCTTGTCCAACATCGCCGAAAAGGCCATGGGCTCCATCATCAAGAGCGGCACTGCTCCGATCTCGCACGTGCTGGCCCCGGGCGAGAAGCTGCACCGTGACCAACGCGGCCTGGTGTACGCCGCCACGCCCGCCAGCGACTTCATCTGCGGCACGCTGCAGCTGGCCGCTGGCATGAACCTGCACGTGTTCACCACCGGCCGGGGCACGCCCTACGGCCTGGCCGAATGCCCCGTGGTCAAGGTGGCCACGCGCACCGACCTGGCCCGCCGCTGGAATGACCTGATGGACATCAACGCCGGCAAGATCGCCGACGGCGAGGCCAGCATTGAAGACCTGGGCTGGGAGATGTTCCACCTGCTGCTCGACGTGGCCAGCGGCCGCAAGAAGACCTGGGCCGAGCAGTGGAAGCTGCACAACGCGCTGGTGCTGTTCAACCCCGCGCCGGTGACTTGAAGTGACACCCCCTGAGTCGCTTCGCGCCTTCCCCCTCTCTCGCATTGCTGCGCAATCCGGGAGGGGGACGCTCCCAGCGCGGCGGGGCGGCCCTTGCACGGGAGCTCTGGCTTGGCCCGCGCCCGTTGCATGCGGCGGGGTGAGGCATAGGTAAATGAATCATTGAAATGTCGTTCTTGCAGCCTGCGTCCCTGAGCGCTTGAACACCCCTCAACAGCCCGTCTTAGCGCGGGCTGTTTCACTAGAGAGACACGATTTCACATGGGTCACATCCGATTTTCCGACCGCAAGGTCGTCGTGGCGCTGGCGCTGCTGTGCTGCCTGCTGTGGGGCAGCTCGTACCCTGCCATCAAGACCGGCTACGCCTGGTTTGGCATTGCCAGGAGCGACATTCCCTCGCAGCTGGTATTCGCCGGTTGGCGCTTCCTGGGGGCGGGGCTGATCCTGCTGGCCTGGGCCGTGGCCATGCGCAAGGCCGTCTGGAGCCTGGGCTTGGCAGCAGGGCGACAGCTGGTGGTGCTGGGCCTGGCGCAGACCACGCTGCAGTACGTGTTCTTCTACGTGGGGCTGGCGCACACCACCGGGGTCAAGGGTTCGATCATGAATGCCACGGGCACGTTCTTCAGCGTGCTGCTGGCGCACTGGGTCTATCACAACGACCGACTGAGCCACGCCAAGCTCTGGGGCTGTGTGGTGGGATTCGCGGGCGTCATGGTGGTCAACCTGGGGCGCGGTACGCTGGACATGGACTTCACGCTGCTGGGCGAAGGCTTCGTGGTGATCGCGGCCTTGGTGCTGGCTGCCGCCAGCATCTACGGCAAGCAGGTCTCGCAGCGCATGGACTCTGTGGTGATGACAGGCTGGCAACTGGGACTGGGTGGCGCCGCGCTGCTGGCCCTCGGCTGGGGCCTGGGGGGCTCGCTCTCGGGCTTCACCTGGGGCTCGGCCGCGCTGCTGGTGTACCTGGCGCTGTTGTCGTCGGCCGCGTTCTCGCTGTGGAGCATCCTGCTCAAACACAACCGCGTGAGCCAGGTCACGGTGTTCAACTTCACCGTGCCGATCTTTGGCGCGGCGCTGTCGGCACTGTTTTTGGGCGAGGCGCTGTGGGAGTGGAAGAACCTGCTGGCCCTGGTGCTGGTGTGCGCGGGCATCTGGCTGGTGACGCGCGATGCGCCAGCCGCGCCACCCGCCGCCAAATAGAGGCCCCCTAAACTTGCGGCCATGGCTTACTCCCTTTCCCGCGAAGCGTTTCAACAAGAGCTCCACGGTCAGCGCACCGACCTGTTCACCCTGCGTGGCGCGGGCGGGCTGCAGGTGGCCGTGAGCAACTACGGCGCCCGCCTGGTGCAGGTGGCGGTGCCCGACGGGCAGGGTGGCCTGGCCGATGTGGCGCTGGGCTACGACAGCCTGCAGGGCTACCTGGACGGCCAGCTGTCCATGGGCGCACTCATCGGCCGCTGGGCGGGGCGTTTGCGCGCAGGCAAGCTGACCCTGCCGGATGGTTCGCTTTTGCAATTGCCCACCAACAGCGGTCCCCACCACCACCACGGCGGTCCCCGGGGCAGCCGCTTCCAGGTGTTTGCGGTGGAGGAGGTGCAGGCCGATGCACTCACCCTGGGCCACACCTTTCGCACCGAAGACGACGGTGTGCCGGGCATGGTGCGCCTGCAGCTTCGCTTGCAGGTCACGGCCGACAACGCGCTGCACATGGCCTGGACGGCCGAGGCGCTGGACGCACCCACCGTGCTGAACCTCACCGGACATGCGTTCTTCAACCTGGCGGGCCGTGGCAGTACCCACGGCCACACCCTGCAGGTGCCCGCCAGCCGCTATGTGCCGCTGGCCGCCGACGTGTGCCCCACGGGCGCGCTGGCCGGCGTGTTGGGCACGCCATTCGACTTTCGCGAGGCACGCCATGTGGGCGACTCTGTGGCGGCGCCCAGCGAACAACTGGCCCAGGCCGGCGGGCTGGACCACTACCTGGTGCTGGAGGAATCGGATGCATCCCGTGCGCCGCCCGTGTCATCCATCACCCCATCAGGCCTTCGGCTGGCCGCGCTGCTGAGCGAGCCCGTCAGCCGCCGTGCGATGGAGGTCTGGAGCACAGCGCCCGGCGTGCAGGTCTATGCGGGCCATGGCCTGAAGGCGGACCCGGCGCGGGACCGAGGCCGTGGCGCGCAGCAGGGCAACTGGCTCTGGCAGCCGGGTGACGGTATCTGCCTGGAACCCATGGAGTACCCCGATGCGCCCAACCACGCCGCCTTTCCCATGCGCTGGTTGGCGCCCGGGGAGGTGGTGCGGGGCGCGATCGTGTACCGGTTTCGCGGCCTCTGAGCGCGGTGGCCGGCGAGGGCCCCGATTTTCGGCAGGTCGCGCTACCATGCCACCTGGCTTTCAACCGAGGTCGCTCATGGATACAACCGTTGCACCCAGCACTGACTGGAAAGAAGTGGTGGCGCCCGACGAAGCCCGGCGCTTTGCCGGGTATGCCCGCCAGTTCGCCGAACTACAGGCGCGCAAGTCGCACAAGTACGGCAATGGCCGTGGCCTGCACCGCAAGCAGCTCACCGCCGCGCGGGGCCAGCTGCAGGTGCTGGGCGATCTGCCTGCGTTTGCGTCCCACGGGCTGTTTGCCCAGCCCGCACAGTACGACGTGCGGGTGCGGCTGAGCAATGGCGGCATGGACAAGGCCTCCGACCGCAAGCCCGACATCCGGGGCTTTTCGTTCAGCGTGCTGGGGGTGAAGGGCGATTCCGCCCTGGGCAACGGGCCCGCCAAAAGCCAGGACTTCACGCTCATCAACCAGGAGAAGTTCGCCTTTCCCCGAAGCGGCGAGTTCGTGGACTTTGTGGTGGCTGCCTCGCATGGCGGCGGCGCGCTGATCAAGTTCCTGGTGCAGCGCCACGGGCTGCTGGGGGCCGCCAGGCAGATCGCCAAGACGGTCAAGACCTTCGGCCGGCCCTTCGGGGGCTTTGCCGCCCATGCCGTGCACAGTGCCGCGCCCATCGCGTGTGGGCCCTATGCGGTGCGTGTGCGCCTGCTGCCCCATGCCTCCAACGGCGCGCCGGTCACCCAGGTGCAGGACGATTGGAACGCCGAGTTTTCGGCCCGCCTGCGCCAGCAGGACCTGGTGTGGGACCTGCAACTGCAGCCCTTCGTGGACGAGGCCACCACCCCCATCGAAGATGCCAGCGTGGACTGGCCCACACCCTACACCACCGTGGCCCGGCTGACCCTGCCCCGGCAGGATCCTGCGGCCGACCCCGCGCTGGCCGCCGAGGTGGAGGCCGCCGTGTTCGACCCCTGGCAGGCACTGGCGGCGCACCGGCCGCTGGGCGACGTGATGCGCGCCCGCAAGGTGGTGTACTTCGAGAGCCAGAAGGGGCGCGGGGCGGTGTAGCCTGGGTCGCCCCGAAGCGGCTCGCAAAGCCCGCCGAAGCGGTTCTGGCCGGGCGCCGTGTCGCAGGCAGCACGAGGAGGAGCACCACAACAGGCGGCAACGTTCGACGCGCCGAGCCTGGCGCGTTCCCGGCTCTAAGTTTCGTCTAAGTGTTGGTGCCCACACTGCCCTCCATCGCAACTCCGATGGGAAAGGCACCACACCATGAACACCACGACGCTGACCTCCACCCCCCGCCGCCTCATCCTGGCCCTGGTGGCCGCAGGCGCGGTGGGTGCCACCGGCGCGGGCCTCATCACGGGGCACCAGGCCCGGGCCCTGACCCCCTCCGCGCCCATCGTGGCCCAGACCCCGGCGGCCCCGGGCGGCGCGCTGCCCAGCTTCGCGCAGATCACCGCGCAGAACGGCCCTGCCGTCGTCAACATCAGCGTGACGGGCAGCACCAAGACGGCGATGGCCAATGACGACGAGGACGATGACGAAGGGCAGCCCACAGCGCGCCAGCGCCGGGGCCCGCAGATCGACCCGAACGATCCGTTCTACGAGTTCTTCCGCCAGTTCGGTTTTCCCGGCGGGGGTGCGCAGGGCCAGCCCAACGTGCCCACGCACGGCCAGGGCTCGGGCTTCATCGTGAGCCCCGACGGCCTGGTGCTGACCAACGCCCATGTGGTCAAGGGCGCGAGCGAGGTCATCGTCAAGCTCACCGACCGGCGCGAGTTCCGGGCCAAGGTGCTGGGCTCCGATCCCAAGACCGACGTGGCCGTGCTCAGGATCGACGCCAAGAACCTGCCCACCGTGCGCCTGGGCAGCACGCGCGACCTGCAGGTGGGCGAATGGGTGCTGGCCATCGGCTCGCCCTTCGGCTTCGAGAACAGCGTGACGGCGGGCGTGGTCAGCGCCAAGGGCCGCTCGCTGCCCGACGACAGCCTGGTGCCCTTCATCCAGACCGATGTGGCCGTGAACCCCGGCAACTCGGGCGGGCCGCTGTTCAATGCGCGCGGCGAGGTGGTGGGCATCAACTCGCAGATCTACAGCCGCTCGGGCGGCTACCAGGGCGTGTCCTTCTCCATCCCCATCGAGCTGGCGGCCAAGATCAAGGACCAGATCGTCGCCACCGGCAAGGTGCGCCACGCGCAGCTCGGTGTGGCCGTGCAGGAGGTGAACCAGGCGTTTGCCGAATCGTTCGCGCTCGACAAGCCCGAGGGCGCCCTGGTCGCCAGCGTCAGCAAGGGCAGCCCGGCCGACAAGGCGGGCCTGCAGGCCGGCGACGTGATCCGCCAGGTGGACGGCCAGCCCATCGTGGCCTCGGGCGACCTGCCCGCCTGGGTGGGGCAGGCGCAGCCGGGCCAGCAGGCCAGGCTCTCGGTGTGGCGCCAGGGCAAGCCGCTGGAGCTGACCGCCACGCTGGGTGATTCCAGCGACAAGGCCAGCAAGCAGGCGCGCAACGACGATGCCGTGGGCAAGGGCCAGCTGGGGCTGTCGCTGCGCCCGCTGGACCCGCAGGAGCGCCGCGAGGTGGGTGTGAGCGAGGGCCTGGTGATCGAACAGGCGCGGGGC
The DNA here is from genome assembly GCF_058798375.1 of Acidovorax sp. GW823-FHT01C06. NCBI lineage: Bacteria > Pseudomonadati > Pseudomonadota > Betaproteobacteria > Burkholderiales > Comamonadaceae > Acidovorax > Acidovorax sp. GW823-FHT01C06. The sequence goes on from NZ_JBXAKN010000004.1 coordinate 358,455, forward strand.
CCCGCCGCGGCGGCCGGTGTGCAGCCGGGCGACGTGCTGCTGGCCATCAACGGCGCGCCGGCCCGGAACATCGAGCAGGTGCGCACGGCCATGGCCAAGGCGGGCAAGTCGGTGGCGCTGCTCATCGAGCGCAACGGCGACAAGATCTTCGTGCCGGTGCGCCTGGGATAAGCCGTGGGGGAGGCCCGCCGTCGGAAAAGATCCTGCGGCGGGCTGCGCGCATCAACGCGGCAGCGCCTCCACTTCCTTGGTCCAGCGGTCGATCAGGCGCCTGCGCTCTGCGGCCTTGCCGTATTTCTCGAAGTCGTATTTGATGAGCTTGACGTTGTCCAGCGTCGGGATGCGCGGGTCCATCTTGAAGCTCTTGTTGGCGGGCACCTGGTAGCTGCCGACCTGGGCGCCCACGGCCTGGCCTTCGGGGCTCATCAGCCAGTCGTAGTATTTCTTGGCGTTCTCCATGTTGCGCGCGCCTTTCACCAGCGCGATGCCGCCCACCTCGTAGCTGGTGCCTTCGCAAGGCGCCTGGGTCTTGACCGGGTACTTGTCGGCCTTCCACTTCTCGAAGTTGAACATGAAGGTAATGCCCACGCCCACCTCTCCCTTGGCCACGTTGGGTGCCTGCGCCTGGCCGCTGCGAGTGTAGGTGGTGGTGTTCTTGTGCAGCGCCTTGAGGTAGTCGAAGGCCTTCTCCTCGCCCATGAGCTGCACCAGCCCCGCGATCACCGTGTAGGCCGTGCCGCTGGAGGCAGGGTGCGAGATTTCCACTTCGCCCTTGTACTGGGGCTTGATCACATCGGCCCAGCACTGCGGCTCGGGCAGCTTTTTCTTCTTGAGCGTCTCGGTGTTGTAGCCAAAGCCGATGGCCGAGCTGTAGAAGCCCCCCACCTGGTGGCCCGACATCGCGTACTGGCGCACGCTCCAGCCGTGCAGGTCATGCAGGTAGGCCGGGCGGTATTCGGCCAGCAGGCCCTGCTCGGCCGCTTGCAGGAAAGGGTCGCCCGTGCCGCCCCACCAGATGTCGGTCTTGGGGTTGTTGGCCTCGGCGCGCAATTGGGCCGCGATCTCGCCCGTGCCTTTGTGGGCCTGGTTGACCTTGATGCCGGTCTTCCTGGTGAACTCCTTGGCGGCGGCTTCGCACCAGGGGGCGTCGGTGCTGCACAGCGCGTTGACCGCGCCCTGTGCCTGGGCGCCTGCCGACAGCGCGGCAAGCACGGCCGCGGCGGAAATGAACCGAATCTTGTGGAATGCCATCGATCTTGCTCCTTGTTCTCTGTTGGTATGGATCGAACTGAGGGTCGGGCAGTGGGCCCGACGCACGATGATTGTGACAGTGATGTGACAGAAAAGCGGCGAACGGGATGCTCCGCATGGCGGTGGGCCGTGGCGCCACCGCTATCCTTTGAGGGGCGATTCCCCTCGATCCATTGAACCCATTGCCATGCGCCTCCTGCTTGTTGAAGACGACCCCATGATCGGCGAAGCCGTGCAGGACCTGCTGCGCGCCGAGCACTACGCCGTGGACTGGGCGCGCGACGGTGATGCGGCCGACACCGCCTTGCGCACCCAGCCCTACGACCTTGTGCTGCTGGACCTGGGCCTGCCCAAGCGCGACGGCCTGGCCGTGCTGCGCGACCTGCGGGCCCGCAAGAACCGCACCCCCGTGCTGGTGGCCACCGCGCGCGACGCCGTGGCGCAGCGCATCGAAGGGCTCGACGCCGGGGCCGACGACTACGTGCTCAAGCCCTATGACCTGGACGAGCTGCTCGCCCGCATCCGCGCGCTGCTGCGCCGCGCCGCCGGGCGGGCCGAGCCGGTGTACGAGCACAAGGGCGTGTGCATCAACCCCGCCACGCGCGAGGCCACGGTGCAGGGTGTTCCCGTCGTGCTCTCGGCGCGCGAATGGGCGGTGCTGGAGCCGCTCATCGCCCGGCCTGGCATGGTGCTGTCGCGCCAGCAGCTCGAAGACAAGCTCTACGGCTGGGGCGACGAGGTGAGCAGCAACGCGGTGGAGGTCTACATCCACGGCCTGCGCAAGAAGCTCGGCGCGGAGGTGCTGCTCAACGTGCGCGGCGTCGGCTATCTCGTACCCAAGGCATGACCCGCAAGCTCACCCAGGCCCTCCAGGGGCTGCTTCCCCGATCCTTGCGCATGCGGCTGCTGGTGTTTCTGCTCGCGGCCATCGTGCTGGCCGGGGCGGTGCAGGGCGCGCTGGCCTACCGGGGCGCGCTGGCCGAGGCCGATGCGCTGTTCGATTACCACATGCAGCAGACCGCGCTGGCCCTGCGTTCGGGCCTGCCGGTGGATGCGCAGGGCCTGGGGCCGGGCCTGGACCCCGAGGACGAGAACCACGAATTCATCGTGCAGGTGTGGACCAACGAGGGCCTGCGCATCTTTGAATCGGCCGTGGGCGCGGCCCTGCCGCAGATCGCCGTGCTGGGCTTCACCGACGTGCAGGCGCGCGGCGGCACCTACCGGGTGTTTTCGATGCAGACGCGCTCGCAGGTCATCCAGGTGGCGCAGAACATGGCCGCGCGGCGCGACATGGCCCGCAGCCTGGCGCTGCGCACGCTGGCGCCGCTGGCCATCATGGCGCCGCTGCTGGTGCTGGCCGTGTGGTGGGGCGTGAGCCGCTCGCTGGCCCCGGTGGAGCGTGTGCGCCGGCAGCTGGCCCAGCGGCAGGCCGACGACCTCTCGCCGGTGAGCGACGCGCAGCTGCCCGACGAAGTGCAGCCGCTGGTGAGCGAACTCAACCTGCTGTTCGAACGCGTGCAGCGCGCCTTCACCGCCCAGCAGCACTTTGTGGCCGATGCGGCGCACGAGCTGCGCTCGCCCCTGGCCGCGCTGCGCCTGCAGCTGCAGGGCCTGCAGCGCGCGGGCGACGATGTGGCGCGCGCCGCCGCCATCGAACGCCTGTCCGCCGGCATCGACCGTGCCACGCGCCTGGTGGAGCAACTGCTCACCCTCGCCCGGCAAGAGGCCGGAACGGCCGCCACCGACCCCGTGGACCTGCGCGCCGTGGCCCAGCTGGCCCTGGCCGACGTGGCCCCCGCCGCCCAGGTGCGCGGCATGGATGTGGGCCTGCTCGATTCCGACGCCGCCACCGTGCCCGGCAACGCCGAGGCCCTGCGCATGCTGGCGCGCAACCTGCTCGACAACGCCATCAAATACACTCCGCCCGGCGGCCGGGTGGACCTGCAGGTGCGCGCCGGCAATGGCCATGCCGTGCTCACGGTGGAAGACAGCGGCCTGGGCATCGCCCCCGAACACCGCGAGCGCGTGATGCAGCGTTTTGTGCGCGAAACCGCCGATGGCGCTCCCGGCAGCGGCCTGGGCCTGGCCATCGTGCAGGCCATCGCGCAAGGCCATGGCGCCACCGTGCAACTGGGGGCCTCGCCGCGCCTGGGCGGCTTGCTGGTGACCGTGCGGTTTGGTGCAGGTCTGCTGGCGGCAACCCCCCTGGACGCAGGCGCCATGGGCTGATGGTGCTTCAAATTTAATAGCTTTTGGCGCTTGATGGATAAGCGCTGGAGGCCAAAAACACTCAAAATCTGAAGGCTGGAGGTGTCCGCAGACACCGTCGCCTCTGCGCCAGGCCCCGTGGGCGCGCCGCCGCACAATGCGCAGGCGCCGCACCCACTGTGGCGCCCCTGTCTCCCATTGCCCAAGGAAGCACCCGCATGCACTTCATCGTTCTCGGCGCAGGCGCCATTGGCTGTTATGTGGGGGGGCGCCTGGCAGCGCACGGCCAGCCGGTCTGCCTGGTGGGGCGCCCGCATGCGCTGGAGCCCATCGCCCAGCAGGGCTTGAAGGTGACGGACCTGGACGGGTTCGACCGCACCGTGCCCGTGTCTGCGCTGCGGCTGGCCTCCACGCTGGCCGACGCCGCCCCCGGTGCCGACAGCATCATCCTGCTGTGCGTCAAGAGCGGCGCCACCGAGTCCGCCGTGCGCGAACTGGCGGCGGCCTGCGCGGCCGGCACCCCCGTCATCTCGCTGCAGAACGGCGTGGACAACGTGGCCTGCGTGGCGGCGCTGGCCCCCGGCCTGAACGTGCTGGCGGGCATGGTGCCGTACAACGTGGTGCTGCGTGGCGCCCAGGTGCACCGCGCCACCGCGGGGCATCTGCAGCTGCAGCGCGACGCCGCCACCGAGCGCATCGCGCCGGTGTTCGATGCGGCGGGCCTGGCCACCGTGCTGCCCGCCGACATCCGCGCGGTGCAGTGGGGCAAGCTGCTGCTCAACCTGAACAACCCGGTCAATGCGCTGTCGGACCTACCCTTGCGGCAGGAACTGCTCGACCGCGACTGCCGCCGCGTCTTCGCCGCCCTGCAGACCGAGGCGCTGCGCGTGATGGCGCGCGCGGGCATCACCCCCGCCCAGGTCACCGCCGTGTCGCCCACGCTGCTGCCCCATGTGCTGCGCCTGCCCAACTGGCTGTTCACCCGGCTGGCCAAACGCATGCTGCAGATCGACGCCAAGGCGCGCTCGTCGATGTGGGACGACCTGGAAGCCGGGCGCGTGACCGAGATCGATGCGCTCAGCGGCGCGGTGGTGCGGCTGGCGGCGCAGCATGGGGCACAGGCACCGCTCAACGCGCGCATGTGCGAACTGCTCGGCGGCCCGCGCCAGCGGCTGAGCGGCAAGCAGATGCGGCAGGCGCTGGGGCTGTGACCAGTCAGGCCAGCGCCTTGTCCAGCGGCACCCGCAGTCCCGACTTGAGGCTGCCCAGCGCCACCGAGGTGCGAAAGCGCCGCACATTGTCATCCCCCTCGAACAGCCGCTGCGTCAGGGCCTCGTAGTCCGCCATCGACGCCACGGTGACCACCAGCAGGTAGTCGGCCTCCCCCGTCACGCTGTAGCACTGCTGCACCGCGCCCTCGGCCGCGATGCGCGCGCGCAGCGGGGCGGTGCGGTCGGGGCGCTCGTTCTCCAGGTGCACCTCCAGCACGATGGTCAGCGGCATGCCCACTTTCACCGGGTCGAGCACGGCCACGTTGGCGCGGATGACGCCGCTGTCGTGCAGCCGCCGGATGCGCCGCTGCACGGCGGGCGCCGACAGGTTCACCGCCTGCGCAATCACCCGCTGGGGCGTGGTGTTGTCGGTCTGCAGGATGTCCAGGATCGCGAGGTCGAAGCGGTCGAGCGGGGGCGGGGTGGGCATGGAATCCTCTCAAGCAGCGAGCGAAAGTTGCGTGCACGGCCCGAAATAAGAGAAAAAAGCACGCACGGGTCGAACTATATTTTTACCCATGACCGCGTCGCGCTTTCAACGATTCTTTCCCTTCCTGGCTGTTCTGGGCTCCGTCACCGCCCTGGGCATTGGCACGTCCTGGGCCAAGCAGCTGCTGTTTCCCGCCGTGGGCGCGCAGGGCACGACCGCCTTGCGCGTGGGTTTTTCCGCCGTGCTGGTGCTGCTGCTGTGGCGGCCGTGGCGCTGGCGGCTGTCGCGCGCGGATGCCGCAGCCCTTGCCTGCTATGGCGCGGCGCTCGGGGGGATGAACCTGATGTTCTACATGTCGCTGCGCACGCTGCCGTTTGGCCTGGCCGTGGCCATCGAGTTCTCGGGGCCCCTGGCGGTGGCCATCTGGTCGTCGCGCCGCGCGGTGGATTTCGTGTGGGTGGCCCTGGCGATGGCCGGGCTGGGCATGCTGCTGCCGCTGGGGCTCAACGGCAGCACGCTGGACCCGGTGGGGGTGCTGTATGCCCTGGGCGCGGCCGTGTTCTGGGCTCTGTACATCGTGTTCGGCAAGCGCGCCGGGCACCTGCACGCGGGGCATTCGGTATCGCTGGGCCTCCTGGTGGCGGCGCTGGTGGTGGTGCCGGTAGGCGTGGCGCATGCGGGCGCTGCGCTGCTGTCGCCGGCCTTGCTGCTCATCGGGGTGGCGGTGGCGGCGGTCTCCAGCGCCATTCCGATCTCGCTGGAGATGATGGCGCTCAAGCGCCTGCCCAAGGAGGCTTTCGGCATCATGATCAGCATGGAGCCCGCCGTGGCCGCCGTGCTGGCCGTGGGCCTGCTGGACGAGCACCTGAGCCTGCTGCAATGGCTGGCCATCGGCTGCATCGTGGCGGCGTCGATGGGAAGCGCGTTCACGGCGGGGCGGTCCGCCGCACCGGGGCACGCCGCGCCGCATCCGGCCTGACACGGCGGGCGTTGCCCGCCGCGACGGTTCCGTCGCGGACAGGCTCCAATCTGGCAGGCGCGGCCCTCTCTCCGATCCCTTGCCCACCCGATGGCGGCCCGGCGCGGGGCGATGCCTGGGTTGTGCTACCGCGATTCCCACACCCGAACCTCGCGGTGGCCTACGTCATCGCGCCGCCGCCTTTTCTACCGTGGAAGCCATGGAGGGATGGCACGCTGGCATCCCCGATGCCCGCCCGGGCGCGGCCCCGCGCCGGGGGGCAGGAGCGGTGGCCGTCCGCTGGACGCTGCACCGATCGATATACCCACCACAGCCCCTACAGGAGTCGCCCATGCGCATTCCCCCGCTGCCCCAATCCGAAGTCGACGAGGCTGAACGCAAGGTCAGCGCCATCCTGGAAGACCTCGAAGAAACCACCGATTCCGATGTCAAGGACATCGACCTGGAAGACGTCGTGGAAACCGATACCGCCAGCGGCAAACCCGCCGTGCACCAGACCGTGGACATCACCGTCCAGCCGCGTGCCCGGCGCAAGTGGCTCAAATGACGACCACGCCCCAGGAGATGGGTGGCCTGCGGTGGGCCTGCCTGCCCGCCGGTCACCCGGTGGCCGAACCCCGGCCTTCGCGCCACTGCAGCACACGCGCCACCAGTTCGGCATAGCCGGGCTCGGCGTGCGCCAGCAAGGGCAAGCCCGTCTCTCGCACCGCGTGCCCGACTGCCGGGGCCCACTGCGGGGTTCCAGGTTCTGCCTGGCTGCGGGCCATCTTTGCCAGCACCAGTTCCTGGCCCCAGAAGTACACCTGCTGCGCGTGCACGTTCGATTGCATGCGCTGCACATCCGCCAGGGCCTGGGGTTCGGCCAGCCCGAGCCAGATGTCGGCATACAGAAAATCGACGGGCGCGCCCTGGGGTTGCCATTGCAGCGCATCGGACTGAACCAGTGCCACCTTGCGCGCGGCGGCATCGGGCAGCCCCTCCAGCACACGGCACAGGCCAAACAGCTGCAGCACGTCCTGGTCCCGCTCGACCACCGTCACGCGGTCCACCGCCGGCTGCAGCGCCATGTTGGCCGCAACCCAGCCCATGCCCAGCCCCATCACGACGACGTGGCCGCGGACATGGCGCAAGGGCAGCTCCTGGCTTTCGATTTCCATGGGCGAGAGCGACATCCAGGTGTCCCACCCGCCCTTGCCGTTCTCGCGCATCAACACGGCTGAACCCGAGGCGACACACGGGCCGCTGTGGTAGCCGCAGTCCAGCCCGACGCCGCCACGCCTGATCCGCCAGGGGCCCACGGCACCATCAGGGTAGTGCGGCGTGTGCCAGGGCGATGTGAAGACGGGCAACGCGAGCGCTTGCGCCAGCACGCTGGCGGAAGGCTCTGAAAAGGAAGCGGCGGGCAGAGGAGGGGATGGTGGCGGTGTGGACACGCGGCTATCTTAGAGGACGCCTTCGTGGCCGGAAGCAGGGCGCGGTGGTCCAAGATCGCCCCCCGCCCGGACGTCTTTCACGCCTGGGGCCGTGCCTTGGTTGCGAGTGTCCGGGTTCAAATGCGCGCGATGGGCCGGGTCGAGCACGGCATCCGGCCTGGCGCGTGGTGCTTTCAGCTACGGCTCTCCCATCGGAGTGCATCCTCTGGCGGGCTTGGTTTGTGGCCCGCCTCCTACGGCAGCAGGCCACGGTACGGCGCCCAATGGGCTTTCTGCCCAAGGAGCGCACCATGGCCACAGACCCCAACGAACACCCCGCCCACCGAGTCCCCGAGGAATTTCCTCTGCCCCCGGGCGATCTGCCGCCCAGCACCGAACCGCCGACCCTGCCACCACCACCGCAGCTGCCCGATGGCTCCGGTCCAGATCCTTACCAGGGCGAAGTTGAGAACGAGGACGATGACCCGGTCGGCAAGCCGCCGAGGATGTGAGCCGATGGCCGCCGTTGGCGCTCCGCCTGAGCGAGGGGGCCGGCTCCACCACGCCTGCGCAGCCCTGACGGCGCTTGTATCTCGGCAACCAGGGCACATGCCTCTCCACGGGCGACTGTGACGCTGGGTGTGGGTGACGCCATGCGTACGGTGAGGCCTAAAGCAATCTTGCACCGTAGACCGCGGCAGGGAGCGGCCCCGCTCTCGAAGAATGGCGGGCTGTCAGCTGCCAGGCGGCTGATGCAGGGGCAGGCCTTCAGCTGTGGTGATCGGAGTTGGCGCGGTAAGTGATCCAGCCCGCGGTAGTCGGCACGCCGCCCGGACGATCTTTTGGATGGCTGCGACCTTCCAGCACAGGCACCTCGTCAAAGTCGAACGGGCTGAGCCCATCGATGCAGGCGACGTTCACACCATACTGCGTGGGCACGGAACGCCGGGAGTGGAAGGTGTATATCCCGCACACGGAGCAGAAATAGTGCTTGGCCTGTCCGGTGTTGAATTGATAGAGCGTCAGTTTGTCCTCACCCGCATGCACATGAACGTCATCCAGGTTGACAGAGACTGCTACCGCGCCCCGCATGCCGCAGTACGAGCAGTTGCACCGGCGCGCGCTGCGCAATCCATCGGTCAAAAGCAAAGTGAACTTCACGGCGCCGCAATGGCAACTGGCGTGAAGCTCTTTGCGGCCGTCGAAATCAGCTGGGGTCAAAATCGCCTCCACTAACGAATCAGCACATGAACAGATGAGCCATCCGGATCGACTGGCGCAACGCCAGGTCCGCTCCTGGCCGGATTCTGCCCGATGACGAACGGTGCGGCGCCCGCGTGCCTAGGTTCGAGCTGGCGGCATCTGGTCGAAAGCCGAGAGCGGCATTTCCGTCCCGTCATGAGCGACCACCACGCCTGCCGTGGAATCGGAAATCTCAATCGGACGGCTCCAGAACTCGGTCTTGGGAGGTGGCTCCTTCCGATTCTGGTCCGCAACGGCGCCATAGCATCGGGTGATGTACAAGTCCTCTGCCTGCTGGGCTGTCAGGATGATCTTCTGGGGGTACTTGTTTTCGTGGTCACGCCAGTGGGTGCGGAACGCGTTCGAGAGGCGGCGGAATACATCCAGCATGCCTGGGCGATAAGGGGGGAGGTCAACAATGTTCTGGGCTGCCATGGGTTCGATTTTGCCCATGAAACCCGGAAGAAAAAAAAGCCCGCACTCAGCGGGCTTTAACTTGCTCAAGGCAAGGAGGGGAGGGTTGTCGCAGAGCAGGGCGACGGAGCAATCGTACGGGGGCTGACGGCCTGCTTTTGTCAGACAACGCCGCATGAATCCATGGCGGGCTGGGGGAAGGAGCGCCGTCTCAATGCCCGTAGGCGCGGGGCCAGCCAAGCGGCGAGGGCAGGCGCAAGCGGGGCTGCATCTGTGGGAGGTTACGGGTCGATCTCACTGCCGTACCGTGGTGCTCCCACAATGTCACCGGGAACGGATCGTTGGGCGTAAGCCGTTGATTCGTAAGGGGCTCGGGGTCCTCGACAGCTCTCACATTCTGCCCACCAAGTCGCATGAATACTCACTTCTAGGAAGCACACACGCCGACGGCTTGGGCCTGTATCTCGAAATCACCAAGGCAGGCGGGCGCTACTGGCGCATGAAGTACCGCTTCGCCGGAAAAGAAAAGCGCCTGGCCTTTGGCGTCTACCCCGACATCAGCCTCAAGGCCGCCCGGGAGTCCGCCAGCAAGGCCCGCAAACTGCTCCAAGACAACCAAGACCCCGGGGAGGCCCGCAAGGAACAAAAAGCTCGGGTCGTCCACGAAAACCGCAACACCCTCGAAGCCCTGGCCCGTGACTGGATCGCACACCAGTCGGCCCGCTGGGAGCCTGTCACGATGGGCCGCATCCAGGCCTCACTCGAAAACGACATCTTTCCCGCGCTGGATTCGCGCCCCATGGCCAGCCTGAAAGCCCGGGACGTCATGGATGCAGTCAAACAGGTGGAAGCACGCGGCGCGGCCGATCAGGCCGGCCGCGTGCTGCAGCGCGTGAAGGCCATCTACCGCTGGGCCGTCACGCACCAGCGGATCGAGACCAACCCCATGCTCGATCTGGTGCCCTCGGAAATTCTCAAACCCCGCACGGTCCAACACCGGGCCGCCCTGGCGGAAAAGGAGCTTGCCAGAATTCATGCGCAAGCTTGCCGCCTATGACGACCGTTTCACAGGAGCGCATGTATCAGTTTCTTCGCCTGATCACAATGGCGCATGCGCTTCGTCGCCTCGGTTTTCAGGGCGCTGCCTATACTGCGGCAGCCTGCTTAACCCCTGTGATGCAGTCCCGTAGTGCTGGATGAATGAGAGCGGTTGACGTTTTTTGTGTGAGGTGCATAGGGTTGTGCCCCGCACCCTGAATCGCGCTAAGAACAAGGGGTAAGAGCCGCTTGCCTTTGATTTGCTCGAACTGCACGCCATTCGCCAAAAGGTCTACGGCTGATGGGAGGTTGTCCATCTTGCGTAGAGCAGTGTCCTTGAGGCTGCTGCGCTTCTGCGCAAACTCAGCCGCGAAAGGTGCACTATGTGCCGCGATCACAGCCGCGACCATTTGCTGGGCATCTTCAAGAGGAATGTCGTACACCGCAGAAATGTGTTCCGGTCTACAGAATGTGTGCTCGATGTCGGTGAAAGGGGTGACAAACACTGTTGTACGGTCGGGAAGTTTTTTCGACTCGTTGGCCATCCACCAAGCTTTTTCCACTTCCGTCATTCCATCACCATCTCGATGAACGAGCACGTAGGTGTTGTATGCCTGCCTTGTAAAGTAGTCGGCAATTGGAACTGCAGCAGCCAAATTGTTGACCCCATTTAGGGGCTGCAGAAAATACTCTCCTTCTTGAAGCCCGTTTGCCGCGAGGAAAACGCGGAGTTTCGCGGTTTTCGTGTCTTCAGTGAGAAGCACCACCCGCTGTTGGCCAGCGTGCAGCAACTCGAAGCTATCCAAGGCACCGAGGTCCAAAAGTACCGACAGATTCCTTTTGTCCGTCCCATCCTGTTTTGTGCCAGATTTCAGCCAGACGGGTTGCGTTGTTTCGTCTTGCGCGAGAGCATCAAACATATGTCTGCTATGAGTGGCGAGTACCACCTTGGTACTGCCAGCCTCAGAAATTTTTTGCAACGTAAGCGCGAGCAGCCTCTGGTTTGACGGGTGTAGATGCGCGTCTGGCTCATCTAAGAGAAGAAGTGCAGGGTTGTATGCAGTGACGTATGCGACAAGCTGAATGGCTTGAAGTGCGCCTGTCCCAACCATTTCCAAAGGGACCTTACGACCATCTTGTTCTACGGTGATGTCGATATAGAGATGGGCCTCAGGATCGAATTCAGATGAAATAGTCAGCCCGGGAAACACTGATGAGATCATTTCGTGGAAGCGCGTCAGCTTCGCTGGCTCCTTGCAGATTCTGAACAGAACGTTTCTGAGGTAGACGTTTGAATCACCTTGAGCAATTCCATTCGCGACAACCGAAGGTGTCCATCAGGCCCATCATGTCGCCCTCTGCCGTCTGGGTGGCGTCCTGCATCTTGGATGCGAACTCAGCGGCGGCCGTCACCGGCATGCGCAGCTGGATGCCCAGGTAGGCGGCCGATTCACCCAGGCCGCCCAGGATGGCTTTCGAGGTCATGCCCTGGCGGCGCAGCATCGTCATCATGTCGATGAAGTCGGCCGTTGTGCCTGGCAGGCGATCCCCCAGGCGCGTGGCCAGGTCCAGAATCTGCTGGAACTCTGGCCCCACCGCGCCGGTTTTCTCCATCATGGACGCGCGCAGCTGGGTTTCGGCGTTCTCTGCTGGGATGAACGCACCCACCACCGAACGCAGCGGGCCGGCCATCTTGTTTCCGCCGGCCATCAGCGCCGCGCTACCGGCGGCCATCATGCCCACGTGCATCATTTCGCTGCCGTGCTTCTTGCGCAGCTCGGCCAGCTTGCGCTGCTGTTCGCCCATCTTGGCCAGCTCGGCCCGCTGCTTGGCCATCGCGGCCGTGGCGCCGTCAATATCGGTTTTCAGTCTGGCCTGGGCGGCGCTCAGGTTGCCGGTAACGCCCATTTCGTTCAGCTTGCGCCGCGCGTCGCCGGCCACCACGCGCTGGCGGTCCAGTGCGGCGGTCAGTTTGGCCACCGCGTTTTCCTCTCGCGCCATGGCGGTGCGCGTGGCGTCGCCACTGGCGCGCATGCCGGCCAGCAGCGCCTGGCGCTGCTTGAGCTGGTTGTTCAGGCGCTGGAACTCGGCCGCCTGGGTTTGCACGTTTGTGACGGCCGCTTGCTGGGCGTTCAGCTGCTTGAGCTGGTCCTTTGCGGCCTTGAGCGCGCGGGCGGTTTCGGTGCCGCCGGCGCTGATGCGTTTCAGCGGGGATAGAACGCGGTCCACCAAATCGAGGACCACGCGCAGGCGCAGGTTGTCAGCCATGGCGCCCCCCACGGGCGCCACAGCGGGCGCGGTGTGTCAGGTGGGGAAGTCGGCGCCCAGCAGCTGCCGCGCTTCGGCCAGGTCGGCCGCCTGCGCCCGGTCGCGCGCCATCACCCAAACGTACACGGGCAGCAGCAGCACGCCCAGGGCCATGATGGCCAGGGCCGTGATAAGCAGGTAGGTCAGGGCGGTGAACATGGTTCATTCTTGCACATCCAGAAGGCGCAGGGGTAACGGGTCATTCGTGGCGCTCGTAGCGCTCGCGCGCCCGCTCTCGCCACTCCATCAGCTCGGCCACCGTCATGGAGTCCATGTCGGTGGGCCGCCAATGGAACACCATGGCCAGGTCGGCCATGGCGTCCTCTACTCGGGCTGGAATGCCTCCCGCTGCGCCTTCGGCACCAAAAAAGCAACCACCTCCGTTCCCAGCGCCACAAGGTCGGCGGGGTCCATGGTGGCCACCTCGTTTTTCAACAGGGGCGGCTCGGTCACACGGGGCAGCAGGGTTTGCAGCGCCGTGACGTTCATCTGCAGCACTTCCACCAGGGACAGGCCGCGCAGTGCGCCGGCGTTGGGCTTGCGCACATGCACGCGGGTAATGGTCTGGTCGCCGCGCTTGATGGGGGTGTCCAGGGGCACGCCTTCGGCGGCCTTGGCTCCTGCGGCGGTGGTTGCGGGGGTGGTGGTCGGGTCGATGATCATGGTTTTGAATCTCTCGAAGGGGAAGGGGGCGCGGCCCAGTGCTGGGCCGCTGCGGGGTGGTGGTTTGGCGGGGTGGTGCTGTCGTTACACGCCCAGGGCGGCGCGCACCTCGGCCAGACGGTCGGTGCCGTTGACCGTTTCGACCATGTTCACCACGTCGATTTCGATCAGGGTTTCGCCGTTGATCGTCAGCTTGTAGTAGCTCAGGGCGAACTTGTATTTCAGCTCGGTGCCTTCGCCGGCCTTGGCGCTGCCAGGGTCGATTTCAGAGATACGGCCGCGCATCACGACTTCGAGCGCGTCCACGCCCTCGCTGTCGTCGGACTGCAGCGCGCCGGCGAAGCGCAGCAGCACCGCGTCGTGGCGCAGCGCGCCCCACTTGGTGAACAGGTCTTTCATGTAGCCGGCGGCCGTCAGCTCGGCCTCCATGCCTTCCATGCCGAAGTCCGCTTTCACCGGGGCATTCATGCCCCCGCTGCGGTAATCGTCCATCTTGCGGGCGAGCTTCGGCAGCGCCACTTCGGGCATTTCGCCCAGGTAGCTGATGCCATCCACGAACGTGGCGAAGTTCTTAATTTTGCGGGGAAGTCCCATGGTGTTCTCCTGTAGTCAGTCGGTGCGGTTGGGTGCTTACTGGCCGGTGCCCACGCGCAGGGCGAAGTCGGCAAAGTAGCGGTCAGTGATGCGCTGGCGAAAACTCAGGTCTTCCAGCGGTGGCACGGGCGTGTAGTCGTAATCGAGGGTCATCTTTCCGGCTTTGAGCGTGGCCGTTTCGTTGATTTCCTCGTCGTACCAGGCCTTGCCGTCGAGGATGTAGCCCATTGCCTTCAGCTCGCGGAACTTGGCGTTGATGCCTTCCAGAATGTCTTTCACCAGGCTGGGGTGCAGCGGCTTGTCAACAGCCCAGAAGTGGCCCTCGGCCATGGTGTCGGCCAGCACCTGCGCGGTGCGGGTGGCGCTCTCAAAAACGAACAGCTCGTCGTTCGTGCAGGTGCGAGATCCCCAGAAGCGGAAACCCTGCGAGCGAATCAGCGTGGTGATGCCGGCGGCGTTCAGCAGGCCCGCGTCGGTGTCGGCGCTTTGCAAGTCCCAGTGCACGTCCTTGGTGATGCCCAGCACGCCATTGATGGGCACATTCGACAGGCTCTTGTGCCAGCCCTGCTCGCTGTCGATGCGGGCGCGCAGGCCCAGGGCAAAGCCCACGGGCGAAACCTCCTCCACCACGCCGGTGCCGGTCTTCGCAACCTTCCAGCCTGGCCACAGCAGCATCAGCTCGCGGGCGTCGAAGTTCTCGCGGTAGTCGATGGCCTCGGATGTGTCGGCGCCGTGCGCCTCGGCGTACACAAAGGCGCGCAGCTTCTGCGCCACCGCCACCAGGGCCGTGGTCGCTGCCTGGCTGTCGAGGCCAGGGGCGCCCAGGATTTTGGGCTTGACGCCCAGCTTTGCCTGGGCCGACAAAAGCGCCTGCATGCCGGTGTAGTTGCTGCCCAAGGCGGTGCCGATGGTCTTGCCGTCTTGGTCGGCTTGCTTGGCTGCAGCGTCTGCGCCTTCACCATCGGCCACGCGCACCACCACCAGCACCGGGCTGGCCTGCTCCTTGATGGCGGCCAGGGCACCCGACAGCGTGCCCAGCGTGCCGGTCTTTGCCATGGCGGCGTCGATCTTTGTCACCAGCACGGCGGTGTTGAGGGGAAACGCGGCGGCGTCCGCGTCGCTGGCCGTGGCAATCAAGCCGATGACCGATGTGGAAACGATGCGCAGCGGGCGCTGGCCTTCGTTGATTTCCAGCACTCGGATGCCGTGGTGGTAGTTGGCAGCTGTGGCCATGGTGTACTCCAGTTGAAAGGGTTGGGATGGACCTACCGATGGTCCTGCGCCCGCACTTTCAAAGCCACCGCTTGGCCCTGTGTGGGCCGAAAGCACATGAAAAAGCCCGCCGGGCGCGAAGCCGGGCGGGCTGTGTTTTGTATGGCGCGGTCTATACCGCTTGGCCCATTTTTAGGGGTAGAGCGCGTAGGGCTGAACTTGAATGCTGCCGCCTCCAATGACGAAAACGCCTGCGAGATTGGTAAACACTTCAGCTTCAAGCGTGACGCGCCCCAATTCCGCTACCGCCGCCCCTGTTGCGCTATCGACGGAATAAACGATCAGTAGCATCTGGCGAGTCGCACTGTCCATTGAGGTCGCAACTCGAAGTATGGTGTTGAGTGGATAACTACCGATGGGGTCTACCTTCGTAGCCCCGGGCTGGCCATCTGCTTTAACTATCCATTTCTCAGACTTGATGGTGCCGTTGTTGGTACCGTTTGGTTCGAAGAAAACGCCCACCCCTCGGAACCACATCAGCTGGGTCACAGGGTAGCTAGGGCTAGGACCTTGTCCTAGCTCTTGCCAAGCGCCGGAGGCGTTTGGAGCCGCATGAAAGCAGATCCCTGCATGGCCGCCATTGGTTGCTTCGGGCACGATGTCAAAGAAAACTCCTCGTGCACCATTCGTTTGGAGATAGTCCATCCCCAAGTTGAAGTATTTGTTCTGTGGTGCGCCCACGTACGTCGGGGAAGCCGTGATGACCTTATGCGCTCCTACGGCGAGACCGGCACTTTGGGCATGTACCAAACCAGGAACTGCGGCCATCAGAGGCAGCAGCGTTGCAGATTGCAGAACCTTGCGACGTTGAATAGTCATAAAAAATCTTCAAAGAGTGATTAATTGAAACGCACGCTTTGGCAGACAGACTCGGGCTATGCGACACGCTTGGCTAAGAGTCGGTGCCCCCTCTCGGTGCCAAAACATCATGTCACGCGAGGTGTGAAATTCTTGCTATCGGATGACTGTAGATACCTCTTTTACGAACTGACACGAGCCGGGAACAACCAGCACTGTGCGCAGGCGAAGGCCAGGCTTGGCCGCCACACAAAGCAGAGTCACGGCACTTCCTTTGATTGGATGGGGGAGTCGAGAATTTCCAGCGCACGGCCCGGCGCGATCAGGCCCACCGCTTCCAGGGCGTGCACGCCCTCGCGGGTTTCCGGGTCGTTCAGGTCGATGTGCTGGGCAGCGTTGACCTTGGATAGATACCGGCGCACCTGCGCGGCATCCACCGTGGCTCCGATGGATGCCAGGTCAATCTGCACCGCCTCGGGGTCTGTGAAGCGCGACAGAAAGGCTTTGCGCGACACATCGCGGGCCACATAGGGCGCCTCTGGTTCTGGCTCTGGTGGCGGCGCCACGTAGGGCCGCATCACCCAGGCCAGGCCGTTCCAGTTGGCACGCGGCTGGCCCTCGGTGGTGGTGGTGGTCTGCGATGGCGGGGCCATGGGCACGGTGCGCATCTCGTCGGCGGGCACACCACCAACGAACCACCCGAAGTAGTCGTACTTAAACGGCAAGGTAAATCTCCAGTGCGTTGGGGTTGGTTTCGTAGCGGCGAGCTGCTGTGCCGGTCTTGGCAGCGTTGAAGATCAGCCCTGATCCGTCCGCCTTGGCGGTGACGGTTGGGACCCCTTCGGCGCCTTTCCAGAATGCTGGCAACCACTTGAACTGCACGCCATCGGGTGTCGCCAGCAGTGCGTTCCAGTTGTCGGTGCCGTTCGTGAGTTGCACGGGGATATAGAGCACGCCCCCCATTTCGGCACCTTTCGCGCCCATTGCCGCCACGCGCAAGCCGTTGGGCTCAAACTCCCCCACCGTGCCCGGGGTCCATGCGTCGCCGTCCGTGCTGTAAATGGTGGAAACAGTCCCTTCCGCCACGGTCAACAGCACGAACCTGCCCCCCACGGCATATGCGGTTCGGGTGCCCCCTGGAAGCGCCGCACTCGCGGTCGCCAGGCCTGCGGAGTTTGCCCATCCATCCAGTCCATTGGCGCTGCGCTCTGCCACGGTCGCGCCGTTGTTGACGGCCAGCCAGCGCGTCCCGTTATAAAGAACATTTGTCCAGCTCTGGGCCGTGGCGAAGTTCCGGTTTGTTCCGCCAGGGTTGGCGAGCGTCAACGACTTGAATGCCGTCATCGCTCCGAGGCCCAACACGTACCCAATGCCTCCCGCCGACACGGTATCAATCGAATCCATGCTGGCGCCCATCACCCAGGTGACGCCGTTATCCACGGACGTGCGAAAGTAGCTGGCCCCCGCATAGGTAGTGCGCAGCAGCAGAAGCGAACCCGCAGCCACCAGCGAACTACCCGCCACCGCTTGGCCGGCTCCCGCGTTTCTTGCGGTCCAATCGCGCAGGTTGGTGGACGTGTAAACAAACTCCGTCAACCCCGCGGTGGCAACGTACACCGTCCCGTTGTGGACGATGTTCTCGTACAGGGAGTCGGGCGAGTTGACCCCCCTCACACGGTACGGGGTCACGAATCGTTCAGGCACGCCGCTGAATCGGCCCGCGCCGCTCCACAGCGGGCGCGAGCGCCTTTGCACGCCCATGGCCGCGCGCGTGGCCTCGCCCTGGCGCTGGGTTTCGGAAAAAACTGCAATATCGGTCATGGTGTGGTTTCCTCCACGGCGGTCAGGCCCGACAGGGCTCCGCCCGTGTAGTTCAGGGTTTCGGTTCGGGTGCGGCCGTCATGGGCCGTCACCACCGTGGCCAGGCGGCCTTCGGCGTCGTAGGTCAGGGTCTGCAGCGCAACCTGGCCGCCCACGGTGGTGGACAGCGTGGCAATGCGGCCCAGGCCGTCGCGGGTGATGGTCTGCAGGCTGGGGCCGTTGGCTGGCCCCAGGCCCAGGTGCGAAGGCTTGAGCGTGACGGCCGGCCCGGTTTGCCCGTTGACCACGCCCACCTTGGTGTTGGTGAGAAAGGCCACGGTGGTCCCCAGGTTGGTGATGCTGCCCTGCAGGCCGGCCACGGCCGTGGCCAGTTCGCCGTCCGTCACGCGGGTTTCCATCAGCGCGGCCAGGGTGTCGCAGGCGCTATCAACGGCGCCCAGGGCGTCACGCAAGCGCAGCACATCGTCTTGCAGCAGGTTCTGCGGGTGAGGCAGCGCCAGGTTCAGCGCCGGGGTGCGGTCGTTCGTCATCACAGCACCGCCGTGCGCAAGTTGGTGGCCCACGGCCGCGCGTTGAAGCTGCCGTGCAGCGTGATGCGCAGGCGCAGGCGCTCGGCCGCGAAGTCTTCCAGGCGGTAGGTCAGCTCCATGACGCCCGCTGTCATCGGGCTGGACGACAGGTAGGGAACCTCGGTCCAAACCGCGCCAGGCGCATCAGCCAGCGCATGCAGCTGCAGGGATGTGCCGGCCGGCAGATAGGCTTCGAGCGTCACGCGCACATCCACCACGCCGCCAGCGCCCAGCATCGGGCTGATGTAGTCGCCCGCGTTCTGCAGCGAACCCACCACCAGCTGGATACCGGGCTCCAGCACGGCGGCAAAGTTGGTGTCGCCACGCAGACGGGCTTTCACCTGCACGGGGCCGGTGTACCGGCTGGGCAGCTCCACCACCTGGCCAGGCGCTGCCAGCACGATGTGGGCAATGCCGGTGGCTGCAATCTCCATCACGCACGATGCGGCCGTGCTGGGCTGGTGGGCGTAGGCCTGCACGCACAGGTCAGTGGCGTCCACCACGTTGACGGTGCCCAGGTCCAGCACCCGTTCGGTTTCGGTGTAGCTGGCCGCCATTAGCGAAAACGTCAGGTCTTGGTCTTGGTGCGCGGTCCAGGTGCTGGCGTTGGAGCTGGAAAGCATCACGCCCACTTGGTAGGGCTGCGATGTGACCCACCGCATGGAGTTGGAATCCCAGCCGCCCAGCTTGGCCAGGGCCAGGGCCGTGGCGTTGTCGTCGCTCAGTGCCACCAGGGCGTACTCGCGGCCGGCCTGCAACACAACTGGGCTCCATTCGGCCCGTGTGGGCGTGCCGTCCGTCTTGATGGCAGCAGGCAGCAGCCAGGCCTCGGCCAGCACGCGGGGCGATGGGTAGCCGGCCTCGGCTTCGCGCAGCTGCACCAGCGCGCCGGTGGTGCCCTTGGCGGTAAACCACAGGTCCACGCCGGTGCAATGCTCGGGCTTGTCCAGCACGAACGTCTGCGCCAGCGGGTCCACGAACACCGGCTGGAAGTAGATGATTTGCGACAGCTCGCGGTCCACGCGCTCGCCCTGGCCAGTGAACAGGGTGTTTGCGGTGCTGCCACCCGTGCCACGGAACACCACCGACTTGGTGCCGGCCGGCACGTTGGCGGGGATGGAGAACGTTCCACTCAGGCGGCCGACCGCGTCGGCGGTGAGCCTGCCGCCTGGCAGTGGGTCGGCGTCCACCGCGATGCCGTCAAACGTGACCGACTGCAGGTTTTCACCGGGGCCGAAGTCGAGGTCGAAGCGCACGTCGATCTGGCGCAGGTATTCCAGCACGGTGGTGGTTTCCTTGCGCACCACCTTCTCGCCATTGCCGAAGCGGAACGACGAGGCCACGCTGGTGGGAACGCCCAGGGTGTCGTGCACTTCGGTCCAGCGGTCCACGGCCGGCGTCAGTGTCACCGGGCGGGGCAGGGGGTCGAAGGCGTTGTAAGGGTTCACCAGCATGCTGCCCGTGCGAGCGTTCTGCGCGAGCGCCACGCGGTGGGAGTAGGCCGGGCTCTGCCGCGTCTTGATGGCCTGGCCGATCTGGTGCACGGTGAAGGTGATGGGCAGGCACAGCGCGCCGTTGGCAATCAGCGCGGTCTGCGGCTGGCCAGCGTCCCGCATGGCGTTGGACAGCATGGGGTCAGCAAACAGGCCCTTTTTCACGCCGGAATGGCGGCCGCTAATGTCCACCGCCAGACGCAGCTCGGCCAGGTCTTGCCACATGCGTGCAATGGACTCGTCCTGTTCGTTCAGCTTCTCCATGGGCACCATGCGCACGCCGTCCAGCGTCACGCGGCGCTGCTCGTCCCAGGTCTGATACACCGATGCGATGGTCAGCACGTTTTCAGGCACCTGGGGCGCCAGCGGGAGCCAGGGCGAAGGCACACCGCGCACCCACGCAATGTCGCCATCAGCCGACAGCGTGAGCCGGTCGATACGGCGCAGCGCGAAGTTGTACGACAGCAAAACGGTGGTGCCCGCCACGGCGTCCGTGACGGTCAGGCCGCGCGTGTCCACATCGGTGGCCGCCACCTGGGCGATGTAGAGGTACGTCACCTGATAGGTGCTGCCCGGTGCGGGCTCTGGCCCGCTGGGGGACCAGTCCACCTGGCCGGCGGTCAGCTTGTAGTTGGCGGGCTGGTTGAAGGTTGTGCCGCCCTGCGTAATCAGCTCGATCTGCTGCACGCTGTTGTCGGGCAGCGGGTCGGCTTGGCCCACAAAACCACCGTGCACCACGTCCACGGTGCGGCGCTTGATGATGCGCACTTGCGGCACCCCCACCATGGGCCAGCGGTCGAACTCGATGCGCTGCGCGCCGTCCGTGGTGGACAGGTGCGGCTCGCTGTCGATCCATTGCAGGTCGGGCTGGGCGTTGAACACCACGCGCCGGCCGCTGGGCAGCTCCAGGCCGGCGCCGTTGATGCGCGCGGCGCCTTCGGCCAGGTTGTAAACCTGTTCACCCGTGGGCAGGTCGGCCGCCTTGCGCAGCTCCATGCCGCGCACGATGTACGAACCGCCCGTGCTGGCCACGTCATAGTTTTTGAGGGCCTGCGTTACCGCGTCGATATTGGGCGGCGCTTCCTTCGGGCGCACCCAGCCATCCTCCACCGTCCACACCGGGAAGAACTCGCCGGCCTGGCCGCTGCCCTGCACGCCCCACGTGAGCTGCACGCGCTCGCGGGCGGCGCCTGGCTCTTGATAGCCGTCCGTTCCTCTGGCTGGGTTCAACAGGTCCGGGTCTTCCAGCTCGGTGATGATTTCGCGTGTCAGGTACACGCCCACGAACACCACCCCTACGGTGGCGATGACCAGGGCGGCCGGTGGCACGCCGCGCACCTTCCCAGCCACATAGATGGCGCCGTTTTCGCAGGTGGTGGCCCCGGTGGCGTGGTTCACGATGATGCCGGCGCCGCTGATGATGGAGCCCTCTTTCATCAGCATGCCGGCAATGCCTGCGATGCGCGCGTGCATCTCGGTTTGCACCTCGTTCAGCTCGGCGCTTTGCAGCACGCGGTCAGCGCGGAACAGGTGGCGGTCGTAGTCTTTGGCCGGGTCGAACCGGTCATAAATGGCGTTTGGGTTTGCGCTCATGGTCAGAAGGGCAGGACGTATTCAAAGGTTTGACGCACCGCACCGTTGCGGGTGAAGGCGGGCACGCGCTCCAGGGTGTAGAGGCGGCCAGGCTGTGCGATCTGCGCGGGCGTGTAGTAGCGCTGGCCAGCAGGCAGGCCGCCCACGGGCGCGGCGCCGAAGGTGATTCCCAGCTCTCGGATGGTTTCGCCGTCCGCGTCCTCGAAGTTGAAGACCACGCGCACGTACAGCCAGCGGGTGGGGCCGGCCACCACCTTGTATTTGCTGCCGCTGGGCAGCTCCACTTCGCCGGCCGCGTCGGGCTCCACATAGCCCACGAACGTGGCCAGGCGGCGGCCCACCTCGTCCACCAGGGCGGTGGCGTTGCTGGGCTCGGGGTCCGCCACAGCGTCCCAGGCCGGCAGGCCACGGCCCCAGGCCAAATGCACGGGCTGTGCGGCCATGGCCATGGCCAGGGCAATGCGCCCATCGTCTTGCAGGGTTGCCATCAGTTGCTCTCCGTTGATTTCGATTCGATGAAAACGGGGCGCCAGCGCTGGCCGCCCCAGGTGCCCTCCCATCCCTGCGGCTGCGGCAGGGCGGGCGGTAGTTCTTCCAGGGCGTCGGCGGTGCCGGCCAGCTCGGCCGCTGGCGCGCTCCATGGGGTTGCGTCCAGCGTGGCGATGCCTGGCGCGCCGCCTTCGCCCTGCACGCGCACGTAGGGCGGGGACTCTCCGCGCATCAGCTCGCCCAGGCCGCCGAACTCATTGGCCAGCAGGCGGGAATCCAAGCGCCAGCAGTCGAGCACCAGCTTGTCGTTGCGCGTGAGCTTGGCCGCGTAGGCCGCCGTGGCGGTGGGCAGCGGTTGGCCGGCCGTGCGGGTGGTGGTGCCGGTGTGCTTGATGCCAAAGCTGGCCTTCACCGGCTCGCCGGTGGAAACGTCCCCCCACACACCCGAAGACCCACCCAGCTGCGCCGTGTCCAGCGGCTGGCCAGCGTCCAGGCGCAGGGGGCGGCGGTCGTGCCCCCAGTACACGCGCCAGAAGCGCACGTGGGCCGGCACCGACTCGCGCACAACGTGCGCAATCTGGGCAATCTCTGCGGCCGTGGCGGGGCGCCCCAGGTTCAGGTGCAGATAGGGGCCGCTCTGGTCCACGGTGGCACCGGCAAAGCCCACCCACGACAGCGCTAGCTGTTGATTCTCAGGAGGTTGTTCATGGCCGGAATGCGGCTCATGGGCGGCTGATGGCTGAGAGCGGAGTGTGGTCGACACCAGTTGTAGCCGTCAATGAATGGCTGCAATGCAGCTTGGCGCTGGGCTGAACTC
>NZ_JBXAKN010000005.1:0-320401 GCF_058798375.1 Acidovorax sp. GW823-FHT01C06
ATCACCCGAACCTCCAGCGCCCCGCATCTCTGCAGCACCGCCTCAGTAGCGAAGCCCTCGACTATAGCATGAGTTCGAAGGGCGAAAAGAAAGTTGATCATTTCTTTCCTGAAGGCCTCCTCCAACCTGCGCTCCATGCAGGCGTCGGCCACGCCACGACCACTGCGCCTCCTTGCGGTCCTCTACTAAAGGGTGAGAAAACACATCCAGTGGGGGTGCGAGCGCCCCGCCCAGTTCTGCCCCATCGCCGGCAACACCACCCTCCCCCCGATAATCCTGCCCTTATGGCACTTATCACCTTACTGGACGCCCAACTCGCATTTGGGCATGTTGCACTGCTGGACCACGCCGGCTTTTCCCTGGAGACTGCCGAGCGCGTGGGACTGATCGGGCGCAATGGCGCGGGCAAGTCCTCGCTGCTCAAGATTCTCGGGGGGCTGGCCAAACCAGACGACGGCTCACTGCAGGTACAACAGGGCGTGCGCATTGCCTTCGTGGCCCAGGAACCCTCTCTGGATTCCACCGCCACCATCTTCAAGTCCGCGTCCGAAGGACTGCAGCGCGTCATTGCCATCCGTGACCAGTACCTGTCGGGTGCGGAAGGCCTGGACCTCGATGCCCTGCAATCCGAAATTGAAGCCTACGACGCCTGGAACTGGGAGCAGCGGGTAGAGGAAACACTGCAGCGCCTGCATCTGGATCCGGATGCCGTTGTGGGCACGTTGTCAGGGGGGACCAAGAAGCGTGTGGCACTCGCACAAGCGCTGGTAGCCCGCCCGGACGTCCTGTTGCTGGATGAGCCCACCAACCATCTGGACCTCGACTCTATCGAATGGCTTGAAGACCTTCTGCTTGATTTTCCAGGCAGTGTGGTCACCATCACCCATGACCGGTCGTTCCTGGACCGCGTTGCCACCCGCATCGTGGAGCTTGATCGTGGGCAGTTGCGCTCCTACCCCGGCAACTTCGCGCAATACCAGATACAAAAGGAGGATCAGCTGGCCCAGGAAGCCGTCATTTCGGCCAAGGCCGACAAACTCCTCGCCCAGGAGGAAGTCTGGATTCGCCGCGGCGTCGAGGCGCGCCGCACCCGCAGTCAGAGCCGCATCAGCCGCCTGGAGCACCTGCGCGCGCGCCGCGAGGCCCGCCGGGAAGTGGTGGGCAGCGTTCGCATGGACGTGGCGACCGGCAGTTCCAGCGGGTATCAGGGCAAGATCGTCGCGGAGCTCAACGGTGTGGGCAAATCCTTCGGCGACAAGACCATTGTGCGCAACTTCACCGGAACGATCCTGCGCGGCGACAAGGTGGGCTTGATAGGACCCAACGGCGCAGGCAAAACCACCTTGCTCAAGATGATTCTCGGGGAGCTGGCACCCGACGAAGGCACCATCCGCCAAGGCGCCAATCTGCAGGTCGCGTATTTCGACCAGATGCGCCATGCCGTCAACCTGGATGCCACGCTGGAGGACTTCATCAGCCCAGGCAGCGAATGGATCGAAATCGGCAACCAGCGCAAGCATGTCAAGAGCTACCTGAGCGACTTCCTGTTCTCTCCGGCCCGCGCGCATTCCCCTGTCCGCTCGCTGTCGGGCGGCGAGCGTAACCGGCTGCTGCTGGCCCGGCTGTTCGCGCGTCCCGCGAATGTCCTGGTACTGGATGAGCCCACCAATGACCTGGACATCGACACCCTCGATCTTCTGGAGGAGCTGCTGGAGAACTACGAAGGTACCGTGTTCCTCGTCAGCCATGACCGGACTTTTCTCGACAACGTGGTCACCAGCACCATCGCCTTCGAGGGCGACGGCCTGTGGCGGGAATATGAAGGTGGCGTGCAGGACTGGTTGCAGCAATCCAAGCGCAGCCGGGCACTCCAGGCCTCCCCCGCGCCCGGCCAGAAGGCTGGCCGAGAGAATTTGAGCGAAAATCCGGCTCAGGCCTCATCCAGCAAGCGCGAGCCGCTATCAAAAAAGAAGCTTAGCTACAAGGAACAGCGTGAGCTCGACCAGTTGCCTGCACAGATCGCCGGACTCGAAGCAGAGCAGCAGGAACTGCAGGATGCTCTGGCGGATGGCACCCTGTACAGCGCCGACCCCGCACGGGCCGCCGCCATGACCACGCGGGCCGGGGCCATCGAGGAAGAGTTGATGGCTGCACTGGAACGCTGGACGGCCCTGTCCGCCTGAGGCACCAAGGCACCGGGCACAAGCAGGACCGCGCTGCTCTGTCGCCAAAATGCGCGGCCTGCAACGCAGGCCGTGCCCGGCCATCAGATCCGGTGGTGCAGCCGATCCGTCGCGCCCCGCAAACGCGTAATCAATGCGGAGGCGATCTGCCCCAGCGGCAGAACCTCATCCGCGGCGCCGTGGGCAATGGCTTCGCGCGGCATGCCAAATACGATGCAGCTGGCTTCATCCTGCACGTAGTTGTAGCTGCCGGCATCCTTCATCTCTTTCATCGCGGCCGCGCCATCGTTGCCCATTCCGGTGAGCATGATGCCGAAGGCATTGCGCCCCACCACGGCAGCGGCCGACTTGAACAGCACCTCGACCGAGGGCTTGTGGCGATTCACCGGCGGGCCATCATCCACCACGGCAACATAGTTGGCACCACTGCGGGCCACGTGGAACTGGGTTCCCCCCGGAGCGATGTAGGCATGGCCAGGCAGGATGCGTTCCCCGTTCACGGCTTCCTTGACCGTGATCTGGCACAAGCCATTGAGGCGGGCCGCGAAGCTGGTGGTGAAACCCGGGGGCATATGCTGGGTGATGACAATGGCGGGCGAATCCGCCGGCATCTGCACCAGCACCTCCTTGATGGCCTCGGTACCGCCGGTGGATGCCCCGATGCAAATCAGTTTTTCGGTGGACAGGCGCCCCAGGAGCGCCGACGCGGGCATGGCAGGCGCTGCACCTGCACCACTCCCCGCACCGCCAGCGGCGGTGGTTTCGCGAGCGGGCGCGCGGCGAACCTGCGCCACCGCGGCCACGCGGATCTTGTCCACGATCTGGGTGGCCAGATCGTTGAGGCCGCTGGCCAGACCGACACGGGGCTTGGCCACAAAATCCACCGCGCCCAGTTCCAGAGCCTTCATCGTCACTTCAGCGCCCCGCTCCGTCAGCGTGGAAATCATCACCACCGGCATCGGTCGCAAGCGCATCAACCGCCCCAGGAAGTCGATGCCGTCCATGCGCGGCATCTCGACATCCAGTGTGATGACATCGGGGTTGAGCTCGCGGATCATCTCGCGCGCCACCAAGGGATCATTGGCCGTGCCGATGCACTCCATGTCCCGCTGCCGGTTGATGATCTCGGACAGCAGACTGCGGACCAACGCCGAATCGTCCACCACGATCACCCGGATTTTCCTGCTCATTAACTCACGCCTTCCTCAAAACAGATCGACAGAACCGCCCGAGGTGGTCTTGGCCACGGTGGCGGCATTGCCGCGCACTTCCTGGGCCACCAGGGCCTCGGGATGTGCGTGCGCCAACCGCTTGACCATGGCTTTCCCTGTGATGGGGAAAAAAACCACCTTGCGCGGATAGATATCCAGCACATCCTCGGAGACGATGGGAATACGCTCCGTGTGAAGGTAGTTCAAAACAAAATTGGTGTTGCGCTCACCGACATTCATGGTCGTGAAGTTGTGCATGACCTGCGCCCCGCCAAAAATCTTGGCCTGCATGGTTTCGCGGCGGGCTCCGAGCTTGAGCATCTCGTTGATCAGCAATTCCATGGCGTACGAGCCATAGCGCCCCGAAGCATCCCCCACATCGCCATCGGGCAGCATGAAATGATTCATGCCTCCTATGCGCGCACGGCTGTCCCACAGGCAGGCGGCAATGCATGACCCCAGCACGGTCATGATGACCATGTTCTCGTCGGCGACAAAATATTCGCCCGGAAGGACCTTCACGGCATTGTGCTGAAAGTGATGGTCCAGATAAAAGAAGGAAGCCTCCCCGGGTTTGCGGCTGTGCGCCTTGAGCTCCTGCAGCGAAGACTCCCGGGCCGGCCCTGACCCGGCGGCATAGATGTCCGCGCTCAGGGGGGCGATGCGGGGAGCACGGCGCCGCTCGGACATGCCAGGCGCGGCAACGGCCGAAGAAGGGGATGAGCCTGATGGAGTGGTGGTCATGTGTGCTCGGTGCTAGGCAACATGGCGGGTCAGCGACGCTCGTACACCGTTTTGCCGCGCAGCGTAAACAGGTCCCTGGACTCGCTGAAGTTCTCGGCATGCCCTACAAACAGCATGCCGCCGGGCTTGAGGACCCTGTGGATCCTCTCCAGCACCCGCCGCTGCGTGGGTGCATCAAAGTAGATCATCACGTTGCGGCAAAAAACCACATCGAAGGGCTCTTTGAACGGCCAGTCGTCCCGGATGAGGTTCACACTCATGAAATCAATGGCACGCCGCAGTTCCGGCTTGGCCCGCACCATGCCCAGATTGGCCCCCTTGCCCCGCAGAAAGAACTTCTGCAGGCGCTCCGGGCTCAGGCCTTTGAGGCTGTCGAGGCGGTACACCCCCTGCGCTGCCGTCGCCAGCACGCGGGAATCGATGTCGCTGGCGGTCAGCTTGAAAGACGCGTTGGCCCCCAGCGCCTCGAACGCCGTCATCACGATGGAATAGGGTTCTTCTCCGGTAGAGGCGGCATTGCACCAGACCCGCCAGCCAGTCGATGGCTTGCTGCGCAGATGCGAGGCGAAGATCTCGAAATGGTGCTGTTCGCGGAAGAAGGCCGTGAGGTTGGTGGTGAGCGCATTGATGAACTCCTGCCACTCCGGGCCGTCATGCGTCTCAAGCCATCCGAGATAGTCGTGAAAACTGTTGTGCCCCGTGTCACGCAAACGGCGCGAAAGGCGGCTGTACACCATGGCGTGCTTGCCGTCGTGCAAGCTGATGCCCGCGCGCTGATAGATCAGCGCCTGCACCCGCGCGAAATCCGCATTGGTCCAGACAAACTCGCGCCCCTGGGCCAGCGGCCCCGAGGGGGCAGCCGCGGCGGCATAGACCGGATCCACCCTGGCGGTGGTGGGCCGGGCCGTGGGGAATGCACTGGTGGGTTGGGCCATATTGATCGTCCGACGGGAAATCCTGTTCGCTCCAAGAGACCTGCTAGCCACACCCGCCATCTGCTGGCAGGTGCTGGATCCACCACTGGTGTGACGGTTGCGCCCTATTCGCCCTATTCGTTGGCGGTCACCAGCCCCATGTCCACGCCGGACATGAGTTTCTCGATGTCCAGCAGAATCAGCATGCGCTCACCCACCGACCCGAGCCCGAGGATGCAGCTGTTGTCGATGGCGCTTTCAATATCCGGTGCAGAGCGAATGCTCTCGGGCGTCAGTTCCATCACATCGCTGACGGAGTCCACCACGATTCCGACCACCCGGTTGCGGAGGTTCAAGATGATGACCACCGTGAAGCTGTTGTAGTCCGCCTGCGCGCAATTGAACTTGAGGCGCATGTCGACAATGGGCACGATCGTGCCGCGCAGGTTCACGACGCCCTTGATGAAACTGGGGGCGTTCGCAATCCGTGTCGGTGGCTCATAGCCACGGATCTCCTGCACCTTCAGGATATCGATGCCGTACTCTTCCTGGTCGAGGCGGAACGTCAGATATTCGCGGGTGCCCGTTGGCACCGCCTCTGCGGTTTTACCCATCACACTCATGGTGAATTCTCCTTTCGTGACAGCGCCCTGCCCTTCGGGCACGGCTGCTCAAATCTAGTGGCGCGCCCGCCGCACCAGCCCGCCCGTATCCAGGATGAGCGCCACCGTGCCGTCGCCCAGAATGGTGGCGCCCGACACGTTGGGGACCTTGCGGTAGTTCGATTCCAGGTTCTTGACCACCACCTGGTGCTGGCCCAGCAGCTCATCCACCAGCAGCGCAACACGGCTGCCATCCGCTTCCACGACCACCATGATGTTGCTGGACTTGTTGGGGTCAAAACGCGGCACCTGGAAGATCTTTTCCAGCGCGATCACCGGCATGTATTCGTCGCGCACCTTCACCAGTTGCGATCCCTGTGCCACGGTGCTCACATCGTCCGCGTTGACCTGGAAGGACTCCACGACGGAAGACAGCGGCAGGATGTAGACCTCGTCGCTCACGCCCACGGACATGCCATCCATGATGGCCAGCGTCAACGGCAGGCGCACGGAAACCTTCATTCCGTAACCCTCGGCCGAGTCAATCTCCACCGACCCGTTGAGCGCCGCGATATTGCGCTTGACAACGTCCATGCCCACGCCGCGCCCGGACACGTCAGTCACCTCGTCGGCGGTGGAAAAGCCTGGTGCAAAGATCAGCTGCCAGACTTCCGCATCGCTCATCTGCTCGGACACTTCGATGCCGCGCTCCTGCGCCTTGCTGAGGATCTTCTCGCGCGAGAGGCCACGGCCATCGTCGCGCACCTCGATCACGATCGATCCACCCTGGTGCGAGGCCGACAGCGTGATGGTCCCGTGTTCCGACTTGCCCTTGGCCAAGCGGTCCGCCGGCATCTCGATCCCGTGGTCGCAGCTGTTGCGCACCAGGTGTGTCAGCGGATCGGTGATCTTCTCGACCAGCCCCTTGTCCAGTTCGGTGGCCTCGCCCAGCGTCACCAGTTCGACCTTCTTGCCCAGCTTGTTCGCCAAGTCCCGCAGCATGCGGGGGAAGCGGCTGAAGACGATGGACATCGGAATCATGCGGATCGACATGACCGATTCCTGCAGGTCGCGCGTGTTGCGATCCAGGTCGGCCAGGCCCGCCAGCAGCTGCTGGTAGGCGCCTGCATCCAGCCCCCGGCTGTTCTGCGCGAGCATCGCCTGGGTGATCACAAGTTCACCCACCAGGTTGATGAGCTGGTCGACCTTTTTCACGTCCACGCGAATCGTCGTGGACTCCATCTGCGCCTGCATGGCGACCTTGGGCTCCGCAGCCTTGGGGGCCGCAGCCTTGGGCGCTTGTGCGGGGGCCTGCGCTGCCGCCCGGGGCGCATCGGTGCCGGGAGCACCCGGCGCATCGCTGAAGAAGCCGTAAGCCTCGCCTCCGGCGGCATCCGCGGCGACCACGACATCGTCGTCCGCGTCCTCCGGGGCTGCAGCCGCTGCTGCAGCGGCCTCACGGATGAGGACCTGCTCCTTGGACACATGGAAGGCGAACAGGTCGAGCAGATCATCGTTGGTGGAGGTGGTCTCCACCGCGAACAGCCGCGTGTTGGGCTGGGTGCTTTCCATGTCCCGGATGGCACCGAGCCCGGGAATATCCCGGAACAGTTCCTTGATGGCATCGGCCTGCTGCGGCCGCTCCAGCGGGCCGATCTGGATTTCCAGTGCACGCGCCTGTCCGGCGACTGCGGGCGTCACCGCCTTGGGCGCTGGAGCCGCTACCTGCGGGGCTGGCGCAGGTGGCGGTGGTGCCACGGCGGGCGCGTCGCTGGGGACGAGCCCCGCAGCAAGCTCACTGATGCGGCGCACCAGCGACGTGGTGGAGACAGCCTCTCCCTGGCCTCCGGCCTGATGGCGGGCCAGCAAGCTGCGGGATGCATCGGCGGACTCCAGCAGCACGTCCACCATCTGGGGAACGGGTTGCAGCTCATGGCGGCGCAACCGGTCCAGCAAGGACTCCATCTGGTGCGTCAGCTCCGCCACGTCCGAAAAACCAAAGGTGGCCGAGCCACCCTTGATGGAATGGGCGCACCGGAAGATGCCGTTGAGCTCTTCATCATTGGCGCTGCTCAGATCCAGATCCAGGAGCATCTGCTCCATCTGGTCCAGGTTTTCGCCCGCTTCCTCGAAAAAGATCTGATAGAACTGGCTCAGGTCGAAGTCAGCGCCTGCTCCCGATCCTTCTTGGTAGGTTTCCGCCATCGTGGGCTCCTGTGTACTTGGTGGTCCGGGCCAATCCAATCCGGCTCAGCGGATCACTTTCTGGATGACTTCGATCAGGCGATTGGGATCAAAAGGCTTGACCAGCCAGCCCGTCGCCCCGGCCGTGCGCCCGGCCTGCTTCATCTGATCGCTCGACTCGGTGGTGAGGATCAGGATCGGGATGGTCTTGAATTTGGGGTTCTCGCGCAGTTTGCGCGTCAATCCGATACCGTCCAGGCGCGGCATGTTCTGGTCGGCCAGGACCAGATCAATGTCATGGCTCTCGGCCTTCTCAAGGGCATCCTGCCCATCCACCGCCTCCACAACGTGGTAGCCGGCACCCGTGAGAGTGAACGACACCATTTTCCGCATGGACGGTGAATCATCTACGGCTAGGATCGATTGCATGTAAGGCTCCAACTGACTTGAATATATAGGTTAACCAGTGACGTGAAGATCAGAACAGGTCCACGGAACCGGCATCCATCTCGCTTTGCGTGACGGGGTTGGGCCGGTCCGGCGCCATCTCTGCAAATGGCGCTGCTTCTTCACCATCTTCATTGCCCATGGCCTCGGAGGCCAAGCGGAAAGCGCATCCTTGAAGCACCTTGGTCGTGTGCCAGATCAACTGGGACGCCATATCCTGGAACTGCAATTCGGTCACGGCGCTGCGCAGCGCGGCCCGAGCGGCCACCAGCTCCGGAGAATCGGCCACAGCCGCGTCCGTCAGCACGGCATTGGCCTCTCCAAAACGTTCCAGCAGGTTGTCGGTGGCATGGCTGAGCAGGCCTTCCAGGCGATGCAGGTCATGCATCACGACCAGCAACGAATCCTGCAGCTCTGCCGCCACCATGACGGGAACCTGGACAGCAGGTCCTCCAGACGTTGTTAGCGTAGATTGCATCGTTTCTCCATCGCAGCACGCAGCAGCAAAGCACGCAAAAATCCCAGGACTACGATATCTGCACAAAAGCCCAAAGCAAAGGCATGCGCACCATGGTGTCGGCATCCATTGGACGCTGACGCTGAAACCATCCCAATCGGACAAACACCCTTGTTTGTTCCAATTTGTATCCTATGATAGCGCTCCTATGGTCACCATAGCACCAGACCAGACCCTCAGCATCCTGCATCTTGAAGATTCACTGGCGGACCATGAGCTGACCGCCTTGACCCTGCGGCGGTCCGGGCTCCATTGCCATCTCCATCAGGTCGACTCGCTTGCCGACTTCCAGCGGCTGACCGATACCCAGGCTTTTGACATCATCCTGGCAGATTACCGCCTGCCAGGCTTTACCGCGCTGGACGCATGGACGCATGTGGCGCAAAAGCCGCAGCACCCCCCTTTTGTGCTGCTGTCCGGCGCCATCGGCGAGGCAGCCGCCGTGGACGCCATCCGCCTGGGCATCGCAGACTACCTGCTCAAGGACGACCTGCAGCGCCTGCCCCATGTGATCGCACGCGCTCTGGAGGTCCACGACGCCCGCAAGGCGCGCGAACAGGCCGTGGCGCAGCTGGAGGCGTCCGAACGCCGGCTGGCGGAACTGACAGAACACCTGCAAACATCGATCGAGCAGGAACGCGCATCCATCGCCCGAGAAATTCATGACGACATCGGCGGCGCATTGACGGCCGTGAGGTTCGATGTGGCATGGATCGGACGCCACAGCACGGCCCCGGCGATGCAGGAACACGCGGCGTCGGCGGCCGAGATGCTGCAGCACGCCATCGAGGCGAGCCAGCGGATCATGATGAACCTGCGCCCGCCGATCCTCGAACAGGGGCTGGTGGCAGCCGTTCAGTGGCTTGCCGCCGGCTTCGAGCGCCGCTCGGGCATACCGGCTCCGGTCGTGACCAGCAGCGAGACCATCCACGCTCCGCCGGATATCCAGCTGGCGGCCTACCGCACCGCGCAGGAAGCGCTGACCAATATTTCCAAACATGCCCATCCAGGCACTGTGCGTATCGATCTCTCCGACAAGGAGGGCGTCCTGACGCTGGAGGTCACCGACGATGGCCGGGGCATCGATCCGCAAATGCTCGACAAGCCCAAGGCCTTCGGGCTCAAGGGCCTGCATGAACGCGCCCGGACTGTCGGGGGGTGGCTGGATATCAGCAGCCGGCCCGGCCAGGGCACCTCCGTGATCCTTTCCATACCGCTAACATCGCACCCATCACCAGCCCCAGGAGATGTGCAGTGATTCATGTGGTCCTGTGCGATGACCATGCCGTTCTGCGGCGCGGAATACGCGACACGCTGGCCGACGCCCCCGATATCCAGGTGACTGGAGAGGCCGGGGGATATTCCGAGCTGCGCGAGGTGCTGCGCTCGGCAGCCTGCGATGTGCTGCTGCTGGACCTGAACATGCCGGGGCGCAGCGGCCTTGAGGTGCTGGCCAGCCTGCGCGAGACGCACTCCGCCATCAAGGTGCTGGTGGTGTCCATGTACCCGGAAGACCAGTACGCCCTGCGCTGCCTGAAGGCCGGCGCCCAGGGATACGCCAACAAGGCAGGGGATCCGGTCGAATTGATTGCGGCCGTGCGCACCGTCATGCAGGGGCGCAAGTACCTCACGGCAGAGGTTGCCCAGATGCTGGCGGACAGCCTGGCACAGCCCACGCCGGAGGCGCCGCATGCGGCGCTGTCCGAGCGGGAGTTGCAGACACTGGTCAAGATTGCCTCCGGCCGCAGGCTGTCGGACATCGCCGAGGAGTTGATGCTCAGCCCCAAGACCGTGAGCGTGTACCGTTCGCGCGTGCTGGAGAAGCTGAAGCTCTCGAACAACGCGGAACTCACCGTCTACGCCATCCGCAACCAGCTGGTCTGAGACGGCCTGCACACCCCCCTCTTTCCCCACTATCGCTGCGTGGCAAAGAGATCGACCGCCTGCTGCATCAGCGCCAGCACCGGTTGCTCCAGCAGCGGGAGCGTGGCCACGATGCCCAGCATGCCCACGGTCAACGTCACCGGGAACCCCACGGCATAGATGTTCATCTGCGGCGCCACCCGCGAAATGATGCCCAGCGTCAAGTTGACGAACAGCAGGAGCGCGATCATGGGCAGCGCGATCCACAGCGCACTGGAAAACAGGGACGAACCCAGCTCGTAAATGCGCATCTGCCCAAGGGCCTGCAGGAAGTTGCCATCGACCGGAAAGCGGTCAAAACTCTTCACCACGGCCATCAAGATCAGCAGATGGCCATTGATCACCACAAAGAGCAGCATGGACATGTGTCCAAAAAAGCGGGCTACCGCACTGATCTGCGCATTCGAAGAGGGGTCGAAAAATGATGCGAAATTCAACCCCATCTGCAACCCGATGATTTCGCCCGCCAGCTCCACGGCCGCAAACACCAGCCGGACGGAAAACCCGATCGCAAGCCCCACGGCCACTTGCTGGGCCACGGCTCCGAATGCCTCGCGCCCGTTGACGCTGATGACCGGTTGATTGACCAGCACGCCCTGGGCGCACAGCGCCACCAGGAACGCCAGTCCGATCTTGACGCGCATGGGTATCGTCCGCATGGAAAACACTGGCGCGACCGAGAAGACGGCGAGCACGCGCAAGAATGGCCACAGGATGGGAGACAGCCAGGCCATCAGCTGGGCTTCGGAGAAAGTGATCACGCGATCCCCGATGGGCAGCCAGAAATGGGGCTGGCGAACAAAGGGTGCGGCGCGAAGCGCAAGGCCGTGCCCCGCACTAGCCGATCATCGACGGAATGGACTCGATCGTCCGGCGGATAAAGTCCACCAGGGTACTGAGCATCCAGGGCCCCGCGATCGCAAAAACCACCATCGCGGCGATCAGCTTGGGAACAAAGGCCAGTGTCGCCTCATGGATCTGCGTGACCGCCTGGAAAATGCTCACGATCAGCCCCACCGCCATCACGGCACCGAGCACCGGCATCGAAATCATCAGCAGCAGCGTCAAGGC
Source organism: Acidovorax sp. GW823-FHT01C06 (assembly GCF_058798375.1). Taxonomy (NCBI): domain Bacteria; kingdom Pseudomonadati; phylum Pseudomonadota; class Betaproteobacteria; order Burkholderiales; family Comamonadaceae; genus Acidovorax; species Acidovorax sp. GW823-FHT01C06. The sequence goes on from NZ_JBXAKN010000005.1 coordinate 11,797, forward strand.
GTCGCGCCCGATGGTCAGCACCATTTGCGAAGTCATCGCCCACTCCTTCAGGGAACAAAACTGGCAGCCAGCGAGCCGATCAGCAAATTCCAGCCGTCCGCCAGCACAAACAGCATGAGCTTGAACGGCAGTGCCACCAGCACCGGAGACAGCATCATCATGCCCAAGGACATGAGGATGCTCGACACCACCATGTCGATCACCAGAAACGGGATGAAGATCATGAAGCCGATCTGAAATGCCGATTTCAGTTCGCTGGTGACAAAGGCTGGCACCAGCACCCGCAGCGGCGCGGTTTCCGCCGTCACGCTCGCATCCAGGCGCGCCAGCCGGGAAAAGAGGGCGAAATCGGATTGCCGGGTCTGCTTGAGCATGAAGCTGCGCATCGGCGCCTCGGCCTTGACCAGGGCCTGTTCGAAGCTGATGGTGTTGTTGGTGTAAGGCACATAGGCGTCCTGGTACACCCGGTCCAGGGTGGGCCCCATCACGAAGAAGGTGAGAAACAGCGACAGTCCGATGATGACCTGGTTGGGCGGCGCCGACTGGGTACCCAGCGCCTGGCGCAGGAGAGACAAAACGATCACGATGCGCGTGAAGCCCGTCATCATGAGCAGCACCGCCGGCAGGAAGGACAGGGCCGTGAAGAACAGCAGGGTCTGGATGGGCACCGAATAGCTGTTGCCCGAAGGGCCGCTGCCCACCACCAATGGCAGTGCGCCCGCGGAGGCCTGCGCGGCGGCCGTGCCATGCACCATGGCGCCCAGGGCGGCCACCGCAGCCAGCAGCAGCACATGACGCACCCGTGAAGCCTCAGCCATGGGAAGGACTTCCAGGCGCGTTGACGGCCGACGCAACCGCGTGCGCGAAAGATGGTTCCGCCTTGGGCGCCGCGGAAGGCGTGCTGGCGGCAACGGCCGGCAGCACGTGCAGGCAGCTCACCTGCTGCGCGGTCACGCCAAGAACCAGCCAGGTCCGCGCGTGTTCCGGCCCCACCTCCACGGTGACCACGCGCTGCTGGGGACCCACGGCCACGGCGGAGAGCACGCGGGAAGCCGCTCCAGCCCCCAGGCCGGCGGTGGCGTGGCGCTGCTGCAGCCGGCGGACCAGCCAGGGCAGCAACGCCATGGCGCCCACGAAAAGGACGACCACCACCAGCGTCTGGGTCATGCTGCCACTATCCACGGCTGACCCGCCGAAGGCGCTCGGAAGGGGTCACCACGTCCGTGAGGCGGATACCGAACTTGTCATTGACCACGACGACCTCGCCCTGCGCGATGAGATAGCCATTCACCAGGACGTCCATGGGCTCGCCCGCGAGCGCGTCGAGCTCCACCACCGAGCCTTGGGCCAGCTGAAGGATGTACTTGATCGGCACCTTGGTGCGCCCGAGCTCCACCGACAGCTGGACCGGAATGTCCAGCACCATGTTGATGTCGTTGACCGTGCCATCCCCGCCGCCAGAGAAAGGGCGCACGGGGTCGCCGGAGAGCGGGCCGCCCTGCTCGGCATCGCCGGGCTTGTCCTCAGTCCGCTTTTGCTCCTCGAGCGCCTCGGCCCAACCCGCAAAGGGGTCATCCGCCGCGCCGTCCTTGTTATCTTCTTCAGTTGACATCTTTTTCTCCCAGCCAGCTCATGTCGGCATTGCGCAGGCATTCTTCGATACGAATGGCGTACTTGGAATTGTGCGTTCCGTACTGGCATTCAAAAATAGGCACGCCCCCGATCGACGCGCGGATGCGGGGCTCGCGGTCGAGCTCGATGAAATCGCCAGGCTTCATGGCCAACAATTGCTCCACCGTGGCATCGGCGCGGGCCAGTTCAGCCACCAGCGTCACTTCGGCGGCCTGGATTTCCCGGGTCAGCACGCGCACCCAGCGGCGATCCACCTCGATGGAATCGCCCTGTGTGGACGAATACAGCACGTCGCGGATGGGCTCCAGCGTCGCGTAGGGCATGCAGATATGGATCGCCCCCGAAAGGTCGCCGATTTCCAGCTGAAAGGCCGTGGACACGACGATTTCGCTGGGCGTGGCGATGTTGGCGAACTGCGGCTGCATTTCCGAGCGCTGGTATTCGAGCTCCAGGGGGTAGATCCCCTGCCACGCCTTCTTGTATTCGGCGCAGATCACATCCACCAGGCGGTTGATGACCCGTTGCTCCGTGGGCGAGAAGTCCCGCCCCTCGATCCGAGTCTGGAACTTGCCCACGCCGCCGTACAGCGTGTCGATGATGCCGAACACGAGCGAGGGTTCGCACACGATCAGCCCGCTGCCGCGCAGCGGACGGATGGCCACGATGTTGAAATTCGTGGGGACCGCAAGCTCCCGCAGGAAGGCGCTGTAGCGCTGCACGGACACGGTGCCCACCGAGATCTCGGGGCTGCGGCGGATGAAATTGAACAGGCCGATGCGGAAGTTGCGCGCGAACCGCTCATTGACGATTTCCATCGTCGGCATCCGTCCACGGACGATGCGCTCCTGGCTGGAAATGTCGTAGTTGCGTACGGAACCCGCCTCCGCCACTTCCTCGACCGATTTCTGGCTCTCGCCAGTAACCCCTTCGAGAAGGGCATCGACCTCTTCCTGCGAAAGAAATGAATCACTCATGACTGGTCCTTGCCCGGGTCACTGGATGATGAAGCTGGAGAAAAGCACCCGGTGCACCGGGTTGCGCTCCGTGCGCCGGCGCGCGGGGCGTTCATCTTCGTCGCCGTCCTTGTCGGCCGCCGCGGCACGCGCGCGGTCGCGTTCCGTGGCAACCGGATAGCCCAGGGGACGCGAGACTTCGCGCAGGATATCGGAGGCCAGTTTTTCCTTGCCTTCCCTTTGCAGCAATTCGGCGGAGGTCCGCTGGGAAATCAGCATCAGGATGCCACTGCGGATGGTGGGCAGGTACAGCTTCACCTGTTCCGCCGTCTTGGCATCTTCCAACTCCAGGGTAATGCCGATCTGTGCAAACCGGTCGCCACCGGGGTCCGCCAGGTTCACCACCATGTTCTCCATGGGCAGGAAGGTGGGAGCCACCTTGGGGGCCTCCTTGCGGGCCGGCGCAGCCCCTTCCTCGTCTTCGGCGTGGGAGCGGCTGGAAATCAGCCAGGCCGCCACCCCGCCGCCAATCACCAGCACCGCCACAACGCCGATGATGATGATGAGCATCTTCTTGCTTTTGGCCGGAGCCGCTGCGGGGGTATTGGCTGACACGATGCGGATTCCTTGGTGGGAGACGGGCCGTACCCACGCAATCAATGGGCGGACAAGACCGGATGGCCCATTATTGGGCGATGCTGCGACCAATAATAGCCAGAATAAAAGCCCAAAACCATGGCATTCGCAGCGCTATCCCGATTGCAGGTCACCCGCCAGGAGCCGTGAGCCGGCAATGCGCCCACGGCGCGGCGCATGCGGGGCGGGCCGAAGGTTCCCGCCGCCATGCGGACTCACACAAAGATGTCCACGGCACGGTCTGGCGCGCCGCCACCGCCGCGCAGCGGCGAGGCCATGCCCACCGGCGTGGCGGCCACCACCCGCGCCTGGCGTGACCCATCGCGGCGGCCCTGCCGTTCGGGGTCGGCCGCATTTTCACGTTGTCCGGCCGACGTGCCGACCGACATGCCCGAGAGCACCAGCCCCTCGCTGCGCAGCAACTCGCTCAATTGCGCCATGCTCCGGTCCAGCATGTCGCGGGTCTGCGGCTGGTCGCTGCGGAAAGTCACATGGGCCTCATTGCCCGACAGCGACACCGACACCTCGACGGGCTGCCCGTCGCGGTTGAGCGTCAGCTCCGCATTCTGAGTCTTCTGGTTGATCCAGTACGTCACCTGCTCGGCGACCTGGTCCTCCATGCCGGCCTGGGCAGGATCGCCAAACGCCGCGGCGCCATCGACGGCCGCTCCTGGCTCCACGGGCGCCACGCCCCCGCCATTGTCGAACCATGCGCCGGCATCCCCCCGCCCTTCGCCAGGGCGGCCGCCATTGCCGGCGGCCTCCCCACCCCGTGCGGGCGCTGCAGCCGCCAGCAGGTCGCCCGCCATCGCTGCGCCGTTGGCCACCAGGTCGCCGGCCCCGGCAGCCGCGCTCCGATCGGCGGCGCCCGCAACCGGCAGGCCCGCCGCCATGCGCTCGCTGGCGGCCTGCACCGTCGCCACGGCCGCCATGTGGTGCCCTTGCGTCGGCAGCGCCACATCGCCCGCCCGGGCCCGGCCCAGGGACATTTCTGCGGAATCCGCCCTTTGGGCCAATGCAGTTTGCATGCGCGAGAAAGCCCGGCCGAACGCTGCGGCACCGGCCTGTGGTGCCCCGCCCTTGAGGTCCGCGGAAGCGTCGAGCATGGCCGTTTCGGCCACCATGCCCTGTGGCAGGCCGTCCACGCCCGGCACACCAGCCGCCAACGGGTTCGCCCCTGCCTGGGCGCCCGCGCCGGGCATCCCCGAGCCTGCCGCCGTTCCATCTTGCACTGCAATGCGAAGGCCGGTGCCCTGCCCCGCCGCCGCCCCGGCGGCACCGCCCCGCACAGCGGCGTCGGGCGCCAGCAATCCCTGCCATGCCGCCAGGGCCGAAGCATCCAGGGCATCCTTCGCGGCATCGGCGGGCAACCCATCGGCCGGCGCCGCGCCGGCGGACGGCAGGTCCAGCGGCCCGGCGTCCCCCGGGGCAGCAGCATCCCCGAGCGCTGCCAGCAGGGCCAGAAAACCGCTGGGGGCGGCACTGTGGGCGTCGTCCGGCGCCTGCGCCGTGGACCGGGTCCGCGCGGCGTGGGCCGGCTGGGTGCCCTGGGGAGAAGAAATTCTTGCTTGTTCCATTGTCACTACTCCCGGCCCGCAGAGCCTTGCATCGCACTTCGGTACTGCAGGGCAGCCCGTTCATCGGTTTGTTTCTGATCTCTTCGCATTTCAGCCCGCTCCAGGTCGTGGCGCCGCTTCTCCATGACCTTGCGCAGGCTGGCCAGCCGCAGTTCCGCCTCCAGCAGGCTGCGCCGGGCCGCCTCCACCCGGTTGGCATGGTCACCCACCACCCCGGTCTGGACACCCGCCGCATGTCCCAAACGGTCCATGAACTGGTAGTGGTGGTACATCACCTCGGGCTTCATCGTGGTGTCGGCCTTCATGCCCCACCGCGCTTGCGTTTCACGGGCATAGTCTTCGAGCTGGTCGAGCTGGGCGCGTGCCGCCTGCTGCGCTGCCTGCGTGTCCTGCAGCACCTTGCGCGCGTCGTCCCGCTTGCGGGACGCCACCTCGACGGCGACGGACAGGGAATTGAGGCTGGACATGGCTGGCGATCCGCTGTGTTCAGTGGTCCAGCACCGCCGCCATGCCCGCGACGCTCTGGTCCATGGAGGCCGCCTCGAACATGTCCTGCTGCAGGAACCCCGCCATCTGCGGCTGCAGACGGATGGCCTCGTCCAGCGCCGGATCGGAGCCGCTCATATAGGCGCCCACCTGCACCAGATCGCGGCTTTTCTGGTAGCGCGAATACACCGCCCGAAAGCGCCGCGCCAGGTCGAAATGCCCGCGCGACACCACGTTGTGCATCACGCGCGACGCGGATTGCTCGATGTCGATGGCGGGGAAATGGCCCGTCTCGGCCAGCGCGCGCGAGAGCACGATGTGGCCATCCAGGATGGCGCGCGCCGCGTCGGCGATGGGGTCCTGCTGGTCATCCCCTTCCGAGAGCACTGTATAGAAGGCCGTGATGGACCCGACGCCATGCAGTCCGTTGCCGCTGCGCTCCACGAGTTGAGGGAGCTTGGCGAAACAGGAGGGCGGATAGCCCTTGGTGGCAGGGGGTTCGCCAATGGCCAGCGCGATTTCGCGCTGGGCCATCGCATAGCGGGTCAATGAATCCATGAGCAGCAGCACATGCTTGCCCTTGTCGCGGAAATGCTCGGCCACGGCCGTGGCATAGGCCGCGCCCTGCATGCGCAGCAGGGGGGGTGCGTCCGCCGGAGCGGCCACCACGACCGAGCGCGCGCGGCCGTCTTCGCCCAGGATGTCCTCGACGAATTCCTTGACTTCGCGCCCCCGCTCGCCGATCAGCCCCACCACGATCACGTCGGCGCGGGTGTAGCGGGCCATCATGCCCAGCAGGACGCTCTTGCCCACCCCAGAGCCTGCGAACAGGCCCAGGCGCTGGCCGCGCCCCACCGTGAGCAGGGCGTTGATGGCGCGCACGCCGGTGTCCAGAGATTCGCGCACGGGATCGCGGTCCATGGCATTGATCTGGCGGCGCCCCATGGGCTCGGACACCACGTCCTGCACCGGCCCGCCATGGTCCAGCGGCAGGCCCTGCGCGTCCACCACCCGTCCGAGCAGGCCCTCGCCCATGGGCAAGCGCAGCACACCGGCGCGCTGGATGGCCCGCGCGGGCTCGCCCAGTCGCGACATGGGAACGTAGGGTGCCGCCGGCACCACGCTCGCGCCGCTGGACAGCCCGTGGATGTCTCCCGCCGGCATCAGAAACGCGCGATCGGCGGAGAACCCCACCACCTCGGCCAGCACCGGGGCATGGCCCGGCATCTGGACCATGCACTGCGAGCCCACCGGCACGCGGATGCCCACGGCCTCCAGCACCAGGCCTGTCAGCCGCGTCAGGGTGCCGCGTGTTTCCAGCGGAGCGCCCTCGGCAACACGCTCGCGCGCATCCTCGATGAGGCGTGTCCAGGCGGCGGGGGCCTCAACGCTCATCGCCGCCCTCCTCCTGCCAGGGCGACTGGAGGCCCAGCGCCGCGATGGCGCGCTGCCAGCGCTTGTCCAGGCTGCCATCCACCACGGTGCCCGCAGACTCGACCAGACAGCCGCCTGGCGGTACTGCGGCATCGGCCATCCACTGCACCCCCGGCGCATCCATCTCCTCGCGCAGGGGCTGGGCCATCGCCTCCATGTCGGCGGGGTTCAACCGGACCATCGCGGGCCGGCCTTCGGTCACCAGCATGCCCACGGCCTCCCGCACCACGGGCTGCAGGGCATTGGGGTTGACAGACAGCTCCTGGCGCACCACCTGGCGTGCGATGTCGCACGCCAGTTCCAGCAGCTGCTGGGCCATCTGCTGCTGCATGTCGATCAGGCTCGCGTCCAGCGTCTGCATCACACCCTGAAGGCGCAGGGCGGCTTCGTTCCCTTGCTGCGCGATGTAGTCATCCATGCGGCGCTGCCACTCCAGTGCCGTTTGGGCCTGGCCCTGGGCAAAGCCCTCGGCATACGCGTCGTCACACGCCTGCTGGACCAGCGCCTGCTGCGCGGCCTCGTCTATTTCGACCGGAATCTCGGCCACGGGCTCTGGTTCTGGCTCGACGAGGTCGGAGCCATCCACGGCGCCAAACTTCCACTGGGTGAAATCGCCGACTTCCTCGCTGGGGATGAAGCGCGAGTACGAACGCTGGCTAGACGAAGGCATCATCACCGCCGGATCCAATCACGATCTGACCCTCGTCGGACAGGCGACGCACGGTCTTGAGAATTTCCTTCTGCTGGGCCTCGACTTCGGACAGCCGCATCGGGCCGCGCGATTCGAGGTCTTCGCGCAGCGCTTCGGAAGCACGCGAGGACATGTTCGAGAGGAACTTCTCGCGCAACTCCGGCACCGCTCCCTTGAGCGCAACGATGAGCGTTTCGGAAGCCACTTCCTTGAGCACGGTCTGGATCGCCTTGTCGTCGAGCTTGAGCACGTCCTCGAACACGAACATCTTGTCCATGATCTTCTGGGCCAGGTCGGGGTCGTAGCCGCGGATGGACTCCAGCACCACGGCATCCATGTTGCCGCCCAGCAGGTTGATGATCTCGGCCGCTGCCTTGACGCCGCCGAGCGAGCTCTTGCGGATCTTGTCGCCGCCGGCTAGCACCTTGAACAGCACCTCGTTGAGGTCCTTGAGCGCCGTCGGCTGTATGCCTTCGAGCGTGGCCACGCGCAACAGAATTTCACTGCGCTGGCGGTCCGTGAGGTGCATCAGGATGCCCGATGCCTGGTCGCTGTCCAGGTGCACCAGGATGGCCGCGACGATCTGGGGATGTTCGTTGCGCAGCAACTCGGCCACGGACAGCGGGTCCATCCACTTCAGGCTTTCGATGCCCGAGACGTCGCCCCCCTGCAGGATGCGGTCGATGAGCAGCCCGGCCTTGTCATCCCCCAGCGCACGCCGCAGCACGGCGCGCACGTAGTTGCCGGTATCCGACACCAGAAGGCTCTGCGCCGCCGCCGCGTTGGAGAACTTGTTGATGACCTCGTCCACCTTGTCGCGCGACACGGAGCGCATGCGCGCAATGGTTTCGCCGAGCTTCTGCACTTCCTTGGGCGAGAAATGCTTGAACACTTCGGCCGCCTCTTCCTCGCCGAGGGACATCAGCATGATGGCTGCGTCGTTGAGTCCTTGGTCGTCCATGGTGGTCGTCGTCCGTGATGTCGGCGGTCAGACTGGCTCGCCGTTGAGCCAGGTCTTCAGGATATTGGCCACGGCCACAGGGTTCTCCTTGGCCAGCACCCGCGCCTCTTCCAGGCGCAGCTGCTCCGGCGTGGCGGGAAGCACTTCGTTCTTCGCGGCGGGCGCAGGCAGCGCGGGGCGCTCGGGTGTTTCGGACTCCACGGCGTCGAGCTGGCCGCCGGCCACCGGGATGGCGCGGGGCTTGGCAGCGGCGCCGCCCTTGAGCGCCGGCCGCACCAGGCCCAGCAGCACCAGGGCCGCGAACAGAACCGCACCCACTGGCCAGGCGAAGGTCTTGGCCAGTTCGATCACTTCAGGCTGTTTCCACAGCGGAACGTCGTTGGCGGGCGTCGCGTCCACCTGGAACGGGGTGTTCATGAGGTTGACCGAGTCGCCACGATCCCGGTTGAAGCCAATGGTTTCGCGCACCAGGGCGGTCATCTGCTCGAGCTGCTCTGGCGTGAGCGCCTTGGATACCGTCTTGCCCTTGTCCTCGGCGGACTGGTAGTTCACGACCACCGCCGCACTCACCCGCTTGAGGGCGCCGCTGCCGCCACGCGTCACGCGCACGGTCTTGTCCACTTCGTAATTGGTGATGGATTCGCGCTTGCTCGCCGCTGCCTGCGCACCCTGGGCCTGCTGGCCCGCCGCCGTGGGTGCCGGATTGGCGCCGTTGATGGGCGCCGCAGCAGGAGCGGGAGGCTGGTTGGTCGTGGCGCCAGGCACGCCCGTGGGCAGCGGATTGCCCTGCGGACCGGAGCTTTCCACGATCTGCTGGCTGCGGATGGCGCTGGCATCGGTGGCGAGGTTGGGGCGGTGCTGCTCGGACGTGGATTCGGTCTGGGTGAAGTCCACCTCGGCCGTCACCTGCGCCTTGACGTTGTTGCGGCCCACCACGGGTTCCAGGATGTCCAGGATCCGGCGGGTGTACTGCTGTTCGATCTGCTGCACATACAGCAGTTGCTGCGCGTCGACCCCGGTTCCGGCGGCGCCATCGGGCGATTGGGACAGCAGCTTGCCCGTGTCGTCCAGCACGCTCACGGCGGAGGGCGCCAGTTCCGGCACGCTGGAGGCGACCAGGTGCACGATGCCCGCCAGCTGGGCACGGTCGAGCACGCGGCCGGGATGCAGGCTCACCAGCACGGAGGCCGAGGGTTTTTGCTGCTCCCGGAAAAAGCCATTCTGGTTGGGAAGCGCCAGGTGCACGCGCGCGCCCTGCACGGACGACAGCGCCTGGATGGAGCGGGTGAGTTCACCCTCCAGGCCCCGCTGGAAGTTCAGGCGTTCCTGAAACTGCGTCATTCCGAATTTGCTGGACTCCATCAGCTCGAAGCCCGCCACGGAACCCTTGGGCAGGCCCTGGGTGGCCAGGCGCAGGCGCACGTCATGCACGCGGTCCGCGGGGATCAGGATCGCACCGCCGCCGTCGGCATGCTTGTAGGGCACGTTCATCTGCGACAGCTGGGCGACGATGGCACCGCCATCCTTGTCGTTCAGGTTGGCGAACAGCACCCGGTAGTCGGGCTGGCGCCCCAGCACGATGGCCGCAATGGCCGCCGCCACCAGGAGTGCCGCACCCACGCCCAGCCGCATGCGCTGCGCCCTGTCCAGGGCAGACAGCCGCTGCAGCCAGTTCGGGCCGGCAGGGGGAGTGAGAGGAACTTCAGCAACTGCAGACATCTTGCTTTCCAGTAGGGCAGGCCCGACAAGGACCAAAGCGTGGGGTCGATTATTCGGCCACGCCCTCAAAATGTTCGCTGGATAAGCCGCGCGTTTGGCCATCAATTCAGAGCGATGGGCGGGGGCGCGATGGCTAGGATACGCAGCATACCCCCATTCCCACGGACACCGCCATGGACCTTCGCATCTCAAGCTCTACCGCCCCGCTCACGGGCGCTGGCGTGGCGCGCCGTGCTGCGGCGCCGCAAAACGACGCCAATGAAGTGGGTTTTTCAGGGGCGCTCAAAGGCGCGCTCCAGTCGGTCAGTGCGGCCCAGAACCGTGCCAGCGACCTGCAGACGGAAGTCCAGATGGAGAACCCCTCCGTCAGCCTCGAGGAAACCATGGTGGCGATCCAGAAGGCCCAGATCGGATTCCAGGCCACGCTGCACGTGCGCAACCGGATGGTGCAGGCCTATACCGACATCATGAACATGCAGGTATAGCAGGGGCGCTCCCCTGAGGCGCTGCGCGCCTTCCCCTCGCTCTCACAGCGCTGCGCGCTGTGAGCAAGGGGACGATGCCCTCGCTGCGGGGCGGCCCTTGCTGGACATCCCTCGCGGGGGGCGCGCCGGTATCTGGCAGCGCAGGTCTGCGCTTACTCCTGATTTTATAGCTGCTTGCGCTTTATGGATAAGCGCTACAGGCACTTTTTATTCCGTAAAAGACACGCCACACTCTCAGCCAGGGAGCTCCGCGACGCATCGCTGGCCGTGGCAGCTTCGTGACAAGCGTCAGGAATCAGCTGCTCTCAACTTAATAGCTGCTTGCGCCTGATGGACAAGCGGTAGCGCCGTATTTCATCCATGAAAAAACCGACCTCGCGGGGTCGGCTTTGTCTGGGGCTTGGCGCATGCCTCAATGCATCATCTGCGGCTGGCCTTCGAACAGGTGTTCGAACTGCGCCAGCCAGGGCTCAGCCAGGCAACGGATCTGGGCATCGTTGCGCAGGATGCGCTGCATGATGCGGGTCTTTTCGCGCCGGTGCTCTGGCAGCAGTTCGTGTTCCTGCGACTTGAAGCGCAGTTGCTCGATCAGCACGGCACAGGCTCCTTCATAGCGCACCACGCCATCCCAGTCCTTGAGCCTGGCGGCCTCCAGCATCTTGGCGCTGCTGTCTTCGATCGCCTTGTAGTAGTCAATCAGCATGTGGGACATGGTTCAGGCCTCCACCAGTGCTGGCTGCCCCGGGGTGGCGGCCTCCGCGACGGCGCCCGATTGCTTGATCTGGCTCCAGCCCTGCGCCACCGGCTCGATCAGGCGCATGACCTCCTGCATCATGGCATCGTCGTTGCGGGCATTCGCCAGGATCAGGCGGTGCAGGCAGTAGTCATACAGGGCTCCCAGGTTCTGGGCCAGCTCCCCGCCATCCACCTTGTCGAGCGCCGTGCTCAGCCCCTCTTCAATGATGCGGACGGCCTTGGAGATATTGTTGACCTTGCCCAGCACGTCGCCGCGCGCCATGGCACCCCGCGCCGTGGCGATGGAGTTCAGGACACCTTCATACAGCAGGCTGACCAGCTGGTGCTGGTCCATCGTGTGCATGCTGGTTTCTACATTGATACGCTGATAAGCGTTGGCTGCACGGGGGCTATAGGCGCTGAACATGCTGGCAATCCTTGCGATGTATTACTTTAGTTATCGGCTACAGCCAGAAAAACTGAAGCGGTCAGCCCGAGGATTTATTCCAGGTGGTCACCTGCTGCGAGATATACGCATTGAGCGCATTCAGGCTCGACATCTTTGTATCAAGGGCGGTGTAACGCGCCGTCAGGCTCTTTTCCAGGCGGTCCGCACGATCGTTGATCGTCTCCACGTCCTTGGCATTGAGCTTGAGGGATTGCTCGTAGATTTTTGCCTTGCTGGCGAAGAACCCGTCGTTTGCGAGCAGCTTGGTCGTGACCGCCTTGAATTTTCCGGCGAACCCGTCCTCCACGCTGCCGCCCTCCGGCCCCCGGAAGAAAGCCTTGACGTCGTCGGCGTTTTCCATGGCCTTGTTGAACTTGGTCGCGTCGAGCGTCAGGTTGCCGGTGGGTGCCACGTTGCCGAGCCCGCCCTCCGAGACCACTCCCACGGCAGACAGATTGCGCAGCGCGCCCGAGCTGTTCACGGACTGCAGCGCCATGCGCAAGGTGTTTTGCAAGGTCACCGCCGCGCTATCCCCCTGCAGCAACCCCGCCGTTTTGGTGCCCTGGTCGTACTTGGTGACCTCATTCAACGCCTGATTGATGGCGTTGTATGCGCTCACGAAGGCCTCGATGTTCTTCTTCACGGCAGAGTTGTCCTTGGCCACCGTCACCGCCACGTCGCCCGTGGTGACCTGCAGCGCCGTGAACGTCACGCCCGACACGGTATCGGCAAAGGCATTCGTTGCCGAAGTGACGGCAACGCCGTTGACGGTCGCGTTCGCGTTCGCCGCATACTCCGTCACGCCGCCCACCACGAGCCGCGACAGGCCCGCACCGTCCGCCAGGTTGCCGTCGGCGTCCGCCGCGCTCATCCGGTAGCCGGCATCCTCGCCCGTTGTCTTGCTGCGCAGCATCAGGCGCTCGCCGGAGGCATCGCTCAGCACGGTGGCCGTCACGCCGGCCTTCGAGCCATTGATCTTGCTGGCGACGTCCGCCAGCGTATCCGTGGCGCTGACTTCCACATTGACCGCGCCCGCGCTGCCCATCGTGAAGACCTTGGGCTCGCCGGACCACTTGCCCGTTTCAAAGGTCAGCGTGCCCGCCCCGACAGCCTGCTTGACGGGCGACAACGCCACGGATATGGAGGACTGCGCCTTGGCCAGGTTCTGCACCTGCACATTGAATGACGTCGCCGCGGCGCCGCCCACGGCGGAGACCGACACGGCTTCCGGTTTGGCGGAGGTCGCGCTCACCCCGTTCCAGCCCGTGACGCTGGCGAGCTTGCTGGCGGCATCGGCCAGCGTGGAGACCAGGGATTTGAACTGGCCGAAGGCAGACACCTTCGCATTCGTGATGGCCGCCTGCTGGTTCAGGCCGTTGGTCTTGGTGATGGGGATCTTCACGGCGTCGACCGAAGCCTTGATCAGCCCATTGACGTCCACGTTGCCGCCCAGGCCGATGCCTATCGATGAAAAGCTAGCCATATCCCACCTCCTGAATCCGTGTCGGGTTGAATCGCCAGAATTATCCAGGCCTTTGGCTTGTTGCATCCAGCCGATAAGCACCCAAGAAAGCCACCAATCTACCGCGTTGCAGCCCGATTGGCAAAAAGCGGAAAGCGGCGGCGACCAGGTCGCCTCCGCCTTGTGAGGAGCGGGCTTGTTTCACAAACCCGCCCCGCCTGTTCAACCCTCTGCCAAAGATGATCAGCGCAGCAGGGCCAGAACACCTTGTGGCAGCTGGTTGGCCTGGGCCACCATGGCCGTGCCAGCCTGCTGCAGGATCTGGGCGCGCGACAGGTTGGCGGTTTCTGCGGCAAAGTCGGCGTCCTGGATGCGGCCACGCGAGGCAGACATGTTTTCGGACGTGCTTTGCAGGTTGTTCACCGTGGTCTCGAAGCGCGACTGCAGGGCACCGAAGCTGGCGCGCTGGCCGTTGACGGCGGACAGGGCCGAATCGATGATCTTCAGGGCCTTGGTCGAACCGTCGACAGTCGACAGTCGACACGTCGATGGTGTTGACGGAATTCAGCGTCGAAGCACCGGCTGCCACGTACGCGGAGGTGCCGCCCAGAGAGAAGCCCTTGTCGGAGCTGAACTCCACCGTGCCACGCGAGTTGGCCGTGCCGCCAGCGACTGCCATAGACTGCGCGGCAGAGAAGGTCAGCGTAGCGGCCGTCGCGTTTTGCGATGCCAGGGTGGTCACGGCCACCGTCGAGTTGTTGACGATATTGATGTCCGAGCCCGCATCATTGGTCAGCAGGATGCCATCGCCGGCGCTGTTGAGCTTGGCGGTGATGCCGGTCTGCGATGCCACGTCATTGAATGCCTTGACGGCTTCGCCCAAGTCGGTTGCCGAGGTCGCGCTGAAGGTGATGTTGGCGGCGGTCGTGGTGTTGTCACCCTTGATCGCCAGGGACACGGCACCTGCCGTGGTGATCTTGAACTCGGACAGATTGCGAGCCGAAGCCGTCACGCCGGTGGTCTCGGCCGCTGCGTTGACCGCTGCGGCAATTTTCGAAGCCGTGTCGGCAGCGTCGACGTTCACCGTCTTGCTTTGCAGGCCGTTCACGATAACGGTCGCGGCGGCGGCGGCGGGGGCGGCGGCAGCCGCAGGAACGCTGGCCGAGGCCTTCAGCTGCGCACCATAGGTGGTCGTGCGGAAGTTGCCGGTGGTCGCCGTGATGGTCTGGTTGGCGTTGGCGCCCACCTGGAAGGTGGCGGAGCCGAACGAGCCGTCCAGCAGCTTCTGGCCATTGAATTCGGTCGTGGTGGAGATGCGGTCCAGTTCGGACAGCAGCTGGCCGACTTCAGCCTGGATGGCCTTGCGGTCGCCGGCGGAGTTGGTGGCATTGGCGGACTGCACGGACAGTTCACGCACACGTTGCAGGATGTCGCCAGAGGCCTTGAGCGCGCCTTCAGCGGTTTGCGCCAGCGAAATGCCGTCGTTGGCATTGCGCACTGCCTGGTTCAGGCCGCGGATCTGCGAGGTGAAACGCTCGGAAATGGCCAGGCCGGCGGCGTCGTCCTTGGCGCTGTTGATGCGCAGGCCCGACGACAGGCGCTGGATGGAGGTGTTGAGCGACAGTTGGCTCATACCCAGATTGCGCTGGGCGGTCAAGGAACTGACGTTGGTGTTGATGGTAGCTGCCATTTGCAAATCTCCTGAAAAGAACTGACTGAACATGGCGTTGCCGCCAACCTGGTGCCAGGCAAGGCACCCGGCCATACGGTTCACAGCGCCAGCATGGCCTTCTGTAGAACGGCGGGCATTTACGTCCCGTTGCAAATGTTTTCGGAAGCTGCGGCGAAAACTTTAGGGCGAAACGCACAAGTTGCAGGGTTTTTGTGCGCTTTATCGCACCACTGCGCACCGCGCTCGACTTTCACAATTCACCCATCGTTCCCGTCTTGTCTGCCGGACGGTGGGGCTTCTACCGGCGCAGATTTGGTTTTTCAAGCCTTTAAGGAGCATATCCATGGCAGCCACTATCAATACCAACGTCAGCTCCCTGACCGCCCAGCGCAATCTGGGCATGAGCCAGGCATCGCTCAGCACCTCCATCCAGCGCCTGTCGTCGGGCCTGCGCATCAACAGCGCCAAGGACGACGCCGCCGGCCTGGCCATTTCCGAGCGCTTCACCACCCAGATCCGGGGCCTGAACCAGGCGGTGCGCAATGCCAACGATGGTATTTCCCTGGCCCAGGTCGCTGAAGGCGCCCTGGCGGGCGCCAGCAATATTCTGCAGCGTGTGCGCGAATTGTCCGTGCAATCCGCCAATGCCTCCAACTCCGCCGGCGACCGCAAGGCCATTCAGGCCGAAGTCGGCCAGCTGCTGTCCGAACTGGACCGTATTTCCGTCACCACCGAGTTCAACGGCCAGAAGCTGCTGGACGGCTCGTTCGGCTCCGCCACCTTCCAGGTGGGCGCCAACGCCAACCAGACCATCACGGCGACCACCGGCAACTTCCGCACGACGACGTACGGAGCACAGCTCAAGCAGTCGGCGCCCGTGGTGGTGACGGCGGCGGCGGCCCCCACGGCGCTGACCGGCACGTTCGACATCGCCGGGCTGCAAACCAAGACGGTCACGCTCACCGCCACCGACACGATGGCCACCGCGGCCGCCAAAATCAACGCGCTCTCCGAATCCACCGGTGTCTCCGCGTCTGCACGCAACCAGGTCAACCTGACCACCTTCGTGGCTGGCGGCTCCTATTCGCTGGCGGTGAAGGGAGACAACGCGACCGCCGCCAACGTGACTTTCAGCGTATCCGCCGCCGGCGCGACCGCGGGCGGGCTGGCGGAAGCCATCAAGGGTTTCAACGACGTGTCGTCGCAAACCGGCATCACCGCCAAACTCAACGACGCCGGCGACGGCATAGTGCTCATCAATGAGTCGGGTGCCAACATCCAGATTCAGAACAACTCCCTGGCGGGCAACACCATTGCCGTGGGCGCCTACGATGCCGCGACGTCGGCCTCCACCGGCACCCCCACCTTTGTCGCGGGTGTCGCCGCTGCGCCCGCCGGCGGCTTTGCGACGGCCACCGGGTACCTGGAGATGAGCTCGGACAAGGGCTTCGCCATTACCAATCTGACGGGCACGCCCCCGGTCACGGCGACGGCATCCACGTTGAACGCCGTCAACGTCATCGACGTGTCCACCGTCGACGGCTCGACCAAGGCCCTGAAGATCATCGATTCGGCCCTGGCGGCAGTGAACGGCCAGCGTGCAAGCTTTGGTGCCTTGCAGGCGCGATTCGAGACCACCATCTCGAACCTGCAGCTGTCCTCGGAAAACATGTCTGCCTCGCGTGGCCGCATCCAGGACGCCGACTTTGCCGCAGAAACCGCCAACCTGTCGCGCGCCCAGATCCTGCAGCAGGCTGGCACGGCCATGGTGGCCCAGGCCAACCAGATTCCGCAGGGCGTGCTGGCCTTGCTCAAGTAGTAGTGGCACGCAGGCCTGGGTGGGCGAAAAGTCTCAAAAACAGGAGCATCTACCGCTTACCACACAACCACTAGAGGCCAATTTGGCCTCTTTTTTTGCGCCGTGTTGTGCTAACGTCATTGCGCGGCACGCCGGCCGCCAGGTCGTCCCAGGCAACCCGTTCGTTGGTCTGGCCCCTGCAATCCGATACATTTGAGAACACAGCGCCCGCGTTGTCTGCCCCCCTGAATCCGCCGCATCGTTTGCCCGCTCGCCGCAACTCATCACGCACAAAGCATGTTTGTCATCATCGGTTACGTCGTTTGCCTAGGCTGCATCTTCGGCGTGTACATCGTGCACGGGGGAAATATCAGCGTGATCCTGAAGGCCCTGCCCTTCGAGATCATCACCATCCTGGGGGGCGCGCTGGGCGCCTTCGTGGTGAACAACCAGCCCAAGGTGATCAAGGCCACCATGGCGGCCATCCCGATGGCGCTCAAGGGATCCAAGTACACTAAGGCGCGCTACATGGAGCTCATGGCGATGCTCTATGACATCCTGCAGAAGGCCCGCAAGGAGGGGCTGATGGCGATCGAAAAGGATGTGGAAGCACCCCACGAATCCGAGATCTTCAAGAAATACCCCACGGTGGGCAGCGACCACCACGTGATCGAGTTCACCACCGACTACCTGCGCATGATGGTGTCGGGCAACCTCAACTCGCACGAGATCGAGGCGTTGATGGACAGCGAGATCGACACCCACCACCAGGAGGCCCACGCGCCCGTGGCCGCGCTGGCGCGCCTGGCCGGCGCCCTGCCCGCGTTCGGGATCGTGGCCGCCGTGCTGGGCGTGGTGAACACCATGGGCTCGGTGGGCCAGCCGCCGTCGGTGCTGGGCGGCATGATCGGCTCGGCGCTGGTGGGCACGTTCCTCGGGATCTTGCTGGCCTACGGCGTGGTCGAGCCCCTGGGCGGCCTGGTCGAGCAAAAGACCGAAGATGCCGCCAAGGAACTGCAGTGCATCAAGTCCACCCTGCTGGCCAGCATGCAGGGCTACAACCCGGCCACGGCCATCGAGTTTGGCCGCAAGGTGCTTTTCTCCAGCGTCCGCCCCAGCTTCACCGAGCTGGAGGGGCATGTGAAGGGGAAGAAATGAGACACCGCCCTGGTGCGCAACGCGCCTTCCCTCCGCTCTCGCGGCGCTGCGGGGCGGACCTTGGCTTGCTGCCCTGGCTTGGGACACGCCGGCATCAAAGGCTGCGGGTGGTGCGCGGCGCCATGGGGAGCCGACGGGATAGCTGACCATGGCAGAAAAGAAGCTCCAGCCCATCATCATCAAGCGCATCAAGAAAGGCGGCCATGCGGTGCATGGCGGCGCCTGGAAGATCGCGTATGCCGACTTCGTGACGGCGATGATGGCGTTCTTCCTGCTGATGTGGCTGCTGGGTTCCACCGCCAAGGGCGAGCTGCAGGGGATTGCAGCCTATTTCGCGTCGCCGCTCAAGGTGGCCATGACCGGCGGCGACGGTGCCGGCAACAGTTCCAGCGTGATTCCCGGCGGGGGGAACGACCTGTCCAAGGTGCACGGCCAGGTGCGGCGCTCCGACGTGGAGGCCGCCAAGCAGCGCCGCATGAGCATCGACGCAGCCCGGGCCGAGCAGGCCAAGCAGGACCTGGACCGCATCAAGGCGCTGGAAGCCAAGATCGATGCGCTCATCACGGAAAACCCGCGCCTGAATGAATACAAGTCGCAGATCCGCATCGACATCACGCCCGACGGGTTGCAGATCCAGATCATCGACGACCAGAACCGCCCCATGTTCGACAGCGGCAGCGCGTTGGTGAAACCCTACATGCGCGACATCCTGCGTGAGATCGGCGCCGCCCTCGGCGGGGTGGAAAACCGCATCAGCCTGGCTGGCCATACCGATGCAGTCCCCTACGGAAACAGCGACCGGGGCTACAGCAACTGGGAGCTTTCGGCCGACCGCGCCAACGCCTCGCGCCGGGAGCTTGTCTCGGCCGGCATGCCAGACGCTAAACTGGGACGTGTGGTGGGCCTGGCGGCCAGCGATCTGCTGGAGCCAAAGAACCCGCGCGCACCCGCCAACCGGCGCATCACCATCACGGTGCTGACCCGGGAGGCCGAAGAACGACTCATGGGCAAGGGGATTCCCGAAATCACTTCGACAGAACTGTTGAATGAAAAGCGGGAAAATCCCCCCCTCGGCAGGTAAACGTTACGACTTGTCACCAACCCTGCCACCCATGACAATACTTACAGCCATTTCCGACCGAAAGGGTCCCACGTGACCACAGCCCTTCGTTTTTTGATCGTTGACGACTTCTCCACCATGCGGCGCATCGTGCGCAATCTGCTCAAGGAAAGCGGCTTTGCCGATGCCGACGAGGCCGAAGATGGCGTGGCCGCCCTGAACAAGCTGCGCAACAGCAAGTTCGACTTCGTGGTGACCGACATCAACATGCCCAACATGAACGGCTTCCAGCTGCTGGCGGAAATCAAGAAGGACGACAAGCTCAAGCACCTGCCCGTCCTGATGGTCACCGCGGAAGCCCGCAAGGAAGACATCGTGGCCGCCGCGCAGGGCGGGGCCGCCGGCTACATCGTCAAACCCTTCACCAAGGCAACACTCGAAGAGAAAGTGACCTTGATCCTGAAAAAGATGGGGCTATGACACCATGGACGACATACCGGACAACAGCCAGCCGCCTGCGGATGTACACCACAAGATCGGCCTGCTGACACGCCAGCTGCACGACTCGCTCAACGAGCTGGGCTACGCCGACAAGCTGCGCGGCTCCATGGGCGAGCTGCCCGACGCCCAGAGCCGCCTGTCGTACATCGCCCGGCTGACCGGGGAAGCCGCCGAGAAAGTGCTCAACCGCGTCGAGCAGGCCAAGGCGCAGCACGACTACATCGCCGCCGAGACGCGCCGTGTGGTGACGTCCCTGGTCAAGGACCCGGTGGCGGCCGTGGCCAAGGGGGAAATCATGAATTTCCTCACCGATGTCGAGCGGGTGACGAAGGAAGCCGACACGCACCTCACCGAAATCATGATGGCGCAGGACTTCCACGACCTGACCGGGCAGGTGATCGCCCGGGTGGTCAACCTCGCCGCCACCATCGAGGACCAGCTGGTGCAGCTGCTGATCCAGACCGCCCCCCCCAATGCACAGGTGGCCGCCGTGGCCGAACCGCCCCGCACCCAGCACCTGCAGGGCCCCGTGGTGGACCCCGAGCACACTCCCGACGTGGTGACCGACCAGTCCCAGGTGGACGACCTGCTGGCCAGCCTCGGCTTCTGAGGCTGCGGCCACGCAACGCCGCCCGCGGCCCTGCGGCGGCCGCAGGCGCCACGCCGGCGCCTGTTACGTCTCTGAAAAGAGGGGGCTGCAGCCTCCTTATCGGCCTTTAGATTTCCGGGTCGCTCACGACAATGGCATGACACGAGCCGTCATGCCACCATGGAATCCAGCCAAGAAAAAAGCCTACCCGCGTCAGAGCGCAAGCTGCAGAAAGCGCGCGAAGACGGCCAGGGAGCACGCTCGCGCGATCTTTCCCACCTGGCGATCCTGGGCGCGGGCGCGGCCTGCCTGCTCATTCTGGCCCCCCAGCTGATGGACCACATGCAGCGGGCGATGAGCCAGCAGCTCGCGTTTGACGCCACCACCGTCATGGCGCCCGGCACCATGCTCAAGCGCCTGCAGGACATGGTCGTCGTGGGCCTGGTGGCCAGCGCGGTGTTCGCCATCCTCACCGGTGCCGCGGCCCTGATCAGCGCCATCGGCGCCGGCGGCTGGATTCTGAGCCTCAAGCCCATTTCGCCCCAGTTCAACCGGCTCAATCCGATCTCGGGGCTCGCCAACCTGTTTTCCAAGCAGCAGATGGCCAACGTGGCCAAGATGGTGCTGATGACCGCGGTCCTGAGCTACGTGGCCTGGAAGTTCATGGGCAGCAGCATCGACACGGTGGCCATGCTGGTGCTGCAGCCCTCCCCCATGGCCATCCGCCAGCTGGCCGACTGGCTCACGTCCGGCATGAGCCTGCTGCTCCTGGTGGTGTTCCTGGCGGCGCTGGTGGACGTGCCCCTGCAGGCCTACTTCTTCAAGGCGCGCCTGAAGATGTCTCACGAGGAAATCAAGCAGGAGCACAAGGAATCCGACGGCAACCCCCACACCAAGGGCCGCATCCGCCAGAAGCAGCGCGAGATCGCCGACCGTGCCAGCGTGGGCGCCGTTCCCAAGGCCGACTTCGTGGTGATGAACCCCACCCACTACGCCGTGGCGCTCAAGTACGACGAGAAGACCATGAGCGCGCCGCAGGTCATCTCGCGCGGTACCGACCTCATCGCGCTCAAGATCCGCGACGTGGCCAAGGAGCACAACGTGCCCGTGCTGCAGTCGCCCATGCTGGCCCGGGCGCTGTATGCCCATGCCGAACTGGACCAGGCCATTCCCGCCACGCTCTACACCGCCGTGGCCCAGGTGCTGGCCTACGTCTACCGCCTCAAGGCCGCCCTGCGCGGCGAAGGCCGCATGCCCGACAGCCTGGTGGAGCCGTTTGTGCCCCCTGAACTCGATCCGCTGAACCGCACGCCCGTGCAAGGTGCCGCCGCATGAACACCTCCGTGAAATCTTTGCAGCAATGGGCGGGCAGCAATGCCAACGCCCTCCAGGGGCTGTCGGCCCCGTTGCTCGTGGTGGCCATCCTGGCGCTCATGGTGCTGCCCATCCCGCCGTGGCTGCTCGACGCGTTCTTCACGCTGAACATCGCCGTGGCCCTGATGGTGATGATGGTGGCGGCCTACATGCTGCGCCCCCTGGATTTCGCGGCCTTTCCCTCGGTGCTGCTGCTGACCACCCTCATGCGCCTGTCGCTGAACGTGGCCTCCACCCGCGTGGTGCTGCTGGAAGGCCACACGGGTCCGGGCGCCGCCGGCGCGGTGATCGAGGCCTTCGGCCACTTCCTGATCGGTGGCAACTTTGCCGTCGGGCTGATCGTGTTCGCGATCCTGGTGGTGATCAACTTCGTGGTGATCACCAAGGGCGCCGAGCGCATTGCCGAAGTGTCGGCCCGCTTCACGCTGGACGCCATGCCCGGCAAGCAGATGGCGGTGGATGCCGACCTGAACGCCGGCCTGATCGACGAGAAGGAAGCCAAGCGCCGCCGCGCCGAAGTGGCCGAAGAAGCCAACTTCTTCGGGTCCATGGACGGTGCCTCCAAGTTCGTGCGCGGCGATGCGGTCGCCGGCATCCTGATTCTGCTGATCAACATCATCGGCGGCTTCGCCATCGGGGTCTTGCAGCACGACCTGTCGGCCAAGCAGGCGGCTGATAGCTACATCCTGCTGGCCATTGGTGATGCGCTGGTGGCGCAGATTCCCGGCCTGCTGATCTCGGTGGCTGCGGCCATGGTGATCTCGCGCGTGGGCAAGGACCACGACATGGGCCGCCAGATCGTGCAGCAGCTCTTCATGTCGCCCCGCGTGCTGGGCGTGACCGCCGGCATCCTGCTGCTGCTGGGCCTGATTCCGGGCATGCCCCACGTGGTGTTTCTGACCATGGGTGGCCTGCTCGCCTATGGCGCCTGGGTGCTGCATGAACGGCAGAAGGTGCCGCCCGAAGTCGAGGCCCCGCCCGCCCCCGTGAGCGACGGCGAAGCCACCTGGGACGACCTGCAGCCCGTGGACCTGCTGGGCCTGGAGCTGGGCTACCGCCTGATCAGCCTGGTGGACAAGAGCCGCCAGGGCGACCTGCTCACGCGCATCAAGGGCGTGCGCCGCAAGTTTGCGCAGGAAGTCGGCTTTCTGCCGCCCGCCGTGCACGTGCGCGACAACCTCGAATTGAAGCCCAGCGGCTACCGCATCACGCTGCGTGGCGTGGTGGTCGGCGAAGGCGAGGCCTTCCCCGGCATGTTCCTGGCCATCAACCCGGGCGGCATCACCACGCCCCTGATCGGCACCCCCACCACCGACCCCGCGTTCGGCCTCCCAGCACACTGGATCGACGACCGCCAGAAGGAAGCCGCACAAATGGCGGGTTTTACGGTCGTTGATTCCGAAACCGTGATGGCCACCCATTTGTCACACTTGATGCAAGTGCAAGCCGCCAAGCTCCTCAGTCGCACGGAAACGCAGCAACTCGTGGAGCACGTGGCCAAGCTGGCTCCCAAGCTCATCGAAGAAGTGGTCCCGAAAATGGTCTCCATCGCAACGTTCCAGAAAGTCCTCCAGCTGCTGCTGGAAGAGTCTGTGCACATCCGCGATATCCGCACCATCATCGAAACGCTGGCCGAGTTTGCCGGCGGCATCTCCGACCCGGTCGAGCTGGCCCGCCGCGTGCGCATCGCGCTGTCGCCCGCCATCGTGCAGCAGATCTACGGCCCCACCCGCGAACTCAACGTCATCGCCATCGAACCAGGCCTCGAACGCCTGCTGGTGCAGGCGCTGGGCAACACGGCCGGCCCCGCCCTGGACCCTGGCGTGGCCGACATCCTCACGCAAAAGGCCGCCGAGGTGGCCCTCAAGCAGGAAGAGATGGGCCTGCCCGCCTGCCTGCTGGTGCCAGACCAGATCCGCAATGCCATCTCCCGCCTGGTGCGCCGCGTCGCGCCCCGGCTGCAGGTGCTTGCCCACAGTGAAATCCCCGAGACCCACACCATCCGCATTGGGCCGATCCTTAGAGGTGCATCAGCATGAACATCAAACGCTTCCACGCTCCCACATCCCGGGAGGCTCTGGCCAAAGCGCGCATGGCCTTTGGTGACGGCACATTGATCCTGTCCAACCGCCCCACGGCCAACGGCGTCGAAGTCGTGGCCACGGCCGAGGACACGCTCTCGGCGCTGGACGGTGGTGGCGCGGGCCCGTCCGCCAACCCGCCCTTGCTGGCCCCCACACCGGCGCGCAGCGCGCCCCAGCGCGCAAGCCAGGCAGCAGCAGCCGCCGCCAGCACCCTGGGCCGCAACCCGGTGGAGGAAGACACCGAGCAGCTGGCGATGAGCACGCTGTCGTTCCAGGACTATGTGCGCGAGCGCATGCTGCGCCGCCGCCACGAGGCGCTCAATGGCCCGGCCGAACCGCAAACCCTGTCGGAGCGCAGCCGCGACCAGGAACCGGAGCGCGAACGCATGCCCGCGCCCGCCGTGGCGCGCCACAACCCGCTGCGCACCATCCCCATGGACATCCCGCCCGAGCCGCCACGCCGCCGGCAGGAGCCCGCCGTGAGCAGCGCCGTGCAGTCGGCCGCCAACCAGCAGAGCGTGATGAGCGAGCTGCACGCGATGAAGGAACTGATCGAGGACCGTTTCAACACCCTGGCGTGGCTGGGGCAGGCGCGGCAGAACCCCATCCAGTCCAACCTCATGCTCAAGATGATCCGCGCAGGCTACTCCCCTTCCCTCGCCCGTGCCGTGCTGGAGCGCATGCCCGAGGAGCTGTCGGCCGCCGAATCCGTGCGCTGGCTCATGGAGGTGCTGGAGCGCAACCTCAGGACCGACCTGGCCGAACCCCCGCTGTACGAACAAGGCGGCATCTTCGCGCTGGTGGGCTCCACCGGCGTCGGCAAGACCACCACCACCGCCAAGCTGGCCGCGATGTGCGCGCGCATCCACGGCCCCGGCAGCGTGGGCCTGATCACGCTGGACACCTACCGTGTGGGAGCCCACGAGCAGCTGCGCACCTACGGCCGCATGCTGGGCATCGTCGCCCACCTGGCCCACGACCGCGCCGCGCTGCAGGACCTGCTGGGCCTGCTGTCGGGCAAGAAGATGGTGCTCATCGACACCACGGGCGTGGCCCCGCGCGACCCGCGCAAGCGCGACATGCTCGACGTGCTGGACCTGCCCCATGTGAACCGCCTGCTGGTGCTCAACGCGGGCTGCCATGGCGACACGCTCGACGATGTGCTCACGGCGTTCAAGACCGAAGGCTCCCAGCAGGCCATCCTGTCCAAGGTGGACGAAGCCGTGAAACTCGGCCCGGCCATCGACGCACTGATCCGCCACCAGATGGTGCTGCGCGGCGTGACCAACGGCCAGCGCGTGCCGGAAGACTGGGAGCGCGCCGATGCACACAAGCTCATCAGCACCTCCATGCGCGCTCCCGCCAAGTCGGCTTTCGACCCCAAGGCAACCGACCTGAACTTCTTCTTCTCGCATTCGCCCGACACCATGAACGAACGGGGGCTGGTCGATGCTTGATATCGGCTTTCACCAGGCGGCAGGCCTGCACAGCTTCACCCCGCAATCGGAACTGCGGGTGGTGGCGGTCGCCAGCCAGGACAACGCGGGCACCGGGCTGGAGACGCTGTGGCAGATCTGCGCGAGCCTGCAGCGCCTGGGCTACCCGGTGGTGGTGCTCGATGGCACCGCCCAGGAGACGGACGACAGCCCAGGGCTGCTGCACCTGCTGCAACAGGCGCCCTGGAACGAGGGTGTCAGCCTGAACATGGGGGCCATGGCCTCCTCGCTGGCGGTGATTCCGGCGGCGAAGGGCCTTCTGCGCATCAGCCGGGAAGCCAGCCGCAATGAAACGGCACCCCTGCCCAGCCTGCTGCCCTATTTCCGGACCTACGGGTTGATCGTGCTGCACGCGCCTGCGGCCACGCTCGGGCCGCTGCTGACGCACACGTCCACCATACCGCTGGTGGTGATGGGCGACGGATCGGCCGGCGTGCTGACCAGCTACAAGAGCCTCAAGCAGATCGCCCTGCACACGACCCTGCCCTGCATGGTGGCGGCCTTGCTGCGCGGCGACACCGCCGCCGAACGGCGCAAGACACAGCACGCGCTGCTGACCCTGCAGGACTGCGCGGAGCGCCACCTGGGTGGCCCGGTGCGCACGACCACCATCGCCACGCAGAACCCCCAGGACCTCCAGCGCCTGGCCTTGCAACTACTGGAAAATGCGGGCACTATCAGTGAATCGCTGACTGCGCTGCCACCCAGCAACTTGACAGGCATGCCTGCGCATTTTGTCCGGAGCCACTGATCTGATGTACACCGCCAAAGGCCAGCTCGATCGTGATGCGCTGATCCGCCAGCACGTCCCGCTGGTGCGAAGGATTGCGCACCACATGATCGCCAAGCTGCCGCCCAACGTGGAGCTGGACGATTTGATCCAGGTCGGCATGATGGGCCTGGCGGAAGCACTCTCGCGCTACGAAGCCGCCCAGGGCGTGCAGTTCGAGACCTTCGCGACCCAGCGCATCCGCGGCGCCATGCTCGACGAGTTGCGCGAGGGCGACTGGATGTCCCGCAGCTCGCGCAAGAGCCAGAAAGACATCGAGCACGCCGTGCAACGGCTGGAGCAGAAACTCGGTCGCAGCCCGCTCGAATCCGAGATCGCCAGTGAAATGGGCATGAACCTGGCGGACTACCAGAACCTGCTGGGCAAGGTGCGGGGCACGCAGCTGGTGTACCTGGAAGACATGACACACGGCAACGAGGACGACGACGGTTTCCTGGACCGCCATGTTGCCGACGGCGATGCCGACCCCATGGAATTGCTGCGCGACCAGCGGCTCAAGATGTCCCTGGTCAACGCCATCAAGAGCCTGCCCGAGCGCGAGCAGCACATCATGGGCATGTACTACGAGCACGACATGAATCTCAAAGAGATCGCGGCCGTGCTGGGGGTTACCGAGTCACGGGTGTGCCAGCTGCACAGCCAGTCCATCGCCCGCTTGCGTGCCAAGATGCGGGCGCATTAGGGCTCCCTGAGGCCATGGCTCCCCCTGAGTCGCCTGCGGCGCCTTCCCCCTGAGGGGGACGCCACCCCTGGACTGGCGAAGCCAGATCCACGGTGGCACTGGTATTGGGCTGCGACCGTTTCGACGGCCATTGCGCAAGGCCGAACTCCGACGTACGGACCCCGGTTCGCTATCGATGGGATAGCTGCTTGCGCTTGACTTGCGTTGGATCAAGCCGGTTTGGCCATTCAAACGCAGGTAGCTCAAGCGCTGGTAGCTATCTTTTTTGAGTTGCGACTCGACTCAGCCCGCCGACTTGTAGATCCGTGCCACGCCGGGCTTGCCGGGCTGGGCGCCGCGGCCGTCGCCATAGGTGGCGGGGGAGCCGGCCTGGGGCAGCAGGCTGGCAACCTGGCGGTCGGCGTTGGCGGACAGGCGGGCGAGGCCCTCGCGGTGATTGGCGAGCATGTCGCCGATGGCATCCACCCTCTTTTGCAACTGCGCGGGCAAAGGCAGGCCCCGGGCCGCCGCCTGCTCCAGGACGCGCGCGAACTGGGCCGCAGCATCCCGCAGGGCCATGCTGTTTTTCTCAAGGGATGGGGGATCTGCCGCAAGAAGGGCGGCGGAGACTTTTTCGATCAGCTGTTCAACAGCCGAGAGGGATTCTTCCAGCGACATGGCCCATTGTGCGCTGGATGGCATCTGGCTGCCAAGCGAGCTGTGGGATCAGCCGCGGGAGCGGGAGAGGATTTCCTGGGCGTTGGTGAGCATCTTGTCGGCAATGGCCTCGGCATCCACCGAGAACGTGCCTTTTTCGATGGCCGTGCGCACGGCCTTGACCTTGCCGGCATCGAAATCGCCCGTGGAACGGGCCGTCTGGTCCAGTGCGCGGGCTGCGGTGGACACCGTGACGGGCACACCGGCGGTTGACACGGCCGCTGCGTCCTTGGCGGCTCCTTCAGCAGCGCTGGCAGGACTTTTGGCCTGCTTGGCAGGCCCCGTCTGCGCCAAGGCGCCCGGGAGTTCCGGTTTTTGACCAATCTTCATCGCTCTCTCCACCACCCCGCTTGATGTGGGGCACAGTAGCAATGTTTTCGACCCTTTTGGCCCGGACTTTAGCCATTTATCGCCACAGCGTCATCAAAGAGCCACGACCACTGTCCCAGTCTCATTCACAGTTCCACTGACAACGCGGCCATTGTCCATGCGGATGCGAACAATCTGCCCCGCTGCCCCTGCCGACATTGCCTGGCCGGCCGATGTCACAGCATAGCCCGGCCCCTGCGCGACCACCTTGACCTGGGCCCCTGCCCGGAAAAGATGCGGGGCCCGCACCATGGTCTGGCGCAAAGTCTGCCCAGCGACCAGCTGGCGGGCGGCCACCTGCCCGACCCACAGCTCCGGATTGGCCATGACGGCCGCCGACTCCTCGGCCCAGTCCACCTCGGCCTGCGTCGCATCGTTGGCCGTGAGGATGGCGCCAGGAGCCACGGGGTTGATCAGCACCCAGGCGGGGCCAAAGGCCTTGACGGTCACCGGAAGATACACGTTCCATGCGGTCTGCCCCTCCACGCAGCGCAGTCCCAGGCGCGTACGCCCCCACAGCCGCGCGCCGGCCGGCAGATAGGGCTCAACCCGCGCACACGGCGCCAGCCGCAGCCTGGAATCCAGTGAGCCAACGCTCACTTCCATCCGCAAGGGGAGCCCCGCAGGCTGGTTGCGCGACATCGCATCGTCCAGCCAGCGCTGGGTCAGCGGCCCCAGGTCGGCCGCGGGATCGGCGGCGGCCTGCGCGAACGCGGCGCCGCTGCCGCCGGCCACAGCGGCCGCCAGCGCCACGCCCGCCAGGGCGCGGTGCGCGGCCACCTGCCCGCGCAAGGACACAGCCTGCGCGCAGGCTCGGACGAAACGGGAAGAAAAGATCGATGGCATGGGGCCTCCTGGGCGTCGCGCGTCTTCCCGCGCAGGGCGGCAAAGACTATTTCACGACTGGAACTATAGGCAGCCGGGCACAGCGCAAAACCCGAAACTGCGCGCCCATTTCCTCGTTCTTCGCGCTTTAGAAAAAAGCCACGGTTTCCATAATCAAGCCACGCCGGAAAGCCCCCTGCCCGGCGCCATTGCAACCCAGGGTGTGAGGCAACCATGCTTGACAAGATGACCAACCGGCTGGACTTTCACGGCAACGCGCTGACGCTGCGTGCCGAGCGCCAGCGCGCCATCGCCAGCAACATCGCCAACGCCGACACCCCGGGCTACGTGGCACGCGATTTCAGCTTTGGCGACGCGATGCGCGAAGCCACGGGGTCCGGATCGGGCGTAACCCGCCTCGCCACCGCAGGCTCCGTGGGCACCACGGGCAACCTGGGGGCCAAGGGCGCCACAGACCCCCGCCACATTCCACTGCCCGCGGCCAGCACGGGCACTGGCGCACCCGGCGCACTGGGCTATTCCGTGCAGGCGCAGCCGAGCCTGGACAACAACACGGTGGACCTGGACCGGGAACGCGCGAACTTTGTCGACAACGCGGTGCGCTACGAAGCCACGCTGCGCTTCATCAACGGCAACGCCAAAACCATGCTCAGCGCGATCCAGGGCCAGTAAAGCCCACCGCATTGCAGCGCAGAAAGCGAGTCACCCCATGTCCATGTTCTCCATCTTCAGCGTGTCGGGCAGCGCCGTCAGCGCGCAGTCGCAGCGGCTCAACGTGGTGGCCAGCAATCTGGCCAACGTCGATGCGGTGGCCGGCCCCGACGGCCAGGCGTACAAGGCGCGCCAGGTGGTGTTCCAGACCGCGCCGATGGGCGCCGACAGCTCCGCCGGCGTGCGGGTGAGCGCCATCAGCGAAAGCAACACCCCCGGGCGCCGCGTGCACGACCCCGCCCACCCCTCGGCCGACGAGCAGGGCTACGTGACGCACTCCAACGTCAACGCCGTGGAGGAAATGGTCAACATGATCTCCGCCTCCCGTTCGTACCAGAACAACGTCGAGGTCATGAACACGGCCAAGTCGCTGCTTCTCAAGACCCTGCAGATGGGCCAGTAATTTCCGGGAGACCCCACCATGATCCTCAGCGCCACCAACGCCCCTTCCGTGACGGATGCGACCGGCACGAAAGCCAACGCCGCCACCGACCCCGCCGCCGCGCAGGACCGGTTCCTGAAGCTGCTCGTCGCGCAGCTGAACAACCAGGACCCGATGAACCCGCTGGACAACGCGCAGATGACCTCGCAGATCGCGCAGATCAACACGGTGACCGGCATCCAGCAGCTCAACCAGACCATGCAGAGCATGTCCGAGCAGTTCAACTCGCTGCAGGTGATGCAGGGCACGGCGCTGATCGGCCGCAACGTGATGACCGAAGGCTCGAGCGTCGCCGTGGCCGACAAGGTCGGCAAGGGCGGCTTCGAGCTGCCCTCGGCCGCCACGAACGTGAAGATCGAGGTCACCACCGCGGGCGGCCAGGTGGTGGACACCATCGACCTGGGCGCCAAGGCCGCGGGCCGCCACACGTTCGAGTGGGATGCCAGCAAATACACCGGCGCCACCGATGCGCTGCAGTTCCGCGTCAGCGCCGTCAACGGCTCGGCCAAGCTGTCGAGCACGCCGCTGTCCCTGTCCAAGGTCACCGCCGCGGGCGCCGAGGACGGCCAGCTCAAGCTGACGCTCGCGAACGGCAAGACCATCAGCTACAGCCAGATCAAGGCCCTGGTCTAACGCCGGCCCAAACCCTTTCTTCGCCTCTATCAGGAGAACACCATGAGTTTTCAGCAAGGCCTCTCGGGCTTGAATGCCGCCAGCAAGAACCTCGACGTCATCGGACACAACATTGCCAACTCCAACACCGTCGGGTTCAAGGCCTCGCGGGCGGAATTCGCTGAAATGGTCGCTTCCGCCATCGGCTCGGCCGGCGGCACCAACGCGGGCATCGGCGTCGAGGTCGGCGCCGTCTCGCAGCAGTTCACCCAGGGCAACCTCACGATCACGGGCAACAGCCTGGACGTGGCCATCAACGGCAATGGCTTCTTCACGCTGACCCTGCCCGACGGCACGCCCGCCTACACCCGCTCCGGCAACTTCAAGCTGGACAAGGAGGGCAACATGATCACGAACGACAACGCGAACGTGATGGGCTACCCCGTGGACCCCGTGACCGGCCTGCGCTCGGGCACCGACCCCATCCCCATGGTCTTCCCCACCTCCGAGCCGATCCCGGCCAAGCAGACGACGAAGATCACCGCGGCCTTCAACCTGCCCGCCACCGCCACCGACGCGGCCGGCGACCCCGCCGCCACGCCGCCCATCCCGGCCACGCCGCGCGCCACCTACGGCACCTCCATCAACGTGTTCGACAGCCAGGGCGTGGCCAAGCCCGTGAGCCTGTACTTCCAGAAGACCTCGACGGACAACACCTGGGACGTGTACGACGCGCTCGACGATCCGACCGCGATTCCTCCCGTGGTGGCCACCCCCATCGGCCAGATCACGTTCGACAACAACGGCGTCATCACCGGCCCTGCAGCCACGCCGCCCGCCACAGGCTTTTCGCTGCCGCTCACCGTCAATCCGACGCCGCCCAACCCGAACAACCTGCCCACGTTCACCGTTGACGTGAGCCTGGACAAGGTCTCCCAGAGCGGCAGCAAGTTCGCGGTCTCGAACCTGAGCCAGGACGGCTACACGACGGGCGAGCTCACCGGCATCAACATCGAGAACAACGGGATGATCATGACCCGTTACTCCAACGGCGTGACCCGCGCGGAAGGGCAGCTCGCGCTGTCGAGCTTCCGCAACACGCAGGGCCTGGCCTCTGTGGGCGGCAACAACTGGGTGGCCACCTTTGAATCCGGCCAGCCCGTGGTGGGCACCGCGACGGACGGCAACTTCGGCGCCCTGCGCTCGGGCGCCCTGGAAGACTCCAACGTCGATCTCACGGCCGAACTCGTGAACATGATGACCGCGCAGCGTGCCTACCAGGCCAACGCCCAGACGATCAAGACGCAAGACCAGGTGATGTCCACCCTGGTGAACCTGAGATGAAACACCCCCTGAGTCGCTTCGCGCCTTCCCCCTCTCTCGGCGCGCTGTGCGCTCCGGGAGGGGGACGCAGCCAGCGCGGCGGGGCGGCCCTTGCGCGGCTGCCCGCGCCGGGGCCGCGCCGGTTGCACACGCTGCGCACGGCACGCAGCACTGCAGGGTACTGAAAGGAGCATCGCACCATGGACCGCATCATCTACACCTCGATGACGGGCGCGAACGCCGCCGCCCACCGGCAGGCCGTGCTGTCCAACAACCTCGCCAACGCATCCACCCAGGGGTTTCGCGCGGAGCTTTCCACCTTCCGCTCGGTGCCGCTGCAGGGCGACGGCTCCAAGACCCGCGTGTTCGCGCTCGAAGCCACCTCCGGCCATGTGAACACGCCCGGGCCCGTGCAGCGCACCGGCCGCAATCTCGATGCCATGGCCGCGGGCAACGCCTGGTTTGCCGTGCAGGGCCTGGACGGCACCGAGGCCTACACCCGCGCGGGCACCTTCGAGCTGTCGGCCACGGGCCAGCTGCTCACGCCCACCGGGCTGCCGGTGCTCTCCGATGGCGGAGCGCCCATTGACGTCCCGCCGGGCGCCGAGGTCACGCTGGGCTCGGACGGCACGGTCACCGCCAAGGCCGCGGGCCAGCCCGCGCAGGCCATCGGCCGGCTCAAGCTCGCCACCCCCACGCTGGAAGACCCGCTCAAGCGCGGCGATGACGGCCTGTTTCGCACCACGTCCGGCGATCCCATCGCGAACGATGCCAACGCCCGCATGCTCGCGGGGGCCGTCGAAGGCTCCAACGTGAACCCGGTCGAGAGCATGGTCGGGATGATCGCCGCATCGCGCCAGTTCGAACAGCAGATGCGCCTGCTGCAGACGGCCGAGACCAATGACA
This sequence comes from Acidovorax sp. GW823-FHT01C06, assembly GCF_058798375.1. Taxonomy (NCBI): domain Bacteria; kingdom Pseudomonadati; phylum Pseudomonadota; class Betaproteobacteria; order Burkholderiales; family Comamonadaceae; genus Acidovorax; species Acidovorax sp. GW823-FHT01C06. The sequence goes on from NZ_JBXAKN010000005.1 coordinate 44,125, forward strand.
AGACCGCCAGCCAGCTGCTGGGCATGAACGGTTGACGCGGCACCACCCACGCCCGCATCGCCCAAGGAAGGAAGCACACCATGATCAACTCCCTCTGGATCGCCAAGACCGGCATGTCTGCCCAGCAGACCCAGCTTGACGTCATCTCGCACAACCTGGCCAACGTCTCCACCACCGGCTACAAGCGCAACAACGCGGTGTTCGAGGACCTGATCTACCAGAACCTGCGCCAGGTGGGCGCCAACACCACCGAACAGAACCAGCTGCCCACCGGCCTGCACCTGGGCCTGGGCGTGCGCACGGTGGCCACCAGCCGCAACTTCGTGCAGGGCAGCCTGCAGGAGTCCAAGAACAACCTGGACGTGGCCATCAACGGCAACGGCTTCTTTGAAGTGACCATGCCGGACGGCACCCTGGGCTACACACGCGATGGCTCGTTCCAGGTGGATGCGCAGGGCCGCCTCGTCACCTCCAGCGGCCTGCCCGTGGCCAACGGCATCACCGTGCCTCCCAACGCCACGAGCGTGAGCATCAGCGCCGACGGCGTGGTGTCCGCCACGGTGCAGGGCAACACCCAGCCCCAGCCGCTGGGGAACCTGGCCATGTCGGCCTTCGTGAACCCGGCTGGCCTGGAGCCCATCGGGCAGAACCTGTTCAAGGAATCGGCCGCCTCCGGCCAGCCGCAGCAGGGCACGCCGGGCACCAACGGGCTGGGCATTCTCAAGCAGGGCTTCCTGGAAGCCTCGAACGTCAACGTGGTGGAAGAGCTGGTCACCATGATCCAGACCCAGCGCGCCTACGAAATGAATTCCAAGGCCATCCAGACCTCTGACCAGATGCTGGCCAAGCTCAGCCAGCTGTGACGACGACAGGACCTTTCGCCATGCTGCACTCCACACGCCTCCCAGCCCTGGCCGCCGCCGCGGGCGCCCTGCTGCTCACGGGCTGCGCCACCATGTCGCCGCCCCCGCCGGTGGACATCCTTCCCACCACGCCCCCTCCGCTGGCCGCCGCCCCGCGCACGCCGCCACCGGTCACGGGCGGCCTGTTCCACCAGGCCAGCTACCGCCCCGCCTTCGAAGACCGCCGCGCGCGCATGGTGGGCGACAACGTGACGGTCATGATCGTCGAGAACGTGACGGCCAGCCAGAAATCCTCCTCCACGGTGGACCGCACCTCCGAGGCCTCGGCCGGCATCACCAACCTGCCCTTCGTGAAGAAATCGCTGGCCGACCGCACCACGCTGGGCGCGGCCTCGGAAAACACCTTCTCCGGCAAGGGCGGCACCGAAAGCGCCAATACCTTCACGGGGTCGATCACCACCACGGTGGTGGACGTGCTGCCCAACGGCCACCTGGTCGTGACGGGCGAGAAGCAGATCGGCGTCAACCAGAACGTGGACGTGCTGCGCTTCTCGGGCACCATCGATCCGCGCGCGCTGCAGCCGGGCAGCATCGTCAACTCGACCCAGGTGGCCAACGTGCGGGTGGAATCCCGTGGCCGAGGCGCGCAGGGCGAGGCCCAGGCCATGGGCTGGATGGGGCGGTTCTTCAATACCATCACGCCGTTCTAGATTCCCCCCTGAGTCGCTGCGCGCCTTCCCCCCTGAGGGGGAACGCCACCCCCGGCCCGGCAAAGCCGGATCCGCGGTGGCGCTGGCCTTTGGCCGCGCCAGTTTTTACGGGTGTGGTTTCTGGATGCGCCGGGGGCACCAAGCCTGGGGTTTTGAGGCTTCGGGATGTCTGACCGTTGTGAAAAATCCTCGCCCCAGTTTGCTACATAATTTATAGCTTCTAACGCTTACCCATAAAGCGGTAGAGGCTGTTTTTATTCATACTTTCTCCGGTAGCGCGGCACCAGCGCCTGCCTGGTTTTCCACGCACCACTGGCCGCTCCCCACCCGCCCGGGAACCCATGCAATAAGCCGGTGAACCCGCTTCTTTTTGGGTTTTAGTTCCTGGCGGGGCCGCCCACAATGGATGCCATGAAAGCCTTGTCCCATTCCCTCCTGCCACGCTCCGCGCGCGCGCTGTGGCTGCTGCTGGCCCTCGTGGCCGCCTGCCTGGCCATGCCCGTGCACGCGTTGCGCATCAAGGAAGTGGCGGCGGTGCAGGGCGTGCGCACCAACCAGCTCACGGGCTACGGCCTAGTGGTGGGACTGGACGGGACGGGCGACCAGACCACGCAGATGCCCTACACCACGCAGGCCATGTCCAACTACCTGCAGCAGATGGGCATCAGCCTGCCACCCGGCTCGGCCAATCAGCTGCAGCTCAAGAACGTGGCGGCGGTGATCGTCACGGCGCAGTTGCCCGCGTTCGCCCAGCCCGGCCAGATGATCGACATCAACGTCTCTTCCATGGGCAACGCCAAGTCGCTCAAGGGCGGCACGCTGATCGTCACGCCGCTGCGCGGCGCCGATGGCGAGATCTATGCACTCGCCCAGGGCAACGTGGTGGTCGGCGGCGCGGGTGCCTCGGCCGGCGGCAGCAAGGTCCAGATCAACCACCTGAGCGCGGGCCGCATTCCCCAGGGCGCGCAGGTCGAGCGCGCCGTGCCCACGCCGCTCAACGAGGGCGACACCATCAACCTCGGGCTCAACGCCTCCGACTTCCAGACCGCGCGGCGCGTGGCGCAGGCCATCAACACCAAGCTGGGCAGCGGCCTGGCCACGGCGCTGGACGGCCGCACGGTACAGGTGCGCGCGCCGCTCGACCCCGGCGCCCGCGTGGGCTTCATCGCCGACCTGGAAGAGCTGGCGCTGGAATCGTCCACGCCCTCGGCCAAGGTCGTCATCAATGCGCGCACCGGCTCGGTGGTGCTCAACCAGGCGGTCACGCTGGGCCCCTGCGCCATCGCGCACGGCAACCTGTCGATCACCATCAGCTCCACGCCCATCATCAGCCAGCCCGCACCGCTCTCGCAAGGGCAGACCGTGGTGGCGCAGCAAAGCGACATCCGCATCAACCAGGAGCCGGGCAACATCATCCAGATGCCGCCCTCGCCCCAGCTCGCGGACGTGGTGAAGGCGCTCAACACACTGGGCGCCACACCCCAAGACCTGCTGGCCATCCTGCAGGCCATCAAGGCTGCCGGCGCGCTCAACGCCGAGCTGGAAGTGATCTAAATGCTCCCCCTGAGTCGCTTCGCGCCTTCCCCCAAAGGGGGACGCACCCGGTGGCCTGGCGAAGCCCGTTCCACAGGTGCACTGGCCTGGGCAGCGCCAAATTCACTGTCTGTGGGTAGCCCAGCGCAGGAGGCTTGACCATGGCCCTCACACTCCCTTCGTCCGGTAGCACCACCAGCACGTCGAACGCGCTGGCGGTGGACATCCGCTCGCTCAATTCCCTCAAGTACGACGCGGGCACGGCCAGCAGCGCCCAGACCACGCGCGAGGTGGCCAAGCAGTTCGAGTCGCTGTTCATGCGCGAGCTGATCAAGAGCATGCGCGACGCCACGATGAAATCCGGCCTCATGGAAGGTGAGCAGGCCAACCTGGGACAGGACATGCTGGACCAGCAGCTGTCGGTCAGCATGTCCGGCATGCAGGGCGGGCTGTCCGAGGCGATCGCCCGCCAGCTGTCGCGCCAGATGGGGGGCGCCGACGCCAACTTCTCCGTGCCCTCCACCCTGAGCCTGCAGCAGCAGGCGCTGCCCCGCGCCGCCGCGCCGGCCACGGCAGCCCCCGCGGAGGCCACCCTGCAGGCCCCCAAGGGCCGCGAGGGTTTCGTGCAGCACCTCTCGGGCACCGCCGAGCGCGTGGCCCAGGACAGCGGCATTCCCGCCAGCTTCATGCTGGGCCAGGCCGGCCATGAAACCGGCTGGGGCAAGAGCGAGATCCGGAACAAGGACGGCTCCAACTCGTTCAACCTGTTCGGCATCAAGGCCGGCAAGGGCTGGACCGGCAAGGTGGCCGAGATCACCACCACCGAATACATCAACGGCAAGCCCCAGAAGGTGACGGCCAAATTCCGCGCCTACGACTCGTACGAGGATTCGTTCCGGGACTACGCCCGCCTGATCACGGACAACCCCCGCTACGAAAAGGCGCAGGCCACCGCCAAGAGCGGCTCCGCCGTGGCCTATGCGGCCGAACTGCAAAAGGCGGGCTACGCCACCGACCCCGAATACGCCCGAAAGCTCAGCGGCGCCATCAACAGCGCATTGCGCGTACAGCGCGCCCAGGCGTGATGAGAAAGCCGAGGTAAGCCATGAGTCTTCTCAACGTCGGCGCCCGCGCCCTGCTGGCCAACCAGGTGGCCCTGCAGACGGCGGGCCACAACATCGCCAACGTCAATACGCCTGGCTATTCGCGCCAGACGGTGGTGCTGCAGACCGTGCAGGGCCAGTTCACCGGCGGCGGCTACATCGGCCAGGGCGTGGACGTGCAGACTATCCTGCGCAACCAGAGCGAGCTGCTCACGCGCCAGTCGGCCACGGCGGGCTCGGTGCAGTCGTCCGACATCGTGCGGGCCGAGCGCCTGCGCCAGTTGCAGGAGGTCTTCAGCGGCGGCACGGCGGGGCTGGGTGCCGCCATCAACGACATGATGAATGCGTTCTCGGACGTGGTGAGCGCCCCCACCGACATCACGGCGCGCACCGTGGTGCTCACGCGCATGGACGAAACGGCCTCGCGCATGCGCTCGGCCGCCGACCGCATCAACGAGATCCAGTACACCGTCACCGAACAGCTGCAGAGCAGCGTGACGGCCGTCAACAGCCTGGCCCAGCAGATGGCCAGCGTGAACGAGCAGATCGCGCGCGCCAAGGGCAACGGCCAGACGCCCAACGACCTGCTGGACCAGCGCGACCAGATCATCCGCGACATCAACCAGTACGTGCAGACCACGCAGATCCCGGCCGACGACGGCACCGTGGGCCTGTTCGTGGCGGGCAGCCAGCCCCTGGTGCTGGGCACCACGGCGACCAGCCTGTCGGTCGGGGATGCGACGGCCTTTCCCGGCAGCGGTCAGCTCAAGCTGTTCTTCAACCGGCCCGGCGCACCGGCCGTGGAAATGGACGAGAACGTGCTGGGCGGCGGGTCGATGTCCGGCCTGCTGCGCTTCAACAACAACGACCTGAGCGAAGGCCGCAACCTGCTGGGCCGCATGGCGATGGCCATCGGCATGACCATGAACGACCAGCACAACCTGGGCCTCACGCTCGACGGCGCGCTGGGCAAGGACCTGTTCGCGGTACCCACCAGCATGCCGGGCCACACCAACGGCGCGGGCGTCGGCACGGTGTCGTTCACCGGCCCCACGCAGTTCGCGGCGTCGGACTACGAGATCCGCTTCACCACCGGCACGGCCGGGCAGGTGGTGCGGCTGTCGGACGGCAAGTCCACCCCCTTCACCGACGCGGCCAACCTCGCCACGCTGCAGATCGACGGCCTGAACTTCAACCTGACCACGCCCGGCAACCCCGGCGAGCGCATGCTGTTCAAACCGTTCAGCACGGCGGCGGCCAACATCCAGTCCCTGGTGTACTCGCCACGCGACCTGGCGGTGGCCAATCCGGTCAACGCGGCCATGGGCACGTCCAACGGCGGAACGCTGCAGCTGTCGGGGCTCAAGGCCACGGGCCTGCCCAACCCGCCGGGGCTGGTGCTGCCGGCCAATGCGAACCCGGCCGCGGTGCCGCCGATCCTGGGCGGGGTGCAGCTGCGCTTCACCGCCGGCCCGCCGACCACCTACGACGTGCTGGACCGCGGCACGGCGCCCCCCACGACGATCGCCGCCGCACAGCCCTACACGCCCGGCGCGGCCATCTCCATCAACGGCTGGGAGATCAAGCTGCAGGGCTCGCCGAACACCGGCGACACGGTCGTCATCGGCAACGCCGCCGACCCCCAGTACGGCGACACGTTCACCCGCAACTCGGGCAACGCCAGCGCCCTCATGGGCCTGCGCGACGTGAAGATGTTCGACGACTCCACGCTCAGCGACGGCTACGCGGGCGCCATCGCCCAGGTGGGCACCCGCACGCAGAGCGCGCTGTTCGCCGCCGAGCTGTCCACCACCATCGCGTCCAACCTGGAGCGGGACCGCACCGCGATCTCGGGGGTGAATCTGGACGAAGAGGCCGCAAGGCTGATCCAATACCAGCAGGCCTACCAGGCATCTTCCAAGATGATCCAGATCGCGCAAAACATCTTTGACTCGCTGCTGCAGGGCCTGGGCCGCTGAATGCGGACAGGAGTTAGGAGTTCGACATGAGCAATAGCATCTACCGCCTTGGCACCGCCAACATGTATGACAACGCCCTGCGCAATCTGGGCACGCGGCAGACCAGCCTGTCGAACCTGCAGGAAAACCTGACCTCGGGCAAGCGCGTGGTGCGGGCGAGCGACGACCCGGTGTCGGCCGCGCAGGCCGAGCGCGCCATCAACCGCCTGGCCCGCATCCAGACCGAGCAGCGCGCGCTGGAAACCCAGCGCAACGCCATCGCGCAGGCCGAATCGGCCCTGGGCGATGCCGTGAATCTGGTACAGAACTTCCGCGAACTGGTGGTGAGCGCCGGCAATGCCGCCCTCACCCCCAACGAGCGCACCACCATCGCCAACCAGCTGCAGGGCCTGCGCGAACAGCTGGTGGAAGTGGCCAACCGCAAGGACACCAACGGCATTCCGCTGCTGGGCGCGCTGGGCAGCGCGCTCGCGCCGTTCCTCGGCCCGCTGAGCAGCTCGCCGGACTACAGCTTCGACGGGCTGCCCGGGCAGGCGGCCAGCTCCGGCGTGACCATTCCCGGCGCGCTGGACGGCGAAGCCGCCTTCATGTTCGATCCGCAGCGCGACGGCGTCTACACCGCCGGCATCAGCGCCATTCCCACCGGGCGCATCCTCAACACCACGGCCATCACGCCCGTGGACCCGAGCCTGGTGACCGGCGACAACTACACCATCACGTTCAGCGCCGTCGGCCCCGGAGCCACGCCCGGCACCACGACCGCCACCTACACCCTCACCAACACCACCACCGGCGCCGTCTCCCCTGCCGTGGTGGTGCCCGACTTTCCATCGGACAAGCCGGTGACCATTGCCGTCACCGGCATTCCGGGGCTGACCTTCGACATCAAGGGCAATCCGGCCAACGGGGACACCATCACCCTGCAGCCCAGCCCCAGCATGTTCAGCACCATGGACAGCGCGATCAACGGCATCCGCAACGCACCCAACAGCAATGCGGCGGCGCAGGCCGTGGGGCAGGCGCTGGGCAACATGGACATCGGCCTGGAGCGCATGCACAACATGCGCGGCTATGCGGGTGAATTGCTCAACCGCGCGGACCGCATCACGGGCGACCAGGAAAAGCGCTCCATCCAGCTCGAAAGCGACCGCTCACGCGCCGAGGATCTCGATATGATCCAGGGAATTTCGGACTTCCAGAACCAGCAGGTGGGCTATGAGGCTGCGCTCAAGTCCTATGCCCAGGTCCAGAAGCTGTCTCTGTTCAACTTCATTAGCTAGGACCTGCTCACGCGGTGGAGGGGATGCCCCCACCCGGGAACAGGCCCCCGTACATTTGCCTGAGAGCACATGGTCCAATCTGTCCTTGGCAGCCTGATTCTGGGCTATCGCCCCTTGTGGAGCCGCGCCCGCAAACTCGCCGGCATCCAGCTCTACGTGCACAGCGAGGCAACGGCCCTGGTCGATGCCGCCCATCTGCTGCGCACGCTGCAGGAGCTCTGGTCGGCCAGTTCCCCGCCGATCCTGCTGTCGCCCCAGAGCCGCCAGCTGCTGTGCGACATGCTCGAGCACGCGCCGCGCGGCACCCCGTGGATCGAGGTGCGGGGCGGCTGGCTGGCCGATTCCGCCATCTACACGCGCGTCAGGTCCGCGCACCAGCGGGGCCTCAAGCTGGTGTGGCGGGGTGAACTGGGCAAGCTGCCAGAACCCGACATAGCCCAGTGCTTCGACAACAGCCTGCTCACCCTGCGCCCCGAAGACGCCGTGGCGGCGCTGCAGGCCGCACCCGCCCGTCCCGGCGCGCCCGCGCAGCCGCTGCGCGCCGCCAGCCCGGTGCTGGCCGGGCAGATGTACGAAAACGTCGCCAGCCGCGCGCTCATGGAGCATTGCCTGGACCAGAACAACGCGCTGGCGCTGGCCGGCTGGCCGTCGGAGGACGTGCTCTACAGCCTGCGCCACCACCCCCAGCAACCCTCGCACGCGGTGATCTTCAAGCTCATGAAGGCCATCGACGACGAGCAATCGCTCGAGACCTTCGAGGCCATCATGGGCGAGGACCCGCTGCTGGCCTACCGCTTCATGGTGTACACCAACTCGGCCGCGCTCGGCCTGCGCACCGGCATCGACTCGCTGCGCCGGGGCCTGGTGATGATGGGCTACGGCTCCATCAAGCGCTGGCTGTCCGACCAGCTGCCCCACGCGAGCACGGACCCCAACATGCACCCGGTGCGCGAGGCCATGGTGATGCGCGCCCGCCTGACCGCGCAGTTGCTGGACGCGGGCGTGGAAAACGATTTGCGCCGCGAGATCTACCTGTGCGGCCTGCTCTCGCAGATCGACGAGCTGCTGGGTGAATCCCTGGGCACGATCCTGCGGCGCCTGCCCCTGTCCGAGCGCATCTACGATGCCACGGTGCTGCGCACCGGGCCCTACACCGAAGGCCTGCAGATGGCCTGCGCGCTGGAGACGGACGACGCCAGCGCCATCCGCCAGCTGTGCGAGACCTATGAGCTCGACCTGGAAGAGGTCAACCGCGCCCTGCTGCGCGTGCTGTCAGACCTGGTGGTCGACAGGAAGTAAACCTCCCACGGAAGCCCCCCTGAGCCGCTGCGCGTCTTCCCCCCAGGGGGACGCCACCCGCGGCCCGGCAAAGCCGGCTCCACGGTGGCGCTGGCGGGGCCGCGCACTGCGCAACGGCCAGCTGGGGTGAGGTGCGCGGGGGCCGCTGACGGCGCGACGAAGACGCGTCCAGTGGGAGCAACCCCGGTCTGGAGCCAGACGGTATCTGCCTACCGCCCTTGCTCATCGCGCACGCGCGCGAAAGTCTTCCAGAACGCCGCCTCCTGCGTGGTGGCGAAGTTGATGCGCATGAGGGTGCTGGGCTTGCGCTCGGCGTGGAACAGCGCCCCGGGCGCCAGCAGATAGCCCTCGTCCAGCATGCGCTGCGCCAGCGCGTCGGTATCCACGCCCGTCTCCACCCAGCCGAACAGTCCCACGGGCTCGGCCGCGAAGGTGCAGCCGGCCCCGAGCGCCAGCTTCACGCTGCGCGCGCGTGCCGCGTCGAGCCGCGTGCGGATGCGCTCGGCGTGGCGGCGCAGCTGGCCCTGCTCGATGCACAGTGCCAGCGCCTTCTCCAGCAGCGCGGGCGTGGTGAGGGTCGCGAGCAGCTTGGTGTCCAGCAGCTGCTCGATCAGCGAGGGGTGCGCTGCGAGGAAGCCGATGCGCCAGTTGGGAGCGAGGATCTTGGCGAAGCCGCTCACGTAGATGGTGCGCTGCAGCCCGTCCAGCGCCGTGAGCCGCGTGGCATGCTCGGGCGCGATGTGGCTGTAGGTGTCGTCCTCCACCACGTGGAAGTTGTACTGGTTGGCCAGCTGCAGGATGCGGTGGGCACTGCCGGGCGACAGGCAGTAGCCCGTGGGGTTGTGGAACACGCTCACGCTCACGTAGAGCTTGGGCTGGTGCACCTCGCAGTACTTCGCCATGACCTCCAGGTCGGGCCCGTCGGCGCGGCGCGGCACCGGCAGGATGTGCATGCCCAGGGCGGCCAGGCGCGCGAACTCCACGGCCCAGCCCGGCTCCTCCACCATCACCGGGTCGCCCGGGCGCAGCAGCGTGCGGCTCACGATGTCGAGCGCGTGCGTGGCGCCCACGGTGGTGATGATGTTCTCGGGCGCCGCGTGCACGCTGAGCGTGGCCAGCTTCTTGGACAACACCCGGCGCAGCCCCGTGTCGCCCAGCGGCTCGCCGTATTGCAGCGAGAAGTCCTGCAGCGCGCGCGTGTTGGTCACCTTGCGCACGGCGGCGGGCATGAAGGTGGACTCCAGCCAGTCGGGCGGAAACACGCCCATGCCGGGCTGCGGCTTGTCGCTCACCTTGTGGAACATGCCGCGGATGAGCGCCGTGGCATTGACGGGCGGCGCCCCGCGCGCCGCGCCGCGCCCAGCGCCCCGGGCCGCGAACCAGTGCGCCGTGCTCCAGTTGCCCATGCCGCGCTCGACCTCTTGCGCGGCCGCGTCGTCCTCCGGCGCCCGCTCCAGCAGCGCGGTGGCCATCTCCCGCACGAAGAAACCCCGGTTCTTGCGCGCCTCCACCAGGCCCTGCGCCAGCAGCTGGTCATAGGCGGCCACCACGGTGGAGGGGCTCACGCCGTGCTGCTGCGCGCACTGCCGCACCGACGGCAGGCGCGCGCCCGGCGCCAGCAGCCGGTTGCGGATGCGCTCGCCAAAACGCGCCGACAGCTGCTCGGTCAGCGACTGGGTGGAGGTTTTCATCAGCATGGCGGTGTCCTTGTGTACTGTTATCGCGGCCAATACAGATCACGAACTGCGCTGCTGAACTGTATTGGTTGTGTACTGGGCTGGAAGATTACATTGAAGCCTCAGCGTTGACAAGTTCCCCCCACTGAGCCCCGCCTATCCCCGCACCATGAGCGCCCCCGAACTGACTGCCCTGCTGCTGTTCTGCACCGCGATGAGTTTCTCGCCGGGGCCCAACACCACCTTGTCCACCGCGCTGGCCGCCAACCTGGGCCTGCGGCGCGCCCTGCGCTTTTGCCTGGCGGTTCCGGCGGGCTGGACGCTGCTGATGCTGGGCAGCGGCCTGGGCCTGGGCGCGCTGATCACGGGCGTGCCGGCCCTGCGCTGGGCGGTGACCCTGCTGGGCGTGGCCTACATGCTCTGGCTGGCCTGGAAGCTCAGCCGCGCAGGCCAGCTGGCCGAAGTGGACAGCACCCGCCTCTCCGTGACCTTCTGGCAGGGCGTGGGCCTGCAGTTCGTGAACATCAAGGCCTGGATGCTGGCGCTCACGCTCAGCGCGGGCTGGGTGGTGAATGCGGCCGGGCAGCCGGCGGCCAACCCCGGCGAGCGCCTGGCGATCATCTGCGCCGTGATGATGGTGTTCGCGTTCACGAGCAATTTCGTCTATGCGCTGGTCGGCTCGCTGCTGCGCCAGTGGCTGGCGCAGGGCAGCCGCCTGCTCTGGTTCAACCGCGCGCTGGCCCTGGTGCTGGTGGCCACGGCCGTGTGGATGCTCACCCTATGAACCGCGCACAGGAACGCGAAGCGCTGGTCTGGGGCCTGGTGGGCGTCACCTTGTTTGCCGCCACCCTGCCGATGACCCGCCTGGCGGTGGGCCCCGTGGACGCCCCCCAGCTTTCGCCCTGGTTCGTCACCTTCGGCCGCGCGGCGGTGGCCGGGCTCCTGTCCGTGGCCTACCTGGCGTGGCAGCACGGCCGCGGGCGGCTCAACGTGCCGCGCCGCGCGGAGTGGCCGCTGCTCGCCATCACGGCCTTTGGCGTGATCGTGGGGTTTCCGCTCTTCCTCGCGCTGGCGCTGCGCCATGTGCCCAGCACCCACGGCGCGGTGGTCACGGCGCTGCTGCCCCTGTCCACCGCCGTGCTCGGCGCGCTGTGGTTCCGCCAGCGGCCCTCCGCGGGGTTCTGGGCGTGCGCGGTACTGGGCAGCGGCCTGGTGCTGGGCTTCATGGTGTGGCGTGCAGGGGGGCTGTACCTGGGCGCGGCCAACATCTATCTCCTCATTGCGATGACCACGGGCGCTTTCGGCTACATCGGCGGGGCACGGCTCACGCCGCGCCTGGGCGCCGAGCAGGTGATCTGCTGGGTGCTCGTGTGCAGCCTTCCGCTGACCATCCCGGTGGCCTGGTGGTTCGCGCCCGCCGTGCCCTCTTCCATCGGCGGCATGAGCTGGCTGGGCTTCGTCTACGTGGCCCTGTTCTCGATGTGGATCGGCTTTTTTGCCTGGTACCGGGCCCTCGCGCTGGGTGCCGTGCGCGTGAGCCAGCTGCAGCTCATCCAGCCCTTCCTGAGCCTGCTCTTCGCCGTGCCGCTGCTGGGCGAGCGCCTGGACGCGGCCACCCTGGGCTTCGGCCTGGCGGTGATCGCCACGGTGTTCATGGGCAAGAGGATGCCCGTCCGGCAAGGAGCCCCCGCATGAAGGCGGGCCTTGCGCAGCGCCTGCGCCCCCGGGGCGCGGCCGAGATCAACGCCATGGCTTCCCTGCAGGACTGAGGAGAAAATGCAGCTACACGACATCCCGTTTGCCACCACCGACTGGTCTGGCATTCCCCGCGAGGAAAAAAGCGCGCAGGCCGGCCAGGCCTTCTGGCGCACGCAGCAGTTTGGCGATGTGCGCGTGCGCATGGTGGAGTACACGCCAGGGTATGTGTCGGACCACTGGTGCGTCAAAGGCCACGTGCTGCTGTGCCTGAGCGGAGAATTGCACACCGAGCTGGCCGACGGCCGCCAGTTCACCCTGGCGCCGGGCATGAGCTACCAGGTGGCCGACAATGCGGAACCCCATCGATCCACGTCGCCACAGGGCGCCACCCTGTTCATCGTGGACTGACGCAGTGCCCGGCCCGGCGCGCCGCATCCGATTTTTTGACGACTTTGCAACAGGGGCGGTCCTTGTGGACTGCCCGCAGGAGACGAGAGTGAAACTGAACGACCTTCCACAGACCAGCACCTGGACCCTGGCGCGCCGCGCCGAGCGCATGAACCCTTCGGTCATCCGCGAAATCCTCAAGGTCACCGAAAAGCCCGGCATCATCAGCCTGGCCGGCGGACTGCCCTCGCCCAGGACCTTCCCGGTCTCGGCCTTTGCCGAAGCCTCCGCCGCCGTGCTGGCCAACGACGGCCCGGCCGCGCTGCAGTACGCCGCCAGCGAAGGCTTCGCCCCGCTGCGCCAGGCCATCGCCGACTTCCTGCCCTGGGACGTGGACGCCGACCAGGTGCTGATCACCACCGGCTCGCAGCAGGCGCTGGACCTGATCGCCAAGGTGCTGATCGACACGGACAGCCGCGTGCTGGTGGAAACACCCACCTACCTGGGCGCGCTGCAGGCCTTCACGCCCATGGAGCCCGCCGTGGTGTCCGTGGCCAGCGACGATGAAGGCGTTCTGATTGACGACCTGAAGGCCAAGGTGGGCACGGGCGCCGGCAAGGCGCGCTTCCTGTACGTGCTGCCCAACTTCCAGAACCCCACGGGCCGCACCATGAGCGAAGCCCGCCGCGCCGCCCTGGTGCAGGCCGCCGCCGAACTGAATCTGCCGCTGGTGGAGGACAACCCCTACGGCGACCTGTGGTTCGACACGCCGCCACCCGCACCGCTCACGGCGCGCAACCCCGAGGGCTGCATCTACATGGGCTCGTTCTCCAAGGTGCTGGCCCCTGGCCTGCGCCTGGGTTTCGTCGTGGCGCCCAAGGCCGTGTACCCCAAGCTGCTGCAGGCCAAGCAGGCGGCCGACCTGCACACGCCCGGCTACAACCAGCGCCTGGTGGCCGAGGTGATGAAGGGCAACTTCCTGGACCGCCACGTGCCCACCATCCGCGCGCTGTACAAGCAGCAGTGCGAGGCCATGCTGGCCGCGCTCGACAAGGAGATGCAGGGCCTGTCCGTCCAATGGAACCGCCCCGACGGCGGCATGTTCCTGTGGGTGCGCCTGCCCGAGGGCATGAGCGCCATCGAGCTGCTGCCCAAGGCGGTGGAGCGCAATGTGGCCTTCGTGCCCGGCGCGGCCTTCTATGCCGACAACGCCGACCCGCGCACGCTGCGCCTGTCGTTCGTCACGTCCACGGTGGAGCAGATCGCCACGGGCATCGCCGCGCTGGCCGCCGCGATCCGCGATAGCAAGTGAACAACCCCTGCGGCGCAGCGCGGCCACCTCGCCTGGGCCGCGCCCGCTTCCTGCTGCGTCACGGGCCGCGCAACGCACCATGAAAGTTGATTCAACATGCTGAGGCTCTGGGGACGGCTCTCGTCCATCAACGTGCGCAAGGTGGTGTGGGCGGCGCAGGAGCTGGGCATCACGCTGCAGCGCACCGATGCGGGGGGGCAGTTCGGCATCGTGCGCGAGGCCCGCTACCTCGGGCTCAACCCCAACGGCCTCGTCCCGCTGATCGAGGATGACGACACGGGCGCCGTGCTGTGGGAGTCCAACCCCATCGTGCGCTACCTGTGTGCCCGGCATTCCATGGGCGAGCTGTACCCCGATGCGTTGCGCGAGCGCTTCGTGGCCGAGCAGTGGATGGACTGGCAGCAGACCACGCTGAACCCGGCCGGGCGCGATGCCTTCATCCAGTGGATACGCACGCCCCCAGCCCAGCGCAACGAGGCGCTGATTGCCGCGTCGGTGGCGGCCACCGAGCCCCTGCTGGCGATGCTGGATGCGCACCTGGCACGCCAGCCCTTCATGGCGGGAGACCGGTTCACCATGGCCGACATTCCCGTGGGCTGCGAGATCCACCGCTGGTGGGGCCTGCCGCAGGACCGCATCGCGCGGCCGCACCTGGAGCGGTGGTACAACACGGTCAGCACCCGCCCCGGCGCTCGGGGCGTGTTGGACCAGCCTCTCTCCTGAACCTCACCATGCACCAGCGCCCCTTCAAGCAGATCGACGTCTTCAGCGACCGGCCCGGCTACGGCAACCCGGTCGCGGTGGTGCTGGATGCCGACGGCCTGGACGACAGCGACATGCGCCGCTTCGCGGCCTGGACCAACCTGTCGGAAACCACCTTCCTGCTGCCCCCCACCGAGGCCGGGCGCGCTGCGGGCGCCGACTACCGCCTGCGCATCTTCAGCCCCAATGGCGAGCTGCCCTTTGCCGGACACCCCACACTGGGCACCTGCCACGCCTGGCTGCAGGCGGGCAACACGCCGCGCCAGAGCGGCCTGGCGATCCAGGAGTGCGCGCTGGGCCTGGTGCGCATCGCGCAGGCAAAGGACACCCTGGCCTTTGCCGCACCGCCCCTCCAGCGCAGCGCGCCCAGCCCCGCGCTGGTGCCGCTGATCGCCAGCGCGCTCGGCGTGCGCCCCCAGCAGATCCAGGGCGCGCAGCTGCTGGACAACGGCCCCGTGTGGCTGGGCCTGCTGCTCGACAGCGCGGACACCGTGCTGGGCCTCAAGCCCGACCATGCGCGCCTGAAGGACCTGGGCCAGGACGTGGGCGTGATCCATGTGGGCCCCGCCGCCAGCGACACCAGCCGGCCCGGCGTGGTGGTGCGCGCGTTTGCCGCGCCCATGGGAAACCCGGAAGACCCGGTCACCGGCACCCTCAATGCCAGCCTCGCCGAATGGCTGATCGCCGACGGCCTGGCCCCGCGCAGCTACCTGGTGGCCCAGGGCGAGTGCCTGGGCCGTGCGGGCCGCGTGCACATCCGCCAGGACGACGACCACCAGCTCTGGGTGGGCGGGCGCGCCGTCACCTGCATTGAAGGCACGGTGCTGCTATGACCTCGCCCAAGACCCCACGCCCCAGCGGCTGAACCCCGACCCCGTGGGCTCCCCCCGGCGCCCACCGAACACAGCTGAAAAACACCGAGCCACGTCCCCGGTCAGCCCCCGGCGTGCCCTCCCCCGATCGATCCGCCGCCCGTTTCACCACTTTTTTGTTCCAAGGACCACGACCACCATGCAACAGCGCCCCTTCAAGCAAGTCGACGTCTTCACCGACCAGCCCTACCGCGGCAACCCGCTGGCGGTGGTGCTCGATGGCACCGGCCTCAGCACCGAGGCCATGCAGGAGTTCACCAACTGGACCAACCTGTCCGAAGCCACCTTCCTGCTGCCCCCCACGCCCGAAGGCCGCGCCGCCGGTGCCGACTACCGCGTGCGCATCTTCTGCCCCGGGCGCGAATTGCCCTTTGCCGGCCACCCCACGCTGGGCAGCTGCCACGCCTGGCTGCAAGCCGGGGGCCAGCCCCGGGTGGCCGGCACCGTGGTGCAGGAGTGCGGCGTGGGCCTGGTCACGCTGCGCCAGGACGGCGAGCGCCTCGCGTTCGCGGCGCCCGCGCTCATCAAGAGCGGCCCGCTGCCCGAAGCCGATGTCGCCCTGATCGCGCGCGGCCTGGGCGTGGCGCGCGGCGACATCCTGCACCACGCCTGGTGCGACAACGGTCCCAACTGGCGCGGCGTGATGCTGCGCTCGGCCGAGCAGGTGCTGGCGCTCAGGCCGGACGCCAGCATCCTCGGCCATCTGGACGTGGGCGTGGTGGGCCCGCGCGGAAAAGTGGGCGTCATCGGCAGCACCGACGCCGAGGGCATTGCCTTCGAGGTGCGCGCCTTCTTCCCCGGCAACAACGGCCTGGCCGAAGACCCGGTGACCGGCAGCCTCAACGCCGCGCTGGCCCAGTGGCTCATCGGCGCCGGCCTGGCCCCCACCCGGTACGTGGCCAGCCAGGGCACCTGCCTGGCCCGCGCGGGCCGCGTGTTCGTGGAGCAGGACGGCGACACCATCTGGGTGGGCGGCAGCTCCGTCACCTGCGTGTCGGGCGAGGTGCTGCTGTGACGGTCGCCGCGCCCAGGCCGCCCTGCGTGGATCATCTGGTCGTGCTCGCGGCCGACCTGGCCTCGGGCGTGTCGTGGTGCGAACGCACGCTGGGCATCACACCCACGGCAGGCGGCGAACACCCGCTGATGGGCACGCACAATCGCATCCTGAATGTCGGGAGCACCGCGCATCCACGCACCTACCTGGAGATCATTGCTATCAACCCAGGAGCTGCTCGCGCAATACCAGAAAGCGCCAGACGCTGGTTTGACATGGATGATGCCGCCTTGCAGCACCAGGTGGCGCAACACGGCCCACGGCTCATCCACTGGGTGGCTTCCGTGCCCGACGTGGCCGAAGGGTGCGCCGCGCTGTCGGCGCTCGGCATGGAGCGCGGCGCCATCGTCACCGCCAGCCGTCCCACGCCGCAAGGGCTGCTGCAGTGGCAGATCACCGTGCGCGGCGACGGGCTGCGCCTGATGGACGGCTGCCTGCCCACGCTCATCCAGTGGAGCGATGCGCACCCTTGCGACAGCCTGCCGGTATCTGGCGTGCAACTGCAGTCCCTAGCGCTGCAGCACCCGCAATCGGCCACGCTGCAGGCCGCCTGCGCAGCCGTCGGCGTGGCGGCCCACGTGGCCGTGGGCGCGGGGGATGTGCCCCGCCTCACCGCCCAGCTCTCCACGCCGCGCGGCCCGGTCACCCTTTCATCCTTCATTCCGGAGTAACCACCATGCTCTTTTCCGCACAGGAACTGCTGCTCTTCGCGCTCGCCGCCCTCGTGCTGGTGCTCACGCCCGGCCCCAACATGGTCTATTGCGTCTCGCGCAGCCTCACGCAGGGGCCGCGCGCGGGGCTGATCTCGCTGGCGGGCGTGGTGCTGGGCTTTCTGGTGCACCTGCTGGCGGCGGCACTGGGCCTCACCGCGCTGCTGGCCGCCGTGCCCGTGGCGTTCGATGCCATCCGCTACGCCGGGGCCGCCTACCTGCTGTGGATGGCCTGGCAGGCCGTCAAGCCCGGCGGCGCCGCGCCCTTCGAGGCCCGCAACCTGCCGCACGACGGCCCGCGCACGCTGTTCCTCATGGGCTTCATGACCAACCTCCTGAACCCCAAGGTCGCCATGTTCTACCTGTCGTTCTTCCCGCAGTTCCTGCATCCCGAGCGCGGCCACCTGCTGCTGCAGAGCCTGACGCTGGGCGCGGTGCAGATCACCACCAGCGCGGCCGTCAACGCACTGCTGATCCTGTGCGCCGCCCGCGTGGCGCTGTTCCTCAACCGCAACGCCGCATGGATGCGGGCCCAGCGCTACTTCATGGGCACGGTGCTCGGCCTGCTCGCCCTCAGACTGCTCACCGAAAAGAAAGCCGCCGCATGAACGCCCGCCTCGACACCGCCCCCCTCCTGCCCACCCTGGCCGACATCGAGGCCGCCGCGCAGGTGGTGTACCGCGACTTTCCGCCCACGCCCCAGTACCGCTGGGGCCTGCTGAGCGAACGCCTGGGCACCGACTGCTGGCTCAAGCACGAGAACCACACGCCCGTGGGCGCCTTCAAGATCCGCGGCGGCCTGACCTACTTCGACCAGCTTGCCCGGCGCGGCGCCATGCCCCGGGAGGTGATCAGCGCCACGCGCGGCAACCACGGGCAGAGCATGGGCTGGGCCGCGCGCAGCCACGGCGTGGCCTGCACCATCGTCGTGCCCGAAGGCAACTCGGTCGAGAAGAACGCCGCCATGCGCGCGCTGGGCGTCACGCTCATCGAGCACGGCAGCGACTTCCAGGAGGCGCGCGAGTTCGCCATGGGCCTCGCGGCCGAGCGCGGCGCCCACATGGTGCCCAGCTTCCACCCCGACCTGCTGCGCGGCGTGAGCACCTACTGGTGGGAGTTCCTGCGCGCCGTGCCCCAGCTCGACGTGGTGTACGTGCCCATCGGCCAGGGTTCGGGCGCGTGCTCGGCCATCGCGGCCAAGCTGGCGCTGGGCCACGGCGTGCGCGTGGTGGGCGTGGTCAGCAGCCATGCCACCACCTACGCCGACTCGCTGGCCGCAGGCCGCGTGGTCGAGGCGCCGGTCACCACGCGCCTGGCCGACGGCATGGCCTGCCGCGTGGCCGACCGGGAGGCGCTGGCCATCATCGCCCCGCACATCGACCACATCGTGCAGGTGAGCGACGACGAGGTGGCCGCCGCCATGCGTGCCCTTTTCACCGACACGCACAACGTGGCCGAGGGCGCGGGCGCGGCCGCGCTGGCGGCGGCGCTGCAGGAGCGCGCGCAGCTCCAGGGGCAGGCAGTGGGCCTGGCGTTGACGGGAGGCAACGTCGACGCGCCGGTGTTCGGCAGCGTCCTGGCGGCCTGACCGCCTTGTCCATACGGGCTCAATTGCTACATCTTCAGTAGCATTGGTCGCTTGTGCGACAAGCGCCAGGGCCCGGATCTGGCCACAATCCGCCGCATGGGAACCCTCTACCTCGTGCGCCACGGCCAGGCCTCGTTTGGCGCGGATGACTACGACCAGCTGAGCGCGCGGGGCCGTGAGCAGGCCGTGCGCCTGGGCGAATACTGGCGCGCGCGCGGCCTGGCGTTCGACGCCGTGATCACCGGCACGCTGCGCCGCCACACACAAACGCTGGAAGGCATCGCCGAGGGCCTGCGGACCGCGCCCGAGGTGCTGCGGCTGCCGGGGCTCAACGAGTACGACAGCCATGCGCTGATCGCCGCCATCCACCCCCAGCCCCTGGGCCGCGCCGACACGCCCGAGCTGTACCGCCAGCATTTCCGCATCCTGTGCGACGCGCTCGCCCAGTGGATGGCCGGCGTCATCAGCCCGCAGGGCATGCCCAGCTGGAACGAATTCTCCGCCGGCGTGCGCGCGGCACTGGACCATGTGCGCCATCACCACGTAGGCCACAACGTGCTGCTGGTGAGCAGCGGCGGCCCCATCTCGACCGCCGTGGGCGAGGTGCTGGGCACGGCGCCCGAGGTGACGATCGCCCTGAACATGCGCCTGCGCAACAGCGCGGTGACGGAGTTCTCCATCGCGCCCAAGCGGCTGATGATGCAGACCTTCAACACCCTGCCGCACCTGAACGAGGGGCCGCACCTGGACTGGATCACGCACGCATAGCCGCCAGCGGGCCCGCCTGTTCCCCTGCCTGACCATCCAGCGCGCCCGGAACCGGGTTCAGGGCACGGGGTTCGAGCTCACGGGCGCAGCCGTGGCAAAGCCCGGCGAAGCATGGCGCCGCCGGGCCACGACGGGCTCGGCCAGCACATCCGGGCCTATTCCCATTCCGTATCGGGGCGCACCGTCTGCGGCGCCAGGTCCGCAAGCTCCTGCAGCAACGCCACCAGTTGGCCCGCCGCGGCCTCCACCACCGCGCGCCCCTTGCCCGCCGTGGCGCCAGCGGCATTGCCCACGGCACCCGCGGGGTGGTAGTCCTGCATCTGCCAGCCCAGCTTGGCGCTCTTGCCGTTGCCCAGAATGGCGTAACGCTCCGCCCGGTCCTGCGACGTGGAGCGGAAATCCCGCGCGTGCTCCATGTGCACCGCGCCAGGCGCCAGGTGCAGCATCATCGAGGTCTCGATCTCGCCCGCGTGGATGCCAAAGCGGTGCTCCTCGCCGCTGAACTGGCCCGCCACCGCATCGGGCAGCGGCAGGCTGAACCAGCTGGCGCTGTAGACGATGAGGTCGCAGCGCGTGCGCAGTTCGCGCGCCACGATGTCCATCACGCTCACCTGGCCGCCGTGGCCGTTGAACAGCAGCAGCTTCTTGATGCCCGCACGGGCCACACATTCGCCGATCTCGGTCCACAGCGCGATCACCGTGGCTGGAGACAGCGTGAGCGTGCCCGGAAAGCGGATGTGCTCCGGGCTCAGGCCCACGTTCTGCGGCGGCAGGAAGAGCACGGGCAGGTCGGCGGGCAGCTGCGGCAGCGCCGCGTCGATCACGCCCTGCAGCAGGGTGGCATCCACCGACAGCGGCAGGTGCGGGCCATGCTGCTCGACGGCGGCCACGGGCAGCACGGCCACCACCTGGCCGGCCTGGCCCGTGCCCTGCAGCGCGGCAAAGTCGCGGGTGGACAGATCGGCCCAGAAGCGGGAGGGCAAGGCGGGGCGGGCGGAGGAGGTCGCGGCGGCAGCGGTCATGCCGCGATGTTAGGGCCTGTCCGGGGCCGCGTCACTTCGGCGCCGCCTTGCCCAGCCCATGGCAGCCGGCGGCCCGCGCCCGTGGTATCCCTGCAGCCACGGGGCGCCGCCCATGCCGCTACCATCACCGCATGACCCAAGACATCTTCCGACAAGACGCCTACCTGCGCGACTGCGATGCGCACGTCACCGCCATCACCGACACCGGCGCCATCGTGCTGGACCGCACGGTGTTCTATCCGCTGGGCGGGGGCCAGGCCGGCGACAGCGGCGTGCTCTTGCTCGCCGACGGCAGCAGCATCGCCATCGCCGACACCCGCAAGGGCAAGGACGCCGAAGGCCATGCCACCAGCGACATCGTGCATGTCCCCGCCCCGGGGCAGGAAGACCGCGTGGCCCAGCTCGCGGCAGGCACCGCCGTGACCGCCCGCATCGACTGGGAACGCCGCCACCGCATGATGCGCCTGCACACCACCTCGCACCTGCTGTGCCATGTGGTGCCGCAGCTGGTCAACGGCTGCTCCATCACCCCCGACTACGCGCGGCTGGACTTTGCGATGACCGACCCGCTCGACAAGGAAGCCCTCACCGCCGCCATCGCCGCCCTGGTGGCCGCCGCGCACCCGCTCACGGTGGCCTCGATCAGCGACGAAGAACTGGACGCCAACCCTGCCCTGGTCAAAAGCATGAGCGTGCAGCCCCCGCGCGGCACGGGGCGCATCCGCACCATCCGCATCGGGGGTGACAGCGGTGCACCGCTGATCGACCTGCAGCCCTGTGGCGGCACCCATGTGGCCAACACGTCCGAGATCGGCGCCATCGTGGTGACGAAGATTGAAAAGAAAAGCGCCACCACCCGCAGGGTGGTGCTGGGCTTTGCCCAGTGAGCGCAGCGAAGAGCGCTTTTCTTTGGGGAGCACTCATGGGTGCGCAGCGCAAATGAGTGCCCCCAAAAAGACGTGGCACTGCCCCACCACCCGCAGGGTGGTGCTGGGCTTTGCCCAGTGAGCGCAGCGAAGAGCGCTTTTCCTTGGGGTGCACTCATGGGTGCGCAGCGCAAATGAGTGCGCACCAAAAGACGTGGCACTTGGCCACCACCCGCAGGGTGGCACCGGGCTTTGCCCAGTGAGCCCACGCCCTGGCCACCCCCTCAAATGTCAACAATCTTGAGCCAGGGCGGTACCCCCGTTGCATTGGTTTACGCGGCCTGACGTACAACAGGGACAATAGCGGCCCGCGCACGCGGTCTTGCACCAGGCCTCCTGGGACGGCGGCGCTCACTTCTGCCTGCCGCCATGCCGTTTTCCCTGCGCTCCGTCACCCCTGCCTCCGTCCGCCAGCACCGCTGGTTCCGCCCCATCGTGCGCGCCGCCCTGGCCCTGGCCGGGCTGTGGCTGTTGACCTGGCTGGCCGTGCCGCCGCTGCTCAAGGGCCCGCTGGAGCGCGCAGCCACCGCGCAGCTGGGCCGTGCCGTGACGGTGGGCGCGATCGATTTCAAGCCCTGGACGCTGGAGCTGGCCCTGCGCGACGTGGCGGTGGCCGGCGCCGACGAGGGCGCGCCACCCCAGCTCACCATCGGCCGCATCTACGCCGACGGCGAACTGCAGTCACTGCTGCGCCTGGCGCCCGTGGTGGATGCCTTCACCGTGGAAAACCCCGTGCTGCGCCTCACGCACCGCGGCGATGGCCATTACGACGTGGACGACATCATCGCCAAGGTCACCGCGCCCACGAACGAGCCCGACACGGGGCCGGCGCGCCTGGCGCTCTACAACCTGGCGCTGACCGGCGGCAGCATCGACTTCACCGACAGCAGCGTGGGCAAGACCCACGAGGTGCGCGAGCTGGCGCTGCAGGTGCCGTTCGTGAGCACGCTTTCCAGCCAGCGCGACGTGAAGGTCGAGCCCCACCTGGCGTTCGTGCTGGGCGGCAGCCGCTTCGACTCCTCCGCCCAGGGCACCCCTTTTGCCCAGACCACCCATGCCGACGCGAACGTCCGCTGGCAGGGGCTGAATCTCGCGCCCTATCTGGGGTACCTGCCCGCGAGCCTGCCGGTCAAGGTGCAGGGCGCCACGCTGGATGTGGATGTGAAAGTGGCGTTCGAGCAGGCGCCCCGCATGGCCGTGAAGCTCAGCGGGACCGTACAGGCACGCGATGTGCGCATGACCGACCGGGGCGGTCAGGACCTGCTGGCCTACGACGGGCTGAAGATCGACATGGCCGATGTGCGGCCGCTGGAACAGATCGTGCGCCTGAGCCATGTGGAGCTGACCGCGCCCGTGGTGACCGCCACGCGCAACGCGTCGGGCGACATCAACTGGGCCCAGCTGGCCCAGGCGCCGTCGGCCCCCGCGCAGGTCGCACAGGCCGCGCCGGCCAGCGCCGCGCGCGGGCCCGCCAGCTCCGAGGCAGCGCCCCCAACACCCGCCAGCGGCGCTGCATCGGGCCCCGCGCGCGCCAGGGCCGCAGCCCCCCGCGCGCCCGCGCCCTGGGAGGTGTCCGTCGCCAGCGCCGCGGTGCGGGGCGGCACCGTGCGCTGGGTCGACCAGGGCACGCGCCCGGCCGCCGCGCTGCAGGCCACCGACTTCACGCTGGACGCCGCCGGCATCGCCCTGCCCTTCACTGAATCGTCGAAGCCCTTCACCTTCAAGGGGGGCCTCAACGTGCAAGGCAGCGCCCTGGCCTTCGTGGGCGAAGCCACCGACCGGCGGGCGCAGACCACTGTCTCGGTCAACGCGCTGGCCCTGCAGCTGGCGGCCCCCTATCTGGCGCAGGCGCTGGAGCCGCAGGTGTCCGGACAGCTGACGGGCGACGTGGCCGTGCTGTGGGAGGCGCCCAGCCCCAAGGCCGCGCAGGCCGGCGCCACCGGCGTCACCCTGACGGCCGGCCCCCTGGCCCTGGAGCAACTGTCGGTGAAGCAGGGCAGGACCACGCTGGCCAGCCTGGGCAAGCTGGAGGTGCAGGGCGCCCAGGTGCCGCTGGATGCCCGCACGGTCACGCTGGAGAAGCTGACCCTCAGCCAGCCGCAGGCCACGGTGGACCGGGGCGCGGACGGGCGCTGGATGTTCGAGCGCTGGGCCAAGGGCGCCAGCCCGTCGCCAGCCCCCGCCAGCCCGCCCCCAGGCACCGCCGCGGCCGCCCCCTGGAAGCTGCGCGTGGCCGATTTCGCCGTGCAGGGAGGCGTGGTCTCCTTCGCCGACAACGCCCAGGCACGGCCCGTGGCCCTGGAAGTTTCCGCCCTGAACCTGAGCGCCAGGAACCTTGCCAGCGACGGCGCCAGGCCCGAGGCCTTCCAGCTCTCGGCGCGCGTGGCCGCGCCCGGCAAGGGTGGCGCCAGGGGCGCGGGCAAGCCCGAGGCAGGCCGGATCGACTACCAGGGCACCCTGGCCCTGCAGCCCCTGGCCGCGCAGGGCAAGCTCGACATCGCGCGGCTGCCGCTGCATGCGCTGGACGGCTACCTGGCCAGCCAGCTGTCGGTGGAGCTGCTGCGCGCGGACGTGGGTTTCCGGGGCCAGGTCGCGCTGGCGCAGAACGACAAGGGCACCAGCCTGCGCCTGGCGGGCGACGCCGCCGTCGACGAACTCAAGGCCAACAGCACGGCCGCCTCCACGCCCAAGACCGAGGCGCAGGTGGGCGAGGAACTGCTGGCCTGGAAAAGCCTGAGCCTGCGCGGCCTGTCCGTGGCCACGGCGCCGGGCACGGCGCCGCGCGTGGAGGTCAAGGAGACCAGCCTGGTGGACTTCTTCGCGCGCATCACCGTGAACGAGGCCGGCCGCATCAACCTGAGCGACATCGCCAAGACCCCCGCCGAGGCGCAGGCCGCGAACGCCGCCAGCGCCGCAGCGAGCGGCCCCGCGGCCTCTGCCTCCGCCGCGGCCCCCGCCAGCGCCGCGGTGGCCCAGGCCGACCCGCTGGCCCCGGTGGTGCAGTTCGGGCCGGTGAGCCTGGTCAATGGCCGGGTGGCGTTCTCGGACTTCTTCATCCGGCCCAACTACTCGGCCGACCTCTCGGAGCTGACCGGCCGGCTCAGCGCGTTCTCTTCCGAGGCGCCGGGCGGCGAACCCATGCTGGCCGATCTGGAGCTGCGCGGCCGTGCCGAGGGCTCGGCGTCGCTGGAAGTCACCGGCAAGCTCAACCCGCTGGCCAAGCCCCTGGCGCTCGACATCGTGGGCAAGGTGCGCGACCTGGAGCTGCCGCCGCTCACGCCGTATGCGGTGAAGTACGCCGGACACGGCATCGAGCGCGGCAAGCTCAGCATGGACGTGAACTACAAGGTGCTGCCGAGCGGCCAGCTCACGGCCAGCAACCGGCTGGTGCTCAACCAGCTGACCTTTGGCGAGCCGGTGGAGGGTGCGCCCAACAGCCTGCCGGTGAAGCTGGCGGTGGCGCTGCTGGCCGACCGCGACGGCGTGATCGACCTGGACCTGCCCATCAGCGGCTCGCTGAACGACCCGCAGTTCCGCCTGGGCCCGGTGATCGGCCGGATCATCGTCAACCTCATCGGCAAGGCCCTCACCGCCCCCTTCAGCCTGCTGGCCAGCGCCTTTGGCGGCGGCAACGAGCTGAGCCATGTGGCCTTCGCGCCGGGCAGCGCCGCGCTCACGGCCGAGGCGAAACAGAATCTGGACAAGGTGGTGAAGGCGCTGACCGACCGGCCGGCCCTCAAGATCACCGTGACCGGCATGGCGAGCCTCAAGGACGAGCGCGAAGGCCTGCAGCGCGAACGCCTGCAGCAGCTGGTGGCCGCCGAAAAGCGCCGTGCGGGCGGGGGCGACACGGCAGCGCCCGTGTCGGCGGCCGAGTACCCCGCCCTGCTCAAGGAGGTGTACCGCCGCGCCGACATCCCCAAGCCGCGCAACCTGGTGGGCCTGGCCAAGGACCTCACGGTGCCCGAGATGGAAACCCTGCTGATCACCAGCCAGAGCGCCACCGACGCGATGGCCGCCGAACTCGCGCAGGAACGCGGCCAGGCGATCCGGGCCTATCTGGTGGCGCAGAAGCTGCCCGCCGAACGGCTGTTCGTGGCCGCGCCCAAGTCGGGCAGCCAGCCCGACAAATGGACACCGCGTGCGGAACTGAGCCTGAACACCCAGTAGCCCCCGTGCCGCCACGAGACGCGGCGGCTCTTCGGAGCGGTCCCCGGCGCCTCGTGCCGGAGCTGCTGCGCCCGTTTCCCCAGGGGGCCCGCGGGGGGCGCCCCGTTCCAGAGGGAGGGCGGTCCCGCGCACAATGGCGGATTCACTGAATGGACGGCCGGGCGCCGGAACCAACGGCGCCGCGCCTGCTCCCACACTGCAACCATGCCCCAACGCCTGCTCCACCGCCTTGCAGTCACTCTGCTTTTCATAGCTGCTAGCGCTTTATGGACAAGCGCTAGCGCCCAATTCAGCCCCAAAACCAGCGGCCAGGGCACGAGCGTGGTCACCACGCCGTATGTGCGGGCCGAGCTGATGGCCCATGCCCCCCAGGGCGTAGCGCCCGGCCAGCCGCTGTGGCTCGGCCTCTCGATCACCCACCAGCCCGAGTGGCATACCTACTGGAAGAACCCCGGCGACTCCGGCCTGCCCACCGACCTGGCCTGGACGCTGCCCGCCGGCCTGGACGCGGGCGAGATCGCCTGGCCCCTGCCCCGCAAGATCCCCATCGGCACCCTGGCCAACTACGGCTATGAAGGCACGGTGCTGCTGCCCGTGCCCGTCACGGTGGCCGGCAGCTTTGCCGCCGGGCCGCTCGCCAGGGACGCCACGATCAAGCTGCGCGCATCCTGGCTGGTCTGCCGCAAGGAGTGCATCCCCGAAGAGGGCGAATTCACGCTGCAACTGCCCCTGCGCAGCACCACGGCCCTGAACGGCGCCGCGTTCGAGGCGGCCGCCCAGGCGCAGCCCCGGCCCGTGCTGGCGGGCACCGGCGGCATCGTGCCGGACAGCCAGGCGCAGATTTCCGACGGCAATGCGCTGCAGGTCAGCGTGCAGGGCCTGCCCGTGGCGCTGCGGGGCAAGACGCTGGACCTGTTCCCCGAAACCGCCGAGGTCATCGACAACGCCGCCAGTTGGAAGCAGGCCTGGAACGGCACCGTCTGGACCGCGCAGATTCCCCTGTCTGCCCAGCGCAGCAACAGCCCCACGCTGATGCCCGTGGTGCTGGCCGAGCAGATGGCCGCGCACGCCACCGGCCCCGACACCCGCACCGGCTACCGGGCCGAGCTCAAGGTGCTGGGCACCTGGCCTCCTGCTGCCTCGGTGGCCAGCGTGTCGCCTGCCTTGGAGGCCGCGCTCAAGGCCAATGCAGCGCAAGCGGGAGGAGCAGCGGCGTCGGCCGCAGGCTCCGGCGCATCGCCACTCACCCTCGCGGCGGCGCTGCTGGGTGCCTTGCTCGGCGGCCTCATCCTCAACCTCATGCCCTGCGTGTTCCCAGTACTGGCGATCAAGGTGGTGGGCTTCACCCGGCACGCGCAGGACCGCCGCGCGCACCGGCTCAGCGGCATGGCCTACGCGGCGGGCGTGGTGCTGTCGTTCATGCTGCTCGGCGCGCTCATGCTGGGCCTGCGCGCGGCGGGCGAGGCCATTGGCTGGGGCTTTCAGCTGCAGTCGCCGGCCGTGGTGGCCTCGCTGGCGGCGCTGTTCACGCTGATCGCGCTCAACCTGGCGGGGGTGTTCGAGTTCGGGCAGTTCCTGCCGTCCTCGGTGGCCAGCCTGCAGGCGCGCCACCCGGTGGCCGACAGCTTCCTGACCGGCGTGCTGGCCGTGGCCGTGGCATCACCCTGCACCGCACCATTCATGGGCGCATCGCTGGGCCTCACGGCCACCCTGCCCGCGCCGCAGGCGCTGGCCGTGTTCGCAGCGCTGGGCCTGGGCCTGGCGCTGCCGTTTCTGGCCGCGAGTTTCATCCCCGCCGTGGCCCGCGCGCTGCCGCGCCCCGGCGCGTGGATGGACACCTTCCGCAAGCTCATGGCCTTCCCCATGCTGGCCACCGTGGTCTGGCTGGTGTGGGTGCTGGGCCAGCAAAGCGGCATCGACGGCGCCGGTGCGCTGCTGATCCTGCTGGTGGGGCTGTCGCTGGTGGTGTGGGCGCTGTCGCTGGCGGGCCGCGCGCGCGTGTGGATGGCCAGTGTGTCCATCGCGGCGATGGCCTTGCTGGTCTGGGCCTTTGCGCCGCATATCACCACCATGCCCGCCACGCAGGCCGCCCCGCAGGTTTCCGCCAACGGCTGGCAGCCCTGGGCACCCGGCGCGGCCGAGCAGATCGTGGCCACGGGCCGCCCCGTGTTCGTGGACTTCACCGCCGCATGGTGCGTGACCTGCCAATACAACAAGAAGACCACGCTGGCCGACGCCGACGTGATCGCCGACCTGCAGGCCAGGAACGTGGCCCTGCTGCGCGCGGACTGGACGCGCCGCGACCCCGACATCACCGCCGCGCTGGCGGCGCTGGGCCGCAGCGGCGTGCCCGTGTATGTGTTCTACCGGCCCGGCAAGCCGCCCGTGGTGCTGACCGAGGTGCTCAGCGTGGACGAGGTGCGCTCCACCATTGCCCAGTTGTAGAGGTTTTCACCCCGTTTCTTTTCCATCGACAGCCAACCCTTCAGGAGAGTCCGCCATGAAGATGCTTCGCCGTACGTTGATTGCCACCGCCGCGCTGGTGGCGCTGGGTGCCCAGGCCGCCGCGACCGTGGGCCAGCCCGCCCCGGACTTCACGCTCAAGGACGCCGCCGGCAAGACGGTGCGCCTGTCGGACTTCAGGGGCAAACATGTGGTGCTGGAGTGGACCAATCCCGGCTGCCCCTTCGTGCGCAAGCACTACGACAGCGGCAACATGCCCGCCACGCAGAAGCACGCCACCGGCCAGAACGTGGTGTGGCTGGCGGTCAATTCCACCGAGAAGGCCAGCAGCGACTACCTGGAGCCCGCCAAACTCACGGCCTGGCTCGCCGAACGCAAGGCCGTGCCCACCGCCGTGCTCATGGACGAGGAAGGCACCGTGGGCAAAAGCTATGGCGCGCGCACCACGCCGCACCTGTACATCGTCAACCCGCAGGGCGTGCTGGTCTATGCGGGCGGCATCGACAGCATCCCCTCGGCCCGCCCGGCCGACATCGAGAAGGCCACCAACTATGTGAAGGTGGGGCTGGCCGAGGCGCTGGCGGGCAAGCCCATCACGGCCGCGACGACCGCGCCGTATGGCTGCAGCATCAAGTACAAGTAGGAAGCCCCCCTGAGGCGCTGCGCGCCTTCCCCCCGGCGGGGGACGCCACCGGTGGCCTGGCGGAGCCAGTTCCACGGTGGCACTGGTGTGGGGAGCGCGCCAGTTTTTACGAGTGTGGCGGGCTCGGCTCAGCGCGCCACGCAGTTCACGCGCAGCACACGGGGCGCCTGGAAGAACATCGTGTTGCCCTGGCCACGGATGTAGGTGCCACCGTCGCCGTACCCAAAGCCGGTGACCACACGCTCAGGCTGCAGCGGCACGGTGCGGCCGTTCATCTCCAGCAGCGCCGGGCCATCGGGCTGGGCGGGCCAGTGCACCACCAGCATGGGGCCACGGTCACAGGAGTAGGTCGTGACACGCTGGACCTTGGGGACATCGGGCGCGCGGGGCGGCGTGCAGGCGCTCAGGGCAACGGTGGACAGGACAACGGCGGCGGCCACAAGGCCAGTGGCGCGGCGAGCGCGTGGGGGGTTCTGCACGGGATCTCCTCGGAATCTGGGGCGGGGCCACAGTGTGGATGGACAACGGTGCTCTGGCGCCGCAGCAGTCCGTCCCCATACACTGCCATGTATGACACGCACGCCCGACACCATCAGCACCCTGCGCGATATTCTGACGCACTGCCGCACCCTTGCGGTGGTGGGACTGTCGCCCCAATGGCACAGGCCCAGCTATTTCGCGGCCAAGTACATGCAGGCGCATGGCTACCGCATCGTGCCGGTGAATCCGCTCGTCGCGCGCGAGGGCGGGCAGATTCTGGGGGAGACGGCCTACGCCAGCGTGGCCGATGCCGCCCGGGCGCTCGCGGCCCGGGGCGAACGCATCGACATGGTGGACTGCTTTCGCAAGAGCGAGGACATCCCCCCGCTGGCCGAGGAGGCGATCGCCATCGGTGCGCGCTGCCTGTGGCTGCAGCTGGGCGTGTTCAACGAGGCCGCCCGCCTGCAGGCAGAGGCCGCCGGGCTGCAGGTGGTCGAAAACCGCTGCGTGAAGATCGAGCACGCGCGGCTGTTTGGCGGCCTGGGCTGGATGGGCGTGAACACGCGCGTCATCAGCGCCAAGCGCCTGCGGCAACTGCCTTACTAGCAAATTCATAGCAGTCAGCGCTTGCCCATCAAGCGCTTGCGGCCAATTTCATTCAAGACCATGTCCTCATCAGACCACCCCTCCGGCGCCGACCGCGACTTCGGCTTCGGCACCCGCGCCATCCACGCCGGCGCCCAGCCCGACCCCGTGACCGGCGCACGCGCCACGCCGATCCACCAGACGACCAGCTTCGTGTTCGACAACGCCGAACACGCGAGCAGCCTGTTCAACCTGCAGACCTTCGGCAACGTCTACAGCCGCATCAGCAACCCTACGGTGGCCGTGTTCGAGGAGCGCATCGCCAGCCTGGAGAACGGCCGCGCGGCGCTGGCCTGCGCCAGCGGCATGGCCGCGCAGATGGCGGCGCTGCTGGCCATCCTGAAGACCGGCGACCACATCGTGGCGGCCAGCACGCTCTATGGCGGCACGGTGGGCCAGCTCGGCGTGGGCTTTGGCCGCCTCGGCATCGAGACCACGTTCGTGGACCCGGCCGACCCCGAGAACTTTGCCCGCGCCATGCGCCCCCACACCCGCGCCGTGTACGGCGAGACCATCGGCAACCCGCTGGTCAACGTGCTCGACATCGCGGCCGTGGCCGAGGTGGCGCATGCGCACGGCGTGCCGCTCATCATCGACAACACGGTGGCCAGCCCCTACCTGTGCAACCCGCTGGCCCTGGGCGCCGACATCGTGGTGCACAGCGCCACCAAGTACATCGGCGGCCACGGCACGACCATGGGCGGCGTGGTGGTGGAGGGCGGCAAGTTCCCGTGGGACAACGGCAAGTTCCCCGAGATGGTGGAGCCCAGCCGCGCCTACCACGGCGTGAAGTTCTACGAGACCTTCGGCGACTTCGGCTACACCATGAAGGCGCGCATGGAGGTCAACCGCACCTTCGGTGGCGTGCTCTCGCCCATGAACGCCTGGCAGCTGCTGCAGGGCGCCGAGACGCTGCACCTGCGCATGCGCGAGCACTGCCGCAATGCGCTGGCCGTGGCGAAGTTTCTGCAAGGCCACCCACAGGTGGCGTGGGTCAACTACCCCGGTTTGGCAGATTCGCCGTATTTCGACTTGGCACAAAAGCAGTTCCGCGCCGTGGACGGAACGCCCGGAGCCTCGGGCATCCTCACGTTCGGCGTGAAGGGCGGCGCGGCGGCGGGCGAGAAGTTCATCGACGCCTGCGAGTTCCTGAGCCACCTGGCCAACATCGGCGACGCCAAGACGCTGGTGATCCACCCCGCCTCCACCACCCACCGCCAGCTGAGCGAAGAAGAGCTGGCCCGCGCGGGCGTGAGCGCGGACATGGTGCGGCTGTCGGTGGGGATCGAGGATGTGGACGACATCCTGTGGGATATCGACCAGGCGCTGGGGCGCGCAACCGCCTGAACGCCCTGGCGCACTAGGCGGAGCTCACCGGCGCCCCCAGCCGTTGTGACAGGCTCCGCGCGGCCTCGCGCAGATGCCGCGCCGCCGGGCTGGCGGGACCCGTCCGCAGCGTGGCGCTGGGCCCGATCACCGCCAAGCACAGCACCAGCTGCCCGAACCCGTCAAACACCGGCGTGGCCAGCGCGCTGATGCCGGGCAGGAGCTGGTCGGTCACCTCGCTGATCTGGTGCGTGCGCACCGCCTCCAGTTCGGCCGCGAACGCTGGTTCATCCAGCGCGCCCGCGAACCCTTCGGCCGCCAAGGCTGCGGCGGCGCGTTCGCTCGGCCCGAAGGCCGCGAACACCTTGCCCGTGGCCGTGTGGCGCACCGAGGCCGTGGTGCCGTGGCGCATGGCCACGTACACGGCCGTGGGGCCTTCCTCGACACGGATGATGGTCGGGCCGCTGTCGCCCCACACCGAGGCCGACACGGTGTAGCCGATGCGCTGGGCCAGCGCGGGCAGCTCGGCGATGGCCAGGCGCACCGGGTCCACCTGCTGCAGGCTGATCAGGCCCAGCTGCATGGCCAAGGGGCCCAGGCCGTAGTGGCCGCTCACGGCGTCCTGCTCGATCAGGCCCAGCTTGCCAAAGCTCACCAGGTAGGGGTGGGCCTTGGCGGCCGTCATGTCCGCCGCGCGGGCCAGGTCCTTGAGCGCCATGCGCCGGCCGGTGCGCGCCAGCACCTTCAGCAACTGCCCACCCACCTCCACGCTCTGGATGCCGCGCGGGCTGCGGGGCGTGTCTTCGTCATCGGCAAGGGGCAGGTCGGGGGTCGTGATGGGCATGGGCCCGATTGTCCACGCCTGGCGGCAAGGCAAGCCTCTTCGGGTTTTCACCTAAACGAATGCATTAGACATGAACGAATTTCTTGCCTAACATCAACACATTCCGTTTAGATAAACGCATTCATCATTAACAAATCACCACCATGAGCACCGTCAAAACCTTTGCCTCCGCCGCCGACCTCGAAGTGAAGAAGGTGAGCTTCGACAAGCTCTCCGACCACGCCTATGCCTACACCGCCGAGGGCGACCCCAACACCGGCATCATCATTGGCGACGACGCCGTGATGGTCATCGACACGCAGGCCACGCCGGTGATGGCGCAGGACGTGATCCGCCGCATCCGCGAAGTCACCGACAAGCCCATCAAGTACGTGCTGCTCTCCCACTACCACGCCGTGCGCGTGCTGGGTGCCAGCGCCTACGGCGCCGAGCACATCATCGCCAGCGAAGACACGCGCGACCTGATCGTGGAGCGCGGCCAGTTCGACAAGGACAGTGAGATCGGCCGCTTTCCGCGCCTGTTCCAGAACGTGGAGAGCGTGCCCGAGGGCCTGACCTGGCCGACCATGACCTTCAACAAGAAGATGACCTTGTGGCTGGGCAGCGTGGAAGTGCAGATCCTGCAACTGGGCCGGGGCCACACCAAGGGCGACACGGTGGCCTGGCTGCCGCAGGAAAAAATCCTCTTTTCCGGAGACCTGGTGGAGTTCGACGCCACGCCGTATGCGGGCGATGCGTACTTCCAGGACTGGCCGCAGACCCTGGACAACCTGGCCGCCCTGAAGCCCGAGAAGCTAGTGCCCGGCCGGGGCGCCGCGCTGCAGACGCCCGAGCAGGTGCAGGCGGGCCTGGCGGGCACGCGCGCCTTCATCAGCGACCTGTACGAAAGCGTCAAGGCCAGCGCCGCCCAAGGCGAGGACCTGCGCAAGGTGTACGAGGCCACCTTCGCGAAGCTGCAACCCAAGTACGGCCACTGGGTGATCTTCAACCACTGCATGCCGTTCGACGTGACCCGCGCCTACGACGAGGCCACGCAGTACCCCGACCCGCGCATCTGGACGGCCGAGCGCGACATTCAGATGTGGAAATCTCTGGAAGGCTGAGCCACTGAGGCTGAAGGAGACAAAAGATGAACCCCAGAGACATTCCTGCCGAGGCGTTCCACGCGAGCGGCCCGGACGTGCAGGCCATCGATTTCGGCTACGTGCGCTCGCCCGACCAGGACAGCGCCGCGCCCGCGCCGCACCCCATCGTGGTCGTGGGTGCGGGCCCCGTGGGCCTATCGCTCGCCATCGACCTGGCCCAGCGCGGCCAGCGCGTGGTGGTGCTGGACAACGACCACAAGCTCTCCATCGGCTCGCGCGCCATCTGCTTCGCCAAGCGCACGCTCGAAATCTGGGACCGCCTGGGCGTGGGCCAGCGCATGGTGGACAAGGGCGTGTCGTGGAACGTGGGCAAGGTGTTCCTCAAGGACGAGCAGCTCTACGAATTCAACCTGCTGCCCGAAGAAGGCCACGAGCGCCCCGCGTTCATCAACCTGCAGCAGTACTACGCCGAGGCCTACCTGGTGGAGCGCGCGCTGCAGCTGCCCGGCATCGACATCCGCTGGCACAACAAGGTGACCGCCGTGGCCGCACGCAACGACGGCGCCCTGCTCAGCATCGACACGCCCGAAGGCCCCTACCAGGTGGATGCGCAATGGGTGGCCGCCTGCGACGGCTCGCGTTCGCCCCTGCGCCAGATGATGGGACTGGAAAGCAAGGGCCGCATCTTCCAGGACCGGTTCCTGATCGCCGACGTGAAGCTGGCGGGCGATGCGGACTTCCCGACCGAGCGCTGGTTCTGGTTCGACCCGCCCTTTCACCCCGGCCAGAGCGTGCTGCTGCACCGCCAGCCGGACAACGTGTGGCGCATCGACTTCCAGCTGGGCTGGGACGCCGACCCGGAAGAAGAAAAGAAGCCCGGGAACATCATCCCGCGCGTGCAGGCGCTGCTGGGCGCGGATGCGCAGTTCGAGCTGGACTGGGCGAGTGTCTACACCTTTGCCTGCCTGCGCATGGACCAGTTCGTGCACGGCCGCGTGGTCTTCGCGGGCGACAGCGCGCATGGCGTCTCGCCCTTTGGCGCACGCGGCGCCAACAGCGGCGTGCAGGATGCCGAGAACCTGGCCTGGAAGCTGGACTGGGTGCTCAAGGGCCGAGTGGGCCCTGCCCTGCTGGCCACCTACGGGCCCGAGCGCGAATACGCGGCGGACGAGAACCTGTGCAACTCCACGCGCGCCACCGACTTCATCACGCCCAAGAGCGAGGTGAGCCGCCTGTTCCGCGATGCCGCGCTGCACCTGGCGCGCGAGCATGCGTTTGCGCGGCGCATCGTCAACAGCGGACGCCTGTCGGTGCCGGCCACGCTGCACCAGTCGCCGCTGAACACGCCCGACGCCGACACCTTCGCGGGCACGCAGGTGCCCGGTGCGGTGCTGCTCGACGCTCCCCTGACAAAACAGGGCCGCCCCACGTGGCTGCTGCGCGAGCTGGGGCCGGACTTCACGCTGCTGGTGTTTGGCCCCGCCCCCACCTGGGCCCGGGACCTGGCCCATGTGCGGGTGCTGCAGATCGGCATCGACGTGATCGACCACCAGGCGCTGGCCGCGCAGCGGCTCGATGCCCAGCCACGCACCGTGTACCTCGTGCGCCCCGACCAGCATGTGTGCGCACGTTGGCGCACCCCCACCGAAGCGGCGGTGCGTGCCGCCCTGGCCCACGCCACGGCGCCGGCCCCCTGACAAGGAACACCTTCATCATGCTCAACACCCAGCCCCACCTGCAGGCCTGCGACGATTTTTACGAGGCGCTGATCGCTGCGCACCAGGGCCTGTCCACGCCCGAGAGCCACGCCATGAACGCCCGCCTCGTGCTGCTGCTGGCCAACCACATCGGCGACCAGGCCACGCTGCTGCATGCCCTGCAGCTGGCGCGCGGCGCCGCGATGCCACTGGCAGACCGGCGCGCCACCCAGGCCATCACGCCCGTGGTGCCCACGCACGCCCTGGCGGCCTAGCCGCGCCCCCGCACCCCATCCGCCCCCCGGGGCTTCGGCACCGCACGGACGGTGCAAGCCCTGGCTTTGCCCGATTCTTTTGACGACACCCCGGAGACGACACCATGCTGCGCAAACACTTCCTCGCCACCCTTGCCGGGCTGGCCCTGGCCACCACCCTCCCCCAGGCCCATGCCCAGGACACCAAGCCGCTGGAATGGGTGGTGGGCTATGCCGCCGGCGGCGGCTCGGACATCGTCGCGCGCACCATCGCCGAGTCGATGTCGGCCACGCTGGGCCGCCCCATCGTCATCAACAACAAGCCCGGCGCGGGCACCAACATCGCGGCCGAGTACAGCGCGCGCAACAAGGACTTCGGCAACCTGATCTTCTCGGCCGACTTCGCCACGCTGGCGGCCAACCCGTTCCTGTTCAGCAAGCTGAGCTACAACGCCGAGAAGGACTTCCAGCCCGTGGGCCTGCTGGTGCGCTTCCCCATGTTCCTCGTGGTGTCCAACAACGTGCCCGCCAGGAACCTCAAGGAGTTCATGGCCTGGGCCAAGGGCCTGCCCGACGGCGTGAACTGGGCCTCGGCCGGGCCCGGCAGCCCGCACCACCTGGTGGGCGAGCTGTTCCGCGAGCAAAGCGGCCTCAGGCTCACGCACGTGCCCTACCGGGGTGCGGCACCGGCCATCCAGGACGTGATCGGCGGCCAGGTCCCGGCCATGTGGATCGACAGCGCCACCGTGTACCCGTTCCTTGCCGCCGGCAAGGTCAAGGCCATCGGCGTGGCCAGCCCGCAGCGCGTGGGCACCATGCCCGACGTGGCCACCATTGCCGAACAGGGCCTGCAGGGCTTCGAGGGCTTTGCGTGGCAGGGGCTGGTCGCCCCCCATGGCACCTCGGCCGAGGCGGTGGCCCAGTTCAGCAAGGCCCTTCAAACCGCCCTTGCCGACACGCGCACGCGTGCGCGCCTGCAGGCCCTGGGTGTCGAACCCTTGCCCGGCACCGCCGCGCAGATGGGGAGCTTCGCGCGCGCCGAACGCGAGAAGTGGGGTCGTGTGATCACCAAGGTGGGCGTCAAGCTGGATTGAGCCCCCTGAGCGGCTGCGCCGCCTCCCCCTCAGGGGGACGCCACCCGCGGCCTGGCCAAGCCAGTTCCGCGGTGGCACTGGCGATAGCAGCGCGCCGGTTTCGCAGCCCGTGGACTCCAGGATCTGCGGGATTTCGCGCTTCGGAAAGCGAGCAGCGCCGATTCGTCCGTTACGCGGCGGCTGAGCGGCAGCGCGCCAGCCGGCGCTTGCGCTGCAGGGCGGGGGCCAGCCACAGCACCTGCACCACGGCGTAACCCAGCGCCGCGAGCAGCAATCCCAGCGTGGGCAGGCCGATCAGCAGTGGCGTGCCCAGGGCCTGGATCCAGGCCGCCATCGCCTGCACGGAGAAATCGCCGCCCGGCGCCACGCTGCTCCATGGCGGCAGGGTTTGCGTGCCGGGCATCACCAGCGCGCCCAGGTAGAAGGCCAGGGCATACAGCGGCACGGTGGTGAACGGGTTGGTATAGAAGGTGGCCACGCCGCCCGCCACCACGTTGCCGCGCAGCCACGCGCACACCAGCAGGGTGCCGGGGATCTGCAGCGGGCCGGGAATGAGCCCGCAGAACATGCCGGCCGCCACACCGCGCGCCAGCGGCTGGCGCTGAAAGCGGAACAGCTCGCGCCGCTCCAGCCAGGGCCGCAAGCGGGCGAGCCAGCCCCGGTCCAGGTGCACGCGGGCCCGGGGTTCCAGGCCGCGCAGCCAGCGGCGCAGGGTGCACAGCATCTGCATCACCACCCTGATCAGCTCCACGCCAGGGCCGCGGCCGTGCCGGCGCCCCACAGGGCGGCAAGGCCCGCCAGCAGGCGCACGTCCCGCCGCTCATTGCCGGCGCGGTACGCCGTCACCGTCGCCCCCACCAGGCCCACCAGCACACAGAGCATGATGGCATCGAGCAATTGCATGGTCTCCTACTCCCTTCAGTCCTTGGATGGCGATGCCAGGGGCTTGTGGGCGCCCGGGGCCGAGTTGCGCAGCGACAGGAAGATCGAACCCGCGATCAGCGATGCCGTGACCAGCAGCGCGTAGCCGATCGGAATCTTCACGAGGTCGATGAGCAGCATCTTGCCGCCGATGAACACCAGCACCAGGGCCAGGCCATAGGCCAGCAGGTGGAAGCGGTCGGCCAGGTCCGCCAGCAGGAAGTACAGCGCACGCAGGCCCAGGATGGCGAAGATGTTGGCCGTGAGCACGATGAACGGGTCGCTGGTGATGGCGAAGATGGCCGGGATGCTGTCCACCGCGAAGATGATGTCGGTGGTGCCGATGAGCACCAGCACCACGAACAGCGGGGTGTAGTGCTTGACGCCCTGGACCAGCGTGGAGAGCTTTTCGCCGTCGAACTGGTCGGTGATGCGGATGCGCTTCTTCAGCAACCTGAGCACGGGGTTGGTCGCGATGTCGGGCTCCTGCCCGGCCGCGAACCACATCTTGGCACCCGTGACCACGAGGAACGCGCCGAACACGTACAGCAGCCAGTGGAAGGTGGCCAGCAGCCAGGCGCCTGCCAGGATGAGCAGCGTGCGCAGCACGATCGCGCCGATGATGCCGATGATGAGCGCGCGCTTCTGGTACTGCGGCGGCACGGCGAAATAGCTGAACAGCATCAGGAACACAAAGATGTTGTCCACCGAAAGGCTTTTTTCCACCAGGTAGCCGGTGATGAACTGCATCGACACCGTGTTGGCCACCTCGCGGCCCTGGCTGCCGTCCAGGTACCACCAGAGGATGCCCACGAACACGAAGGCCAGCGAGAACCACAGCAGGCTCCAGCGCACGGCCTCCTTCATCGTGACCTTGTGCGCGCCCTGGCGCTCCATCACCAGCAGGTCGATGCCGATGGCCACCACCACGAAGACGGCAAAGCCCGCCCACATCCACCAGGTTCCGATCGTTTCCATGAAGTCTTGCTCCTTCGCGCGACGGCGTCAGCGCCGCGAACGCGGCAGGGGTGGCAGGCCCGGGGTCGGGGCGGACAGGGGAAGGGGTGCGGCGTGGCGCATGGGTTCTCTCCGGTGCAATGGGTTGGCATTCAGGACAAGCCCGCACTGTAGGGATGCTTTTGCATCTTAAAAACCTGCCTTCACGGTACTATTTGTTCGGTTTTTACGAACCAACCAGTTCCTGCACCGATACCCCTTCAACGCACTGGGATACGCAAGACCATGAGCCAGAGCTTCAACTACCGCCACCTGTACTACTTCTGGGTGGTCGCCAAGGAGGGCGGCATCGCGCGCGCCGCCGAGCGGCTGGACATGGCCGTGCAGACCATCAGCGCGCAGGTGCGCTCCCTTGAGCAGGCCCTGGGAACCAGCCTGCTGCGCACCGAGGGGCGCAGCCTGGTGCTCACCGAGGCCGGCGTGGCCGCGCTGCACGAGGCCGACCACATCTTTGCCCTGGGCGAGCAGCTGACCCACCGCGTGCGCGAGGCCGCCAGCGGCCAGACGCTGCGGCTGAACCTGGGCATCTCGGACGGCATCGCCAAGCTGGCCATGCACCGGCTGCTCACGCCCGTGCTCGACGAGCCCCACCTGCGCCTGCTGTGCCACGAGGGGGAGTTCCAGCCGCTGCTCGGCGAGCTCGCGCTGCACAAGCTCGACGCGGTGCTGGCCGACCGCGCCGCGCCGCCCAACCCGGCCCTCAAGACCACCAGCCAGCTGCTGGGCACGAGCGCCGTGGCCTGGTATGCCCCACCCGTGTGGGCCGAGGCGGCGGCGCGGCAGTTTCCGCAGAGCCTGGCCGTGGTGCCCGTGCTGCTGCCTACCGACCATGCCGCCATGCGTGCGCGCATCGACCACTGGCTGGAGCGCGAACGCATCCGCCCACGCATTGCGGGCGAGTTCGAGGACAGCGCCCTGCTCAGCACCTTTGCCGCCACGGGCATGGGGGTGATGCCGGCCCCCGTGACCGTGGGCGCGCATCTGCTCAAGACCCATGGTCTGGTGCAGGTGGGCACAACGCCCGACGTGCAGGAGCAGTTCCACCTGATCTACAACGCGCGCAAGGTCATGCACCCGCTGCTCACGCGACTGCTGGAGGCCGCAGAGGGAGGTGCACTGCTCACCTCCTGAGCAGCGCGCCCCGCCTCGGAGCGGCTCACAAACTCAGCGAAGCGGTTCTGGCTAGGCGCTGCGTCGCAGGCAGTACGCTAGTACGACAAGACGCAGCAACGACGCCCAGAAGAGTTTTTGAGTCGCTCCTACTTCGTGAACCGGCCGTCGCGGCCCATCATGAGCAGATCCACGAACTTGCCCGAACTGTGCTGCGTGGCCGACAGCTCCACGGGGTAGCCGCCCAGGTTCACGCTCTTCATCGACTCCATGGCCTGCACCAGCCCTGCGCGCGTGGGCTTGGCACCGGCGCGCTGCAGCGCCTCGACCAGGAAGCGGGCGGAGATGAATCCCTCCATCTGGCTGAAGGTGTACTCGGTGATGCCCTTGGCCTTGGCCAGGGTCTGGAACTCGCGAGAGATCGGCATGCTCTGGTTCCACGGCGAGGGCACGACCTGCGACACCACCACGCCCCGCGCGCGCTCGCCCAGCGCCTTGACCAGCTGGGCGTTGCTGATCACCGAGAGCATGTAGAAGGTGGAGCGGTGGCCGGCCGCCAGGTAGGCATCGACGAAATCCACGCTGGGCTTGCCCGCGCTGATGACGATGATGGCCTGGGGCGTGGCCTTGGCCACCGAGGCCACGGCGTCCGCCATCTTCGAGCCATCCACCTCCAGCGGGGCCTGGGCCACGAGTTCCACCTTGTGGTTCTTGACCGACTTCTCGACCGAGGCCAGCCCGCCCGTGCCGAAGGGGTTGTTCAGGTAGACCGCCGCGATGCGCGCGATGCCCACCGAGGCCAGTTGCTTCACGGTGGCATCGAGCTCGGTCGCATAGCCTGCCTTGATGTTGAACACGTAGCGGCTGCTGGCCTGGCGCAGGCCGTCGGAGCCCGTGAACGGCGCGATGAAGGGCACGCCGCGCTCCTCGGCGATCGGCAGGGCGGCCAGCGCGGGCGGGGTGCCCGCGTACTGGAACAGCGCGAGCACCTTGTCCTCGTCGATCAGCTTCTTCGTGTTCTCGGCGGCCTTCTTGGGGTCGTAGGCATCGTCGATGGCGACCACGCGGATCTTGCGGCCGCGCACGCCGCCCGAGGCATTCACATGGTCGAAATACAGGGCCGCGCCCTGGCGCACCTCGCTGGTCAGCGCCGCGAGCGGGCCGCTCAGCTGGCAGGACTGGCCGATCACGATCTCGCTGTCGGTCACGCCCGCGCTGTCCTGGGCCCAGGCCGTTCCCGCCAGACCCGCGGCCAATGCCCCACCCGAACGCAAAAACGCCCTGCGTGCCAACCCTGGCTGAACGCCTGTCTTCATGCTTTGTCTCCTGTCGTATTCATGGATCTTCACAACGCAAAAGCCCTTCCGCAGCCCCAAGGCCTGCGAAAGGGCGAAACAGGACGGTCGCTGCGCTGCGCGGCGGTCCTCGGGACTTTCAATGGGCTTCGGCCCGGGCGTGCGCCGCCCCTCCCATACCCAGGTAGGTGTCGATGATGCGGCGGTCGTTGAGCAGGTCCTGCGCGGCGCCCGTGAGCGCCACGGCGCCCATCTCCAGCACATAGGCGCGGTCGGCCACGCGCAAGGCGGCGCGGGCGTTCTGCTCCACCAGCAGCACCGACACGCCATGCTGGCGCAGCGAGGACACCACCTGCAGCACCTCGCGCACGATCAGCGGCGCCAGACCCAGCGAGGGCTCGTCGAGCATCAACAGGCGCGGGCGGGCCATCAGCGCACGGCCGATGGCCAGCATCTGCCGCTCGCCGCCCGAGAGCGTGGAGGCCAGCTGCACGCGGCGCTCGCGCAGGCGCGGGAAGATGCCGAACACCTCTTCCATGCGCTGCGCCTGGTCGCGCTGGCCCTTGCGCCAGCGCGAGAAGCCGCCGAGCAGCAGATTGTCCTCCACCGACATCTCGCCAAAGAGTTCGCGCTTTTCGGGCACCAGGGCCACGCCGCGCGCCACCATGGCTTCCACGCTGGGGCGGGCGATGCGCTCGCCGGCCAGGGTGATGGAGCCGGTGGCAGGCAGCAGGCCCATGGCCGCGCACAGCAGCGTGGTCTTGCCGGCGCCGTTGGGGCCGATCACGGTGACGATCTCGCCCTCGTTCACGTCAAGCCGGACCTGGTGGACGGCCTCCACGGGGCCGTACGACACGGAGAGGTCCTGCAGTTGCAGCAAGGCGGTCATGCGCGGGCTCCTTCGGTGGCGGCAGCGGCGGGCAGGTCGTCGTCGGCACCGCCCAGGTAGGCATCGAGCACGCGCTGGTTGCTCTGCACCTCTACGGGCGTGCCCTCGGCGATCACGGTGCCGAACTCCAGCACGGTGATGCGGTCGGCCAGGTTCATCACGAACTCCATGTCATGCTCCACCACCAGGATGCCCAGGCCCTCGGCGCGCAGTTGGCGCAGCAGGTCGGCCAGGGCCTTCTTTTCCAGGTGGCGCAGGCCGGCTGCGGGCTCGTCGAGCAGCAGGATGGCCGGCTGGCCGGCCAAAGCACGCGCGATCTCGACGATGCGCTGCTGCCCCAGGGCCAGCGAGGCGGCGGGCGCATCGGCATAGACCCCCAGGCCGCAGCGCTCGATCTGGCGGCGCGCCTCGGCCAGCAGGGCCGCCTCTTCGGCGCGGTCCAGGCGCAGCATGGAGGCCAGCCAGCCGCGGTGCGCACGCTGGTGCGCGCCCAGGGCGACGTTCTCGACCACGCTGCGCTGGCCCAGCAGGCGCACGTGCTGGAAGGTGCGCGCCATGCCCAGGCGGGCGAAGGCGCGCGAGGGGCGGCGCAGCATGGCCTGGTCCACCAGGCGCACCTCGCCTTCGGTGGCGTCGTCCACGCCCGAGACCATGTTGAAGAAGGTGCTCTTGCCGGCGCCGTTGGGCCCGATCAGCGCATGCACCTCGCCGGCCTTCACGTCCATGGACACGTTGTTGTTGGCGACCAGGCCGCCGAAGCGCTTGGTCACGTTGCGCGCCTGCAGCAGCACCGTGCCGGCCGCGGGCAGCGTGCGCTGCGCCAGTTCGGTGGCCTGGCCTGCCGTGCGCGGCGCCTCGCGGCGCAGCCAGCGCTCGCCCAGGCGGTTCAGCGTGGGCCACAGGCCGTCGGCAAAGCGCTGCAGCACGAAGACCATGAGCAGGCCGAAGACGATGACCTCGAAGTTGCCGCTGGTGCCCAGCAGCGAGGGCAGCACGTCCTGCAGCTTTTCCTTGAGCAGGGTGATGAGGGTGGCGCCCAGCACCGCACCCCAGAGGTGGCCGGCACCACCGACCACGGCCATGAACAGGTATTCGATGCCGATGTTGAGGTTGAACGGCGTGGGGCTGACAAAGCGCTGCAGGTGCGCATACAGCCAGCCCGAGATCGCCGCCAGCAGCGCCGCCAGCACGAAAAGCTTGATGCGGTAACGCGCCGTGTCCACGCCCATGGACTCGGCCATCACCCGCCCGCCCTTGAGCGCGCGGATGGCGCGGCCCTCGCGCGAGTCGAGCAGGTTGTGCAGCAGCCACAGCGACACCAGCAGCACCGCCCAGATCAGCACGCCGATGGCGCGCGGCGATGCCAGCGAGACGCCGGTCACGATGAGCGGCGGGATGCCGGTGATGCCGGTCTGCCCGCCGAGGAATTCCATGTTGCCGAACAGGTAGTACAGCGACAGGCCCCAGGCGATGGTGCACAGCGGCAGGTAGTGGCCCGAGAGCTTGAGCGTGACCGAGCCCAGGCCCCAGGCCAGCGCGAAGGTGATCACCAGGCCCAGCACCAGGCCCACCCAGGGCAGGCCGGCCATGCCGACCAGGCCCGAGAGCGCCTGCACCGACGCGGGCGCCGTGCAGATCCAGGCCGTGGCATAGGCCCCGACGCCCACGAAGGCCGCCTGGCCGAAGGAGGTCATGCCGCCCACGCCGGTGAGCATGACCAGGCCCGCCGCGACGATGGCGTACAGGCCGATGTAGCTGAGCACGACCACGGTGAAGTCGGGCAGGAAGCCCCAGCACAGGGCCAGCAGCGCCACGGCCGCGAGCGTGAGCTGGGTGCGCGTGGCGATGCCGCGCGAGGTGCCTGCATCGTGTGCGCCGGCAGCCATATCTGTCTTGACGGGCG
Source organism: Acidovorax sp. GW823-FHT01C06 (assembly GCF_058798375.1). Classification (NCBI taxonomy): domain Bacteria; kingdom Pseudomonadati; phylum Pseudomonadota; class Betaproteobacteria; order Burkholderiales; family Comamonadaceae; genus Acidovorax; species Acidovorax sp. GW823-FHT01C06. The sequence continues at coordinate 87,503 of NZ_JBXAKN010000005.1, forward strand.
CGGTCATTCCTCATCCTCCACATGGCGGCTGTTGAGCGAACGCCACCACAGCACGGGCACGATCAGCGTGAACACGAGAACCTCCTTGTAGGCACTGGCCCAGAACGATGCAAAGGCCTCCAGCTGGCCCACGATCAGCGCGCCGAGCAGCGCCATGGGGTAGCTGCCCAGGCCGCCCACGATGGCCGCGACAAAGCCCTTGAGGCCGATCAGGAACCCTGTGTCGTAGTACACGGTGGTGAGCGGGGCGATCAACAGGCCCGAGACCGCACCGATCAGCGCGGCCAGGGCGAAGCTCACATCGCCCGACAGCTCGGTGGGAATGCCCATGAGGCGCGCCCCCACCCGGTTGAGGGCCGTGGCGCGCAGCGCCTTGCCGACCATGGAGCGGCCGAAGAACAGGAACAGCAGCATCACCAGCGCCAGCGTGACACCCAGCACCACCAGCGACTGGCCCGAGACGGGGATGCCGCCGAGGTCGAAGCGCGCCTCCGAGAACGGTGGCGTGCGCGAGCCCTCGGCACCGAAGAACAGCAGGCCCAGGCCCACCAGCACGCCATGCAACGCCACCGAGACGATGAGCAGCATCAGCACCGTGGCATCGGCCAGCGGGCGATAGGCCAGACGGTACAGCAGCGGCCCCATGGGCGTGATCAGGATCAGCGTGGTGAGCGCCTGCATGCCCAGCGAAGTCGGACGCAGCCCGAGGATCAGCGCCGTGGCCAGCAGCGGCAGCACCAGGCACCAGACCACGGTGGCAGGCCAGTTCACGGGGCTGCCGCGCTGAAAGCGCACCACCTCGACCACCAGCACCACCGCGGCCATGCCCACCAGCAGCCACAGCGTGGCGGGAATGCGCCCGCCCTGCATCATGGCCATGGTCAGCGCCCCGAAGGCCACGAACTCGCCCTGGGGGATGAAGATCACCCGGGTCACGGAAAAAACCAGCACCAACGCCAGCGCCATCAGTCCATAGATGGCGCCGTTGACAATGCCGTCCTGCCCCAAGAGCAGGGCGATCTGCAAATCCATATTCGGCTTTCTGTCTATTGAAGTCAGGCAGGCCGCAGGGCTGCGCCGGCAGCGGGCACTTCATCGGCCCGCCGCCCTCATCCCTGCGCCGTCAGACCTCGCTCTGCTCGGTCAGGGCTGGTACTTCCAGGTGCCGTTCTCGATCTTGACCATCACGCGGGCGCGCTGGTCCAGGCCCAGGTGGTCGTTCTCGGACATGTTGAAGATGCCGTGGGCGCCGGGCACTTCCTTGATCTGCTCGAGCGCATCGCGCAGGGCCGTGCGGAATTCCACGGTGCCGGGCTTGGCCTTCTTCAGGGCCACGGGCACGGCAGCGGCCATCAGCACGCCGGCATCCCAGCCGTGGGCGCCGAAGGTGGAGACGCTGTCCTTGCCGTTGGCGGCCTCATAGGCGGCCACATAGGCGCTGGCCGACTTCTTCACCGGGTGCGAGGCGGGCAGCTGCGAAGCCACGAGCACGGGGCCGGAGGGCAGGAAGGTGCCTTCCACGTCCTTGCCGCCCACGCGCAGGAAGTCGGCATTGGCCACGCCGTGGGTCTGGTAGACCTTACCGGCAAAGCCGCGCTCCTTGAGCGCCTTCTGGGGCAATGCGGCCGGCGTGCCGGAGCCGGCGATGAGCACGGCGTCGGGCTTGGCCGAGATCATCTTCAGCGTCTGGCCCGTCACCGAGGTGTCGGTGCGCGCATAGCGCTCGTTGGCCACGATCTGGATCTTCTTGATCGCCGCGGCCTTGCCGAACTCCTGGTACCAGCCTTCGCCGTAGGCGTCGGCAAAGCCGATGAAGGCCACGGTCTTCACACCGGCGTTGGCCATGTGGTCCACGATGGCCAGCGACATCATGATATCGTTCTGCGGGGTCTTGAACACCCACTTCTTCTTGGCGTCCATAGGCTCGACGATGCGCGCCGAGGCGGCCATGGAGATCATGGGCGTCTGGGCCTCGGCGACCACGTCGATCATGGCCAGCGAGTTGGGTGTGGTGCTCGAGCCCAGGATGATGTCGACCTTGCTTTCGCTGATCAGCTTGCGTGTGTTGCCAACGGCGGTGGTCGTGTCCGACGCGTCGTCGAGCACGATGTAGTTGACCTTCTGGCCGCCGATGGTGCGCGGCATCAGGGCGATGGTGTTCTTCTCGGGAATGCCCAGCGAGGCGGCCGGGCCGGTGGCCGACACCGTGACACCGACGGTGATGTCGGCCAGGGCGGCGCCGCAGGCCATGGCGGCGGCGGCGGCCACCAGCGCGAGTTGTGCGAAGCGGGTCTTTTTCATGCGTTTGTCTCCTGTGGAAAAGAAAGGATGGTGTTGTCAGCGCAGGCAAGCAAGGAAGATTCAGCGCTGTTCCGGCTCTTGTCGGCCGGTATCGGGTACGCGGTGGTGAACGTGCGTGGCCATTGTCATGGACGCGCGGGTCTTTGGGCCTGTTCAATGGGCATTCGGACGGCAGGAAATCCACCAAAGAACAGGTCCGCAACGATGGGCGCCATGGTCCCGTAGTCGAGTTCGCCGTCGGGCTTGAGCCAGGTGAACATCCAGTTGATCATGCCGAACAGCAGCATGGTCAGCGCCTTGGTCAGGCCCGCGGCATCGGTGTCGGGGCGCAGTTGCCCCAGCGCGGTGGCGAAGGCGGCCACCACGGCGCGCTCCTTGCCCAGGATGCGCTCGCTGTCCTCGGACTGCAGGAAGCGCACGTCCTCGGTCAGCACGCGGTGGGCGTGCTGGGCCTCGGCGTATTCCTCGACGAAGCGGTGGATCAGCTCGCGCAGCCGCGCCTCGGGCGCGAGCTGCTGGGCCTCGACCTCCTCCACCAGCGCCTGCAGGCGCGAGACATGCCCGTCGGCGATGTGCACGAGCAGGTTGTACTTGTCGCGAAAGTAGTGGTACAGCGTGGGCTTGGACAGGCCGCAGGCCTCGGCCACCTCGTTCATCGAGGTGGCGGGATAGCCGCGGCGTGCGAACAGTTCGGCGGCATGGCGGAGGATCATTTCGCGCTGGTCGTCGTATCCGGGGGAGCGTCCTCGGGCCATGGGCAGTTTTCCTTTGCATCCTGGAGTGAAGGGGCGCCATCTTGCCGCATCCGGGGGCATCGCAGGCCCACGGCGGCCCATTCCTTGCCGATGCCAGGCACCGTGTGCAGCGGTGGATGCCGTCATAGCGACCATCAGCGTTCGTCGAACGACAGCACCACGCTGTCGGACAGCGGCCGGCACTGGCAGGTGAGCACGAAGCCGGCGGCCACCTCGTTCTTGTCGAGCGCGAAGTTGCGCTCCATGCGCACCTCGCCCTCCACGCACTTGGCGCGGCAGGTACCGCACACGCCCGAGGTGCACGAGAACGGCACCTCCAGCCCGGCGGCCGAGGCCGCATCGAGGATGCTGGCCTGCTCGCCCGAGAACGGGAATTCGCGCCGCAGGCCGTCGCGGACGATGGCGATGCGGGAGGTCTTGGCATCGCCCGGCAGCGCCTCGTGCACCACCGCGCCGACCTGCCCTCCTGCGGGCAGGGCCACGCCGAAGCGCTCCACGTGGATGCGCTCGGCCGGCACGCCGCCGGCCAGCAGCCCGGCCTCGGCCTCGTCGTTCATCTGGAAGGGGCCGCAGATGAAGGCCTCATCGATCTTCTGCGCGGGGATCAGCGCCTTCAGGAACTCGGCGAGCTTCTCGCGGTTCACGAAGCCCATGTTCAGCGGCGCGTCGGTCTGCTCGGCCGAGAACACATGGTGCAGCACCAGGCGCGTGAGGTAGCGGTTCTTGAGGTCCTCGATCTCCTCCTTGAACATGGTGGACTGCAGCGTGCGGTTGCCGTAGATCAGCGTGAAGCGGCTGCCGGGTTCGCGCGCCAGCACCGTCTTCATGATGGACAGGATGGGCGTGATGCCGCTGCCGCCCGCGATGCCCAGGTAGTGGCGCTGCGCGGCAGCCTGGATGGGCACGAAGAAGCGGCCCTGCGGCGCCATGACCTGCAGGGTGTCGCCCACCTTGAGCTGCGCGTTGATCCAGTTGGAGAACACGCCGCCGTTGACCTTGCGCACGCCCACGCGCAGCTCGGCGTCGTCCACGCCGGCGCAGATGGAGTACGAGCGGCGCAGGTCCTGGCCACCGATGTCGGTGCGCAGCGTGAGGTACTGGCCCTGGGTGAAGCCGAAGACCTCGCGCAGCTCGGGCGGCACGTCGAAGGAGACGATGACGGCCTCGGCCGTGTCGGGCTCGATGGCGCGCACGCGCAGGGGATGGAAGATGACGCTCATGTCGGTGTCTTGTGGTGGGTGGCCGTCACAGCGGCTTGAAATGTTCGAAGGGCTCGCGGCAGGCCATGCAGCGGTACAGCGCCTTGCAGGCCGTGGAGCCGAAGGCCGAGAGCCGCTCGGTCTGCAGGCTGCCGCAGCGCGGGCAGGCCAGCGCCGGTGCGGCTGCGGCGCGCGGCATGAAGCGCAGCGGCACCTCGGTACCCGGCGGCAGCGGGCCGGGCGGTGCGATGCCGTAGGCCAGCAGGCGGACGCGGCCGCGTTCGGTGATCCAGTCGGTGGTCCAGGCCGGGGCGCGCTGCAGCGTGGCATGGGCCGGGCCCAGGCCGGCCGCCTCGATGGCGGCGAGCACGTCGCGCTCGATGGCCTCGGTGGCGGGGCAGCCCGAATAGGTGGGCGTGAGCACGATCTCCAGGCCATCGCCCGCCAGGCGCACGGCGCGCACGATGCCCAGGTCGCACACGGAGACCGCGGGCACCTCGGGGTCGGGCACGCCGTCGAGCACCTGCCACGCGCGCGCAATGCGTGCGTCGGCGAAGGTGTCCGCTGCGTCCGGGCGGTCGATGGCTTCGGCCACCATCACCACACGCCCCCTGGAAAGCTGCGCTGCAGGTACTGCATCTCGGCCAGGATGTAGCCCATGTGCTCGCTGTGCACGCCCTGCTTGCCGGTGCTGCGGAACGCCGATGCCTGGGGCGTGGCCAGGCTGGCCGCGGCCAGGATCTGCGCCATCTCGCCGGTCCAGGTGTCCTGCAGGTCGGCCCAGCGCGGGCCCAGGCCCGTGACGTGGGCGGATTCGTCCACCGCGTCGACCACGAACAGCTCGGGCGTGTAGCGCCACAGGGCCTTCAAGGCCGCTTCGGTGCGGCGGCGCGATTCGGCCGTGCCGTCGCCCAGGCGCACGACCCAGTCGGCGGCGTGCTGCTGGTGGTAGCGCGCCTCCTTGACCGCCTTGCCGGCAATGGCGGCCAGCTCCGTGTCGCTGGAGGTGGCCAGGCGCTCCCACAGCAGCTTGAAGAGGGTGGCCACCATGGCGTTGCGCACCACGGTGAAGGCGAAGTCACCGCGCGGCAGCTCCACCAGGGTCACGTTGACATAGTCGCGCTCGTCGCGCAGGAAGGCCAGCTGGTCTTCGTCGTGGCCGCGGCCTTCGAGCTGGCCGGCGCGGGTGAGCACGGCGCGCGCCTGGCCCACGAGGTCCAGCGCCATGTTGGACAGGGCGATGTCCTCTTCGAGGACGGGGCCGTGGCCGCACCATTCCGAGAGGCGCTGGGCCAGGATGAGGCAGGTATCGCCGATGCGCAGCAGGTACTGCACGCCCGGGTCCTGGCTGGTGTGGATGCTGGTGGCTTGCATGGCAGTGGTGCTCACATGTGGTCCACGGACTCGGGCAGCACGTAGAAGGTGGGGTGGCGGTAGACCTTGTCCTGCGCGGGATCGAAGTACATGGACTTCTCGCCGGGGTCGCTGGCCACGATCTGGTCGGAGCGCACGACCCAGACGCTGGTGCCTTCCTGGCGCCGGGTGTAGACGTCGCGCGCCAGCTGGATGGCCATGCGCGGGTCGGCGGCATGCAGGCTGCCGCAGTGCTTGTGGTCCAGGCCGGCCTTGCTGCGCACGAAGACTTCCCACAGCGGCCATTCGGTGGCCATCGCGGGATCGGCGGCGGGGGTGGAGGGAGAGGATGGGGTCGTCATGGGGAAATCTCGGATATCGGTGAAATCAGGCGGCTGCGCGCACCGGGGCATGCTTGGCGGCATGGGCCAGGGCGGCTTCGCGCACCCAGGCGCCATCGTCCCAGGCCTTGACGCGCGCGCCCAGGCGCTCTTCGTTGCAGGGGCCGTCGCCGCCGATCACGCGCCAGAACTCGCTCCAGTCGATGGCGCCGTAGTCGTGCGCCTGGCGCTCCTCGTTCCATTGCAGGTCGGGGTCGGGCAGCGTCACGCCCAGCACGCGGGCCTGCTCCACCGTGGCGTCGATGAACTTCTGGCGCAGCGTGTCGTTGGAGACGCGCTTGATGCCCCAGCGCATGGACTGCGCGGAGTTGGGCGACTGGTCGTCGGGCGGGCCGAACATCATGATGGAGGGCCACCACCAGCGGTTGACTGCGTCCTGCACCATGGCGCGCTGGGCGTCGGTGCCCTGCTGCATCATGGTGAGCAGCGCGTCGTAGCCCTGGCGCTGGTGGAAGCTCTCCTCGCGGCAGATGCGCACCATGGCCCGCGCGTAGGGCGCGTACGAGCAGCGGCAGATCGGCACCTGGTTCATGATGGCCGCGCCATCGACCAGCCAGCCGATGGTGCCCATGTCGGCCCAGGTCAGCGTGGGGTAGTTGAAGATGGAGCTGTACTTGGCGCGCCCGGTGTGCAGCGCATCCAGCATCTGGTCGCGCGAGCTGCCCAGCGTCTCGGCCGCGGCGTACAGGTACAGGCCGTGGCCGCCCTCGTCCTGTACCTTGGCCAGCAGGATGGCCTTGCGCTTGAGCGTGGGGGCGCGCGATATCCAGTTGCCCTCGGGCAGCATGCCGACGATCTCCGAGTGCGCATGCTGGCTGATCTGGCGCAGCAGGGTCTTGCGGTAGTGGTCGGGCATCCAGTCCTTGGCCTCGATGAATTCGCCCGCGTCGATGCGCGCGTCGAAGGCCTCCTGGCGCTGCATCTCCTCGGCGCTGCGCAGGGCCTTGTTGCCGGCGTCGCCGCCTTCCTTGCCCATGGTGTCCATGGCCTGGGTGTACATGGTGTCGTCCTTTCGTGAAGGGTTAGCGTGGGCGCTGGTCGATCACGCGGCGGGCCTTGCCCACCAGCGTGCGTTCGATGGAATCGGTGGCCAGCACCTCGACCTGGCAGGTGATGCCCACCAGGGTCTTGATGCGGTGCTGCACCCAGCCGGTGAGGTCGGGGCGCTCGCCGTCGGCCACGCCGGGCTGCAGCTCGCAGCGCACGGTGACCTGGTCGAGGTTGCCGTCGCGCGCCACCAGGATCTGGTACTGGCCCGACAGCTTCTCGTTCTGCAGCACGATCTCTTCGATCTGCGTGGGGAACACGTTCACGCCGCGGATGATGAGCATGTCGTCCGAGCGGCCCACGATCTTGCCCATGCGGCGGAACGCGCGCGAAGTGGGCGGCAAGAGGCGCGTGAGGTCGCGCGTGCGGTAGCGGATCATGGGCAGCGCCTCCTTGCTCAGCGAGGTGAAGACGAGTTCGCCCTCCTGGCCGTCGGGCAGCACCTCGCCCGTCTCGGGGTCGATGATCTCGGGGTAGAAGTGGTCTTCCCAGACCACGGGGCCGTCCTTGCTCTCGATGCACTCGCTGGCCACACCGGGGCCCATCACTTCGGACAGGCCGTAGATGTCCACCGCGTCGATGCCGGCCTTGGTCTCGATCTCGCGGCGCATGGCCTCGGTCCAGGGCTCGGCGCCGAAGATGCCGACCTTGAGCGAGCTCTCGCGCGGGTCCAGCCCCTGGCGCACGAACTCCTCGTTGATGACCTGCATGTAGGACGGCGTGACCATGATGATGCTGGGCCCGAAGTCGCGGATCAGCTGCACCTGCTTTTCGGTCTGGCCACCCGACATGGGAATCACCGTGCAGCCCGCGCGCTCGGCACCATAGTGCGCGCCCAGGCCGCCCGTGAACAGGCCGTAACCATAGGCCACATGGATCAGGTCGCCAGCGCGCCCGCCGGCCGCGCGGATGGACCGTGCCACCAGGTCGGCCCAGGTGTCGATGTCCTTGAGCGTGTAGCCCACCACCGTGGGCTTGCCCGTGGTGCCCGAGGAGGCATGGATGCGTGCCACCTTCTCGCGCGGCACGGCGAACATGCCGAAGGGGTAGTTGTCGCGCAGGTCCTTCTTGACGGTGAAGGGGAACCTGGAGAGGTCGGACAGCTGCTTCAGATCGGACGGGTGCACGCCCTTGGCATCGAAGGCGCGGCGGTAGTGCGGCACGTTGTCGTAGGCGTGCTGCAGCGTCCAGCGCAGGCGCTGCAGCTGCAGGGCCTGGACTTCGTCGCGGCTGGCGGTTTCGATGGGCTCCAGGTCGCCTGGAGCGGGGTGGCGCACGGCCATGGATGTCTCCTGTAATGGTGTATGGGGTCAGCAGCCGGCGGCATCGGCAAGCGGCACGGTGGGCTTGCCCTTCATGCAGTACGAGCGGCCGCGGAACACCGCGATGGCCTCGCCGCGCTGGTTGTGCACGTTCACGTCATACACGCCGGTGCGGCCAGCCAGCGAGACCTCGGTGGCCACGGCCGTGAGGCGGTCGCCCTCGCGCGCGGGCGCCAGGAAGTCGATGGACAGGCCCGAGGCCACGGTCATGTCGTTGCGCGCATTGCACGAGAAGGCGAACGCCGAGTCGGCCAGCGTGGTGATGAAGCCGCCGTGGCAGATGTCGAAGCCGTTGAGCATGTCGGCACGCACGGTCATCTCGAGCGTGGCCCGCCCTGGCGCGATGGCCGTGATGGCGATGCCCAGGCCCTGCGTGGCGCGGTCGTTGGCGAGCATGCCGGTGCGCACGTGCTCGGCGATGGCCTGGGGGTCCATGGGGGAGGTGGTGGAGTCCATGGGTCGCTCAGCGGTCTTTGAACACGGGAGCGCGCTTGCCGATGAAGGCCTCGACGCCCTCGCGGTAGTCGGCCGAGGCGCCCAGCGTGCGCTGCACGGCCGCCTCACGGGCCAGGGCCTGGCCGTAGTCCATCAGCGCCGCCACATCCATCGCGTTGCGCGTGGCCACCAGCGCCTTGACGGGCATGGCGGCCAGGCGCTGGGCCAGGGCCTGCGCTTCGTCCTGCAGGGCCGCATCGTCCACGCAGCGCCAGATCAGGCCCAGGCGCTCGGCATCGGCCGCGGGCAGCTTGTCGCCCAGCAGCGCCAGGCCCAGGGCCTGCGCACGGCCCACCAGGCGCGGCAGCAGCCAGGTGCCGCCGGTGTCGGGCACCAGGCCGATCTTGGTGAAGGCCTGGATGAAGCTGGCCGAGCGCGCGGCCAGCACGAGGTCGCACGAGAGCGCCAGATTGGCGCCCGCGCCGGCGGCCACACCGTTGACGGCGGCCACCACGGGGATGGGCATGCTGCGGATGCGCAGGCACAGCGGGCCGTAGAGTTTCTCGATCACTTCACCCAGGTCCTTGGGCGCGGCGCCGGGCGTGAGGTCGGGCGCCACGGCCGGGTCGGCCAGGTCCTGCCCGGCGCAGAAGGCCCGGCCCGTGCCCGTGAGCACCACGCAGCGCACCTCGGTGTTAGCCGCAGCGGCCTCCAGGGCGTCCAGCAGTTGCGCATGCAACTCGGCGGTAAAGCTGTTGAGCGCGGCGGGCCGGTGGAGCGCCAGTGTTTGCACGGCGCCCGACTGCGTCACAAGGACAAGGGGTTCAGACATGGATGCTCCTGCCTACCAAAGTGGGGAAACGTTGTATTGATCGGCCGCAAACATTATTGACCGACCGTTCGGTAGAGAATAAACTTTCCACAACCCTGACACAAGTCAAACCCCTCAGGGCAAACCCTTAACGGAGACAAATACATGCCCCTGTTCGATACGCACCGTGCCCTGCTCGATGGCGCCCTGGACGCCCTGGCCACGCGCGGCCACTGGACGCCCTTCCCCGAATCGCCCTCGCCCAAGGTCTATGGCGAGACCGGCCAGGCCGACGGCCAGGCGGCCGTGGCCGCCCTGCTGGGCAAGGATTTCCCGCTGCAGCAGCCCGGTGAACAGGGCCGGCTGGCGACAGAACGCTCGCCCTACGGCGTGGCGCTGGATGTGCGCTACCCCGACTGCGACGTGCACGCGCTGGTGGCAGCGGCCCAGGCGGCCGAACCCGCGTGGCAGGCACTGGGCGCGCAAGGCCGCGTGGGCGTGCTGCTGGAGGCGCTCATGCGCATCCACCGCCGCAGCCATGAGATCGCCCACGCCGTGATGCTGACCACCGGCCAGGGCCCGATGATGGCCTTCCAGGCCGGGGGCCCGCACGCCCAGGACCGCGCGCTCGAAGCCATCGCCTACGCCTGGAAGGCCATGGCCGACGTGCCCGGCGAGGCGCTGTGGGACAAGCCCCAGGGCAAGAACCCGCCGCTGGTGATGCAAAAGCACTACGAGATCGTGGGCCGCGGCGTCGCGCTGGTGGTCGGCTGCGCCACCTTCCCCACCTGGAACACCTACCCCGGCCTGTTCGCCGCGCTGGCCACGGGCAACCCGGTCATCGTCAAGCCGCATCCCCATGCCGTGCTGCCGGCCGCGATCTCGGTGAACATCCTGCGCGAGGTGCTGGCCGAGCAGGGGCTGGACCCGAACACCGTGACCCTGGCGCTGAGCCCCCGCGCCGAAGACACCCAGGCCCTGGCCACGCACAGCGCGGTGGCCAGCATCGACTTCACGGGCAGCAACCAGTTCGGCCGCTGGCTGATCGACAACGCCCGCCAGGCGCGCGTGTATGCCGAGATGGCCGGCGTGAACACGGTGATCATCGAATCCACCGACCAGTACGCGGCCCTGCTGCGCAACCTGGCGTTCACGCTGTCGCTGTACAGCGGCCAGATGTGCACCACCACGCAGAACCTCCTGGTGCCGCGCGGCGGCATCGCCACCGACGAAGGGCACAAGAGCTTCGAGCAGGTGTGCGCGGACCTCGCCGCCGCCGTGACCGAGCTGGCTTCGAACCCGCGCGTGGCCACCTCGGTGCTGGGCGCCGTGGGCTCGCCCGAGACCGTGGCGCGCATGCAGCGGGCCAGCGGCCAGGGCCGCCTGGTGCTGGCCTCGCGCGCCCTGCCCCACCCCGAGTTCGCGAACGCACAGATCCACACGCCGGTGATCGTGGCGCTGGAGCAGGCCGACAGCGCCATCTACGGCCAGGAATGCTTCGGCCCCGTGTCCTACCTGGTGGCCACCGATTCGGGCGCCGCCAGCCTGCAGGTGGCCGAGGCCACGCTGCGCGCGCATGGCGCGCTGACGCTGGGCGTGTACTCCACCGACCGCGCCTACATCGACGCCGCCATCGCCCTGGGCCGGCGCACGCGCGTGGCCCTGTCCATCAACCTCACACAAGGGGTGTTCGTGAACCAGTCGGCCTCGTTCTCGGACTACCACGCCACGGGCGGCAACCCGGCCGCCAACGCCAGCTACACCAACCTGGCCTTCGTGGCCGACCGCTTCGTGATCGTGCAGCGGCGCGAGCATGTGCAGGCGGGGTCCGCTGCGGCAGCGTGATCGGGCGGGCGGCAGGTGGCGGGGCGCCCGGCCCTGCCCGCTCCGCCAGGACATGTTTGCGGTCTCAGGCCGGGTGCTGCCGGCGCACCCACCACGACAGCCCCAGGCCCACCACCGAAGCCACGCCGGTGACCGCCCAGGTGAAATGCCAGCCGCCCGCCAGGCCCGCCACCCAGGCCACCAGCGGCGGGCCCAGGAACTGGCCACAGGCCGAGCACTGCTGCACCCAGCCCATCGTGGTGGACACCGTGTGCTCGCTGGGCGCCACCCGGACCGCCAGGGCAAACAAGGTGGCCGGAATCATCCCGCCCACCGCTGAAAACGCCACCACGGCAGCGAACCGAAGAACCGCGCCATCCCCCGCCAAGGGGCTGAAGGCCACCACCGTGGCCAATGCCGTGCCGCCGAAACCGAGGGACAACAGACGGTGCGTGCGCCAACCCGCCCGCATCAAGCCGCCGGCCCCCAGGTTCCCCACCACATTGGCCGCGCAGGCCAGTGCGGTCAGCGCACCGGCAGCCACGCCGCTGACGCCCGCCTGCATGTAGATGGAGGGCAGAAACCCGATGACGGCCAGCCACTGGCAGGAGTACATGCCAAACGCCACCGCCACCACCCAGGGCCCGGGACTGGCCAGGGTGAGCCGCAGCCGCCGCGCCAGAAGGACCACCGCGGGAGACGGCGGGTCCGTGCGCGGCCGCGCCACGGTGGCGCGCAGCGCATCCGGGCCCACGGCCAGGGCCAACCAGAGCCCCGCGCAGCCCGCCAGCACACCCAGCAGACCCCACCAGGCCTGCCAGCTCCACAGCCCCATGACCACCGGCCCCGCCAGAAGCGCCAGGGCAACGCCGGCGGGCATGTAGGCACCCCACAGCCCCATGAAGGCGGGCAGCCTGGCAGCGGGCACCAGCTGCCGCATCAAGCTGGGCGCCGGCAGCACAACCCACAGGAAACCCAGCCCCTCCAGCGCCCGCAATGCCAGCAGGTCCGCCGGATGGCGGGCCCACACGCCCGCCAGGCTGGCGATACACAACACGCCCAGCCCATACAGCATGCTGCGCCGCAGGCCAAAACCATCGGCCAGCGCCCCCACCAGAACGCCGAGCAGCATGCCCGCCAGCTGGACCGCCGACAGCAGGAAGCCCGCCTCGACCAGCGAGACCCCCAGCGTCTCCCGCAGCACGGTGATGGCGGGTGGGATCTTGCCGATGTGCAGCGCGGCCGCGAGCCCCGCCAGAAACACGGCGATGGGCGCGCTCAGGGGAAAGGAAGTCAACGGGGGCATCTTCAAGGCATGGATTCGGAAGGAAGGCGGGCGGATGGCATGCGCCCCCCACACCATAGCCGACAGCCCCGCCGGCTGCCCGTCACCGCTGCGGCATGTCCTTGACCGAGTAGCCCAGGCTCACCGTCGCGTCGTCCGGGATCGCGGGCATGGACGCATTCCATGCCTCCCAGGCCGCGCGCATCGCCCGCAGCCGTTCGGGTTCCACGGGAGCCCGGTTGGCGCGCTCGCGTTCGTCCTGCGACAGATCGAACAGGTAGTCGTTGCCGTCCACACGCAGGTATTTCCAGTCGCCCTGGCGCATGGCGCGCTGGCCCCGGTGGTTCATGCGCCAGAACAGGGGCGGCGCATCGTGCAGGGCGGCATCGCGCAGCAGCGGCATCAGCGAGCGGCCGTCGAGCGGGTAGTCCCCATGCGCCGCCACGCCGGCCGCATCGAGCATCGTGGCCGACCAGTCCATGGTCATGCAGGTCTGCGGGCTCACGCCGCCCGGCGCGATCACGGCGGGCCAGTGGGCGATCCACGGCACGCGGATGCCGCCTTCGGTCAGGTCCATCTTGCCGCCCACCAGGGGCCAGTTGTCCGAGAAGCGCTCGCCGCCGTTGTCGCTGGTGAAGACCACCAGCGTGTCGCGCTCGATGCCGAGGCGGCGCAGCGCGTCCATCAGGCGGCCAATGCCTTCATCCATGTGGTGGATCATGCGGCGGTAGGTCTCGATGTTGCCGCCATGCAGGTGGAACAGGTTGCCCTTCACCTCCTGCGCCAGCGCCCCGTCATCGCGCGTCTCCCACGGCCAGTGGGGCGCCGTGTAGTGCAGGCTCAGAAAGAACGGCGTGCCGGCCTGTGCGCCCGGCGCCATGCGCTCCACGTAGCCGAGCGCATGGTCGGTGATGAGGTCGGTGAGGTAGCCGTCCTGCTGTTTTTCCTCTTCGCCCAGGTACAGGTCATGGGTGCCGTTGGAACTGCAGTGCGTGAAGTAGTCCACCCCGCCCGACATGGGGCCGAAGAACTCTTCGTAGCCTGACTGCAGCGGCCCGAACGCCGGCGGGTAGCCCAGGTGCCATTTGCCCATGAGCGCCGTGCGGTAGCCGCCCGCGCGCAGCAGCGAGGGCAGCGTGGGGTGCGACGGCGGCAGGCCCAGCGTGGTGCTGCCCCGGCTCTTGCTGTTGATGGGCTCCTCGGCCGCGCCGCGCAGGCGGTACTGGTAGCGCGCCGTCATCAGCGCGAAGCGCGTGGGCGAGCACACGGGCGAGTTGGAATAACCCTGGGTGAGCTTCAAGCCCTGCGCGGCCAGGCCGTCGAGCACGGGCGAGACCGGGCCGAAGGCCGCTTCGCGCCCGCCGTAGCAGCCCAGGTCGGCATAGCCCAGGTCGTCGGCGACGATGAAGATAATGTTGGGGCGGGTTTTGATGGTCATCTCGAAGTCCAGTTTCACTAAACCGCGCCCATTGCCTTTGCAACAGGCACGGCCGAGGCGAGGGGCGGCAAGCAAGGGCCGCCCCGCAGCAAGGCCGCCGTCCCCTTCGAGGGGGACGCGGCAAAGCCGCTCAGGGGGTGCTTCCTGTCAAGGCTTGAAGCCCGAGCGCTGCACGACCGGCGCCCACTGCGCGCGGTAGGCCTTGAGCATGGCATCGGTCTGGGCCATGGTCGCCACCACGGGTTCCATCTTGGCGGTCTCGAACTTGCGCTGGGTGTCGGGGTCCTTCATCACCTCCACGATCAGCCCGGCCAGGCGTTCGGCCTGGGCCTTGGGCATGCTCATCGGGGCGAAGAAGGTGTTCCAGCCGGTGGCGGCCAGGTCCATGCCGGCTTCCTTGAAGGTGGGAATCTTCGGGTCCAGCGGGCTGCGCTTGGCGCTCGACACGGCCAGGATGCGGATCTTGCCGGCCTCGTGCTGGGGCAGCAGGGTGTCGAAGGTGTCGAACGCCACGGGCACCTGCCCGCCCAGCAGGTCGTTGAGCAGCGGCGCCGAGCCCCGGTAGCCCACCACCTCGGCGCGCACCTTGGCGGCATCGCCCACCATCAGCCCGAAGAAATGCGGCAGGCTGCCCGTGGCGGGCACGCCGAAGTTGGCCTTGTCCGGGTTGGCGCGCAGCCAGGCCATCAGGTGCGGCAGCTCCTTCACGGGCACGGCGCTGGCCACGGCCACGCCGAACTCGTAGCTGTTGACGTGGCTCACGGGACGGAAGTCGCGCTCGGGGTCATAGCCCGCGTCGGGGAACACCAGGGGCGCCACCAGCATCACGGCGGGGTTGGCCAGCAGCAGGGTGGGCTGGTTGGCGGGCGCGGCCTTCACGGCCTGGGCCGAGAGGCGGCCGCCCGCCCCGGTCTTGTTCTCCACGATCACGGGCGTGCCGAGCTTGGTGCCCAGCTTGTCGGCCACGATGCGGGCCACGCGGTCGGTGGCGCCCCCGGGTGCATAGCCCACCACGATGCGCAGGGGCGTCTCCTGCGCCTGGACCAGGGACGCGGACAGGGCAAGCGCGGCGGCGAACGCAAAGGCAAGGGGTTTCCACATGGTCGAAATATCTCCAGGGCAAGGGCATGGGCCCTGCGCGGCCGCGCAGGTGGTGAGGTTGATGGGCGCACTGTATTGGCCACACAATCAATTGATCTAATCAATTCTCGCCCGGAAATACCCTGATGCCCGCACCGCCCGGCCACCGCCTGACCGACCCGCAGGCCGCCAACGACCTGCTGATGTACCGGCTCAACCGCCTGCTCGCCGTGGCGGGCAGCCTGGTGGTGCGACTGTGCGAGGGCGGCTACGGCGTCACGCGGCGCGAGTGGGGCCTGCTCATGATGCTGGCCCAGCACCCCGGCATGCCCCCGGCCGAGCTGGCCCGGCGCCTGGGACTGGACCGCGCACGCACCTCGCGGGCCGTCACCTCGCTGCTGGCCAAGAAACTCATCACCCGCGACGCCATGCCCGGCGACCGGCGCCAGGCCGTGCTGACCCTCACGCCCGCGGGCCAGGCGGTGCACGACGGGCTGTTCCCGCAGGTGAAGGCGCTCAACCAGGAACTGCTGGCCGGCCTGGAAGCGCCGGATGTGCGGGCGCTGGACCATGCGCTGTCCGACATGCAGCAGCGCGCCGAGGCGCTGGTCGCGGCGCGCACCGACGTGCCGCGCACCTACCGGCTGCGGGGCGGACGGCACACCGACTGAGGGGCATCCCGCCGGCACCGCCCCAAAACAGGGATGAGGCGATATCCTTCCATCCCGCATGCCGCCGCCGCCGGAAAGCGGCCGCGCGCCCGCCCAGCCGAGTCTCTCCCGCCCGACGGCCCCACCACGACGCACCCCCGCAGACCACCTTTCATGTCCCAGCACCCAACCTCTTTGTGGAGCCCCTTGCGCCAACCCGCGTTCCGGGGGCTGTGGATCTGCGGTGGCATCTTTTTCGTGGGCAGCGGCATGCAAACCATGGCGGCCGCCTGGCTCATGGTGGAGCTCACGGGCTCCTCGTTCCTGGCCGCGCTGGTGCAGACGGCCGTGTTCATGCCCATGTTCCTGCTGGCCTTGCCGGCGGGGGTGCTGGCCGACACCACCGACCGGCGGCGCCTGATCTCCGGCGCGCTGCTGGCGCAGGTGGGGGCCAGCGCGCTGCTCACGCTGCTGGTGCTGGGCGGCTGGGGCGGCCCGGCGTCGGTGCTGTTCCTGGTGTTCGTGTGCGGCTGCTGCACGGCCGTGCTCACGCCCGCATGGAACTCCTCGGTCATCGACCCCGTGCCGCGCGACGAGTGGCCGCAGGCCATCACCGCCGTCAGCATTGCCTACAACGCCGCGCGCGCCGTGGGCCCCACGATGGCCGGCCTGGTGTTTGCCCAGCTGGGCGCGGGCTGGGTGTTCGCCGTCACGGTGACCACCACGCTGGTGATGTGGCAGTCCATCCGCCGCTGGCCGCCCAAGGCCCATCCCCCGTCCAAGCTGCCGGCCGAACGCCTGTGGGGCGGCACCTTGAGCGGCCTGCGTTTTGCCTGGCACTCGCGCATCATCCTCGCGCAGCTGGTGCGGGTGATGGCCTTCAGCGCGGCGGGCTCGGCCCTGTGGGCGCTGCTGCCGGTGATCGCCCAGCGCCAGCTGGGCACGGGCGCACAGGGCTTCGGCCTGCTCATGGGTTGCCTGGGCACCGGGGCCGTGGCCGTGGGCCTGGTGCTGGGGCGCCTGCGCGCGCGCTTTGGCATGGAGGCCATCGTGGGCGCGGGCGGGGTGGTGTTCGCCATGGCCATGCTGGTCGCGGCGCTGACCAAGATGGCCTGGCTGGTCTACATCGCGATGCTGTTCGCCGGGGCCGCATGGATGTCGGCCATGTCCACCTTCAACACCGCCACGCAGGCCAGCGCGCCGCAGTGGGTGCGCTCGCGCGCCGTGGCCATGCACATGGTGGCGGCGCTGGGCGCGTTCGCCATGGGCTCGGCGTTCTGGGGCGCGGCGTCCGACATCATGGGCCTGGCCCCCACGCTGTACGTGGCCGCCGCGCTCATGGGCGTGGGCCTGCTGCTGGCGCGCCCCATGCCGCTGCGCATGGGCGCGCTGCACGAGGTGACGCAGGCCACCCCCTGGGATGAGCTGTTCATCGAGGCCGAACCCCTGCCCGAGGCGGGCCCCGTGGCCGTGGAGGTGGGCTACCGCATCGCGCCCGGCACCGACGCCGCCTTCCTCGACACCATCAGCCAGATGAAGGCCCCGCGCCGGCGCGACGGCGCCACCTTCTGGCGCGTGTACAAGGACCTGGGCGAACCCTCGCGCTACGTGGAGCGCTTCATCGTCGAATCCTGGGCCGACTACCTGCACCAGCGCGCCCGCGCCACCATGGCCGACCAGGCGCTGGAGACGGAAGTGCGGGCCTTCTTGGCGCCCGGCGAGGTGGTGCGCATGTCGCACTACATCGCCGAGAGATAGCTCCCCCCTGAGCCGCTTCGCGTCTTCCCCCTGAGGGGGGACGCCACCCGTGGCCCGGCAAAGCCGGTTCCACGGTGGCGCTGGCAGAGGCGCGCCCTTGGCACAGATCAGCCGAGCCTCCGCCCACCCTGCGACAATCGGTGCATGAGCTTTGCACCCCTCTCCAACGACACCTTCCTGCGCGCCTGCCGCCGCCAGGCCACCGACTACACCCCCCTGTGGCTCATGCGCCAGGCGGGCCGCTACCTGCCGGAATACAAGGCCACGCGCGCCCAGGCGGGCAGCTTCATGGGCCTGGCCACGAATGTGGACTACGCCACCGAAGTGACCCTGCAGCCGCTGGAGCGTTTTCCATTGGATGCCGCCATTTTGTTCAGCGACATCCTCACCGTGCCCGACGCGATGGGCCTGGGGCTCTCGTTCGCCGAGGGCGAGGGACCGCGCTTTGCCAAAGTGGTGCGCGACGAAGCCGCAGTGGAACAGCTGGCCGTGCCGGACATGGACAAGCTGCGCTATGTGTTTGACGCCGTCACCAGCATCCGCAAGGCCCTGAACGGCCGCGTGCCGCTGATCGGCTTCTCGGGCAGCCCCTGGACCCTGGCCTGCTACATGGTCGAGGGCAAGGGCAGCGACGACTACCGCCTCGTC
The DNA here is from genome assembly GCF_058798375.1 of Acidovorax sp. GW823-FHT01C06. Classification (NCBI taxonomy): domain Bacteria; kingdom Pseudomonadati; phylum Pseudomonadota; class Betaproteobacteria; order Burkholderiales; family Comamonadaceae; genus Acidovorax; species Acidovorax sp. GW823-FHT01C06. The sequence goes on from NZ_JBXAKN010000005.1 coordinate 105,810, forward strand.
AAGAGCCTGATGTACAGCCGCCCCGACCTCATGCACCGCATCCTGGCCATCAACGCCGACAGCGTGGCCGCCTACCTGAATGCCCAGATCGACGCGGGCGCCCAGGCCGTGATGATTTTCGACAGCTGGGGCGGCGTGCTGGCCGACGGCGCCTTCCAGGAGTTCAGCCTGGCCTATACCACGCGCGTGCTGGCGCAGTTGAAGCGCACCGGCGTGGACGGCACCGACGTGCCGCGCATCGTCTTCACCAAGGGTGGCGGCATCTGGCTCGAAGACATGAAGGGCATCGACTGCGAGGTGCTGGGCCTGGACTGGACGGCCCACCTGGGCAAGGCCCGGGCCATCGTCGGCGGCCAGGCCGGCGGCCCCGGCAAGGCGCTGCAGGGCAACATCGACCCCAACGTGCTGTTCGCGCCCCCCGCGCAGATCGCGCAGCAGGTGCGCCACGTGCTGGACAGCTTCGGCACGCCGCACACCGACCCCACCACCACCGGCCCCACCCACATCTTCAACCTGGGCCACGGCATCAGCCAGTTCACGCCACCCGAGCATGTGGCCGCGCTGGTCGAGGCGGTGCACGGCCACTCCCGGGCGCAGCGCCAGGGCTGAACCGGCCACCAGCGATGGCGGCACTGCCCGCATCGGCCCTGCTGGCGCCCCCGCCCGCGCTCGCCGGCTGCGTGCGCGCCTACATCTGGCGCGACCTGGCCGCGCTGCCCGCCGGCGCTCCGCGCGACACGCGGGTGCCGGCCAGCCCGTACCCCGGAATCCTCTGGCTGGTGCGCGGCGCCGTGCACCTGCATGAATGCGCGGGCCAGGCCACGGACCAATGGCTGCCCCGCACGGCGCTCTCGGGAGCGCACCGGCACGCCTACCACTCCACCTCCGAACCCGCGGGCGACTTCTTCTGCCTGGCCTTCCAGCCAGGCGCGCTCGCGCTGCTGACGGGGCAGGACCTGCAGCCCCTCACCGACCGCGTGCAGGACGCGCGCGACTGGCTGCCCGCCGGCCCCGGGCGCGCCGACTGGCTTTGCTGGCTCGAGGCGATGCACGCCGCCCCCGGCCACGGTGCCCGCATGGCCCTGTGCGAGGCGTTCCTGGCGCCCCGCTGGGCCGCCGTGGCGCGGCAGCATGCGGCCTGGCTGCGCGTGCTGCAGGGGCGCTGGGAGCGCCCGGCGCGCCAGGCCCTCGCCCGGGAGCTGGGCTGGACGCCCCGCCACCTGCAGCGGCGCGCGCACCAGATCACCGGCCTGCGCCCCGGCGAGGTCGAGCGCATGCTGCGCGCCGAACACGCCCTGCTGGCCATGCGCGACGCGGGCGCGAGCGTCGTCGACGCGGCCTTGCGGCACGGCTACGCCGACCAGGCCCATTTCAGCCGCGAGGCACGCACGCTCTACGAGCGCTCCCCCGCGGCGCTCAGGACCCACGCGCAACAGCCCGCCGACGACGCGGACTGGCTGCTGCGCCGGCCCGCGCAAATGCCAGCGGCGCCTGGCGCGCGGCGCTAGCCGGTGCTAGCGCGGGATGACCCGGGGCCGCCGGATCCGGCCCTGCAGCTGCAGGATGCCGTAGAGCAGCGCCTCGGCCGTGGGCGGGCAGCCGGGCACGTACACGTCCACCGGCACGATGCGGTCGCAGCCCCGCACCACCGAGTAGCTGTAGTGGTAGTAGCCTCCGCCATTGGCGCACGAGCCCATGGAGATCACATAGCGGGGTTCGGGCATCTGGTCGTAGACCTTGCGGATGGCGGGCGCCATCTTGTTGGTCAGCGTGCCGGCCACGATCATCAGGTCGCTGTGGCGCGGACTGGAGCGCGGGATGATGCCGAAGCGGTCCAGGTCGTAGCGCGCCATGGCCGCGTGCATCATCTCCACGGCGCAGCAGGCCAGGCCAAAGGTCATGAACCACAGGCTGTCGGAGCGCGCGGCCTGGACCACGTCGTCCAGCCGGGCCAGCATGAAGCCATGGCGGCATCTTGGCGAGGCCGGTGCCCGCCGTCTTGAAGCAAAGCGACCTCAGGGCCGCCCGCCGCGCCCTGCGACAATGCCCGGCCGCGCGGGCGCATTTCCAGCCAGTCCGTGCGGCCGAAGGCCTGACTTATGCACAAAACTGGCGCAGGGCCCGCGCCGTCCGCGCGGCGCGGCACGCCAGGCAGGCCCGAACGGAAATATTCTCAACCAGCACGTAAGTCATTGATTTCAAAGGATGTAGCAGGATTGCTTTTTTTGCGGGCATTCCGGCGAAAGCACGGCGGCACAAGGGCTTGCACGCCAAACACAGGGGATATCAACAAAGTTATCCACAGAAATTCTGGATTTCTCGCAAAACCTGAGGCAAATCAAGCACTTGCGGCCTACATCGCAGGAAGGCCTCAGCAGGGAATGGGGCAGCTAGCACAATTTTGGGGCTTCCCCGGGCCTTGACGGCCGATCGATGTTCGACTTATGCACACAAATCTTGATGCGACGCAACATAATCGGGCCCGGCAGCCTTAGCACAGAATTTGTACCGAAAATCCTTCAGATGATTGATTCATAAGGATTTTTTGGAGCTGCCGATTTTGTGTGCAATCTGTTCAGGCCCAGTATTCATGCGGGCCGGCAGGGTGCCGGGGCAGGATGTCAACAAAGTTATCCACAGAAAGACGGGATTACTCGCTCGCTCCAACAAATCAAGCACTTAGCCCCCGAACCTCCACACCACCTCCACAAGCCTCTGTAACTCGCTCCCGTCCGTGCCCGCCTCCCTCGCCATCGTCCACGTCGCGCTGCACACCCCGTCCCACAGCGGCGTGGGGGACCTGCTCAGCTACGCCAGCCCCCAGGCCCTGCCGCCCGGCACGCTGGTGCGGGTGCCGCTCGGAAGCCGCGAAGTGCTGGGCGTGGTGTGGGACGCGGCCGAGGGCACCGGCGAGTTGCCCGAGGGGGCCACCCTGCGCCCCATCGCGGGCGTGCTGGAGGGCGTGGCCCCGCTGGACCTGCCCTGGCGCCGCCTGGTGGCCTTTGCCGCGCGCTACTACCAGCGCGCGCTGGGCGAAGTGGCGCTGGCGGCCCTGCCGCCCCAGCTGCGCGATTTGCGGCCCGAGCAGCTGGCCCGCCGCCTGCGCCGCCCCGCGAAGGCGGCCGGGGACACCACGGACGCTATGCAAACAATAGCACTCACCGCTGAACAGGAAAGCGCCAGGGCCCGGATTTCTTCAGAATCTGGCCCCTTCCTGCTGTTCGGCAGCACCGGCAGCGGCAAGACCGAGGTGTACCTGCGCTGCGCCCAGGAGATGCTGGAGGCGGACCCGGCGGCGCAGGCGCTGGTGATGGTGCCCGAGATCAACCTCACGCCCCAGCTGGAGGAGCGCTTCGTCTCCCGCTTCGCCCCGCGGTTCGGCGCGGGGGCCGTCGTCTCGCTGCACAGCGGCATGACGAACCCCCAGCGCCTCAAGAGCTGGCTGGCCGCGCACGGCGGCGCCGCGCGCATCGTGCTGGGCACGCGCATGGCGGTGTTCGCGAGCATGCCGGGCCTCAAGCTCATCGTGGTCGACGAGGAGCACGACCCCAGCTACAAGCAGCAGGAGGGTGCCCGCTACTCCGCGCGCGACCTGGCCATCTGGCGCGGGCGCGAGCAGGGCGCCAAGGTGCTTCTGGGCTCGGCCACGCCCTCGCTGGAAAGCTGGCACGCCAGCCGCCCGCCCACGCCGGACGACCCCGAGGGCGGGCGCTACGCGCGCCTGGCCATGCCCAGCCGGATCGGCGCGGGCGCCCTGGCGCGGGTGCGCCGCGTGGACATGAACCAGCAGCCGCGCCGCGCGATCTTCAGCGCGCCGCTGCTGGCCGCCATCACCGAACGCGTGGCGCGCGGCGAGCAGAGCATGGTGCTGCTCAACCGGCGCGGCTACGCCCCCGTGCTGCACTGCGCCGACTGCGGCTGGAAAAGCGACTGCCCGCACTGCAGCGCCCACCAAGTCTTCCACAAGGCCGACCGCACCCTGCGCTGCCACCACTGCGGCTACACCGTGCGCGTGCCCCGCGCCTGCCCCACCTGCGGCAGCCCCGACATCCACTCCATGGGGCGGGGCACGGAGCAGCTGGAGGAGCAGCTCTCCACCCTGCTGTCCGAGGTGCTGCGGCCCGACCGCACGCCCGCGCGCATCGCCCGCATCGACGCCGATACCACCAAGGCCAAGGGCGCGCTGGAGGCCCAGCTGGCACAGGTGCACGCGGGCGAGGTGGATGTGCTCGTGGGCACGCAGATGATCGCCAAGGGCCATGACTTCCGGCGCATCACGCTGGTGGCGGCCGTGCAGCCGGACGGCGCGCTGTTCAGCAGCGACTTCCGCGCGCCCGAGCGCCTGTTCGCGCTGCTCATGCAGGCCGCCGGCCGCGCGGGGCGCGACGCCGCCTACATGGCCGCGCAGGGCACCCAGTGCGAGATGTGGATCCAGAGCTACCACCCCAAGCACCCGGTGTACGAGGCGCTGCGCACCCACGACTACCCCGCCTTCGCCGCCCAGCAGCTCCAGGAGCGCGAGGAAGCCGCCATGCCCCCGTTCGCCTACCAGGCCCTGGTGCGCGCCGATGCCCGCACGCAGGAGGTGGCCCAGGGCTTCCTGGCCGCCGCCACGGCCGCCGCCCATGCCGCCGGCCTGCCGGGGCTGGACGCGGTCACGCTGTTCCCCCCGGTGCCGCTGACCATCCAGCGCGTGGCCAACGTGGAGCGCGCCCAGATGCTGATGGAAAGCCCGAGCCGCGCCGCGCTGCAGCGCTTCCTGGCCGCCTGGCAGCCGGTGCTGCAGGCCACGCGCGCCCAGCCCGCGCACAAGGGGCTGGTGCGCTGGCTGGTGGATGTGGACCCGCTGGTGATCTAGGCTCAAGATCCAGGGGCTTCATGGCCCTGGCGCTTGATGGACATGCGCGGATAGCTATTTAATTGATAGCAAATTCCGCCACGCCCCGCGCATCCTCGCACCCGGCGGATTCCGGGCCGGGGTGCGCGCAGGCCATCCGGTCACCCCTGGCGGCACTGCCGGTCCACGTACTGCAGGGCGTCGGGCAACGCGTCGCGGAACACCAGCCACTCGTGGTCGCCGTCGATCACGCGCAGCTCCACCTGCTTGGGCTGAATCTGGTACATCCGCCAGTACAGGGTGGCCGACATGGGAGCGATGCCCAGGTAGTCGTGGTCGCCCGAGACGATCCACATCGGCACACGCGGCGTGCCCGCCTTGTAGGCGTCGAGCGCCGCCGCGTAGTTCAGCGACTTCCAGGTGTCGGGGTCAAACTGCCCGTCGCGCACGAACTGCGGGGTGCGCCGTGCCGCCGAGGTGTCCGGCGGCAGCGGGTCATAGATGGCGGGGCTGATCACCGCCGCGGCGCAGAACTGCGTGGGGTTGCGCAGCGACAGGTTCAACGCGCCGTAGCCCCCCATCGACAGGCCGCCGATGGCCCGGCCGCTGCGCTCCTTTTGCACGCGGTAGCGCGACTCGACGTAGGGCAGCAGGTCTTTCATGATGGCGGTGCCCGCCTTCTCGGCCGCGCCGTCGGCCCACCACGACGCCGGGCCCGCCGTGGGCATGACCACGACCGACGGGCGGATCAGCCCGCGCTTAATGAGGCCGTCCAGGGTCTCGACCGCGCCCCCCTTGGTGCGCCATTCGTTCTCGTCGCCGCCCGCGCCGTGCAGCAGGTAGACCACGGGATAGTTCACCGTGCCGCCGGGCTGGTAGCCGTCGGGCACATACACCGTGAACTTCACGTCGCGGCCCAGCGCGGCCGAGGGTGCCTGGTCGGCAAACACCTGGCCTGCCTGCGCGGTGGCGGCGGCGGAAAGAACGGCGGCCGCTGCCAGCCAGCTCCGAAAACAAGGCTTCGCAAAACGCATGGAGGTCTCCTCATGAATGGATGGATACGCCCATGCTGCAGTGGCACAGGCGATAGCATTGTGTGCGCACCACGCCACAGTGGACGTTTCGCCGGCGACAGGCGTGGAGGAAGGCCTTCCCGGGCGCTGCGCCCCCCCGACCGTCACGCGCGATGCGGGCGCGCATGCTGGACGACCACACCCATCCGTTCGAGGCCAGGGCGCTGATCCTGTCCGGCGCGATCGGCAACCCACGGTCGCGCGGGCCCGATAAAACTTGCCTGCCGTGGGCTTGCCCCAGATACTGCGGCCTGGCACTCCAGCGCCTCGGGGCGTGGCTGTGCTGCGCGGGTCCGGTGGACCCGGCATCCAGGGCCCGTCGACCGGCCTCGTTCCCCCTTCCCTCGTCAGAAAGCCTGCCAATGACCGCCATTGTTCGTGCCCTGATCTTGCTGGCCCTCCTCTCGGGGGGGACCGCCGTGCGCGCCCAGAACCTGCTCACCAACGGCAACTTCGACGCCGGCCTGGCCGGCTGGAGCACCTGGACGGCGCCGCCGGGCTTCTGGGATGGCACCTGGATCCACAGCAACGATTGCGACATCTGGGTGCCCACCCAGTGCCCCTTCGGGGGGGCGGGCACCTCGCACGCGCAGAAGAAGGGCAGCGGCGCGGGCAATGCGCACGGCGGCCTGTTCCAGACCGTGGCGGTGACCCCCGGGCGGGTGTACCGGCTGCGCGGCGCCTGGTCAGGGGGCGTGACGGGCAATGCGGGCGGCAACGCCACCTGGTGGGAGGTCGTGGCCTACGACGGCGCCGTGGGGGCCGCCACCATCGACGCCGCGCCCGGCCCGCTGGACACGATGATCGCCCGGCGCGACGTCTCGAACCTCGCGCTCAACGGGGTATTCCAGTTCCAGTGGGAGCCGTTCGATGCCACCTTCACCGCCGCCTCGAGCCAGGTGACCATCGCGCTGAAGACCGGCAGCTTCTTCACCTTCGACGCGGCGGGCTACCACGACGACCTCGTGCTCGAAGAAGTGGCGCCCAGCCAAATTCCCGTCAACTCGCCCTGGGCGCTGGCGATGCTTTGCCTGGTGCTTCTGGCGACCGGTGCCTGGCTGCGGCGGAGCCAGGGGATGCACCCCAGGTAGGGGGCGGCACAAAATTTCAAGTGCTTTTTGGCCCCCAGCGCTTTACCAGAAAGCGCTGAAATCTATCAAAATTATAGCAATCAGGCCAGCAGCGCCACCGCCGCCGAAAAGCTCAGGAACGCCAGCGCCGTGGACACCAGGATGATCCGCGCCACGCGCCCGTTGTTGGCGCCGAACTTCTCGGCCAGCAGCGAGACGTTGCTGGCGCTGGGCAGGGCCGCCAGCAGCACCAGCACCGTGAGCGCGAACGGCGTGAGCGGCACCCCGAGCGCGATGGCCGCCGTGCCCGCGCCCCACACCAGCAGCGGGTGCACCAGCAGCTTGGCCAGCGCGATGGGCACGTAGTCGCGCGCGGGCACCTGCTCGTGCTGGTTCATCTGCGAGCGGGCCAGCACCGCGCCGATGGTGAACAGCGCCACGGGCGAGGCCGCATCGGCCAGCATGGCGATGGTCTTGTCGACCGGGCCCGGCAGCGTGAACTGCAGGGCCGATGCCAGCGCGCCCAGCGCGATCGACCAGGGCATGGGGTTGGTCGCCATGCCCTTGAAGGCGCTGCGCAGCGCCACGCCCACGCCGTGGGTGCCGGCGCCGTCCAGCCGCGACAGCGCGATGCACAGCGAGCTGGTGATGACCATGTCCACCACGATGGTGACGATGGCCGGGCCCGCGCTTTGCGCGCCCAGCAAGGCCACCAGCAGCGGGACCCCCATGAAGCCCGTGTTGGGAAAGGCGGCCACCAGCGCGCCGAAGGCCGCGTCGTTCCAGCCGATGCGCGCGCTGCGCGTGAGCGCCACCGTGCCGCCCACCATGGCCAGGGCGCACACCACGTACACGCCCGCCACGGCCGGGTCCAGCAGCTGCCCGATGGGCGTGCTGGCGCCAAAGCGGTACAGCATGCAGGGCAGCGCGAAATACAGCACGAAGGCATTGAGCCCCGGGATGGCCGGCTGGGGCAGCACGCCGCGCCGCGCGGCCAGGTAGCCGCAGAGCACGAGCGCGAAGAAGGGGAAGGTGATGAGCAGGACGGAGAGCACGGGGCTATTGTCCGTGCTGCGCGGCGCGGCCGGTCGCCGGGCGCCGGCGGCGGTCAGCGCAAAGTCAGGCGGGGGCCATCACCCCTGGCGAATGCACGGCGCGAGCGCCGGCGCGGCGGTGCCCTTGCGCGCCACTACTGCTTGCGCTGCACGATCAGGTTGCGCTTGGCGTCCTCGGGGTAGGCGAAGGTGATGGCACCGTTCCTGACCATGCCGATGACCAGCATGTTGCGGGTGATGGCCTCCTTGTCCTGCACGCTGAACGGCTTGTCGTAGGTGGACACCACCCCGTAGTAGGTCTTCATCCTGCCCTCCAGCGATTCCTTGATGGCCTTGCCCGAGAGGTTGCCGTCGCGGATGCCGAGGAAGGAATACATCAGCAGGTACGTGGCGTCGTACGCGTTGGCCGCGGCCATGGGCACGGCCACCTTGCCGTTGTACTTGCGGGTGTAGCTCGACAGGAACGAGGCCCGGCGCTCGTTGCTCGGCTCGGCGATGAAGGTCTGCACCATGAGCGCGCCCTCGGCGGCGTCCTTGGCCCCTTCAAGGAAGAACGGGAAGGACAGCGGCCATGCGCCCACCTGGGGCACCTTCCAGCCCATCGCCTTCTTGCCGTTGGCGATGGTCGCGTTCTCCGGCCCCACGGTGTAGCTGTAGACCACGTTGGCGCCCGCGGCGCGGGCGGCCGCGAGCTCGGCCGTGAGGTCCTTCACGCCCAGGTCGAAGCGCGCCACGTGCACGGGCTTGAGGTTCTTGGCCGCCAGCGCCGCCACCACGTCGGTGTAGCCGCCCTCGCCGTAGCCCGTCTTGTCGGCGAAGATGGCCACCTTGTCCCAGCCGCGCTTGACGATGTCGTCCACCATGAAGGGCGCCTGCAGCGCGTCGCGGGCCTGCACCCGGAAGATGTAGCTGTCGGCGGCCGGGTACCTGGCCGTGACCGCCGTGCCCGTGGAGCACGGCACGATGAGCGGGCTCCTGGCCTCCTGGAACAGGTCGATGGCCTTGAGCGCCACGCCGGTGTTGCAAAAGCCGATGGTGGCGACCACCTTCTCGCCCAGCAGCTCCTGCGAGACCTTGCGGCCCTGGTCCGGGTTGGCGGCGTCGTCCTTGATGACCAGCTCCAGCGGCCGCCCCAGGTAGCCGCCCACGGCGTTGATCTCGTCCACCGCGAGCTTGATGCCGTTGAGCATGGGCACCCCGAAATCCGCCGAAGGCCCCGTGAACGGGCCGACCACGCCGACACGCACCGGGGCGGTGCTGCCCAGCTGCGCGTGCGCCGGGGCCAGCGCGGCGGCGCAGGCCAGCAGGGCGGCGCCCAGAGCCCCACGGCCGCGGCGCCGGCGGGTACCAGGTTGCAGCGGTGCCCCGGCGCGAAGGGGGCGAAGGGCGCGGAGTGGGGCAGGAAGGTGCATGGTGGGACTCGTCACGGCGCGGCCACCCGGATCGGGCGAAAACCGATGGGCGTAGTATCAAAGTGTGACGATCCCGTCCCTAGCGGGGTTTCCCGCAGCGCGGGGGCGGCGTCAGGCCCCTGTCAGACCCCGCCGGGGCCGGGGCCGGCCGCGGCGCAACCCGGCCCCGCCGGAGCGCGCCGGTATCATTGCGCGCTCCGGCGGCGCTGCGGTACGCCCGCCCCTGGGTGCCCCCGGCCCCTTCTTCCTCTCCTGCTTTTTCCTTCTTCCTCCATCCATGTCCGCCGGTCTCAATCTCGCCCAGCTCCAGGCTGTCCACTACACCGACGGGGCCTGCCTGGTGCTGGCCGGCGCGGGCTCGGGCAAGACGCGCGTGATCACGCAGAAGATCGCGCACATGATCGAGAAGGGCATGGAGCCCAGGCGCATCGCCGCCATCACCTTCACCAACAAGGCGGCCGCCGAAATGCGCGAGCGCGCCAAGGGCCTGATCGGCCGGCGCGCCAAGGACGTGCTGGTGTGCACCTTTCACGCCCTGGGCGTGCGCATGGTGCGCGAGGATGGTTCGGTGCTGGGCCTCAAGCCCCAGTTCAGCATCCTGGATGCCGACGACGTGACCGGCATCCTGAAGGAAGCCTCGGGCGGCACCACCGACATGGCCACCGCGCGCCAATGGCAGTGGGTGATCAGCAAGTGGAAGAACATGGGCCTGACGTCCGAACAGGCCTTGGCCCAAGCGGCGGACGACAACGAGCGCATCATCGCCACGCTGATGGCGCGCTACGAGGAGCGCCTGGCGGCCTACCAGAGCGTGGACTTCGACGACCTCATCGGCATGCCGCTGCGCCTGCTGCGCGACTTCCCCGAAGTGCGCGCCAAGTGGCAGGCGGCGCTGAGCCACGTGCTGGTCGATGAATACCAGGACACCAACGCCACGCAGTACGAGCTGCTCAAGCTGCTGGTGGGCGAGAACGGGCACTTCACGGCCGTGGGCGACGACGACCAGTCCATCTACGGCTGGCGCGGCGCCACGCTGGACAACTTGAAGAAGCTGCCCATCGACTTCCCGCACCTCAAGGTCATCAAGCTGGAGCAGAACTACCGCTCCACCAGCGCCATCCTGCGCGCGGCCAACAACGTGATCGGGCCCAACCCCAAGCTGTTCCCCAAAACCCTGTTCAGCGAACTGGGCGAGGGCGAACCGGTGCGCGTGGTGGACGCCGACAGCGAAGAACACGAAGCCGAACGCGCCGTAGCCCGCATCCAGAGCCTGCGCGCGGCCAGCAACCCGCCGCCCGACTGGAAGGCCTTCGCCATCCTGTACCGCGCCAACCACCAGGCCAAGCCGTTCGAGAAGGCGCTGCGCAAGGCCAACATTCCCTACAAGGTCTCGGGCGGCACCAGCTTCTTCGACCGCGCCGAGATCAAGGACCTGTGCGCCTGGTTCCGGCTGTGGATCAACAACGACGATGACCCGGCGTTCCTGCGCGCCATCACCACGCCCAAGCGCGGCATCGGCCACACCACGCTGGCGGCGCTGGGCGCGTTCGCCACGCAGCACAAGCAGAGCATGTTCGGCTCGCTGTTCAACGGCATGCTGCCGGCGGCCGTGCCCAAGCGGGCCATGGACGGCCTGCATGAATTCGGCCGCTACATCAACTACCTGGAGTACAGCGCGCGCCGCGTGCATGGCGCCGAGGAGTCGCGCACCTTCCTGAACGAGTGGCTCAAGGAGATCGGCTACGAGCAGCACCTGTACGACAACGAGGACAGCGAAAAGGTGGCCGCCGCGCGCTGGAGCAATGTGATGGAGTTCTGCGACTGGATGGCCCAGCGCGCGGGCGGCCAGATCGACGACACGGCGGGCGCCGTGGTGGCCAAGGAGACCAAGAGCCTGCTGGAGGTGTCGCAGACCATCGCGCTGCTGTCCACCATCAGCGAACGCGAGCAGGAACAGGACATGGTGACGCTGTCGACCCTGCACGCGAGCAAGGGCCTGGAGTGGCCGCACGTGGTGCTGGTGGGCGTGACCGAAGGCATGCTGCCGTTCAAGCTCGACGACGACGAGGGGCGCCAGCAGAAGGTGAGCGACGACACGCTGCAGCGGCTGCAGGAAGAGCGCCGCCTGATGTACGTGGGCATCACACGCGCGCAGCGCACGCTGGCCGTGAGCTGGACCAAGCGGCGCAAGAAGGGCCGCGAGATGGTGGCCGCGCAGCCCAGCCGCTTCATCGCCGAGATGGGCCTGGACAAGACCACCGCCCGCGAAGACCCGCGCGAGAAGCTCAAGGCCCTGCGCGCCGAATTCGCCGCCAAGGCCCAGGCGACGAGCGCGGCCAATGCCGCCGTGGCCGCCCAGCCCGCGCCCACGGCCTGAGGCGCCCCATGCCCCGGCCGGCACCCGCTCGCCCCCGCCCCGCGCCCCGGCGGGGGGCCGCTTTTATTTTGATAGCTATCAGCGCTTATCCTACAAGCGCCCACCGCCGAAATGAACCACAATCTACGGCGGCGTGCCCCGCCGCGGCGGACAGGGGCCACCCGCGCCTGCGGGGCCGCTGGCTGGCCGAGCCGCCGCCCCTGCGCCGGGCGCCACGGCCACGCCGCAGCTGGGGCACCACGCCGCACTGGCACACAGCGTGCGTGGTACCGTGCAGCGTGGCGGCACCACGGCGCCGGTCAGCGGCGACGCCGATGGCGGCGACCCGACCCTGGAAGAATCGATCAACGGCATGAACATCAGCACCCCCTGGACGGGCCAGGTGGTGGATGGATCGTGCGGCAAGGAAATACGCGGAACATGGAACAACGCCACCCCCACCCCTTCAGCTCCATCGGCCCCTTTCGCGCTGCTCAGGCAGGCGGGGTGGCCATGACCGCCACGCCCGCCGCCGCGCCATCGCGTCGCACGCTGGCGCTGCTGGTGGCCGCCGCGCTGGCGCCCGCCGGCGCCGCGCTGGCACAGGCGGTGGCACCGGCCGGCGCCACCGCCTCGGCCGCCGGGGGCGCCGAGAGCGCCTGGCGCCGCTGCACCGCCCTGTCCAGCGACAACCAGGCGCGCCTGGCCTGCTTCGACCAGTGGGCCGCCGACCAGCAAAGCTGGAATGCGCCGGGCGCCTCCGCCGCCGCGTCGGCCGTGCCGCCGCCCGTGGACACCACCCTGCCCGCCACCCGCGTCATCGACGTGGCCCGCACCGAGGGCTGCCGCGACCCGCAGTACAGCGACCTCTCGCGCTTCTGGGAGCTGGAATCGGGCAGCGACTGCGGCACCTTCAGCTTCCGGGGCTACCGGCCCATCACCGTGTCGGTGGTGGCGTCGAGCAACGTGAACCGCCAGCCCACGTCCGACGCGGCGGACCACTCGGCCACCGAATCCACGCCCTACCGCCGCACCGAGAACCGCATCCAGCTGTCGGTGCGCACCAAGCTCGCGCAGGGCCTGCTCACGCAGGGCCACCCCACGCTCAAGGATTCCGTGTGGTTCGGCTATTCGCAGCAGTCGTACTGGCAGCTGTTCACGCCCCAGATCTCGCGCCCCTTCCGCGCCACCGACCACGAGCCCGAGGTCATGTACGTCTACCCCACCACGGCGCAGCTGCCGTTCGGCTGGAAGTGGCGCTACAGCGGCATCGGCCTGGTGCACCAGTCCAACGGCCAGAGCAAGCCCCTGTCGCGCAGCTGGAACCGCGTGTACCTCATGACCGGCATGGAGCTTTCCAACAGCTTCAGCGTGAACGCGCGCCTGTGGAAGCGCGTGCCCGAAAGCTCGGGCAGCGACGACAACCCCGGCATCAGCGACTACGTCGGCCGGGGCGAGCTGTCGGCGTTCTGGAACGTCAACAAGGACAACACCGTGGGCGCCACGCTGCGCCACTCGCTGTCGAGCAGCGACCGGGGCTCGGTACGCCTGGAATGGCTGCAGACGGTGGGCACGGGCCTTTTTGGCAGCAAGAGCAACCTGCGCCTGCACACGCAGCTGTTCAGCGGCTATGGCGACAGCATGATCGACTACAACCGCAAGCGCACCGTGTTCAGCCTGGGGCTGAGCCTGGTGGATTTCTAGCAGGGACATCCCCCTGAGGCGCTGTGCGCCGTCCCCCCGCGCTCGCTGCGCTGCGCTGCGCGGGCAGAGGGACGCAGCCCTCGCTGCGGGGCGGCCCTTGCTTGGCTGCTCTGGCGTGGGCCGCGCCAGTCGCATACGCCTTGGGCAACGCAACGGCCGGGCGCAACCAAAGGCCAGACGCGCCACACACTCCACTCACAACTCGTTACGACATCGCCCTCAAGTTTCGCGCGCTGGCGCCGGGGCGCCGCCACAATGGCACGCGCACAGAAACCAGCGCGGCCCTGGCGAACGGCTCCCGATAAGAGCCCCTTTCCCACCGTTTTACCTGCCATTGCCCGCACCGTGCGCCCTCGACAATGCCGACAGAGAGGAACACACCCATGGACATGCAATACCAGCTCAAGGCAGGCAGCTACTACCTCTACGACATGCGCGAGGCGCCCAGCGCCGTGACGGGTGAGCGCAGGTTCAAGCTGAAAACCGATACCGTGGCGATTGCGTTCGATGCGCACACGGGCGAGGTGCACCAGCACGGCAGCCCCACGCGCATCCAGTCCTGGGCCAACAACACGCGCCGCCGCCTGCGGGCCGCAGGAGCCCAGGACGTGGCCAACGACATCGTGGTGGTGTCGGGCCCGCTGCCCGTGGACGAGCTCAACAAATGCCTGTGGGTGCGCGGCTACGTGCGCCGCATGTTCTCGCGCCTGGCCACCCTGCCCCACGGCAAGCTGCAGCGGCCCGCGGCCGAACCGTTTCGCAAGGCGGCCTGACACGCCGGGCAACCGTCCTCCGAAGATCCCCGCCAGGGCCGCGCACAGCGGCCCTTTTCTTTTCAGGCCCCCCCGAAAAGATCTTGAACAGGTTCTCAGGCCTCGGTGTCCTCGGCCACGTCGCTTTCCAGCGCTTCCAGCACCTCGGCATGCTTGACGATGGTCACCGGCACCGGGCTCGCGTGCGCCACCTCCTGCGAGACCGAGCCCAGCAGCGCGCTGGTGATGGCGCCCTGCCCCTTGGCACCGATGATGACCATGTCGCAGCCCGAGCGCTCGATCATGTCCACCAGCGTGTGGGCCACGTCGCCCACGCCCACGTCGGTCTCGTAGGCCACGCCCGCCGCGTCGAGCAGCGCCCGCGCGGACGCCATGAGGTGCTGGCCGGCCTCCAGGCTGGCGGCGGCGATCAGGTCGGGGTCGCGCGTGGTCACCAGTTCGTACAGCGTGGCGGGTTCCTGCACGTTGGCCAGGACCACGCTGGCCTTCAGGCCCTGGCCCAGGAGCGCCAGCGCATGGTGCACGCCGTCCAGGGAGAGTTCCGAGCCATCCACGGCGATGAGGATCTTGAGCATGTTGTTCTCCTTGTGATGGGCTGGTAGCCCGTCTGGAACCAGTGTAGCGATGCGGCGCGCCAACGCCAGCCCATGTCCCTGCGGCCTGCCCGCACAAGGCGGGGGCGGCCCGTCTGGGACAATCGCCCCATCATGCTGCAGTTCGACCTCCTCAAAACCGACCCCACCAGCCACGCACGCCGTGGCACGCTCACGCTCAACCACGGCGTGGTGCAGACCCCCATCTTCATGCCCGTGGGCACCTACGGCACCGTCAAGGGTGTGATGCCGCGCAGCCTGCACGACATGGGCGCGCAGATCATCCTCGGGAACACCTTCCACCTGTGGATGCGCCCGGGCCTGGATGTGATGCAGAGCTTCGGCGGCCTGCACGGCTTTGAAAAGTGGGACAAGCCCATCCTCACCGACTCGGGGGGTTTCCAGGTCTGGAGCCTGGGCGCGATGCGCAAGATCACCGAAGAGGGCGTGACCTTCGCCAGCCCCGTCAACGGCGACAAGCTCTTCATGTCGCCCGAGGTGAGCATGCAGATCCAGACCACGCTCAACTCCGACATCGTGATGCAGCTCGACGAGTGCACGCCGTACGAGACCAAGGGCCACCTCACCACCGAGGCCGAGGCGCGCAAGAGCATGGAAATGAGCCTGCGCTGGGCCAAGCGCTCGCGGGATGAATTCCAGCGGCTGGAGAACCCCAACGCGCTGTTCGGCATCGTGCAGGGCGGCATGTACAAGAACCTGCGCCAGGAATCGCTGGAGCGCCTGGTCGAGATGGATTTCCCCGGCTACGCCGTGGGCGGCGTGAGCGTGGGCGAACCCAAGGACGAGATGCTGGACATCATGGGCCACACCCCGCACCGCCTGCCCGCGCACAAGCCCCGCTACCTGATGGGCGTGGGCACTCCCGAGGACCTGGTGCAGGGCGTGGCCGACGGCGTGGACATGTTCGACTGCGTGATGCCCACGCGCAACGCGCGCAACGGCACGCTGTTCACGCGTTTTGGCGACCTGAAAATCCGCAACGCGCGCCACAAGGCCGACCACCAGCCCCTGGACACCAGTTGCACCTGCTATGCCTGCGCGGGCAGCGCGGGCGTGTCGTGGGACGAGGGCGGGCGCGAGGGTTTCAGCCGTGCCTACCTGCACCACCTGGACCGCTGCGGCGAAATGCTGGGCCCCATGCTCACCACCGTGCACAACCTGCACTACTACCTGAACCTCATGCGCGAGGTGCGCGAGTCCCTCGACGCGGGCGCGTTCGCGCAGTTCCGGGCGCGCTTCAAGGCCGAGCGGGCCCGGGGCGTGTAACCACGATCGGAAGCTATAAAAACAATAGCCATCCGCGCTGGATAGACAAGCGCCAGAGGCCAAAATCATTCCAAAAATCCTGCACCAACTGCTGCGCTGGCCCGCGCGCATGCTGACCGGCCTGGGCAGCGGGCTGCTGGCCCTGCTGATCCTTTTCGAGGAATGGGGCTGGGTACCGCTGCAGCAGTTGCTGGCGCGCATCGGCCGCTGGCCTGGCCTGCGCTGGATCGAAGGCTGCGTGCGCGCCCTGCCGCCCTGGGCGGCGGTGGCCGTGTTCCTGCTGCCCACGGCGCTGCTGCTGCCCGTGAAGCTGCTGGCCCTGTGGGCGGTGGGCCGGGGGCACGTGGTGCTGGGCATGACCGTGATCGTGATCGCCAAGGTGGTGGGCACCGCCGTGGTGGCCCGGCTGTACAGCCTCACCCAGGCCGCGCTGATGCAGCTGCGCTGGTTCGCCTGGACCCATGCCCGCTGGATGGGCATCAAGCACGCCGTGCTGGAGCGCGCCCGCGCGTCATGGGCCTGGCGCGTGGCGCGGGTCATCCGGCGGCAGTGGCGGCTGCGCTGGCGCCGCCGCTGAGCGCCTCCCCCATCGCGACCACGAACCACAGACCACGGTCCCCGCCTGGGACCGCCACCAACCCGCCATTGCACCGCGACATGGGCATACAGCTTGACCTCCCCACCGTACTCCTGCTCTACAAGACCGCCCTGGTGGCCGGGGCCCTGAGCATCTTTCACGTCAGCCGGCATTCCTGCCGGCCCCAGGGGCTGCGGCCGCTGGCCGGGGCGTACCTGCTGCTGGCCATCGGCGCCGAACTGGCGGGCCGGGGCGAGTACCTCATCCTGCCGGACTGGCTCTGGACACACGGCAGCCTGCTGCTCGGCACGGTCGGCTATTGCCTCTTCTGGGCGGGCGTTCGGGCGCTGAGCGGGCGCAGGCGCATCCCGATGGGCTGGCTCGCCCTGGTGCCCGCGGGCTGGCTGGTGGCGGGCATCGCCACACAGTTTCCGCTGGACAACCTCCTGCGGGCCGGTGCCTTCCACGTGACGGCCACCGCAGCCCTGGTGGGCTCGGCCCATGAAATATGGCGCGACCGCCGCGCCGAGCCCCTGCCATCACGGGCCCTCCTGGCGGGGTTCCTGCTGGTCAGCGCCTTCATCTTCGCGCTGCGCCTGTTCTACATCGCCACCGAGAACGCCAGCTCCACCGGTTTCGCCCGGGCCTTCTACGTGCAGATGTTCTGCCACTTCGGCATCGCCCTCATGGTCTCGTCGCTCTCCAGCGAACGGGCCGAGGCGCGCCTGGAGCGGATGGCGCAGACGGACGCGCTCACGGGCGTGGGCAACCGCCACTGGGTCATGTCCCGGCTGCCCGCGCAGCTGCCGGTGGGCAGCGCCATCGCGCAGCTCGACCTGGACCACTTCAAGCGCATCAACGACCGCTTCGGCCACGCGGCCGGCGACCGCGTGCTGGTCGCCTTCGCCGAATGCCTGCGCCGCCAGCTGCGCGACTCCGACCTGCTCGCGCGCATGGGCGGCGAGGAATTCCTGGTCTACCTGCCCGATGTCTCGGCGGGCGACGCCGCCACCATCGCCCAGCGCCTGTGCACGGCCGTGGCGCAGATCCGGCTGACCAAGAATGGCGAGGACATCCCCGTCAGCGTGAGCATCGGCCTGGCCTGCGTGGCCCGCGCCGGCGGAACCTGGGCCGACTGGCTGAGCGCGGCCGACCACGCGCTGTACGACGCCAAGAGCGCAGGCCGCAACCGCGTGGCGGTGGTGCACGAACGCCCGGCCTGAGCCGCCCCTCCCGGCCGGGCGCGGACACACCGCGCCAGGGGGCGGTTGCTGCAGAATGCCACCCCATGCCCGCACCCCCCGCCGTTCCGAACGAGGCGCTCGCACTGGCCTTTCACCTCGCGCCCGTGGGCATGTGCGTGACACGCGACCGCGCCATCGAGCTGTGCAACGATGCCTTCGCCCACATGTTCGGCCATGCCCAGGCCGAGCTGCTGGGCCAGCCGCTGGCGCCGCTGTACCCGTCGTTCGACGAGTTCACGCACACCGGCCACCGGGGCCTGAAGGCCATGCGCGACACGGGCGGCTACAGCGACGAGCGCATCATGCGGCGGCGCGACGGGTCGCTGTTCTGGTGCCACGTGGCGGGCCGCGCGCTCGACCGGGCCGACCCGTTCGCGCGCGCCGTGTGGATGTTCGAGGACATCTCGCACCGCCGCCCCGTCAGCACGCCGCTGACCGTGCGCGAGCGCGAGATCGCGCAGCACATCGTCACGGGCGCCACCAGCAAGCAGATCGGGCGCCACCTGGACATCAGCCACCGCACCGTGGACGCCCACCGCGCCCGGCTCATGCGCAAGCTGGGCGCCAGCAGCACGGGCGAACTGGTGGCGCTGCTGCTGGCAGGCCCCCCCTGACCCTCGCGGCGGGCGTTTGAAATCGTCAACAACGGTGTCCCGGGGGTGCCGGGCGAGTCCCCCACCACGCCCGGCCCGGGGACAATCGGGGGCACCCCCGCCCACCGCCGCCCCCGCCCTCCCGCCGATCCACCGCCATCCACCCATGTACCGCCCTTTCGCGCTCCTGCGACCGCTTCCGCCGCCCCTGGCCTGGCTGGGGCTGGCCCTGCTGATCTTCGCCGCCTGCCTGGTGGGCATCTTTGCGCGGCCCATCGGCTTCCTGTCGGCGTTCTGGCCCGCCAATGCGCTGCTGCTGGGACTGCTGGTCCGCTACCCCCGGCTCGCGCGGCCGCCGGCCTGGGTGGCGGCCGCCGTGGGCTACCTGGCGGCGGACCTGGCCACGGGCAGCGACTGGTCCATGGCACTGTGGCTCAACGGGGCCAACATGCTGGGCGCCACGGCGGGCTGGCTGGTGCTGCGCCGCCTGGACGAACGCATCCGGCGCCTGCAGCGCACGGTGTCTGCGCTGTACCTGCTGGTGGCGGCGCTGGTCGCCAGCACCGTGGGGGCCCTGGCGGGCTGCGGCGCCGCGCCGGTGTACTTCGATACCCCCTGGACCGACCTGCTGTCCCTGTGGTTCAGCACCGAACTCATGAACTACATGCTCATCGTGCCGGTGGTGCTGGCCGCGCCCCGCGCCGACGACCCGCCGCCCGCCATGAACGCCCCGCAGGGCCTGCCGGGCGCATCGCTGTTCTGGCGCGTGGCCCCCGTGAGCTCGCTGCTGCTGGCCGAGGGCATCCGCACCGTGGTCGGCGGGCCCGGCATGCTGGCCTTCGTGGTGCCGGGGCTGCTGTGGTGCGCGCTCAGCTACAGCCCGTTCACGTCCAGCCTGCTGTCGCTGGTGGTGTGCCTGTGGACCATGGCCGGGGTGGCCACGGGCGTGCTCAACTTCACGCCCGCGCATGCCAGCGACGTGTTCTCGCTGCGCGTGGGCGTCACGCTGCTGGCGCTGGGGCCGCTGGCCGTGGCCTGCGCCAGCGCCGCGCGCGCCGAGGCCCTGCGCCGCCTGGACCACGCCGTGCGGCACGACGACCTGACCGGCGTGCTCGCGCGCCGCGCGTTCCTGCAGCAGGGCGAGCGGCTGGTCGCGCGCTACCAGCGCGAATCCGCCGGCCTGGCCGTGCTGATGGTGGACGTGGACCATTTCAAGCAGGTCAACGACCAGCTGGGCCACGGCGCGGGCGACCAGCTCCTCGTCGGCCTCGCCCAGGCCATGGCCGGCGCGCTGCGCCCCCAGGACGTGCTGGGCCGCCTGGGCGGCGAGGAGTTCGCGGTGGTGCTGCCCGATGCCTCGCCCGCCGAGGCGCACGCGATCGCCGAACGCCTGCGCAAGGTGGTGGAGCAGCAGACCTTTGGCGCCGCCGGGGGCGTTCCACGGCATGCCACCATCAGCATCGGCCTGGTGCACAGCGCCACGCTGGGCGGCGATGCAGACATGGACATGCTGCTGCTCGCGGCCGACGCGGCGCTCTACCGCGCCAAGGCGCAGGGGCGCAACCGGGTGATGATGGGGTAGCCCCCCGCGCCGGCCCGCGGCGTCCCTCTACAGATACTGCGCCCAGAGCATGTTGGTCATCCGCCCCGCGGGGTCCCAGACGGCCTTGGCCGCGCGAAACCGGTCCGCCTGCGGGTAGGCCGCCGCGAATTGCGCCCGCGTGGCATGGCGCTGGTAGGGCAGGTAGTAGGTGCCGCCATGCTGCAGGGCCAGGTCGATCAGCGCACGCGTCCACAGAGCCACTTCGGCACAGGCCTCGGGGCGGGTGCCCTGCTTGTAGTACAGCACCCACGAAAACACCTCCTCGCGCGCCCAGGCCATGATGGCATCGGGGTCGGGCGGCGCATGGCGCACCGAGATGTTGAGCACCTGCGCCCCATGCTGCTGCAGGATGCGGGCCAAGCCCCGCGTGAAAACGGCGAACCGGGCCACGGGCACAAAGTACTCCTGCAGCACGTAGGTGGACTGTGCGCGGCTCGCGGGCTCCAGCGAGGCGGCATCCAGGCTGGCCTCGTGGTTGCGCCACACCACCGGCTGGCCACGCAGCAGCGCCGGGCGCACCACCTTGTGCTGCAGCTGGTGGCCGCCCGGCAGTTCGGTCATGGCCCAGATCACGCTCTTGTCCAGGTCATACCGCTGGCCGCGCGGCACCAGGCGCCCGGGCATGGTCACGGGCTTGTCGGTGCGGGCCCAGGTCACGGCGGTGGCGCGGTCGAAACGGGGGGGCAGCAGGTCGGCGTTGTGCATCACGGCCCGCGCGTTGGCGGCCACCCTGGCGGCAAAGAAGCCGGGGTAGTCGTCCAGCGCCACCTGGGCCACGGTGCGCTCGATGGCGGTGTTGGCATCCAGGTCCAGCTCCACCTCGGTGATCACCCCCAGCCCGCCATAGCCGCCCAGCGCGGCACGGAACAGGTCGGGGTGCTGCTGGCGGCTGGCCTCGCGCACCTCGCCGCTGGCCAGCACGATCTGCAGGGCCCGCACGGACGCGCCGATGGGCCCGTGCCCCACATAGCGGCCATGCACGTTCACCGACACGGAACCGCCCACCGTGAAGTTCGAGTAGCTCTGCATGGTGCGCACCGCCAGGTCGTGGGGATCCAGGTGGTCCTGCAGGTCGCGCCAGCGCATGCCGGCCTGCACGCGCACCGTGCGCGCCCCGGTGTCCAGCCACACCAGGGCATTCATGCCGCGCATGTCGATGTGCAGGCCGCCTTCCACGCCGACCTGGCCGCCCATGCTGTAGCGCCCGCCGCCCACGGCCACCGCGCCGGGCCAGTTGCGCACGGCCTGCGCCACGTCCTGCAGGCTGGCGGGCACCACCACCCGCGACACGCGCACGGGGTACAGGCGGGTCACGTTCTCGATCAGCGCCCCGGGCGCACTGTGGGCCGTCAGCGGCGCACAGGCCCCCGCCAGTCCGGCGGCGGCCAGCGCGCCCAGAAGCTCGCGGCGGCGCAGCCCCCCCATGGGTGTCACGCGGGGACCCGCTCAGTCATCCCGCGCCAGCCGCACCCCCGCGCCCGTGCCGCAGGCATGGCAGAAGCGGGCGAAGGCGCTCTTGCGCGTGGTGCAGGTGCCGCAGTGGTCGAACAGGCCGATGCCGCAGTGCGGGCAGAAGTCGATCTTCTCGTTCTTCAAGTCCACGGGCCGCTCGCAGCCGGGGCACACGCTCTTGGCCAGGCGGGCCAGGGCCACGTCGTAGCTCAGCTCCTTGCGGCGCTCCTGGTCGGGCAGGGTTTCGGCCAGCTTCTGGCGCTCCAGGTAGCGGTTGAGCGCGAGGATGGCGTAGCGCCCCACCAGCGCCGTGATGCCGATGCCCACCACGTAGCGCACATAGCCGCCGTAGCTGGGCAGGTAGGGCACCAGCTCCACGAAGAACGCGAACAGCGCGAAGAAGATGAAGCCCCACACGAACGGCCAGTAGGTGCCCTTGCGCTTCTTCACGAACAGCCAGCCGGCGATGGCCAGCAGCGGCAGGGTGAGCGCCAGGCGGTACAGGAACACGCGCAGCTCCACCTTGCGGCGCTCGGCCTCCAGCTTCACGTAGCCATCGGCTTCCATGCTGTTCAGGCGCTCCTGCGTGGCCGCCGCCGCCTGGCGCGCGTCGAGCGCGGCCTGCTGCTGCAGCTCCACCGCCTGCTGGGTCTTGCGCTCGGCGAGCTTGAGCACATCGAGCGCCTGGGTGCGCGCAATGACCTCCGGGTCCTGGTCGGCGCGCTGGGTGGCCGAGCGGGTGGAAAGCCAGTTGTTGAAGGTCTCGCGCGCGGCCTGCGTTTCGCTGCGGGCCTTGCTGCGCTGCAGCTGCGCCTGCTCCAGCGCGGTCTGCGCGTCCTGCTCGGCCTGGCGCGCGTCCTTGACCTGGGCGCGCAGCTTTTCGGCGGCCGGCTTGTCCAGGAAGTCATCCACGCGCAGCGGCGTCTCGACCTTGGGCAAATCGCCCACGATGGTGCCGCCCAGCCCGATGAGGAAGCTGGCGAACACCAGCGCCACCAGCCACAGGCCGCGGCGGAACCATTTTTCAGACAGCCGCAGTGATTTGCTCATGATCATTCCCCTCTGTAGATACTATGCATTTGATAGCTGCCAGCGCTTACCAGTCAAGCGCAATCGGCCCATTTCATCAAATCTTCACGGTCAGCACCACCGGCGCGGCCGCCAGCTGGGCCCGCTGCAGCCAGGCCAGCACCGAATCGACCGTGACGGTCTCGATGCGGTCCGAGAACCGCTTGTCGCCCGGGTGGTCGTCGAACGCGATGTTGGCCGAACCCACGCGCCCGCCCATCCGCGTGAGCGGCCCGAGCTTGAGCGTGGTCGGCTCGTAGCCCTTGAACTGCAGCCAGGCCTGCGCCTGCTCGCGGTTGCGCACCGTGGCGGGCTCCATGGCCACGGCCAGCGTTTCCAGCGCCCATTGGTTGGACTGCTGGTACTTGCGGCCCCACACGTAGCTCACCATGCTGTAGGGCGGGTGCTGCAGCGTCCTGGTGCGGGCCTTGTCCTGCAGCACGGCCAGCAGGCGCTGCTGCACCTCGGGCGTGGGCACGGCGTAGACGGCCTCGTAGCGCCACAGGTCGTCCAGGAAGAACTCGCCCAGGCCCTGCCGGTACAGGTGCCCCACGGCCGTGCCGCATTCGTTGAGCTTGTGGGCCACGCGCCAGGGGCCCTCGGGTGTCTTGTAGGCCCAGCCCAGGTGCGAATAGCGCAGGCCGTACTTGCTCAGGTCCTGCCCGGCGCGGGCGAGCACCACCACCTGGGCGCCAGACTTCGCATGCTCCGCGTCGAGCGCGGCGGAGGTCTGCTGCGCCAGTTGCATGCCGCGCTCGATCACCTTGGCCGGCACGGGCTTGGCGGCCTCGCAGGAGCGGCCCGCGTGGGCCGCTGGCGCCGCCAGCAGGGCCGCGCCCGCCACCAGGGCCAGGCCGAGCATGGCGGGGCTGAAGGAGCGCACGCGGGCATGCGCCGGGGTCGTCACGGTCATCTGCTGCACATCCATGGCGGTGCCCCTTACAGGCGCTCGTTGTGCAGCAGCGCACGGCCGATGGCGTTGGGCACGAAGGCGATCGCCTCGCCCGCCACCGACAGCACCACGCCCGTGCCGATCACGCTGCAGGTCACCACCGTGCCCACGGTGTGCGCCGATGCGCCCACGCCCCGGCCCGCCACCTCGACGCTGACCTGGGCGCCGTCGGAGGCGCGCTCCAGCAGGTACACCGTGCCGGTGGCCGAGGCCTCCACCGTCTTCACGGTCAGCACCGCACCGGCGACCGACAGGGCGGCAGGCACCGCCACGACCGCGCCAGCGGCGGCGGACGCCACCGACGCCGTGCCCACCACCGAAGCGACAGGCAGCAGCGACAGCGCGGCCGAGGCCTCGCTCTGGGCCCGTGCGGGCAGCGCAGCCAGCGTGCACAGCAGGCCGGCGGCCAGGGCAAGGGTCAGGATCTTCGGCAATTTCTTCATGGTTTCACTCCTCACAGGAGGTGCTGCGCAGTAGCGCGGCAGCACCGGTTTTTTTCAGGGCAACCTCCGAGCATCCGCCATAGCTCCATGGCGAACGCCGGAAACTCAGCTGGCGTTGTTACCAGACGTAGCAGCATGTGCTGCGGCAGCTTCGCGGCGGCCTTGCAGGCGCGCTTCCAGCAGGTCAGCCTCGTGGCGGTCGCGCAGCATCTTGGCCAGCGTGAAGGCGGTGGTGATCAGGTACAGCCAGCTCACACCCAGGAAGGCCTTGTAGGTCACGTTGATGTCCATGCCGAACAGGCCCCAGCCCGTGAGGCCCATGGCCACGGCGAATCCGCCCCAGACCACCAGCTTCCACATGGGCGTGTCGCCCGCACCGCGGCGCGCGGCGCTCTCGTTGTCCCGCACGAACTTGGCCAGCACGAACGCGGCCGAGAGGCAGAACACATAGCCCATCACCATGAACGCCTGCTCCAGCTGCTGGCCCGGCAGCCAGGCCAGCCCCACGGCGCACAGGAAGACGGCGATGCCGAACGAGACCCACACCTGCAGTTGCCAGGCACGGGTGTCACGCTGAACGAGGAAGGGGGCATTGGATGACATACAGAGGTGGGGCCCTTGTCAGGCCCGTGGTTGAACACGGACCGCATGGTGCCGGGCCCGGCCCCCGCCGCCCCCGCCGGGTTGCGCCAGTGGCGGCAGTCCGGCTTCACGGTATCGCCAAACGATACTTTTTGCCCATTGCAAGCGGCACCTGGGCGACATGCCGGCACCCGCTTGTCTTTCACAATCGCATCCCAGCAGCCGGCGGCCGCCCGCGGCGGCGCCCGCCCCTTCCCCCACCCGCACGCAGCAGTGCACGGAGACAGCCCATGACCAAACCCTTCGATCTTGTCGTCCACGGCGCCACCGGCTTCACGGGCCGCCTCGTGGTCGAGTACCTTTTGCAGCGCTATCCCACCGGCAGCGGCCTGCGCTGGGCCATGGGCGGGCGCAATGCCGACAAGCTCGCCGCCGTGCGCGACGAAGTGGGCGCCCCGGCCGACACCCCGCTGATCGTGACCGACAGCACCGACCCCGCCAGCCTGCAGGCGCTGATGGACCAGACCCGCCTGGTGCTGACCACCGTGGGGCCCTACCAGCTCTACGGCAACGAACTGGTGGCCGCGTGCGCGGCGGCCGGCGTGGACTACGTGGACCTGTGCGGCGAACCCGCGTGGATGCGCCAGATGATCGACGCGCACGAAGCCACGGCCCGGGCCAGCGGCGCGCGCATCGTGTTCTCGTGCGGGTTCGACTCCATCCCGTTCGACCTGGGCGTGTACCTGCTGCAAACCGAGATGAAGGCCCGTTTCGGCCACCCCGCGAGCCGGGTGCGCGGACGGGTGCGCAAGATGAAGGGCACGTTCTCGGGCGGCACCGCCGCCAGCCTGAAGGCCACCATGGCCGCCGCCGCCACCCACCCCGCCGTGCTGGACCTGCTCAAGAACCCGTTCTCGCTCACGCCCGGCTTCGAAGGGCCGCGCCAGCCCTCGGGCAACAAGCCCATGGTGGACGAGGCCCTGGGCGAAGGAGTGTGGGTGGCCCCGTTCGTGATGGCCGCCATCAACACCCGCAACGTGCACCGCTCCAATTTCCTGCTGCAGCACGCCTACGGCACCGACTTCGTGTACGACGAAATGCTCATCACCGGCCCCGGCGAAAAAGGCGAGGCCATGGCCAATGCCGTGGCGGGCGACAAGTCGCTGGGCTCGGACAAGGGCCCCAAGCCCGGCGAGGGCCCTTCGCGCGAGGAACGCGAGAACGGCTTCTACGACGTGCTCTTCCTGGGCACCGACGCCGCGGGCAACAGCCTGCGCGTGGGCGTCAAGGGCGACCGCGACCCGGGCTATGGCTCCACCTCCAAGATGATCACCGAGGCGGCCGTGTGCCTGCTGCAGGACGCCACGGACACCCCCGGCGGCATCTTGACCACGGCGCCCGCGCTGGGCGGCAAGCTGATCGCGCGGCTGCAGGCCCACGCGGGGCTGAGCTTCGCGGTGGAAGCGGCGTAACGCCCCGGGGTGGGCCCGGGCATGTCCGTTTTCGCACCAGGCCGGTCGTGAAACGCGCGGCCACGGACCCGCCGGTGCACCGAAAATACAGGGCATGAACACTGCCCTGCGCCCCCGCGATCTCGCCCTGGCCCTGCTCGTCATCGTGGTCTGGGGGCTCAACTTCGCCGTCATCAAGGTGGGCGTGGCCGGTGTGCCGCCCCTGCTGCTGGGCGCGCTGCGCTACCTGCTGGCGGCGTTTCCAGCGCTGCTGTTCGTCAAGCCCCCCAAGGTTCCGCTGCGCCTGTACCTGCTGTACGGCATGACCATGGCGGTGGGCCAGTTCGCGCTGCTGTTCACCGCCATCCACATCGGCATGCCGTCGGGCCTGGCCTCGCTGGTGCTGCAGTCGCAGTCGTTCTTCACGCTGCTGCTGGCGGCCTGGTGGCTGCGCGAGGCATGGCAGGGCAACCAGGTGGCGGGCCTGGCGCTGGCCGGCGTGGGGCTGGTGCTGATCGGCAGTGCCCACGGCGCGTCGATGCCGCTGGCGGGATTCGCACTGACCGTGGGGGCGGCGGCGATGTGGGGCTGCGGCAACATCGTCACGCGCGCCGTGGGACGCTACGGGCCGATGAACCAGTTTGCCTTCATCGTGTGGTCGAGCGTGGTGGCGCCGCTGCCATTCGTGGCGCTGTCCTTGCTGCTGGACGGGCCCGCGGCCGTGTGGGCCGCCGTGCAGCACCTGTCGCTGAAATCCATGGCCGCCGTGGCCTACATCGCCTGGATCTCCACGCTGCTGGGCTTCGGGCTGTGGACGTATCTCATGTCGCGCTACCCGGTGAACCGCGTCGCCCCCTTCACCCTGCTGGTGCCCGTGGTGGGCCTGACCACGGGCTGGTGGGTGTTCGGCGAGCAGTTGTTGCCCGTGCACTTTGCGGGCGCGGGGCTCTTGATGGCGGGGCTGGTGGTCAACGTGTTCGGCGGTCCGGCCTGGTCGGCCGTGGTGGGGCGCCTGCGCGGCGCCCCGTGAGCGGAGGGCTGGCCGCCGCTACAGCGCCAGCGGCAGCTCGGTGGTGGACAGCACATTGCGCAGCACCATGAACGAGCGCACCTGCCGCACGCCCGGCAGGTAGAGCAGCTGCTCGGCATGCAGCCGGTTGAAGCTGTCGTTGTCGCGCGTGCGCACCAGCATGAAGTAGTCGAACTCGCCGGTGACCACATGGCATTCCATGCAGCCGGACACCTTGGCCGCCGCCTTTTCAAACTCGGCAAACGACTCGGGCGTGGAGCGGTCCAGCACCACCCCAATCATCACCAGCATGCCCGCGCCCACGGCCTGGGGGTTGAGCAACGCCACGATGCCGTCGATGAGCCCCAGGCGCTTGAGCCGCTCCACGCGGCGCAGGCAGGCGGGCGGGCTCAGGTGCACCTTCTCGGCCAGCGCCACATTGGACAGCGAGGCATCACGCTGCAGCTGGCGCAGGATGGCCTTGTCGGTACGGTCCAGCTCGGCCGACACATCGGACTGCGGCACATTCTTGGCACGAACTTTTGTTGTGCGCATATTGATCTGTGAGAAATATTAGTTTTTCATATTCTCATACACAAACCTGAAACGCTGAAATCAGGAAGAAATTCGCAACCACTGTATGCGCGTGTTTTCCTACGATGAAGGCACTGCAAGCCACCTCTTGCACCATCCCTTCCATCGACCGGAAACCCGCCATGAACCTGCAGAAATTCGCCCGCCACCCGCTCACCTTCGGGCCCTCGCCCATCACCGCGCTGCCGCGCCTGTCGGCCCACCTGGGCGGCAAGGTGCACCTGTATGCCAAGCGCGAGGACTGCAACTCGGGCCTGGCCTTTGGCGGCAACAAGACGCGCAAGCTCGAATACCTCATCCCCGAGGCGATCGCGGGCGGCTACGACACGCTGGTCTCCATCGGCGGCATCCAGTCCAACCAGACGCGCCAGGTGGCCGCCGTGGCCGCGCACCTGGGCATGAAATGCGTGCTGGTGCAGGAGAACTGGGTCAACTACTCCGACGCGGTGTACGACCGCGTGGGCAACATCGAGATGAGCCGCATCATGGGCGCAGACGTGCGCCTGGACGCTGCGGGCTTCGACATCGGCATCCGCCCCAGCTGGGAGCAGGCCATGGAAGACGTGAAGAAGGCGGGCGGCAAGCCCTTCCCCATCCCGGCCGGCTGCTCCGAGCACCCGTACGGCGGCCTGGGCTTCGTCGGCTTTGCCGAGGAAGTGCGCCAGCAGGAGAAGGAGCTGGGCTTTACGTTTGACTACATCGTCGTGTGCTCGGTCACGGGCAGCACGCAGGCCGGCATGGTGGTGGGCTTTGCGGCCGACGGCCGGGCGCGCAAGGTGATCGGCATCGACGCCTCGGCCAAGCCCGAGAAGACGCATGCCCAGGTGCTGCGCATCGCGCAGAACACGGCCAAGCTGGTGGAGCTGGGCCAGGAGATCACGGCCGAGGATGTGGTGCTGGACACGCGCTACGGCGGCCCCGAGTACGGCCTGCCCAACGAGGGCACGCTCGAAGCCATCCGCCTGTGCGCACGCCAGGAAGGCATGCTCACCGACCCGGTGTACGAAGGCAAGTCCATGCACGGCATGATCGACATGGTGCGCAAGGGCGAATTCCCCGAAGGCTCCCGCGTGCTGTACGCGCACCTGGGAGGGGTGCCGGCGTTGAACGCCTACAGCTTTCTTTTTCGCAACGGCTGACGCACCGCCGCGCGAGGAAACCGAGCAACAGCGCCTGTGCCGGCTGGCCGGGCTGTCCGTGATCTGAGCGCCCCCCGCTCTGCCCTCACAAGACCTGCGCATGCCGCCCGGTCTTCCACCGCCATGGTCCCGTGCCCTCATCTCATCGCCCTGGCGGCCTCGACAACTCCGCAGTAGCGACAGGCGTGGCCAGAGCGAGACGAAGACTGGCGCGCCTTCCCCTTGTTCACAGCCGCAACGCAGGGTGAACAACCCGCACCAGAAGGACCGCCACATGAAATGCCCACAGCCCAAAAGACGCACCAGCGTCGCCTTGTTGTTCATGGCAGCCATCGCAGGCTTGGGTTGGGGGCGCATGGCGCACGCCGATGGCTACCCCGCCAAGCCGGTGCAGCTGGTGGTGCCCTTTCCGCCCGGCGGGGCCGTCGACATCGTGGGCCGGCTCATCAGCAAGAAGCTGGGCGAACGCCTGGGCCAGGCGGTGGTGGTCGAGAACAAGGCGGGTGCGGGCACCATCGTGGGCGCATCCTTCGTGGCCAACGCTCCGGCCGACGGCTACACGCTGCTGATCAGCTCGGGCTCCACCTTCACCGTCAACCCGGCGCTCAACAACAAGCTGCCGTACGACCCGGTCAAGAGCTTCGAGCCCATCGGCATGGTGGCGCGCGTGCCGCTGATCCTGCTGGCCCACCGCGATGTGCCGGTGGCCAACCTCCCGCGGCTGATCGCGGCGGTGAAGCGCGCTCCGGACAAGTTCTCCTACGGCTCGTTCGGCAGCGGCACCACGGGCCACTTTGCCGCCGAACTGATGTGGTCGGCCACCGGCATCCAGCTGATGCATGTGCCCTACCGCGGCAGCGCACCCGCCATGAGCGACCTGATCGGTGGGCAGATCCCGTTCACCATCGACACGGTGGCGGCCGCGCTGCCGCAGCTCAAGGGTGGCAAGATCAAGCCCATCGTGGTCACCGGCGCGGCGCGGGCCACGCAGCTGCCGGATGTGCCCACGGTGGCGGAAAGCGGCTTCGCGGGTTTTGCCGCGGATTCGTGGCTGGCCGTCGTGGCGCCGCGCGGCCTGCCCGCCGAAGTCAAGGCGAAGCTGGGCAAGGCCCTGGCCGAGACCATGGCGGATGCCGAGATCCGCAGCAAGCTCATCGCCAGCGGGCTGGAGCAGTCCTATGCCAGCGGCGACGCCGTGCTGGCGCGGATCGAGGACGAACTGCCGCGCATGCGCGCGATCGCCCAGCGCGCGAACATCCGGGCGGAGTGAGCGCGGCAGCGATGGGGCGCTGGCGCGCGCCGGATCACAGCGCCCAGCTCGCCTGCAATGATGGACGCTTTGAAAATGCCTCGTACCAGGCCGCAACGGCGGGATGGCGCTGGCGCCATCCGAAGTCCGCAAACCTGAGATCCAGGTACCACAGCGCACAGGCCACCGTGAGCGTGCCGATGTCCAGCCGCTGCGGCGCGATGAGTGCGGGGTTCGCGGACAGGTGGGCCAGCGAAGTCTCGGCCTTGTCCAGCTGCGCGGCGCGCCACTCGGGCCAGCGCAGCGGCTCGGGCCGCGCCACGTCCTCATAGCGGGCGATCAGCGCGCCGTCGAGGATGCCGTCTCCGAGCGCCTGCAGCGTCAGCGCATTCCAGCGCGCATCGCCACTGCGGGGAAACAGCGTTCCGTTGCCGATCTCGTCGAGGTATTCGCAGATGACGCGGCTGTCGTACAGCACGGCGCCCTCGTCGGTGATGAAGGTCGGCACCTTGCCCAGCGGGTTCCTGGCGATGATGTCCTGGTCGCGCCGGACCGGGTTGGCGTTCGATGGCAGCAGCTGCACGCGGTCGCTGAGGCCCAGCTCGTGCGCCGTCACCAGGCACTTACGCACATAGGGAGAGAACGGAGAGAAATAGATCTGCATGGAAGTTCACCGGTTCATGGATGGGAAGGCGCAGCCTGCGCCAGCTGGCGGCCCGCGATCCACCCGAAGGTCAGCGCGGGCCCCAGGGTGATGCCCGGCGCGGGGTACTCGCCGCCCATCACCGAATGCATGTCATTGCCCGCCGCGTAGAGGCCCGGGATGGGCTGGCCGGCGGCATCGAGCGCCTGGGCATTTTCGTTGCAGGCAATGCCCACGGCCGTGCCGATGTCGCCCGCGAACACCTTCACGGCATAGAACGGGCCCTGGCGCAAGGCACCGATGCAGGGGTTGGGCTGGTGCGCCGCGTCGCCCAGGTAGCGGTTGTATTCGGTGCTGCCCTTGCCGAAGTCGTCGTCGCGCCCCTGGTCGGCCTGCGCGTTGAAGCGCTCGGCCGTGGCCTGCAGCGCGGCGCCGCCGATGCCCAGGGCATCGCCCAGCGCCCGCAATGTCGGCGCCTTCACCAGGTAGCCGGCCTTGACGAGGTGATCGCGCGGCCGCCCGCCCGGCAACGCCAGGCCCATGCCCCATTGCTCCATGAAGTCGCTGTCGCAGACCAGGTAGGCCGGCAGCGTGGGCACCGTGGCGTGGGAGCGGTACATCGCCCGCACGAACTCGTGGTACGAGGTCGCTTCGTTGACGAAGCGCTGGCCGGCCCCGTTCACGGCCATGAGGCCGGGCTTGGCGCGGTCCCACACCAGGTGCGGGTAGCGCACGACCGAGCCATCGGGCCGCTGCAGCACGGAGACCGGGGCCCAGAACGCCGGACTGGTGTGGCCTTGCCCCAGCGTGGCACCCGCCTGGCGCGCCAGCGCGATGCCCTCGCCCCGGTTGCCCTGCGGCGACATGGACCAGGGCCCCGTCGGCGCGGGGTAGTGCGCACTGCGCAGTTCCTCGCTCCAGGGGAATCCCCCCGTGGCCACCACCACGCCGCGGCGCGCCCGCACCTGCACCGGCTTGCCCGCGCGCACCAGCGAGACGCCCACCACCGCGCCATGGGACACGTCCAGCTTCTCCACCGGTGTGTCCAGCCAGTAGTCGATACCACGGTCGATCACGCTCTTGAAGAGGCGGGCCGCCAGCGCATTGCCCAGCACCAGGCGCGTGCCCCGGTGGTAGCCGCGCAGCCGGTCGGCGAAGTAACGCAGCACGAGCTTCATGCCTTCGCGCCAGGACGTGAACGAGCGCGTGACCGCCAGCAGGTGCCTGGCGTCGGTCATGTTGACCATCATCCCGCCCAGTACCATGAACTCGGGCAGGGGGTCGCGCAGTTCCCGGAAATGCGCGCCCAGTTCCCGCCCGTCGAACGTCGCCGGGTCGAGCGAGCGGCCGCCGAAGGCCGCGCCCTCGCGGTCGGGGTAGTAGTCGGGGGAGTAGCTGCGCGCGACAAGCCGCACCGCGGTGTGCTTCTCGAAGTAGTCGACCATGCCGGCGCCGTGGCGCAGGAAGGCCTGCTGCATCCCGGCCGGCGCCGCGTCGCCCACCGTGTTGCGCAGGTAGGTCCACACCTTCTCGAAGCTGTCGGGGTGGCCCACCCGCGCCGACTGCGCATTGAGCGGCGCCCACACGGCCCCGCCGGACACGGCGGTGGAGCCGCCCACGCGGTCGGTCTTCTCGACCAGCAGCACGCTGCAGCCTTCGATCTTCGCGGTCAGCGCGGCGGCCATGCCGCCCGCGCCCGCGCCGATCACGACGACGTCGTACTCGGCATCCCAGTGGGGGGCCGTCATGCGCCCGACCCACCCAGCGACTTGCCGCCATCGACGAACAGCACCTGCCCGGTGATGAAGCCGGTCTGCGGCGACACGAGGAAGGCCACCGCCTGGGCGATGTCTTCCGGCCTGCCGGCCTTGCCCGTGGGCTGCAGCGCGAGCTGCGCCGCCAGCCGCTCGGGCGTGAGCGCGCGCAGGATGGGCGTGTCGATCAGCCCCGGCGCGATCGCGTTGACCAGGATGCCGCGCGGTGCCAGCTCCATGGCGCTGGCGCGCGTGTAGCCCACCACGGCGGCCTTGGAGGCCACGTAGTGCGGGTGATTCTTCGCCCCCAGGTACGCGCGCGAAGCGATGTTCACGATGCGGCCGCCCTCGGGCATGGTCTTGGCCACTTCCTGTGTGAGCGTGGCCACGGCGATGAGGTTGACCTCGTAGGCACGGCGGAAGTCGTCGTTGCTCACCTCCAGGAACTTGCGCTCGTCGAAGATGCCGGCGTTGTTGACCAGAGCGCGCACTGGGGGCAGGGAGTGCACCAGGCCGCGCACGGCCGCTTCGTCCGTCAGGTCGAGCACGCGGCACTGCACATCCAGGCCCAGGCCCTTCAAGCGGCCGGTCTCGCGCTGCGCCAGGGCTTCATCGCGGTCCACCATCACCACGGCATAGCCGTCGCGGGCTAGGCGTTCGACCGTGGCCAGGCCCATGCCGCCGGCACCGCCGGTGACCAGGGCAATCGGTTTGCTGTTGCTGTTGTCGTCCATGTGTTTGCGAAGATTCCGATCAAGCCGAGAGAAAGCCGCCATCGACGGGCAGCACCACACCATTCACATAGCTGGCCATGTGGGAGGAAAGAAAGACCACGGGTCCGACGATTTCCTCGACCTCGCCGCCGCGGCCCGCGGGCACGCGCTTCATGTACCAGTCCGTGCCGCCGGGCACGGCCAGCTGCGGGGCGACCATCTCGGTCAGCATCAGCCCGGGCGCGACCGCATTGGCGCGCACCCCAAAAGGCGCCAGGTCGCGGGCCAGCACCTGGGTCAGCGAACGCACGGCGCCCTTGGAGGCGACATACCCCGCCGACGAGATGCCGCTCACAAACGCCACGATGGACGACAGGTTCACGATGCACCCCCGGGTCTTCTTCAACGCCGGCACGAAGGCATGCGTGACGTTGAACAGGCCCTGCAGGTTCACGTCGATGAGGCGGTCCCACACCTCGGGCGCGTGCGGGTCGTCGATGCGCGCGCGGCCGGAAATGCCTGCGTTGTTGATCAGCACGTCGATCGGGCCGATGCGCGCCTGCAGGTCCGCGGCGCAGGCCTGGACGGCGGCCCGGTCGCACACGTCCAGCACCACGCTCCAGGCCTCGCCGCCGGCATCGCGGATGCGCCGGGCCGTGGCCTCGGCCTTGTCCGCACCGATGTCGGCGCAGATCACCTTGGCGCCCTCGTTCGCGAAGCCCAGCGCAATGGCCGAGCCCAGCCCCCCGCCGGCGCCGGTCACCAGCGCGAGCTTGCCTTTCAACAAATCCATCCAATTTCTCCTGCTGAATGGGCGCCGTTCAGACGCCGAGGTAGGCCCGGCGCACGGCCGGGTCGTCCATGAGCTGGGCCGCCGCGCCCTGCAGCGTGATCTCGCCGTTTTCCAGGATGTAGGCGTGGCTGGCCACCGTGAGCGCCAGGCGCACGTCCTGCTCCACGAGCAGGATGGTGAGACCCTGCTCCCGGTTGAGCCGCTGGATCGCCTCGAAGATCTGCTCGACGAGCAGCGGCGACAGCCCCATCGAAGGCTCGTCGAACATGATCAGCCGCGGGCGGGACATGAGTGCGCGGCCGATGGCCAGCATCTGCTGCTCGCCGCCCGACAGCGTGGCCGCCCGCTGCTCGGAGCGTTCCTTGAGCCGCGCAAACAGGGTGTAGACCTTGTCCAGGTCCTCGGCGATCGCGGCGCGGTCACGGCGCAGGAAGGCGCCCAGCTCCAGGTTCTCGCGCACGCTCATTTCCTTGAACACCTCGCGCCCCTCGGGCACCTGCACCAGGCCCCTGCGGACGATCTCGTCGGACGGCTGCCGGTGGATGGGCTCGCCGGCGAAGTGGACCTCGCCGGCGGTGGGATCGATGAGGTGCGAGATCGCGTTCAGCGTGCTGCTCTTGCCGGCACCGTTGCTGCCCAGCAGGGCCACGATGGCGCCCTGCGGCACGGCCAGGCTCACGCCCGAGAGCGCCTGAATGGCGCCGTAGGAGGCGCTGATGCCGCGCACTTCGAGCAGTGCGCCCTGGCTTGGTTGCTGCATGGGATCAGGCATGGGCCGCTCCCTTGCCGAGGTAGGCTTCGATCACGGTCGGGTTCTCGCTGATTTCCTTGGGGGTGCCTTCGGCGATCTTCTGGCCGAAGGACATGACGGTGATGCGGTCGGAGATCGACATCACCAGCTGCATCACGTGCTCGACCAGGAGCACGGTGATGCCGTCCTTCTGGGCCAGTTCGGTCAGCAGGTGGTCCAGGTTCTCGATGTCCCGGTTGCGCAGGCCGGCCGCCGGTTCGTCCAGCAGCAGCAGGCGCGGCTTGAGCGCCAGGGCGCGGGCGATCTCCAGCAGCTTCTGGTGGCCGAAGTCGAGTTCCTTGGCGCGGGTCTCGCGGTCGTGGGTCAGGCCCACGCGCTCGATGAGGCTGTCCACCAGGTCGCGGATCTCGCCGCCGGGGCGGCGCAGCAGCCGGCCCAGCGTGTTCGCGCTGTGCGAGTGGCAGCCCAGCAGCACGTTCTCGTACACGCTCAGGTCGCCGAACAGCTCCAGGTTCTGGAAGGTGCGCGCGATGCCCATGCCTGCCATGCGCGAAGGTGCATGGTGCGTCACGTCCTCGCCGTCCACAACGATGCGGCCTTCGGTCGGCTGGTAGTAGCGGGAGATGCAGTTGAAGGTGGTCGACTTGCCGGCCCCGTTGGGGCCGATCAGCGCATGGATCGAGCCGCGCGCCACGTCGAACGAGAGGCTGTTCACGGCCACCAGCCCGCCAAAGCGCACGGTGATGCCGGAGACTTCCAGGAAGGGGCGCGTGCTCATGCCTGCACCCCCTTGGCGGGCTTGCGTGCCACGCGGCGGTTGCGGTCGGCGAACAGCCCCTTGGGCATGAACATCATGAACCCCATGAGGATCACGCCATAGATGATTTCCTGCACCGACATGAGCTGGCGCAGCAGCTCGGAGATGAGGCCGAAGGCAATGGCGCCGGCCACCGCGCCGCGCACCGAGCCCATGCCCCCCACGACGACCATGGTGAGGACCAGGATGGTGGTCTGGAAGCCCACGCTCTCCGGGTGGATGAACGAGGTGAACAGCGTGTACATGCCCCCGGCGATGCCCGCGAAGGCCGCCGAGATGGCGAACGCGCTCTGCTTCATGGCCTTGACGTTGATGCCCATGGCCATCGCGGCCACATCGCTCTCGCGCACGGCCCTGAGCGACGAGCCGTACTGTGAGCGCGCCAGCGCCACGGTGAGCCACAGCATCAGCCCCGCCAGCACCACCACGAAGGGGTAGGCCTGCAGGTCGTTGGTCAGCCTGTAGCCGAACAGATTGGCCGGATCCATCTTCATGCCGTTGGAGCCGCCCGTGACGCGCTCCCAGGTGAGGAAGACCCATTGCATCGCCTCGCCGAAGGCGAAGGTGGCCAGGGCCAGGTAGATGTCGCGCATGCGCAGCGCCAGGTAGCCGATGAGGTAGCCGAGCACGGCCGACAGGGCCCCGCCGGCCAGGACGGACAGCACGAAGGGCGGGTGCCATGCCGTGTTGATGATGCCGGCCGTGTAGATGCCGATGCCGAAGAACGCGGCGTGCGCCAGCGCGAACTGGCCCGATTCGCCGATCACGACGTGCATGCCCAGGGCCAGCACCACGAAGACCATCAGCAGGTTGACCACGTACAGGACATAGCCCGACACGGCGAAGGGAAGGATCAACAGAACCAGGGCGGCAGCGAGCAATGCCCAGTGATCGCGGGTCATGGTTTTCATACTTTCTTGACTTGGGGCTTGCCGCCCAGGATGCCCTGCGGACGCACGATCAGCGTGACCAGGATGGCCAGGAAGGGCGCGACCACGATGGCGTTGGTGGAGATGAACAGGCCCACCAGGTTCTCGACGATGCCGATGACGAGGCCGCCCAGCACGGCGCCCGGCAGGCTGGTGAAGCCGCCCACGATGGCCGCCGCATAGGCCAGGATCGCGATGTGCGCGATGTCCGGCGTGATGAGGATCTTGGGGGTGATGAGCAGGGCGGCCAGCGCGGACAGCAGGCCTGCCATGGCCCACACCATCATGCGGATGCGCGACAGGCGGATGCCGACGATCTGCGCGGCGCGCGGGTTCATGCCCACGGCCCGCATCGCCTTGCCGATGCGCGTGTGGTTGAACATCAGGTAGATCAGCACCATCGCGGTGAGGGAGGCGACGAAGATCGCCACGTCGAGCCGCGTGAGAAAGGCGTCGCCGATGATCACGGGGTCGTTGGAGACCAGGGGCGGCAGCGAGCGCGGCGTGTCGCCCAGCCCGGTCTGGCGCACCAGGCCCTTGAGCATGTAGGCCAGGCCCAGCGTGGCGATCACCAGCTGCGGGCCCACGCCCTTGGAATGGGTCACCCGCTCCATCACCACCCGCTGGAAGAGCGCCGCGCCCACCGCCACGGCGACCACCGTGACGGGGATGACCACGGCGTACGACCAGCCCGCGATCAGCAGCAGGGACAGCGCCACATAGCCGCCGATCATGAAGATCTCGCCCTGGGCGAAGTTCGGCACGTCGGTGGTCTTGAAGATCGCGACGATGGCGATGGCCAGCAGCGCATAGACGCTGCCCGTCACCAGGCCGGAAAGGATGCCCTGCTGCAGAAACAGCCAAATCTCACTGAAACTCATGGCGATGGAGGGGCGGCCGCACGCGGGCGTGGACCGGCCCCTTCTCCTGGTTGGTTACTTGGGCTGGTAGGTCCAGAGGCTGCGGTAGGCGCCGGGGACCGCGGTCATGTTGGTGCCGTCGAACTTCAGGTAGATGGCCGACTTCTGGCCCGCGTGGTCGGTGGGCGTGAGCTCGATCGGACCGGCCATCACGTTCGACTCGAACTTGGTCTGCGACAGCGCGGTGAGGAACTTCTCCCGCGTGAGCTGCGGGCCCGCGGCCTTGAGCGCGTTGACCACGGTCATCGCCGACGGGATGCCGTAGGGCATGTAGGTCTGCGGATAGCCTGGCTTGGCGGCCAGCTCGGGGTAGTAGGCCTTGTACATGTCGTAGACCCACTTGAGCTTGGGGCCGCCGGCCACGTCGGCCATCACTTCCTGCAGGTAGACGTTCTTGAACGCATCCTTGCTGCCCACGTTCTCGACCAGCTGCTTGAGGTCGGCCGTGCCGTTGACGGCGATCACGATGGGTTTGGTCCAGCCCAGCTCCTGCGCTTTCTTGACCAGCAGGCTCACGGGGCGCGCGTAGGTGGTGATCAGCAGCACGTCGGGGTTGGCGGCGCGGATCTTGAGCATCGGCGCGGTCACGTCGGTCAGGTTCGGCGCGACCGACTGGACCTGCAGGTCCACCCCGAGCTGCTTGGCCTGGAACTCCGCCGCTTCGAGGTTCCACCCGCCATAGGCATCGTCGTGGTTGATGTAGCCGATCTTCTTGCCCTTGAGGTGCTCGGCAGCGAACTGCACCATCGAGCCGCCCACCGCGCGCTGGGAGATGGAGAACGCGCCATAGATGTACTTCGACGGCGGGTACAGGGCGCCGTCGCCCGACGCGTTGAGCATCACCAGGGGGATCTGCGAGCGTTCCACGTACTCGCGCGCGCCCACCACGGCGGCAGAGCAGGAGCCCCCGTTGAGCGCGAAGACCTTGTCCTGCTCGGTGAGCTTCTTCACGGCGGCCAGCAGGTCGTTGGCGTTGCAGCGGTCGTCCTCGACCACCAGTTCGATCTTGCGCCCGTGGATGCCGCCGTCCTTGTTGATCTTGTCGTAGTACATCTTGGCCGCGTTCATCACGTCGAAGCCGTAGGCCATGGAGTTGCCCGACAGCGGCCCGAACAGGCCGAGCTTGATGGTCTTGTCGGTCAGGCCCGGTTCGGTCTGCGCCTGCGCGCAGAAGGTGGAAAGTGCGGCCACGCAGGCCACGAGCAAGGACTTGGCTGGTTTCACGAGAGTCTCCTTTTTTTGGGGGGGTGAGGTAACGGGGGAGCGCAATGGCGTCAGGCGGCCGGCTGTGGGGCCGTGTCCTTCTTCTCGAACCCTGGGCGGGGAATCAGGCCCAGCCAGGCCTGCGTCAGGCCGCCGTCGACGAGGAATTCCTGGCCGCTGATGTAGCTGGCCCGCTCGCTGGACAGGAACAGCACGGCGCCGGCGATGTCCGAGGGCGTGCTGATGCGGCCGGCGGGCACGATCTGTTCGCGCCGCAGGCGCACCGCGGGGTCCGTGTAGATGCCCTCGCTCATGGGCGTGCGGATCATCGCGGGGCTGACCACGTTGCTGCGCACGCCGTGCGCGCCCAGCTCGACGGCCAGCAGCTGCGACAGCATCTTCACGCCCGCCTTGCTCACGCTGTACGCCCCGCTGTAGGGCTGCGGAATGCTGGCCGAGATGGACGCGATGTGAACCATCGAGCCCCCGCCGTGGGCGATCATCTGCCGCCCGAAGGCCTGGGCGCACAGCAGGTAGCCGGTCAGGTTCACCGACAGCAGCTGGTTCCACTTGTCGACGGCGATGTCCATCAGCGCGTCGGCGTACAGGGCCGCGGCATTGTTGACCAGCAGATCCACCGCGCCCCAGGCCTTTTGCACCTGGTCCGCCGCCGCCTGCACGCTGTGTGGGTCGGTCACGTCGCAGGTGATCGGCAGGACCCGGCCCGGGTGCTCGCCCAGTCCGCCGGCGATCTCCGCCAGGCGCTGTGCATCGCGGTCGAGCAAGGCGACGCGGGCTCCCGCGGCCAGCAGCTGCACGGCGATCTCCAGGCCAATGCCGCCGCCTGCGCCCGTCACCACACCGGTGCGGTTTGCCAACCCCAGCCAGCCGCCATCTTCACTTGCAACCCTTGCCATATCCACCCTCGCCCTTCTTGATCAAAATCACGCATGGTGCGTGAGCGAGGCAATTATGTATACATGACTACTGATTTATCTCAGGGATAACCCGTAAAAAAGCCATTAATGGCATCACATGTATACTTGAAGAAAATTTCTACTGGAGCGGCAGGGATGAGAACTTTGGCCCAGGACGTGACCGAGACGCTGCGCAACTGGATCCTCAACGGGGAGATACGGCCCGACGAGCGGCTGGAGGAAATCCCCCTGGCCGAGAAGCTGGGCGTTTCGCGCACCCCCGTGCGCGCCGCCCTGAGCACCCTGGCCAGCGAGGGGCTGGTCGACCACCAGCCCAAGCGCGGCTACCTGGTGCGCGGCTTCAACATGGAGGAGATCGTCGCGGCCTACGAGGTGCGCGCGGTGCTCGAAGGCCTGGCCTGCCGCAACGCCGCCATGCGCGGACTCACGCCCGAACAGGCGCAGCGGCTGCGCGGGGCGCTGGCGGACGGCGACCGCATCCTGGCCCTGGGAGAACTGAGGCCCGAAGACCACGAGCCCTACCAGCAGATGAACGTGACTATCCACGACACGCTGCTGGAAGCCTCGGGCAACCCCTGGGTCACGCGCTTCGCGGAGCAGGCGCAGAACATTCCCTTCGCCTCGGACCGCATCATCCTGTGGGACGACCATCCCATCATCCTGCGCTCGCACGGCGACCACCACCGCATCATCGAGGCGGTCATCGCGCGCGACTGTGTGCGTGCCGAGCAGCTGATGCGCGAGCACGTGTACTACGCAGGGCTGATCCTGCGGCGCAACTACGAGAAGCTGCTCTCGTGCGGGGACGCAGCGCCGGGGGCCAAGCCACCGGCGCGCCGGGGTGCGCCCAAAGACTGACCCGGCGACAGGCCAGGCGGAGCGCCCGAGGGCGGTTCCCGGCCCATGTATCCATGCCGGCAGGATCGCGGCTCAGGCGCGCAGCCAGGCCTGCAGGTGCGGATAGGGCGCAACGCCCGAAGAGGCGGCCTGTGCGGGCGATGCGGCGAGGCCCGCCGACACCAGCCCGGCAGCGCCCAGATACACGCCCAGCTCGAAGGTCATGCGCAAGCCCTGCGAGTGGCCGTGG
The DNA here is from genome assembly GCF_058798375.1 of Acidovorax sp. GW823-FHT01C06. NCBI lineage: Bacteria > Pseudomonadati > Pseudomonadota > Betaproteobacteria > Burkholderiales > Comamonadaceae > Acidovorax > Acidovorax sp. GW823-FHT01C06. Next base: position 146,474 of record NZ_JBXAKN010000005.1, read on the forward strand.
TAGCCCCCTTCGTGGAACAGCACGGCCGATGGCAGCCGCAGATGCTGCAGGGCGGCCCAGGCCCATGCCGTGGCTTCGATCTCGCCGCTGTGCGGCACGGGGGGCAGTTCGGCAAGGGCATCGCCCATGCCCGCGCGCAGGGCTGCGGGCACCACGGCCAGGTGTCCGGCCTCGTGCAGCAGGTCGCCGGGCCACCGCAGCCGCGCCAGGTCCACCCTCAGGCCGCCGCGCGCGATGCGCACGCCGGGCAGGAAGCTGTTGCCGCCGGCAAGCTCGTCCTCGGCCACGTCCAGGCCGATCTCCCGCAGAAAGGCCATGATCTTGCGGGCCAGCGCGGTGCGCTCTTCCTGTTCCACCCGGTCCTGCTCCATGGCGGTCAGGCTCCGAGCAGGTCCGCCACGCGCGAGCGCAGCAACGAAGGCTGCACGTCCGACGGCGCCACGGCGTGCCCCACGTTCAGGCCCACGCGGCTGTAGAAGCCCCTCCGGAAGGGCCGCACCATGGCCCCGCCCTGCTCGATGCGGCTGAAGTACGAGCCCCACAGATTGGTCAGCGCCATGGGAATGACGGGCGCCTCGATGCCCTCTTCGCGGGCACGCTCGATGATCTTCATGATGCCGCCCTTGAACTCCTGCAGCTGCCCGTCCTTGGTGATGCCGCCTTCGGGAAAGATGGCCAGCAGGTCGCCTTCGCGCAGCACCTGCGCGGCGCGGTCGAAGGCGGCTTCGTAGGTCTTGGGGTCTTCCTTGTAGGGCGCGATGGGGATGGCCTTGGCCAGGCGGAACAGCCAGCCGAGCACCGGCACGCGGAAGATGCGGTGGTCCATCACGAAGTAGATGGGGCGCGGGCTGGCCGCCATGAGCAGCACGGCATCCACAAAGCTCACGTGGTTGCAGGCCAGGATGGCCGCGCCCGTGCTGGGCAGGTTCTCGTCGCCCTGCACCTTGAAGCGGTAGACGAAACGCGAGGACACCCAGGCCACGAAGCGCAGCAGGTACTCGGGCACCAGCATGAAGATGTAGAACGCCACCACCGCATTGGCCAGGCCGGTGAACAGGAAGATCTGCGGCACCGTGAAGCCGGCGCCCAGCAAGGCGCCCGCGATGAGCGAACTCGCGATCATGAACAGCGCGTTCAGGATGTTGTTGGCCGCGATGATGCGCGCGCGGTGCGTGGGCTGGCTGCGCATCTGGATCAGCGCGTACATGGGCACGCTGTACAGGCCCGCGAACAGGCTGAGCAGCGCCAGGTCGAGCATCACGCGCCAGTGCTGGCTCTGCGCTAGAAAGGTGCCAAGGCCCATGATCTCCGCGGGCGGCAGGCTGCGCGCGGCGAAGTACAGGTCGATGGAGAACACGCTCATGCCGATGGCACCCAGGGGCACCAGGCCGATCTCGACATGGCGGCGCGAGAGCACCTCGCACAGCAGCGAGCCGATGCCGATGCCGATGGAGAACACTACCAGCAGCAGCGAGGCCACCTGCTCGTTGCCGTGCAGCACCTCCTTGGCCAGGCTGGGGAACTGGCTCAGGAACACCGCGCCGAAGAACCACATCCAGCTGATGCCCAGCAGCGAGCGGAACACCACGATGTTGCCATGCGCGAGCCTGAGGTTGCGCCAGGTCTCGGTGAAGGGGTTCCAGTTGATCGTGAGCCCCGGGTCGGTGGCCGGCACCGGGGGAATGAACTGCGCCACGGCGCGCCCCGCCAGCGCGGCCACCACGCAGGCCACGGCCACCGTGGTGTGGCCGATGCCCGGCAGCGCCACCAGCAGGCCCCCCGCCACGTTGCCCAGCAGGATGGCCACGAAGGTTCCCATCTCGACCATGCCGTTGCCGCCCGTGAGTTCGCGCTCGTTGAGCACCTGCGGCATGTAGGCGAACTTGACCGGCCCGAACAGCGTGGAGTGCACGCCCATGAGGAAGGTGCACAGCAGCAGGACGGGCACGTGGCCCGCGATGAACCCGAAGGCGGCCACCAGCATGATGGCGATCTCCAGGTTCTTCACGAAGCGGATCATGCGCGTCTTGTCGTACTTGTCGGTGAGCTGCCCCGAGGTGGCCGAGAACAGCAGGAACGGCAGGATGAACAGCGCGCCGATCACCAGCCCCGCCATCGCGGGCGGCAGCCACGACACGCTGAGCTGGTACGTCACCATCACGGTGAATGCGAACTTGAAGAGGTTGTCGTTGGCGGCGCCGGAGAACTGGGTCCAGAAGAACGGGGCGAAGCGCCGCTGGCGCAGCAGCGCGAACTGGTTCGGGTCCTCATGCCCATGGCCCGGGCTGCCCGTGTGCTGCACGGAGTGCACGTGGGGCGCCTGGGGCACGCTGGCTGGGGTGGTCTCGGGGTTCATGCGTTTCTCCTCGTGTCCAATGGGTCGGCGGTGGCTGCTGTGTGTGTTGGTATGGCCCGGCGCACCCGGGGCTGGAGGCCCTGCCCGCGTGCGACACCCATGGTGTGGGCGCCATTCTGCCCGCACATGGCGGCAAATGCGGGGCGCGGTGCGCGGCTGTGGCGCGAAGCCGCCAGCGCATCCAGCGCCATCAGCACCGGCCAGGCAGCGCCAGCCGCCAGCACGTGCTTGAGGCTGTGGCCCGACACCCACTGCGCCGTGGCGTCGAACACGGCATGGTCGGCCGCCTCGAACAGCTTGGCCACGGCGTACATCGCGATCACGGCGCCCAGGTGCACCGGCAGCGTGCCCGCACGCCGGGGCAGCAGGGCCAGCGCCAGCACCACCAGCATCCCGCCCAGCTGCACCACGGCCCAGGGCAGCAGGTTGCCGGTGGTGGACCACCACAGCACCGCAGCCGGCCCTGCCAGCAACACCGTGCCTGCGGCGGCCCAGCCCGCCCGGGCGCTCACCCGGCCACCCGCCGCCAGGCCCAGCAGGCCCGCGAAAGGCAGCACCATGCCCAGCCGGTCCCACAGCAGGCCCGCATCGTCGGGCACCGCGTGGTACAGGCCGGAGCCCACGGCCGCGCACACCAGGCCCGCGAAGAACAGGGCCGCGAAGACCCGGGAGGCCGCATCCATGGCCGGGCGCTCCACGCGCCGCAGCCACCGCAGCCCCGACAGGCCGGCGGCGGCGAATGGCAGGTTGCTCAGGACATCCAGCGCGCAAGGGATGCCCCACAGCGCGCGCTGGTCCGCAAAGGCATGCTGGTGGGTGCTGGCCGGCAGCGCCGGGCCCAGGCACGCCAGCCCCAGCAGCAGCACGGCGAGGCCCGGCAGGGCCCCCTCGGCGCGCGACGGGCCGGGGCGATGGCGAAAGGGAGCGGGGAGAACGGTCATGGTCGTCGTGTCCGTGGGCAGGTGGTGGATCGATGCCGCGCAGTGTCTTCAGCCCAACGGCCCCGGGCCGCGAAAAGTCGCACGGAGGGCCACCCGGAGCACCCTGGGTACCCATAATCGATACCCATGAGCACCACCGCCGACCTCGTTGCCGCCCTGAAAAAGGAACTCAAGACCGCGCAGATGACCTACGCGGACCTGGCCCAGGCCCTGGGCATGGCCGAGTCCAGCGTCAAGCGCATGCTGGCCAAGGGCGACATGCCGCTGTCGCGCATCGACGCGATCTGCCGCGCGCTGGCGCTGGACTTCGCCGACCTGGCGCGCCGCGTGGCCGACAGCCAGCCCTTGCTCAAGGAACTGAGCCAGGAGCAGGAGCGCGCGGTGGTGGCCGACAAGAAGCTGCTGCTCATGGCCATCTGCGTGCTCAGCCAGTGGACGCTGGAGCAGGTGACCACCACCTACCGCCTCACCGAGGCCGAGGGCATCAAGTACCTCGCGCAGCTCGACCGCATCGGCATCATCGAGCTGCGGCCGCTGAACCGCTACCGCCTCAAGCTGGCCAAGACCTTCCGCTGGCGGCCCCACGGGCCGGTGATGAACTACTTTCGCGAGCATGCGCTGCTCGACTACTTCGCGGGCGGCTTCGACGGCCCGGGCGAAGGCGTGCTGCTGGTCCACGGCACCATCAGCCGGGGCCTGGCGCCCGCCTTCATGGAGCGCATGCAGCGCGTGGCGCAGGACTTCGCGCAGCAGCACTTGGCCGACCAGAAACTGCCGCCGCGCGAGCTGGAGGGCTACACCCTGCTGCTGGCCATGCGCAGCTGGGAGTTCGAGGCCTTCACCGGGATGAGACGACTCCCCCCCTGAGCCGCTGCGCGGCGTCCCCCGCGGGGGACGCACCCGGTGGCCCGGCAGAGCCGGTTCCACGGGTGCACCGGCCTTGGGCGCGCCGGTTTCGGAGGGCGATGGCATGGCATGGCGGGGGGCCGGGCGAGCCAGCACAAACACTATCTTTTTGATAGCTTCTTGCGCTTTACCGACAAGCGGTAGAGGGCTAAAAAGTGCTCAGAACAGCCGCCTCCAGCGCACCGAATGCCCGTTTCAGCGCCGGTTGACTCTTTAATGTGAATACACTATTCTTTAAATAGTCAATTTGACAGATTTAAAGATATTAAATGAAGACCACCCGCCAGCAGCAAGATGCCACCCGCCGCCAGATCGTGGCCAGCGCGGTGGACCTCATGACCCGCCAGGGCTTCGACGGCACGACGATGAAGGACATCGCCCGCGCCGCCGGCATTGGCGACGCCACGATCTACAAATACTTCCCGACCAAGGACCGCATCGTGCTGGGCTACCTGGACGACGTGGCCCACCAGGCGCTGGCCGACACCCTGCAGACGCCCGGCTTCGCGGGCTACGGCCTGCAGGAAAAGCTGCAGCGCCTGACCGACGCGGTGCTGGAGCGCCTGCTGGCCGACCGCGAGTTCGTGGCCCAGGTGCGCAGCCTGGCGCGGCGCTCGCCGCTGTCGATGCTGGCCGAGCCCCTGGCGGCGCGGCACAGCCTGCGCGAGGCCGTCGCCAGATTTCTGGAAGCCGCGGAGGCCAGTGGCGAAATCGAGCCCTGCGACTTCAAGGGCATGGCGGGCGGGCTGTACACCGACTACCTGGCCGGTGTGGTGACGTACTGGCTGGCCGACACCTCCGAGGAATTTGCCGACACCACGCAGCTGGTGGACCTCTCGCTCGGCGTGCTGGTGCAGGCGCTGCGCGGGGGGCTTGTCAACCGCGTGCTGCAACTGGGTGGTTTTGTGCTGCGCAGCCAGATGGCCCGCATGGTGCAGCACAGCAGCGGCCTGATGGGCATGCTGCAGCTGGCCAGACAGGCCATGGCCAGCGCACCGCCCGGCCCGGCCCCCGCCTACACGGCAGCCGCTGAACCATCCCGGTCGCCGGAGCCTTCCAAACCGCCGCGTGCGCCGCGCAAACCCCGCGCTGCCAGCCCGGCACCCGCCGCACAGCCAGTGGCCACGCCCCGCAAGAGGAAGTCCGCATGACCACCGCCCCCGCCGTGCGCGAAATCCAGGTGCCCCCAGGCACCGTCATCCATGCCACCTTGCATGACGCGGATTTTTTTGACGCCTTCACAACGACCGATCCCCGCCCCGCCGCCAGCGCATTGCAGACCTGGCTGGAGGTCTTGGCCAGGACACCGCGGTGGACGGAGCAACTTCTGGCAGTGCGCAACAAGCTGGTGCGGCTGATGGGTCTCAAGGACGTGGGGCAGTTGCAGGACGTGCATCCGCTTGCCAGCGGAGCCTCTCCAACCAATGCGCGCAGCTACCGCGTCGGAGACCGCGTGGGCATCTTCCTCATCCGCCATCTGAGCGACACCGAAGTGGTGATGGGGCAGGACGACAAACACCTGGATGTGCAGGTCTCGCTGACCAAGCACGGCCAGCCTGGCAGTGCCCCCACGGTCGTCATCAGCACCGTGGTGCACATCCACAACACGCTGGGCCATGCCTACATGGCCGTCATCACGCCGTTTCACCGCCGCATCGTGCAGGCCATGCTGCAACAACTGGCCGCTTCAAACCATGGCCCGCGCTGAACCGCCGCGCACCAGCCGGCTTGCGCGCGGCACCATCACGGGCCTGGCGGCGGCACGCATCGGCATGGCCCAACTAGGCCATCGCGTGCGCAGCACGCCGTCTGCCCAGGCGCAGGCCGACCACGAGGCCGCCCTGGGCCGCATCCTTTTTGGCGCCCTGGGCCAGCTGCGGGGTTCAGCGCTCAAGGTATCGCAACTGCTCAGCATGCACCCGGGCCTGCTGCCCGACGGCGTGCGGCAGGAGCTGGCGCGCGCCCACCACCAGGCGCCGCCGCTCAACCGCGCGCTGGTGGGGCGCGTGTTCCGCCAGGCCTTCGGCCAGGAGCCCGAGGCGCTGTTCGACCACTTCGAGCCCACCGCCTTCGCCGCCGCCAGCCTGGGCCAGGTGCACCGCACACAGCTGGCGGGCCACGGCACGGTGGCCGTCAAGGTGCAGTACCCCGGCATTGCCGCCACCATCGCCAGCGACATGCAATTGATGCGCACCGCGCTGCGCGCGCTGGCCCACACCGACATGCCCCTGCCCGCCAGCACCGTGGTGGACGGCGTGATGGCCGAGATCGAGGCCACGCTGCTGCGCGAGGTGGACTACCTGCAGGAAGCCGAGCAACTGCAATGGTTTGCGCAGCACGCGGCTTTGCCCGGCGTGGTGCTGGCGCGGCCCATCCTGTCGCACACGCGGGCCCAGGTGCTCACGCAGCAGTTCCTGCCGGGCCAGCACCTGCAGGCCTGGCTGGCCACGCAACCCACACAGCAGCAACGCGATCAGGCCGGGCAGCACCTGTGGGACTGGTTCATGCACTGCACTTTTGTGCTGGGCCGGGTGCATGCCGATCCGCACCCTGGTAATTTTCTGTTCGCCCCCGATGGCACGGTGGGTGTGCTCGACTTTGGCTGCACGCGCAGCCTCTCCGACGGGTTTCGGGCGCAAGTGACACAGGCGTGGTCCGCACTGCTGCGCCCTCCCTCCGACCCGCAGCGCGACGCGCTGGTGCTGCAGGCCTACCAGGCACTCGGGCTCGTCAACGCCGGCCTCTCCGTGCAGGCCTACGCCGCCGAACTCGCCCCCGCACTGGCTGACATGCAGGCCTGGCAGATGGAACCCTTCACGCAGGCGGTTTTCGATTTTGGCGCCAAGACGCCGCCACCCATCACCGCCGCCCGCCACCAGCGCGTGCTGGGCGATCACTTGGTGCAGGTGCCCGGCGAAATGCCGGCGTTCGAGCGCATGTGGATGGGCCTGATGCACCTGCTCACGGGGCTGGGTGCACGGGTGCGCACGCATTGCCCCGCCCTTCTTTCTTCCTAGGAACCCGCCCACATGACCACCCTGACCTCCCCCTCCCCTCGCTCTGCGGCCATGCCGCCTCGCAGCCGCTGGAAGGGCCCGTGGATGCTGGCCGTGGCGCTGCTGCACACGCTGTATGCCGCCGTCGTGTTTCCGACCCAGCTGCAGGAGATCGTGCGGCGCGGCGTTTTCAACAGCGTGCAAAAAGACCCGACCGTGGGCGCCGTGGTCTGGTTTGTGCTGTTCGGCGTGTTGTTCGCGTTGCTGGGCTGGGCCATCCTGCTGGCCGAACGCAACACAGCCATGGCGCCCGTCCCCATGCGCGGGCTCGGTGCCGGGTTGCTGGCCCTCACGCTGCTGGGCATCGTGCTTATGCCCGCCTCGGGCTTCTGGCTGGCGCTGCCGCCCGCGCTGGCCCTGTGCTGGCCCCCGAGGCGCTGAAGGCGAAGAAGACGGATCGCCGCGCCGCGTCTGCACCTTCCACGGCCACCCTGATTGACTTGAAAACTGTCCATGAATACTGCGCTGGTACTGGCAGCCGGGGGCCTCGCCCTGGTGGGCGTTGCGCACTCGGTGCTGGGTGAATTCCTCGTGTTTCGCGCACTGCGCACGCAGGGCGTGGTGCCCACCGGCGGCAAGCCCGTGCTGCACGAGCGGCAGGTGCGCATCCTGTGGGGCACCTGGCACCTGGCCACCGTGCTGGGCTGGGCCCTCAGCGCCCTGCTGTGGCGCCTGGGGACCGTACCCGGGGATGCCAACCTGGGGGCCTGGGTGGCTGACGTGGCCGGGCTGGCCACCTTGGTCAGCGGAATGCTGGTGTTCTATGCCACCGAGGGCAGGCACCCTGCCTGGTTTGCCTTGCTGGTGGTGGCGGCCCTGGTGTGGTGGCGTTGACACGCGCGGGCCTGCACCGGACGGCCACCTGCACGCCCCGGCGTGAAAGAAATCACGAAAAGCCCCCCCTTTGCCGCCACGGGAAACACAACTTCACAAGACTTCGCAATTCGCCTACACCGTCTTGACGCAGCATCTGCACCATGAAGTCTCCGGTTCCGCAAGGAATCATTTTGAGGAGACCATCATGGCCCGCAATGCACTCGCCGCTGCTTCCATCGCCCTGCTGTCGCTGGGCGCCGCGACCGTGGCGCAGGCACAGACCAGCGCCACCGTCGTCATCCAGTCGGGGCAGCCCCACCACTACCAGGCGCCGCCCGCGCCGGTGATGGTGCAGTACGGCCCACCCCCGCCACCGCGCTACGAAGTGGTGCCCCGCCCCCGCCGCGACATGGTGTGGGTGCCTGGGTACTGGGACTGGCGCGGCCACCGCCACGTCTGGATCCAGGGCCACTGGGTGAAGGCCCGCCCGGGCTACTACTACCGCGAGCCCCGCTGGGTGGAGCATGGGGGCCGCTGGGAAATGCGCCCCGGCGGCTGGGACCGCGATGGCGACGGCATCCCCAATCGCTATGACCGCGACCGCGATGGCGATGGCATTCCCAACCGCTACGACCGCGACCATGACAGGGACCGCGACGGCGTGTCCAACCGCCACGACCGCGACCGCGACGGAGACGGCGTGCCGAACCGCCACGACCGCCGCCCGGACAACCCCTATCGCAATTGACGGGGCCTGAGCGCCGCCCGCCCCCCGATGGCGGCGGGCGCGCCAGGAACTGGCCCTCGCCGCCTACGCACACCCCCGCAGGGCGCCTACGCGGCCCGGCTGCCCGTGCCGCCACCATGCAGTGACCGCTTCCGCAAGGAACATCAGGAGAATCCCATGACCTTCATGACCCGCAAGACATTCACCGCAGCCTCCATCGCCTTGATGGCGCTGTGGACCCTCCCGCAGGCGCATGCCGCCACGCAGGGCACCGTCATCGTCCAATCGGGCCAGCCGGAGCGCAGCTACCACGCCACGCAGTACCAGGTGAGGCCCGCGCCCCCTCCCCCGCGCCATGAAGCCGTGCCCCGCCCCCGCCGGGGCCAGGTGTGGGAAGAAGGCCACTGGGAATGGCGTGGCAACCGCTACCAATGGGTGCGCGGCCACTGGGTGCAGGCCCGCGCCGGCCACCAGTATCGCCAGCCGCACTGGGTGGAACGCGAAGGCCGCTGGGAGTTTCAGCGTGGCGGCTGGGACCGTGACGGCGATGGCGTCTCCAACCGCCATGACCGCGACCGGGACGGCGACGGCGTACCGAACCGCCGCGACCAGCAGCCCGACAACCCGCGCCGCAACTGACCCCACGCCCGGCGCGCGCCGCGCAGGGCGCCGCCGGTCAGCCCAGTTGAAGTTCGGCGCGCCCCAGGCCGGGAAACTCAGCCACCACCACCGTGCCCGGCGCCACCATCACGGTGCCGGTGCAGGACCCGGTGGTCACCCACTGTCCCGCGCGCAGCCCACCCAGGCTGTGCGCGCCGCCATTGGCCAGCCAGGTGAGCAGGCGCAGGGGATCGCCAGCCGGGTTGCCCCAGCCAGCGTGCCGCACGGCCTGCGCGCCATTCACCGACAGCACCACGGGCTGCCGCATCGGCTGCACCGACTGCGCGCTCTCCGTTCCCGACCCCACGATGAGTGCCCCATGGCAGGCCTGGTCGGCCAGCCGGCTCCACTCGCCTTGCTGCGCCCAGGCGGCGTAGCGCGTGTCGCAGACCTCGATGGCCGCCCGCACCGACGCCACGGCGGACAGCGCCTCGGCCTCGCTGTAGGGCTGCGCCCGGGCAGGCAGATCGGCACCCAGTTCGTACACCAGTTCCGCCTCCACACCCAGCACGGCGAAGCCCGCGCAGGACAGGCGCACCGCGCCCCCGCCGGCCATCGCAAACACCGAATCGCGCGCCAGGGCCGCCCGCGCAGGCAGCGCCTGCGGCGACGCCGCACCCACCTTCCAGCCCGCGATCTCGCCGCGCTCGCGCACCACGGCGTCCTGAACGGCATAGGCCTGGGCAGCGTTCTGGGGACGCAATGCGGCGGGCAGGTCGAGGGGACGGGGCGTGCGCCCCAGGCGGGCCATGGTGAGCACGGCCGCGCTGGTCAGCGGATCAAAGGCGGTATCGGGCATCAAGGCGTCCTGGAGAGAAAGGCGAAGGTTCCGGCGGATTATGGCCAACCCCGTGCCCGCAGCATCAGCAACGATTGCGGTTCATTAGCGCGGACAAAGCGGTTTTTGCGCGATGCGGGCTCCTAGAATGGCCCCCGCAGGAGAGTCAGCGGCCCCGCCCGCTTCACCGAAGGCGCAAACTCCCATACACGCTCAGGTCCCGTACTGCACCATTCATCAAAGCCGTCTGGAGAGCCGCTTCGCGCAACGCGAAGCGCACCGAAGGAGCAAACCGCGCGCCATGTGGGCCGCGCGGTGAATCTCTCAGGTACCAAGGACAGGGGGAGCGGCAGCTTGGGCATTCATGCGCCAGCTGCACGCTATTGAATTCATAGCTGCCAGCGCATGTTGTTCTAGCGCCAGAGCCCAGAAAGGCTTTGAAAATCATGCGCGTGATCGTTTTGGGCGCCGGCTTGCTCGGCGTGACTTCGGCTTATTTCCTGCAACAGCGCGGCCACGAGGTGACCGTCATCGACCGCCAGGGTGCGCCCGGCGCCGAGACCAGCTTCGCCAACGGTGGCCAGATCTCGGTGAGCCACGCGGAGCCCTGGGCCAACCCGAGCGCGCCGCTCAAGGTGCTGCAGTGGCTGGGCAAGGAGGACGCGCCTCTGCTGTTCCGCATCCGCGCCGACATGCGCCAGTGGCTCTGGGGCCTGGACTTCTTGCGCAACTGCACGCCGGCGCGCACGCGCCACAACATCGAGCAGATCGTGCGCCTGGGCACCTACAGCCGCGACACGCTGCAGCAGTTGCGTGCGGCCACCGGCATCCAGTACGACCAGCGCACACAAGGCATCCTGCACTTCTATACCAACCCAAAGGAATTCGACGGCGCTCTGGGCCCGGCCGAACAGATGCGCGCGCTGGGCTGCGAGCGCCAGGTCATCAGCGCCGACGAGGCCGTGCGCATCGAGCCCGCGCTGGCCCACATCCGCCCGCAGCTCGCAGGCGCCACCTTCACGGCCGAGGACGAGTCGGGCGATGCCAACCAGTTCACGCGCGAGCTGGCCCGGCTGTGCGAGGCGGCGGGCGTGCAGTTCCGCCTGGGCCACCACGTCACCGCGCTGCGCGAAGCCGGCGGCCACATCGACCATGTGGAAGTGACCAACGCCGAGGGCCGCTTCGAGCGCGTGCGCGGCGACGCCTTCGTGCTGGCCATGGGCTCGTTCAGCCCGCTGCTGGCGCAGCCGCTGGGCATCCGCCTGCCCATCTATCCGGCCAAGGGCTATTCGGTGACCATGCCGGTCAAGGATGCGGGCAAGGCGCACCAGGTGAGCCTCACGGACGACGAGTTCAAGCTCGTGTTCTCGCGCTACACCAGCGAACGGGGTGGCGACCGCCTGCGCATCGCCGGCACGGCCGAATTGAACGGCTACGACCGCCACCTGAACCAGGTGCGCTGCGACGCCATCGTGCGCCGCGTGGAGCAGCTGTTCCCCGGCGCGGGCGATGCCAGCCAGGCCCAGTTCTGGACCGGCCTGCGCCCCGCCACGCCCAGCAACGTGCCGCTGATCGGCGCCACCAAGGTGGCCAACCTCTTCCTCAACACGGGCCACGGCACGCTGGGCTGGACCCACGCCTGCGGCTCGGGCAAGGCCCTGGCCGACATCGTGAGCGGCCGGGTGCCCGAAGTGGACTTTGCATTCCAGGGTCTGCAGGGCTGCGCTCCCGGCAAGGCGCTGGTGCCATCGCGCACCACGGCCTGAACGGGAGCACAGCGGGGTTGCAGCACCGCCGCGCAGGCGGCGCTGCCACCACGGGCCAGCGCCCGGCCTACCTGGCAGCGCCCGTGGCGTGCGCCACGAACTGCGCCACGGCCTGCATGTCCTTCTCGCTCATGCGTTCGGCATACGAAGGCATCACGCCGATGCCCGCCTTGAGCGCGCGCAGCACGCGGCCCGCGTCGGGCTTGAGCTCATCCAGCACCGGGCCCACCTGCCCCTCGGCACCGGCGGCCTGCAGCGTGTGGCACACGGCGCAAGCAGGCTGGATCTTGATGAACAGCTCCTTGCCCCGCGCCAGCTCGGCGGCATCCGCCGCCCAGCCGGCACCCGTCCACAGCAGCAGCACGCTCGACATGGCCGCGAGCGCAGGCACGCGCAAATGCTGGAAACCGATGCGCCCCAGCACCAGTGCCACCGCGGATCTGGCACGGCCAGTCCGGGGGGCGCGCTCCCCTCCAGGGGGGAAGGCGCGCAGCGTCTCAGGGGGGCGCCCGGTCACGCTGCGGTCACCGTGACCGCATGGTCGCGCCAGCTCGCGTTGTTGTAGCCGCCCAGGTTTTCCTCGCGCTGCTCGGCCTGCACATTGCCTGCGGCATCGGTGGCGCGGCTGGCCAGCACGTGCGTGCCCGCCGCCAGCGTGACCGGCAGCACGAACTGGCGCCACGCGAACTTGCCCAGATCGGGGCCGATGAGCCGCGCGGCCTGCCAGGTCTTGCCGCCGTCCACCGAGACCTCCACGCCCTTGATGGCCTGCGTGCCGCCAAAGGCCACGCCATGCACCTGCACCTGGCCGGCCTTGAGGGGGCCCTTCTCGGGCAGGGGGCCATTGATCCAGGACTTGACGCCCATCTCCCACACCGACGGCTGGTCGGGGCTGGCCTTGGAGCCGGGGGGCGACATGCGGTAGCCGTGCGACATGATGCGCGCCTGCGACTGGGCGCCGGTGAAGGCCACGCGCTTGACGTACTTGATGTTGTTCACGCCCTGGTAGCCCGGCACCACCAGCCGCAGCGGGCCGCCGTGCGCCAGCGAGATGGGCTCGCCATTCATTTCCCAGGCCAGCAGCGCGTCCTCGGTGGCCTTGATGGGCACGGAGCGCTCCACCAGCACGGACAGCGGGTCCACGCCCTCGGGCAGCTTCTCACCCCCCGTGCCCGTGAGGTAGGCCGCGCCATCGGCGAGCCCGCCCAGCGCCGCCACCACATTGCGCAGCGGCACGCCGCTCCACACGACGCACCCCGCCGCGCCCACGGCCCAGGGCGTGCCGCTGGGCTTGCTGGGGAAGAAGCCACGCCCGTTGCCCGAGCACTGCAGCACGGTGGCCACGGTTTCCACGCCCAGGGTCTTGAGCTCGGCCAGGGTGAGGCTGCGCGGGTTCTTCACGCCTTCGACCGACACCGTCCAGGCGTCCCGGTTGTCCAGGATGGCCGCGTCGGGCGCAGGCAGGTTGTTGCGCACATACAGCTGGTTGGAGGGCGTGATGACACTGGTGCCGAAAGCCGAGCGCCGGGTTTCCAGCGTGCTGCTGCTGTGCACGATGAGCGCATCGGAAGACTTCCATCCCGCATACGCGGGCAGCGGCTTGGCGGGGCTGGCGGCCTGCTGCGCCCTGGCGCTGCCGGTCCATCCGGCCAGGCCCAGCGCGCTCAAGGCAGCGGCGCTTCCGGCCAGCATGTGGCGGCGCGGCAATGTCATGGAATCTTTCATGGAAACGGTCTCCAAAATAATGATTGAACAGGCAGGCTCGCGACAGCGGTGGGCAGGCCCCCGGCTTTCAGCCTAGGCCGCATTCTGTGCGGCAGCCCCTGCGCACCGCGCGCGACATGGCGTTAGTAAACGTAACAAATACAAAACATCGGAAACATTCGTACGCAGATACGGAGGGCGTGGGCATATTCGCCCTTTCTTTTGAGAGAGGGCGCGCGCCATGAACACTGACTGGAGACCCATGGGCGGCAAGCTCGCGGTGCTGCTTTTCGCGTGCGCGGCCTGTGCCGTGGCGCAGGCCCAGCTCACCGCCATGGTGGCGGTGGAGCCCACGGCCCGCAAGGCGGCCCACTCCATCCTGCGCACGGCCGCCGAGTCCGGGCTCTCCAAGGCGGCCGGCCAGACGGTGGCCCTGGCCACCAGCGACGAACTGGCCGACGTGATGCGCGCCACGCGCAGCGCCAGCCACGACATCTTCATCGGCCCCGCCCAGGTGGCCGCTTCCGCCCTGCAGCGCGGCTATGAACTGGTGGGCGCGACGCAGAAATCGGACAGGTACCTGCTGGTCGGCCTGCCGCAGATCGACGCGGTGCCGGCGATGAAGGGCCGCAGGCTCTACCTGCCCCAGCAGGATTCGCTCTATACCTACATGGCGCGCGGCATGCTCAACGAGGCGGGCCTGTCGTTCCAGGACCTGCGGGCCGTGCAGTACGAGAAGTTTCCCCAGGCGGGACTCACGGCCCTGACGCTGGGCACGGCCGACGCCACCGTGGTGCGGGAGGACGAGTGGGCGGAATGGTCCGCCGCGCACCCGGGCACCGCGCGCGTGCTGGCCACCTCGCAGCCGGTGCCGGGCGGGTTTTCCATCGTGGTGAAGAAGGACCTGCCCGCCGATGCGCGTGGCAAGCTGGCCCAGTGGTTTGGCGGGGCCTCGTCCGCCACCGGCCTGCCCCCGGTCGCCGTGCGCCCCGAGGCCGCGGAGTACCGGCGCGTTGCGGAGCTCGGCCTCTTCACGCCCACCAGCCTGCCCGGGGTGAACCGCATCACCGCGCGCGAGGCGCAGAGCCTGCAGGCCCAGGGCGCGACGCTGGTGGACACGCGCACCGAAAAGGAATTCAAGACCCGGCGCATCCGGGGCGCCGTGTTTGCCGCCTATGTGGAAAAGAGCCTCAAGGACGTGGCGTTCAACGCGGCCCAGGACGATTTCCAGGCGCTCGACAAGATTCCCAGCCTGGACAAGGCCAAGCCCGTGATCTTTGCCTGCAACGGCGCCGAATGCTGGAAGTCCTACAAGGCGGCCAAGGTGGCGGCGGCCAAGGGCTTCAAGTCCGTGTACTGGCTGCGCGGCGGGCTGCCCGAGTGGGACGCGACCGGGCTGCCCACCGAAGGCGGCTGAGCACGCGGCGCACGGGCCGCCACGGTCCCCGCGCCAGGCCTGCCCTGCGGCCTGCGCGCCCTGCACCGTCGGGCGCCGCGCGCGCAGGTGCCGTGGCCTTGGGGAACCCGCCGCGCCCCCGTCCTTACAATCCCATACTCATCAACACCCAAGGGCGTGCAAGGCGCCCTTTGTATGGAAATAGCAATACTGTTCGCCCTCATCCTCCTCAACGGCCTGTTTGCCATGTCCGAGATCGCCCTGGTCACGGCCCGCAAAGCCCGGCTGCAGAAGCTGATCGATGAGGGCGATAGCGGCGCCGCCGCCGCCGTGAAGCTGGGCGAGGACCCCACCCGCTTCCTCTCCACCATCCAGATCGGCATCACGTCCATCGGCGTCCTCAACGGTATCGTGGGCGAGGCCGCGCTGGCCGCGCCGCTCGCGTCCTGGCTGGAGTCGCTGGGCGTGCCGCTGCCCTATGGCGGCTATGCGGCCACGGGGCTGGTGGTGGTGCTGATCACGTACTTCTCCATCGTCGTGGGCGAGCTCGTGCCCAAGCGCATCGGCCAGTCGTACCCCGAGACCTTCGCCCGGCTCGTCGCGCGGCCCATCAACTTCCTGGCGCTGGCCACCAAGCCGTTCGTGCTGCTGCTGTCCACGTCCACGCGCACGCTGCTGCGCCTCCTGGGCGTGAAGGAAACCAGCGGCAGCCCCGTGACCGAGGAAGAGATCCACGCCATGCTGGTGGAAGGCACCACGGCCGGCGTGATCGAGTCGCACGAGCACACCATGGTGCGCAACGTGTTCCGGCTCGATGACCGCCAGATCGGCTCGCTCATGGTGCCGCGCGGCGACGTGGTGTGCCTGGACATCGATGCGCCGTTCGAAGACAACCTGCAGCGCATCGAAGAATCCGACCATGCCCGCTTTCCCGTGGTGCGCGGCGGCATGGACAACATCCTGGGCGTGCTCAACGCGCGCCAGTGGCTGTCGCGCACGCTGCGCGACCGCGCCCACGGCCTGACCCAGCAGACGCTGCAGACCGCGCTGTACGTGCCCGAAACCATCACGGGGATGGAGCTGCTGGACAACTTCCGGCTGTCGGACGTGCACATGGCTTTTGTCATCGACGAGTACGGCGAGGTGCAGGGCATCGTGACGCTGCAGGACCTGATCGAGGCCATCACCGGCGAGTTCCAGCCGCGCGACCCCGAGACCTCGTGGGCGCTGCAGCGCGAGGACGGCAGCTGGCTGCTGGACGGCCACATTCCCGTGCCCGAGCTGAAGGACCGCCTGAACCTGGACACCGTGCCCGAGGAGGAGCGCGGCCGCTACCACACGCTCAGCGGCATGATCATGCTGCTGACCGGCCGCCTGCCCAAGGTGACCGACACGGTGCAGTGGGAGAACTGGAAGCTCGAAGTGGTGGACATGGACGGCAAGACCATCGACAAGATCCTGGCCACGCGGCTGACGCCCGAGGAAAAAGCCGAGTCCAACGACAACGGCGCGGGCTGACCGGCGTTGGCGATTGCGGGGGCTGCTGCACCAGCCCGCCCCCTCTTCTACATCAGGACGGTGAGGGCTCGCCGTCCACAAACACGGTCAACACGCCGGTGTAGCCGTACAGATGGTGGTGGGCAATCTCGCCGCCCGCAAAAAAACCGGCCAGCGGCACATCGCCCAGCGCGTGGCGCACGATCTGCAGTTCGGCGCTGGGGCCGCCAAAATGCGGGCCGCCACGGCCCGAGCAGCTCACGTAGATGGCGCCGCAGATGCGCCGGCCCGCCTGCGGGGCGAGGCTGCCCTGGCCGCCCGCGGCGGGCCCGGCGGCCGCGCCCGCCGCGGCATCCGAGACCAGCGGCACGGGCTCCAGCTCCTCTGGCGACAGCTCCTCGCGGATCTCGGCGCAGATGCGCATGAGGTCGGCGCGCGCCGCGGCCACGTTGCGCTGGCAGAACGCCAGGTGCATGCCGGCCTCGACCTTGTCGGCCAGCGCCACGCCCCGGCGGGCGCCGTCCAGCCCCACGATGTGCCGCACCCGCGTGTCGGTGCCGAAGTGGCCCGTGCGGCGCTGGCCCTGGGGCTGCTCGCCCGCGCTGACCAGGCCCGCCAGCGTGGCGCGCACCTTGCGCAGGGCGGGCTGGGGATCTCCGTCGAGCGTGACGTCCAGCGTCTCCAGCAGCACGTCCAGCGCGGGTTCGCCGTCGAGCTGCAGCACCACGTTCTCCTGCGCGTCGGTGATGGTGCGCAGCGCCCCCACGGGCTGGCAACCCTGCGTGACGCGCGACACCAGCGCCACGCCGGCGCCAAACGCCACGCCCGACAGGCCGCCATCGAACACGCCGCCCGCCGCGCCCTGCCCGGCCATGTTCCCATCGCCCCCCACGGCGAACTGCACGCTCGCGCCGCGGCTTGCGCTCAGGCCCCCAAAGAGATAGCCCGTATCGGTGCGGGCCGCCATCTCCGCCAGCAGTTCGGCCAGCTCGGGCGTCTGGCCATCGGCATGCACCAGCGCGGTGTGCGCGACGAAGCCGCTGGCCGGGTGGCGCGGGTGGTTGGGCAACGGTGCCACGCCCGAGAACACGCGGTACTGGTCGGCGGGTACATCGAGCAGCATCACCGACAGCGCGGGCTCGTCAAAGTACTCGGCATTGTTGGCCGATACGCCCACGCCCACGGTGCCGCTCCAGTCCGTGACCTCGGGCAGTTCGCCACTGAGGTGGTCGAGCAGCGCCTGGGCCTCGCTGGCGTAGTGGTCGGTGATGTAGAGCAGGCCCAGCGTGGGCGCCGAGGCGTATTCGGGCAGCGCCATCTGGGCGCGCAACTGCGCCAGAACCAGCGCGGCGGCCATGCGCCACTGGGGATGGGTGGCGTGGCCGGAAGGGAAAAGCTTCATGGTGTGGATCTCCGTGCCAGGGGCGGTGGCGGGGGTGTCGGGCCCCCACGGGTTGCCACCCGCCCGCGTTGGCGTCAGCCCGCCCGCTTGCGGGCCGCCGGGCTGCGGGTGCTGCTGCCGGTTTTTTTGGCGGCGGGTTTCGCCGTGGTCTTGCGGGCCGCGGGCTTGTTGGTGGCGGCGGTCTTCCTGGCGGTGCCCGCCGCCGCGGCACGCTTGGCGCCGCCCTGCATGGTCTGCATGCCCTTGGCGGCGAACTGGGTGGCCATGCCGGTGGCCGTCTTGAGGGCTTCCTTGGCGAGGCCCGTGGCCATGTTCTTGGTGGTGTCGATGGCGGTCTGCTTGGCCGCGTCCTTCATGGCGTTGGCGGCGATCTGCTGGAACTGGCCGGTGAGCGCGCCCCACCACTGCATCGGGTCCACCACGGTGGGCGCGGCGGTGGCGGCCGCTGCCGCCTTGCTGCCCTTCGCCTTGGCCTTGGCGGGCTGGGCGGCGGGCTCGGCGTCCTCGCCCTCGTCTTCTTCTGCTTCTTCGGCGGGGCTCGCGCGGCCCGTGACGCGGGCGGCGGCCCCTGCGACGGCGCCGGCCGCGCCGCTCACCGTGTCGGCGGCTTTCTGCACGCCGCTCATCACGGTGTCGGCGGTCTTGAGCTTGAAGGCATTGGCCACGTCACCCATGCTGAAGTTCATGCCCTTGAGCGTGGCCAGGGTCATCTTCTGCACCTCCAGCGCCTGGATGGTGGCGGCCAGCGCGCGCGAGTTCTGCTCCAGCCAGAACTGCACGGCCTTGAGTTCGTCGATGCGCTTTTCGAGCTCTTCCACGCTGATGGTGGGCGCTACCCAGTTGCTCAGGTTGGGCAACTGCGGAATGCTGCTGGACGCCCCCTTGGCCAGGCTCTGCAGAAAGTCAAAACCGGGAACAAGTTTGCCGAAACCGAAATTCGATGTGTCGCTCATGGCCGCTCCGCAAGAGGTGGGTCTGTGGTGGGGTCACAGCTTACTCCAATGCGTTGCGGCCGCGAAGGCAGTGGCGCAGGCCAAATCCTCAGTGTTTGTGCTCATGCGCCTTGGCGCCGCCGGGCGCCGACGTGCCCACGGGCACGCTCAGTTCCAGCTTGCTCTCCGCGCCCTTGGCGTCCTGGAACACCAGCGTGATGGGCACCGAGCTGTCCTTGGCCAGCGGGGCCTTCAGGTCCAGCAGCATGACGTGGTAGCCACCGGGCTTGAGCTCCACGGTCTTGCCCGCGGGCAGGTCCAGCGCGGGCACGGCGCGCATCTTCATCACGTCGCCTTCCATTTTCATCTCGTGCACTTCGGTGACGCCCGCAGCGGGCGACTCGGCGCGCACCAGGCGGGCGCCGTCCCGGGCGGTCAGCTGCATGAAGGCTCCGGTGCCCTTCTGGCCCTGCACGCTGGCGCGCGCCCAGGCGCCTTCGACCTTGACGGCGGCGGTCTGTGCCCACGCAGCAGGGGCGCTGGCCAAGGTCGCGGCCAGTGTGGAAACGAGGGCTGCGGTGCGAAGCAGTTTTTTCATGATGGATGTCTTTCGGATATCAGAAGGAAAATTGAATGGAACAAGCCCGTGGGCCTGACTGTCAATGATGGTGGGCAACGCCGCCGCCCGTGGGCAGAATCTCCAGCGCCGCCGCAGGGGACTTCAGGTCCGAAAGTTTCTGGCCCGCCTTGGGCACGTCAGTCCAGTCGTTCCGGCCTTCGGCGCAGGCCTGGCGCACGGGCCAGTACACGGTGCCCGCCTGCTCGGGCGCCTGGGCCACGAGCACGAACTCATCGTAGTGCGCGCTTTGCAGCATGTCCTCCGGGGTCTTGGCCGTCCAGGTGATGCGCACCACGTCCTCGATGATGCTGCGGCCGTGGCTGGTGTACGGCTGGGCCAGCTTGTCGCGTTGCACATCGAGCGTCCAGCCCGGCTTGGGCATGGGGCGCGCGCCGCGCATGCCGGCCGGGATGTCCACCGCGATCTGCCGCGTGGGCGACGCGCCGCAGCCGTGGCCGACCTTGAAGCTCGCCTTGTAGCTGGCGCCCGCCGGGGCCACCTGGTATTCGAGCACCACATGGGCGGATGCAGAGCCAAAAATGCCTGCAGCGCTTAACAGCAAAGCGGTAGCCGCTATATTTTTCATAGTATTTGATTTCATATTCAGACCTTTCGTTTCAACGATGCATTGCATTCAACACTGGCGCGCCCGAGGCGAGCGCCGCCGCGGAACCGGCTTCGCCGGGCCGCGGGAGGCGTCCCCCTTGGGGGATGCGACGAAGCCGCTCAGGGGGTTATCTTTAGTTCTGCCATGTAGGTGCGCTGCGGGTAGGGGTGGAAGTTCCAGAACTGGTAGTTGTTGAGGTTGTCGATGCCCACGGCGGCGCTCACCTGCTTGGTGATCTGGTAGCGCACGCGCACGTCGGTGGTGAAGTAGCGGCTCGCGCCCTGGTAGGCAAAACCGTTCACATCGGTGTTGTCCAGCGTGCTGTACTGCCTGCCGCTGTAGCGCGCGCCCAGGGTGTACGACCATTTGTCGTCCGGCCGGTACGTGGCCACGGCACTCGCGCGCCACTCGGGGATGCGCGGCTGCCACTTGCCCACGCTGGCGGGAAACTTGTCGTTGCGGGTGATCCTGGAGTCCGTCCAGGTCAGGCTTGACCCGAGGTCGAGCCCACGCAGGAGCACATTGGCGGCCTGGTACGACAGCTCGATGCCCTTGGTGCGGATGGCGTCCACGTTCTGCACGTTGGTCACGTTGGGCGTGACGAGCACGTTGGTCTGCGAATACAGCGCGTCCCTGGTGCGCTCGAAGAACGCGGTCAGGCGCAGCAGCCCATTGCCCATATCGCGCTCGGCCGTGAGCTCGGTGGTCCAGCTCTTTTCGGGTTTCAGGTTCGGGTCGTTGTTGATGAGCGTGCCGCTGCCGCTGATGCCCCCCTGGTACAGCTCGGCCACGGTGGGCATGCGCACCGCGCGGCCGGTGGAGGCTTTCAGCACCCACAGGTCGCTGGCCTGCCAGGCCACGGCGGCCTTGGGCGAGAAGTACGTCTCGTTGCGCCTGGGGTGGTTCACCGTGGTGGTGGCGTTGCCGGTCTGGCCGTGGCTGGCGCTCCAGCGTTCGGCGCGGGCGCCCAGGACGGCCTTCCATTGGGGCGCGATCTTCCAGGTGTCTTGCGCCCACAGGCCCAGCAGCTGTGTGTCGCCGTTGAACGCCTGGTTGCGGGCGCCCGCAGCGCCGTTGATCCAGTTCGCCGTGGCGTTCTCCACCGTGCGCAGCTGGTAGCTGTCGCGCTGCAGGCCAAAGTCCACGATGTGCGCGCCCAGGACGCCCTCCGGCCGCCAGGTGCCTTTGGCGGCCAGCGTGTTCCAGCCCGTGCCCTTGCCGTTGACGATGCGGCCCGCGCCGCCATGCAACGCGGCGGGCATCGCCACCGTCGCGGCACGCAGGGTGTCGGTCTGGTAGTCGTACAGGCTGGCGGCCACTTCCCAGTCGAACGCGCCCTGCGTGTGGCTCTTGACCGAGAGCCCGTGCATGAAGTGCGTGAGGTTCTCGTTGGACACATTGAAGTCGGTGGGCGCCAGCGTGTACGAGCGGCCGTTGATGTTGACCGTGCCGCCGTACACCGCATTGCCGTTGGCGTCGCGCAGGTAGCTGGCGGGGCGCCCTTCGGATTCGTTGTGCCACCAGCCCAGGGTGTAGGCCGCGCGCACGGTGGGCGAGAGGTCGTAGGCGATCTTGGCCTTGATGTGGTCTTGCTGCGTGTGGTACTGCGTGGCCGTGCCCAGCAGATACCAGGGCTGGTTGCCGCGGTTGTCGCCCAGCACGGCACCCGTCACCGGCGTGCCTGCATGGCCCACGGCGCCTGCAGACACGAGGCGCGTGGGGAAGGTGAGCGGCTGGCCCTCGCTGTCGGTCTTGTTGAAGTTGAGGAACCACGACCAGTCGCCATTCTTGTTGCCCACCGAGGCGCTGACCTGCTTGCCCGCGTAGGTGGCGCTGGTGCCGTACAGATCGAACGGCTGGTGCTGGTAGCTCACCTGCGCATGCGCCTCGAACTTTGTGGGCATGCGCGTCACATAGTCCACCACCGCGCCCACCGAGTTGCCGGCGTAGGCGGCCGAGAACGGGCCGTAGAGCACGTCCACGCGCTCGATCTCCTCGGGCGTGACCAGCATCCAGCGCGGCGCGTTGGTGGGGCCGTTGCCCAGGTAGTTGGAGAGCAGGATGCCGTCGGCGAACACCATGGACCGCGCCGGGTTGCCCGTGCCCGAGGCGCGCGTGGACAGCACGGCGTGGTTGTAGTCGCCGATGTAGCGCTTGCGCACCAGCAGGCTGGGCAGGTACTTGAGGGCGTCTTCGCTGTCGGTGGCGTTGATCGAGTGCTCGATCTGCTCGCGCGTCACGCCCTCGATGGTGGTGGGAATCTGCGTGGGCAGCGACGTGGGCTGGCCGCCGCGGATGGTGACCACGCCCAGCTCCTTGACGGGCGTGCTGCTGTCAGCGGTCTGGGCCCACGCGGGCACGGCCCAGGACAGGGCAAGGGGAAAGGCGCCGGCCACGGCCAGCGCCATGCGGCTTTTGCGCATGGGAACTCCTGAATTTCAAGCCAAATAGGCCGTCAGCGCTTACTCATCAAGCGCGAACAGCTATCAAACAAATAGCAATTTCAGGAGAAAGCGGGGGGCCCGCGCGGCGGCAGCGGCGCGGCGGTGCGCGCAGCGATGTGCGCGGCGGGGATGGGGCGCAGGGCGTGCGCCAGGGGG
Organism: Acidovorax sp. GW823-FHT01C06; assembly: GCF_058798375.1. NCBI lineage: Bacteria > Pseudomonadati > Pseudomonadota > Betaproteobacteria > Burkholderiales > Comamonadaceae > Acidovorax > Acidovorax sp. GW823-FHT01C06. The sequence goes on from NZ_JBXAKN010000005.1 coordinate 169,237, forward strand.
TGAACCACAGGCAGCCGGGCCTGGGACACGGGAGGCGGAGCGCCGACATGCGCACACAGGGGGCAATCGAGCGTGTGGCTGGACATCTCCTGCATGCCATCGTCGGTCTTGACCAGCAGCTTGATCGCGCCCGAACCCGAGCAGATCAGTTCCATCGCCTGGGGGTTGACCAGGGGCGAGGCCACGGCCACGCCGATGGACAGGACAAACCACGCCAGCACAAGGCGGGCGAGCCAGCGAAGGCCGCGGATGGTTTGCAGGGAGGAAGGCATGGCAGGGTGATTGTAGGTGGCCCGGCCCCGGCCGCCTTGATCAGGGTCATCTGCGCGACGGACGCGGCAGGAGCGCCCGCCTACCATGCGCCTGTCATCCACAACTACAAAGGAGACTCCACCATGCTCACACTCTGCGGCTTTTCCGCCAGCAACTACTACAACAAGGCCAAGCTCGCCCTGCTCGAAAAGGGCCTGCCCTTCACCGAGGAGCTGGCCTGGGTCGGCGAGACCGACCGCAGCGCCAGCCCGCTGGGCAAGGTGCCCTACCTGCGCACCCCCCACGGGCCACTGTGCGAATCGGCCGTGATCGCCGACTACATCGAGATGGCCCACCCCCAGCCCGCCCTGCTGCCCGCGGACCCCTATCAGGCCGCCAAGGTGCGCGAGCTGATCACGTTCCTGGAACTGCACCTGGAGCTGGTGGCGCGCAACCTGTACCCCCAGGCCTTCTTTGGCGGCAGCGTGAGCGAGGCCGCCCGCGACAAGGTGGGCGCGCAGCTGGAGAAGAACATCGCGGCGTTCGGCCAGCTGGCGAAATTCAGCCCTTACGTGGCGGGCGACACGTTCACCATGGCCGATTGCGCGGCCATCGTTCACCTGCCACTGGTGAGCTCGGCCACCAAGATCATCTATGGCCGCGACTACCTGGCCGCGCTGCCCGTGCGCGACTACCTCGCGCGCATGGCCGAACGCCCGCACGTGCAGCGCGTGAACGCCGACCGCAAGACGAACACCGCCGACATGCTGGCGAGGAAGTGAAGCTTGAGCGCAGCCCCCTGAGCCGCTGCGCGGCTTCCCCCGGAAGGGGACGCACCAGTTTCACGCGGCTGCGGATGTTGGTGCTGACGGAACCGGAGGGGCGCGGGCACTGCGCGCCGCGTGCAGCCGGTGGTCAGAACTTGGGGGCGCGCTTCTCGCGCAGGGACGCCACGCCCTCGCGGGCGTCGGGGCCGCCAAAGCCCATGAATTCGAGCGCCAGCGAGGTTTCGAACATCGGGCCCGCCTGGCGCAGCCACTGGTTGAGCGCATGCTTGGTCCAGCGGATGGCGGTCTGCGAGCCGGCCGCCAGCCGGTCGGCCACCTCGTAGGCGCGCGGCAACAGCTCGGCCTCGTCCACGGCCAGCGATACGAGGCCGATGCGCTCGGCCTCCTCGCCGCTCACCGGGTCGCACAGCAGCAGGTAGTACTTGGCCTTGGCCATGCTGCACAGCAGCGGCCACACGATGGCCGCGTGGTCGCCGGCCGCCACGCCCAGGCGGGTGTGGCCGTCCACGATCTTCGCGCCACGCGCCGCGATGGAGATGTCGGCCAGCAGGCCCGCCACCAGGCCCGCGCCCACGGCCGGGCCGTGGATGGCCGAGACGATGGGCTTGTCGCAGTGCACGATGTTGTAGACCAGGTCGCGCGCTTCCTTCCAGATGCGGCAGCGCAACTCGAAATCCTCGGTCATGTCCTGCACCATGGCCAGGTCGCCCCCGCCCGAGAAGCCCGCGCCTTCGCCGCGCAGCACGGCGCAGCGCACGCTGTCGTCGTCGCTCACGTCGCGCCAGACCCCGCACAGCTCGCGGTGGCCCACATGGCCCGCCGTGGGCAGCTTGCCGTTCAGCGCGCGCATCTGGATGTCCAGCACCGCGCCATCGGCGCCGCGGCGGGTGATGTTCAGCGTCTCGTAGCGCTGGTAGTCGGGGGAAGAAGCAGGCATGGCGGTGTGCGCGCGGCAAGCGCGGTGCAGTTGGGGAAGATGCGGCATTGTGGCGCGGGGGCGGCGGCGCCGGAACCCGTGCGTGGCGCAAATCCCGCTGCTATCCTGTGCGCATGCGCAGCCTCTTTCACCTCGCCTTTCACGTCACCGACCTGGACGCCGCGCGCCGCTTCTACGGCGGCGTGCTGGGGTGCCAGGAGGGCCGAAGCACCGACACCTGGGTGGACTTCGACTTCTTTGGCCACCAGATCTCCCTGCACCTGGGAGCGCCTTTCGCCAGCGCCCCCACCGGCCACGTGGGAAACCACATGGTGCCCATGCCGCATTTCGGCGCCATCCTGGAGCTGCCCGAGTGGCATGCGCTGGCCGCGCGGCTGAAGGCGGCAGGCACGGCCTTCGTGCTGGAGCCGCAGGTGCGCTTCGAGGGCGAGCCCGGCGAGCAATGGACCATGTTCTTCCACGACCCGAGCGGCAACCCGATCGAGATCAAGGGTTTCCGGTCGCTCGATGGGGTGTACGCCGCGTGAGCTACACCTTCGCGTCCGCCACCATCCTGCTCCTGCTGATCACGGATCCGCTGGGCAACATCCCCATCTTCGCCAATGCCCTGCGCGGAGTGGCCCCCGAGCGCCGCGCCCGCGTGATCCTGCGGGAGGTGCTGATCGCATTCGCGCTGCTGCTGGTGTTCCTGTTCTTCGGCGCCCAGTTCCTGCAGGTCATGAACCTGAGCGACCTGTCGCTGCAGATCGCGGGCGCGGTCGTGCTGTTCCTGATCGCGCTGCGCATGATCTTTCCGCCGGACACCGGGCCGCAGACCGAGCTGCCCGGAGAACCCCTGATCGTGCCGCTGGCCATCCCCGCGCTGGCGGGGCCGTCGGCCATGGCCACGGTGATGCTGCTCGTGGCCCAGGCGCCCGAGCGGCGGCTGGAATGGGTGGGCGCGCTGTGCGTGACCATGGCGGTGTGCGCGGTCGTGCTCCTGATGGCCGAGCGCATCCAGCGCCTGCTGGGCGAACGCGTGGTCATGGCCTTCGAGCGCCTCATGGGGCTGATCCTGGTGGCCATCTCCGTGGAGATGCTCATTCGCGGCATCAAGCAGCTCGCCCACCAGCTGTAGCCACGGCGGCGCTCCGGGCGCACCAGGAGCGCCGCCCCCTCAGCGGCGCTGCAGCAACGGGATCGTGCCGAGGGCAAAGACCGAGTTGGGCACCCCGACCCGCGCCATCAGGGGGCGGGGCTTGGCGCTCAGCTTGGGCCGCGGGGCCGCGGGCGCGGCCTCTTGCGGGACCACGCCCTTCTCCAGCTGCTGGGCAACGAGGTCCTGCAGGGTGACCGACTGCAGGTATTCCATCACTCGGGCGTTGAAGGTGGACCACAGCTCACCCGTCATCGACTTCACCTGCGCGGCCTGGCCGGGCGCCATGTTCTGGATGTCATCGGCCTTCAGGTTCTCGACCGCCAGGATGATCTCGGCCACGGAAATCTCGTCCGTGTTGCGTGCGAGGGTATAGCCGCCTCCGGGGCCGCGCGTGCTGTCCACGAGCCCGGCGCGCCGCAGCGCACTGAACAGCTGCTCCAGGTAAGACAGCGAGGTGCCCTGGCGCGCGCTGATCGTCGACAGGGCCACGGGCCGCATTTTCTGGCGCAGGGCCAGATCGGTCATGGCCGAGACTGCGAGTTGTCCTCTGGTGGTGATCCGCATCTTTGACTCCTTGTGAACGGTGTATGGCCAGGGTTCGGTGCCCGAAGGGGCGTTCCGCGATCTGTCCATGAACGTACTGTAGGGATCTTGACACTTCGCGTATATTCGATTTATCGAGATTTTTACTTCGATTTTTACGAAGTATCAAGGAGACGGCATGAACTTCAAGCACCTGCGCTACTTCTGGACCACGGCCAAGGCGGGCGGCATCATGCGCGCCGGGGAGCAGCTCAACACCACGCCGCAGACACTGTCGGGCCAGATCAAGCAGCTGGAGGAATGGCTCGGGCATGACCTGTTCAAGAAGCGCGGCCGGGGCCTGGAGCTGACCAGCGAAGGCCGGGTGGCGCTGGGCTATGCCGAGCAGATCTTTGCGCTGGGGGACGAGCTCGAAAAATCCATCCGCCTGGCGCGCGGGCAGTCGCGTCCGCTCGAATTCCGCGTGGGGGTGGCGGACTCGGTGGCCAAGTCGGTGGCCTACCACCTGCTGGAACCGGCCCTGGGCCTGGCCGAGCAGGTGCACATGACCTGCCACGAAGGCAAGTTCGCCGAGCTGGTGGCGCAGTTGAGCCTGAACCGGCTGGACCTGGTTCTGGCGGACGAGCCGGTCTCGAAGAAGATCGGCGTCAAGGCCTTCAACCACGGCCTGGGCAGCAGCGGTATGAGCTTTTTCTGCGCGTCGGCGCTGCGCCGCCAGCTTGACGGGCCGTTTCCCCGGTGCCTGCATGGCGCGCCCATGCTGATCCAGGGCCCCCAATCCTCGGTGCGCCAGCAACTGGACCACTGGTTCAACAAGCACCAGCTGCAGCCGCGCCTGGTGGGCGAGTTCGACGACAGTGCGCTCATGAACGCCTTTGGCCGCGAGGGGCGCGGGGTGTTCACCTCGCCCACGGTGCTGGAGGAAGAGACCCGGGCCCAGTTCGGCGTGGAGGTGATCGGCCGCTCGGGGGAGCTGGTGGAGGAGTTCTTCGCGATCTCGGTGGAGCGGCGCATCAGCCACCCCTGCGTGGCCGCGATCACCAAGGCAGCGCGCTCCGACCTGTTCGCAGCGTAATGGGTAGCCCCCCTGAGCCGCTTCGCGTCTTCCCCCAAAGGGGGACGCCCCCAGCGCGGCGGGGCGGCCCTTGCGCGGGGGCACTCGCCCAGGTCGCGCCAGTTTCCTGAGGCTGCGACTATTGCCACGCTTCCCTTACATCAAGCCGTCACCTGCACCTGGCGCGCGTACGGCAACGGTGCCACAGCACCATAGCCCTGCACGGCCAGCGCGGCCGCGGCATTGGCATAGCGCGCCGCCGCGAACACGTCGTCACCCTGGGCCATGCGGGCCAGCAGGTTGCCGCAGAAGCAGTCGCCCGCGCCCGTGGCGTCCACGGGCGTGACGCGCAGGCCTGCGATGCGTTCCCTGCGCCGGCCGTCGCTCGCCAGTGCGCCTTCGGCACCGAGCTTGAGCACCACGGTGACCGCGCCACGCGCATGGCCCCAGTCGACGATGGCGTCGGGATCGGACAGACCGGTCAGGGCCTGCATGTCCTCCAGGCTGGGCAGGAAGATGTCGCACAGCGACACGGCCTGTGCGATGCAGGCCTGGGCGCGCGCCAGCGGCCAGAGCTTGAGGCGCAGGTTGGAGTCGAAGGACACCAGCGTGCCGGCCTCGCGCGCCAGACGCATGGCCTCGAAGGCGGTGTCGCAGGCCTGCGGCGAGATGGCCAGCGAAATACCCGAGAGGTGCAGGATGCGCGCGGCGCGCAGCACGGCCGCGGGCTCGCCGGCCAGCCACTGCGGCGCCATGCGGCTCGCGGCCGACCCTGCGCGCAGGTAGCTGAACTCGTGCCCGGCCGCCCCGTGCGAGACGAAGTAGATGCCGGTGGGGTGCTCGCCGTCGCTCTGCACGGCGCGAGTGTCGACGCCCTCGGCGCGCCACAGCGCGGTGAGCGCCTGGCCGAAGCTGTCCTGCCCGATGCGCGTGAGATAGGCAACGCGCGCGCCGGCCCGTGCCGCCGCAATGGCGGCATTGCTGGTGTCGCCGCCGAAGCCGCGCAGGTACTGCGGCTGGCCGGGGTGGACCTGGTTGAACTCGACCATGGCCTCGCCGAGCGCGGCCACGTCGAAGGTCTTGCCCACGGAGGTGGTGGAACGCTCAGGCACGGGGCTTGTAGGCGGTGACGTCGATCTCGACCTTGGCGTCGATCATGAGGCGCGACTCCACCGTGGAGCGGGCCGGCCGGTGCTCGCCGAAGCACTCCATGTAGACGCGGTTGAAGCTGCCGAAATCGCGCGCATCGGCCAGCCAGACGCTGACCTTGGCCACATCGGCCAGGGTGCAGTCGGCCAGCGCCAGGGCGTCCTTGACGCGCTGGAACACCTGGCGCGTCTGGGCCTCGATGCCGCCGACGATGACCTGGCCCTGGTCGTCCGTGGGCACCTGGCCCGAGACGAAGACGAAGTCGCCGGCGCGCGTGGCGGGCGACAGGGGACGCGCCTGGCGGTCGGATGCGATGGGGGACTGGCCCAGCAGTTCTACATGGCTCATGCAAGCTCCTTTTGTAATGAATTTACATAAATCATCGGAAAAAACCCGTTTGACTTTCACAAACGAGTCATCTACGATTAAAAATGTAATGTTATTACTTATGGAGCCACGATGCAATCCTCATCCATCCGTGATTGGTTGACGCCCGGAAGGCCTGTTCAGGCCGCCAGGCGCAGCGTTCTGGGCCTGGCAGCAAGTGCTGCCGTGCTCGTGGCCCTGGGGTCGGGCCAGCCCGCCCTGGCCGCCCCCGCCAAGGGGGGCGCCGCCAACCTGGCCATGGTCGGCGAGCCCCAGGGGCTGGACCCCATGGTGAGCACGGCCGACCTGGTCGGCACCATCATGCAGCACGTCTACGAGCCGCTGTACACCTTCGACGCGAACTGGGCCGTGGCGCCCATGCTGGCCGAGGGCCTGCCCTCCGTGTCCAAGGACGGCCTGACCTACACCATCGCCCTGCGCAAGGAAGTGAAGCTGCACAACGGCCGCGACCTGAATGCCGACGACGTGGTGGCCTCGCTGCAGCGCTGGATGGAGCTGTCGCCGCGTGGCAAGGCCGTGGGCAAGGAGGTGGCCTCGCTCACCGCCAAGGGCCCGCTGTCGGTGGAGCTCACGCTCAAGGCACCTTACGCGCCGCTGCTGGCCCAGCTGGCGCTGCCCAGCGGCATGGCCGCCATCATGGCCAAGGAGAGCATCGCGCCGCAGCTTAAGGATTTCATCGGCACCGGTCCCTACAAGTTCAAGGAGCGCCGCCCCGACCAGTTCACCGTGCTGGTGCGCCACGACACCTACAGCGCCCGCAAGGAGGCCCCGAGCGGCTATGCCGGCCGCCGCGAGGCGCTGCTCGACGAACTGCGCTTCGTGCCCGTGCCCAACGCCAACACCCGCGTGGAGGGCGCCCTGTCGGGCCAGTTCCAGTACGCCGACCTGCTGCCCGTGGAAGCGGCCGGCCGCATCGACAAGGGGGCCCCGGCCGTGGTGCCCATCGTGACCAAGAACTTCGGTTTCCCCTACATCGTCTTCAACACCAAGGAAGGCGTGCTGGCCGCGCAGCCGCTGCGCCGCGCGGTGCAGACCGCCGTGGGCTCGGGCGAGCTGCTGGCTGCGGGCTTTGGCGACAACCGCTTCTTCGTGGTGGAGCCCAACTTCTTCCCCAAGGGCACGCCCTACTACTCGGACGCGGGCGGCAAGCTGTACAACGAGCGCAACCCGCAGGCTGCCAAGGACCAGGCGGCCAAGGCCGGCTACAGCGGCCAGCCGGTGCGCATCATGGCCAGCCGGCAGTACGAGTTCCACTACAACATGGCGCTGGTGATGGCCGAGCAGCTCAAGAAGGCCGGCTTCAAGACCGAACTGCAGGTGGTGGACTGGGCCACGCTGGTGCAGCGGCGCAACGATGCCAAGCTGTGGGACGTGTACTTCACGCACTCGGGCCTGTTCCCCGAGCCCATGCTCTCGCCGCCGCAGCTCGGTGACGGCGCGCCGGGCTGGTGGGATTCGCCCGCCAAGAAGGCCACGCTCACGGCCTTCAACCAGGAGACCAATGTCGCCAAGCGCGGCCCGCTGTGGGGTGCCGTGCAGCAGGTGGTGTACGACGAAGTGCCCTTCATCGAGGTCGGTAAGTTCAACGGACTCTCGGCGCGCTCGGCCAAGCTGGAAGGCTACACGCCGGCGATCTGGCCGTTCTTCTGGAACACGGGCCTGGCCAAGTAAGCCCCCACTGCACGAAGGTTCGTTGCCATGCGTTTTCTGATGACCCGCCTGGGCGGCGCCCTGGTGGTGCTGGCCCTTGTCGCGGTGCTGGTGTTCGCGCTCACGCGCCTGGCCTCGGGCGACCCGGTGGCGCTGCTGCTGGGTGAGCAGGCCACGGCCGAGGACATCGCCGCGGCGCGCGTGCAGTACGGGCTGGACAAGCCCCTGCCCACGCAGTTCGTGCTCTGGGTGGGCGAGCTGCTGCAGGGCAACCTGGGCCAGTCCATCTTTCTGCAGCGCCCGGTGGCGCAGGCGCTGCTCGAGCGCGCCGAGCCCACGCTGTTCCTGGCGCTGTTCGCGGTGGGCATCGCGGCGCTGATCGGCATCCCCTGCGGCATGGCGGCCGCCATCTGGCGCGGCAGCCCCGGTGACCAGGCCCTGAGCGGCGTGGCCATGCTGGGCGCCAGCGTGCCCAGCTTCTGGCTCGGGCTGATCCTGATCCAGCTGTTCGCGGTCAAGCTCGGCTGGTTCCCGGCCTCGGGCTATGGCGACCCGGCCTCGCCGCTGGCCGAGCGCCTGTCGCACCTGCTGCTGCCGGCGCTGGTGCTGGGGCTGCTGAACTCGGCGCTGATCATCCGCTTCACGCGCGCCTCGATGCTCGACATCCTGGGCGAGGACTACGTGCGCACGGCACGCGCCAAGGGCCTGGCCGAAGGCACGGTGATGGTCAAGCACGTGCTGCGCAATGCGCTGGTGCCCATCGTCACGGTGCTGGGCCTGACACTGGCGCTGATGATCGGCGGCACGGTGGTGACCGAGACGGTGTTCAACCTGCCCGGCGTGGGCAATCTGGTGGTGCGCGCCGTGCTGCGCCGCGACTACCCGGTGATCCAGGGCACGCTGCTGGTCATCGCGGCCATCTATGTATTCATCAACCTGGCCATCGACTTCCTGTACACGCTGGTCGACCCACGCATCCGGCTGGAGGGCCAATGACATGGTGCAAGGCCTGATTCGCAATCTCAAGGACTACTGGCTGCCACTGGCACGCCGCCTGTTCGCACGCAAGGTGGTGCTGGCCTCGGCCATCGTGCTGGCCGTAGTGGTCGCGGTGGCCACGGTGTTCCCCTGGGTGTCGGACGCCGACCCCAACGCCATCTCGATCAGCGAGCGCCTGAACGCGCCCTCGGCCGCGCACTGGGCCGGCACCGACGAGCTCGGGCGCGACGTGATGCTGCGCATCGTGCACGGCGCACGCTATTCGCTGTTGATCGGCGGGCTCACGGCCGCGGGCGCCGTGCTGTTCGGCACGCTGCTGGGCATGTTCGCGGGCTTCTTCCGGCGGCTGGACGCGCCGCTGATGCGCGTGGTGGACGCGATGATGTCCTTCCCCGACATCTTGCTGGGCATCGCCCTGGTGTCCATCCTGGGGGCCTCGCTGTGGAACGTGATGCTGGCGCTGGTCATCGTCTACACGCCGCGCGTGGCGCGCGTGGTGCGGGCCAGCACCCTGGTGCTGCGCGAGTTGCTGTTCGTGGACGCCGCGCGCGCCCTGGGCGTGCGCACGCCGCGCATCCTGCTCAAGCACATCCTGCCCAACCTGGTTTCGCCCATCCTGGTGCAGGTGACCTTCATCTTCGCCTATGCCATCCTGGCCGAGGCGGGCCTGTCCTTCCTGGGCGTGGGCGTGCCGCCCGACATCCCCACCTGGGGCACCATGATCGCGGGCAGCCTGGAATCGGCCGACCGCGCGTTCTGGACGATTCTCTACCCGGGCCTGGCCATCGTGTTCACCGCCCTGTCGCTGCAGATGCTGGGCGACGGCGTGCGCGACCTGCTCGACCCCAAGCTCAAGAAGGCCGCATGAGCTTTCACCGACCCACGCAAGCGCCCGCCCCTGGCGAGCGCGTTACGAAGGCACCCACCCCATGACCACCCCCACGGCTGCCCGGCTCGAAGTGCAGGGCCTGTCCACCTCGTTCGCCACCGACGCCGGCCGCATCCAGAGCGTGGCCGACGTGTCCTTTGCCATCCACCCGGGCCAGACGCTGGCGCTGGTCGGGGAGTCGGGCTCGGGCAAGTCCGTCACCAGCCTGACGCTGATGGGCCTGCACGCCAAGACCTCGCAGGCCCAGGTCAGTGGCCAGGCCTGGTTCACCCGGCGCGACGGCCAGCGCGTGGACCTGCTGGCCCTGCCCGAGGCCGAGCGCCGGGCGCTGCGCGGCAACGAGATCGCGATGATCTTCCAGGAGCCCATGACCAGCCTGAACCCGGTGCTGACCGTGGGCGAGCAGATCGCCGAATCGGTGCGCCTGCACCTCAAGCTCGACCGCCGCGCTGCACTGGCCCATGCCCAGCGCATGCTGGAGCTGGTGGAGATACCGGCCGCCAAGCAGCGCGTGCACGAGTACCCGCACCAGCTCTCGGGCGGCATGCGCCAGCGCGTGATGATCGCGCTGGCCATGGCCTGCAACCCCACGCTGCTGATCGCCGACGAGCCGACCACTGCGCTGGACGTGACCATCCAGGCGCAGATCCTGGCCCTCATGGGCCGGCTGCAGAAGGAGACGGGCATGAGCATGCTGTTCGTGACCCACAACCTGGGCGTGGTGGCGCAGTACGCCGACGCGGTGGCCGTGATGTACGCGGGCCGCATCGTCGAGTCGGCCCCGGTGCACGACCTGTTCGCGCAGCCCGAGCACCCCTACACGCGCGGCCTGCTGGCCTGCCTGCCCGGCGTGGCCAGGCGCCATGCGGTCGCGGTGGCCGGGCAGCGCCCGCGCCTGGTGGCCATACCGGGCCAGGTGTCGAGCCCGCTCGCGCCGCCGCCGGGCTGCGCCTTCGCGCCGCGCTGCGAGCGCCGCATCGCGGCCTGCGATGCGCGCATGCCGGCCCTGTCCGACGGCAGTGCCACCGAGGCCGGCCGGCGGGTGCGCTGCATCCGTGTGGGCGAGCAGGCGCAGCAGGAGGTGAGCGCATGAACGCCGTGGCCATGGCCCTGACCCCGGGCGACAACCTCATCGAAGTGCGCGGCCTGCGCAAGTACTTCGGCAGCGGCCCGCACCCGGTGCGCGCGGTGGACGACGTGAGCTTTGCCATCCGGCGCGGCGAGACGCTGGGCCTGGTGGGCGAGTCGGGCTCGGGCAAGAGCACCATCGGCCGCCTGCTGACGCGCCTGGTGGACCCGACGGCGGGCCAGATGCTGTACCACGGCAGCGACGCTGGCGGGCAGGACCTGGCAGGGATGAGCCAGGGCCAGTTCCGCCCGCTGCGCTCGAAGATCCAGATCATCTTCCAGGACCCCTATGCCAGCCTGAACCCGCGCATGCGCATCCGCGAGGTGCTGGGCGAGGCGCTGGACACGCACCGCCAGGCGCGCGGTGCGGCACGCCTGCCGCGCATCCACGAGCTGCTCTCCCAGGTGGGCCTCAGGCCCGAGCATGCGGACCGCTTTCCGCACGAGTTCTCGGGTGGGCAGCGCCAGCGCATCGGCATTGCACGCGCGCTGGCAGTGCAGCCGAACTTCATCGTGGCGGACGAGCCGCTGTCGGCGCTGGACGTGTCGATCCAGGCGCAGGTGGTGAACCTGCTGGGCGACCTCAAGCAGCAGCTGGGCCTGACCTTGCTGTTCATCTCGCACGACCTGGACGTGGTGGAGTACCTGTGCGACCGCGTGGTGGTGCTGTACCTGGGCCGCGTGATGGAGATCGCGCCCACCAGCGCGCTGTATGCGCGGCCAGCCCATCCCTACACGCGCGCCCTGCTGGCCGCGGCCCCCATCCCCGACCCGGCGCAGCGGCGTACCATCCCCCTGCTGCAGGGCGACCTGCCCAGCCCCGCCAATCCGCCCTCGGGCTGCGTGTTCCGCACGCGCTGCCCGCATGCGGTGGCCGAATGCGCCAGCGCCGACATGGCCCTGCGCCCCGTGGGCACCGAGCACTGGAAGGCCTGCTGGCGCGACGACATCTGACCGGCGCAGCCCTGCTGCGTCCCTCCAACATGACGAGACGACATGACGAACACCACCACTGACTTCACCCTGGACGCCACCAGCAAGAGCTTTCCCATCGCGGCGGCGCCCTGCCGCGCCAGCGAGATCGCCGCACGCGGCTGGAATGTGCTGGCCGACGACCTGGCTTTCCCGCTGGCAGTGCTCAGCCGCACGGCGCTGGCGCACAACCTGGCCTGGATGCAGGATTTCGCCAAGCGCAAGGGCATCGCCCTGGCGCCGCACGGCAAGACCACCATGTCGCCCCAGCTCTTTGCACAGCAGCTGGCGGGCGGTGCCTGGGGCCTGACCTTCGCCACGGCCTTCCAGGTCGCGGTGGGGGTGCAAGCCGGTGCGCGCCGCGTCATCATCGCCAACCAGGTGGTCTGCGATGCCGACCTGGATGCGCTCGATGCACTGCTGGCCCGCCACGCCGGTCTCACGGTGTGGTTCCTCGTCGATTCGCTGGCGCAGCTCACGCTGGTCGAGGACTGGAAGCAGCGCCGCGGCAGTGCCCGCGTGTTCAACGTGCTGCTGGAGATGGGCATCCCCGGCCAGCGCACCGGCTGCCGCACGCTGGACGAGGCACTGACCCTGGCGCGCGCGCTGGCGGTGTCGAAGGCGGTGCAGTTCGATGGCATCGAATGCTATGAAGGCGGCGTGGCGCGCTGCGACAACGAGCACGACGCCCGCGAGGTGACGGCCCTGGTGCGCCGCGTGATGGAGGTGGCACGCGCCTGCGATGCAGGGCACCTGTTCGCACAGGACCGCATCCTGCTCACCGCGGGCGGCTCGGCCGTGTTCGACCTGGTGGTGCCGCTGCTGCAGGCCCAGGGCCTGTCGCGCCCCGTGGAGGGCGTGCTGCGCTCGGGCTGCTATGTGACGCACGACCATGGCAACTACGCGCGCTTCCTCAAGAACGTGGAGCAGCGCGAAGGGCTCGATACCTCGCTGCGCCCGGCCCTCACGGTCTGGGCCATGGTGCAGTCGGTGCCGGAGCCGGGCCTGGCCCTGCTGACCTGCGGGCGCCGCGACATCTCCTACGACTTGGAGATGCCCATCCCGGTGCAGCTGGCGCGGCGCGGCGAGCGCTCGGCAGCAGCCGCCCCTGCAGGCTGGAGCGTGAGCGCCTTGAACGACCAGCATGCCTACCTGCGCTTCGATGCCGCAGCCGGCGACGCCGGTACGCCGCGTGTGGGCGACCGCGTGGCGCTGGGCATCTCGCACCCCTGCACCACCTTCGACAAGTGGCGCTGGATGCCGCTGGTGGAAGACGATGGCGCCATCACGGGCGCCATCAGCACCCGGTTCTGAGACGCGGAGAAGCGCATGAACAGCAGCCTGCCTCCTTCGCCATCGTCCTCCACCCAGCCGCCCAGCCCCACGCCGGGCCTGCTGCAGCAACTGCGCGAGCGCCAGGACAGCCTGCCCGATGCGCAGCGCAGCGTGGTGCGTGCCGTGCTCGAAGACCCGCGCGCTGCCGTGGCGGCCACGGTGGAGCAGTTGGCGCAGCAGGCGGGCGTGTCCATGCCGACCATCGTGCGCACCTGCCGCAGCTTCGGCTACGACTCGGTGCGCGAGTTCATGCTGGCGCTGGCGCAGGACCTGGCGGTCTCGGGCTCCTACCTGCACCGCAGCGTGCTGGCCGAGGACACGGCGCAGGATGTCTCCAGCAAGATCATCCATGCGGCCGTCTCCTCGCTGACCGAGCTGGGCCGGCGCATCGACGTGGACGTGATCGACCAGGTGGCCGCCAAGCTCGCCAAGGCGCGGCGCATCGACTGCTACTCGGTGGGTGCGGCGTCGACCTTCACGGCCAGCGAGCTGCAGAGCCGGCTGTTCCGCCTGGGCCTCACGGCCAACGCGATCTTCGACGCGCACCAGCAACTGGTCTCGGCCAGCACGCTGGGGCCAGAGGGCGTAGCCTTCGTCATCTCGCACGTGGGGCGCATGCCCTACACGGTGGAGGCGGCCAAGTTCGCGCGCTCGCAAGGGGCCACCGTGGTGGCCCTCACCCAGCCGGGCACGCCACTGGCCGAAACCGCCGACCTGGTGCTGGCGGTGTCGGTGCCGCAGGACGCGGTGATGCGCGTGGGCACCGAGGCCTACCTGGCCCACCTGGTGGTGATCGAGATCCTGATGGTGCGCCTGGCGCAGCAGCTGGGGCCGGTGGCCACGCGGGGCCTGCAGCAATTCAAGGCCCTGCTGCACAAGCACGGATTCGACAGCGCCGAGTATGCCGGCGCCATGGACCATGGACCGGCCATGCACAACAAGCCGGGCAAGAAAGAACACTGATGGCAGCAACGCAAGCGACCCTGCTGAGGAACGGAACGATCATCGACGGCACGGACCGCCCCGGCTGGACGGGCGACCTGCTGATGGCCGGGGAGCGCATCGTGGCACTGGCGCCAACGGGCACGATCGACCCGGCGCTGCTGTCAGGCCTGGCCGTCAGCACCGTGGACTGCACGGACCGCGTGATCGCACCGGGCTTCATCGACGTGCACACGCACGACGATGCGGCGGCGCTGGATGCGCCCGACATGCTGCCCAAGCTGTCGCAGGGCGTGACCACGGTGATCGTGGGCAACTGCGGCATCTCGCTGTCGCCCATGGTGACGGCCGCACCGGCCGCACCGCTGTCGCTGCTGGGCCAGCACCAGTTCCGCCACGCGCGCATGGCCGACTATGCGCGCGCCGTGGATGCCGCGCGGCCCGGGGTGAACGTGGCCGCGCTGCTGGGCCACACGGCCCTGCGCATGCGCCACCTGCCCGAGCTGGGCCGTGCGGCCACGGCCAGCGAGCGCGCCGCCATGGCGGTCGACATGCAGGAGGCCATGGACGCGGGCGCGCTGGGCCTGTCATCGGGCGTGTTCTACAAGGAAGCCTACGCGGCCGACCTCACCGAGCTGACCGAACTGGCCAGCGTGGCTGCGCGCAATGGCGGCGTGTACGCCACCCACATCCGCGACGAACTCGCCGGCATCCTCCCGGCGCTGCAGGAGGCGGCGCTCACGGCGCGCCATGCCGGGCTGCCGCTGGTGCTGTCGCACCACAAGTGCGCCGGCGCCTCGAACTGGGGCCGCACGCGCGAGACGCTGCCGCTGATCGAGTCCCTCGCAAAGGGCCAGCCCATCAGCCTGGACGTGTACCCCTACACCGCGGGTTCGACGGTGCTGCGCACCGACCTGGTAGACGGTGTGATCGACATCCTGATCACCGGCAGCCAGCCACACCCGGAAATGGTGGGCCGTTACCTCAAGGACATCGCGCGGGAATGGGACACGACCGAGCAGGCGGCCTGCGACCGGCTGCAGCCCGGCGGTGCCTGCTACTTCCAGATGCGCGAGGACGATGTAGAGCGCGTGATTGCCCACCCCTTGTCCATGATCGGCTCGGACGGCCTGCCCCATGACGAGCGGCCGCATCCCCGCCTGTGGGGCGCCTTCCCGCGTGTGCTGGCCTGCTACTGGCGCGAGAAGGGCCTGCTGCGCCTGGAGGAAGCCATCCACAAGATGACCGGCCTGTCGGCCCAGCGTTTTCGCATCGGCGAGCGCGGGCGGCTGGAAGCCGGCTGCATGGCCGATATCGTGGTGTTCGACCCGGCGCGCGTGCGCGATACCGCGAGCTACGAACAACCCGTGCAGTTCAGCGAGGGGATCGAGCAGGTTTGGGTCAACGGCGTGCTGAGCTACACCGCGGCTGGTCGTGCCACGGGCGCGCGGGCCGGGCGGTTCATCCGGCGTCAGGCAATACCGGCCTGAAGGGGCGATTTGCCTGCGGGGCCTGGATCATCATCCATGCCCCCAGGAATTCCATCTTCTCCTGCCGAGCCTGCCGTCAACCGCGTGCAGCTGTGGCACCAAGACCCAGGAGTTTCGCCGTCTGGGCGGACTTGCCTGCTGGCACGGTGATCCGTCAGCTCACGGCTGAGCGGGTCAGCAGCAGCCGGATGCCTGCGTACACGAAGACTCCAGCCAGCAGCGCATTGAATGCGCGATGGATGCGGGCGTATGCCGCACGTGCCAACGGTGTCGAAAATGCCAGGGCATAGCCCATGAAGATACAAGCTCCGATGCCGGCGCAACACGCCACGACCGCCAGGGCATGGCTGCGTCCGGCGCCGGCGGGCACGCCGAGAGCGACGATGGAAAGCCACACGAAGACGGCCTTGGGGTTGGTCATGTGCATCGCCAGGCCGCGCCGAAAAGCCTGGAGGTGGTCGCGGCCCGTGGTGTCGGAGGCCTCGTGCAGGGCATTCGGCGTGAATGCGGCACGCGCCGCCTTCCAGGCCAGCCAGAGCATGTAGATGCCGCCCAGCACCTTCAGGACGAGCAAGGACCATGAATAGCTGCGCATGAGTGCCGACATGCCCAGTGCAGCGGCCACACCCAAAAACACCGAGCCGAGGACCACCCCGGCAGCCAGGGCCATGGCACGCCTCCGTCCATGCGACATGGCGGCCGCCATGATCGCCAGATTGCTGGGGCCAGGGCTTGCAACACCAACGGTATAGGCCATGAGCGCCACCAGCAGGGCCGGGGACAGAAAACCTGCATCCATGGAAGAGGCCTCCTGGAATGCACACCCCACCAAAGAGGAAAGCCGCTCACTGCAATGGAAGGGCACAAACAAAAACGCCCACGGTGAAGTGGGCGTTTTCTGTGAGCGGAGACCGCTACATATTGGTTGCGCGAGAAGGATTTGAACCTCCGACCTTTGGGTTATGAGCCCAACGAGCTACCAGACTGCTCCATCGCGCGGCAAGAAATAAATTATACCCTATTATTCAGCTGCTGCCGAATTATTTTCGGTTTCTGCAGCACGATCCACCAATTCAACCAGGGCCATGGGTGCATTGTCGCCCACACGGAAACCCATCTTGAGGATGCGGGTGTAGCCACCAGGACGCACCTTGAAGCGGGGGCCCAGGTCGTTGAACAGCTTGGTCACGCTGTCACGGTCGCGCAGGCGGTTGAAGGCCAGGCGGCGGTTGGCAACGGAGTCTTCCTTGGCCAGGGTGATCATGGGTTCGATCACACGGCGCAGTTCCTTGGCCTTGGGGACGGTGGTCTTGATGACTTCGTGCTCGATGAGCGAGTTCATCATGTTCTGCAGCATCGCAAGGCGGTGCGAGCTGGTGCGGTTGAGTTTGCGGAGGCCGTGACCGTGACGCATGGTGCTTTTTCCTTATTTAAAATTAAATCAGGCAGCCGTGTAAGGTACTGCCCGAGGCACTGTTCCCATCCAAGGGAACCAAAAACCGGGTTCCCGCGATTCGGGGAACCCAGAATTATAACTTAACGCTTGTCCAGACCGGCTGGTGGCCAGTTCTCAAGCTTCATGCCCAACGTGAGACCACGCGATGCGAGTACTTCCTTGATTTCGTTGAGCGACTTGCGACCCAGGTTAGGCGTCTTGAGCAGCTCATTCTCGGTGCGCTGGATCAGGTCACCGATGTAGTAGATGTTCTCGGCCTTCAGGCAGTTGGCGGAACGCACGGTCAGTTCCAGCTCGTCCACAGGACGCAGCAGGATCGGATCGAATGTGGCATTGCCGCGCGGGCCTGCCGGTGCGTCGAACGCAGCCAGCTCGCCACCTTCCAGCTGCGCGAACACCGCCAGCTGTTCCACCAGGATCTTGGCCGATGCGCGCACTGCGTCTTCGGCAGTGATGGCACCATTGGTCTCGATCTCGACAACCAGCTTGTCCAGGTCGGTACGCTGCTCCACGCGAGCGCTTTCCACCGTGTAGCTCACGCGCTTCACAGGGGAGAACGATGCATCCAGCACGATCCGGCCAATCGACTTGGTCGACTCGTCGGCATAGCGGCGCAGGCTGCCGGGCACGTAGCCACGGCCCTTCTCGACCTTGATCTGCATGTCCAGCTTACCGCCGGCCGACAGATTCGCGATCACGTGGTCAGGGTTGACGATTTCCACGTCGTGAGGGGTCTGGATATCGCGTGCGGTAACCACACCTTCGCCATCCTTGCGCAGGCTCAGCGTGACTTCATCACGGTTGTGGAGCTTGAACACCACGCCCTTGAGGTTCAACAGGATGTTGACCACATCTTCCTGAACGCCGTCAATGGACGAGTACTCATGCAGAACGCCTGCAATGGTGACTTCCGTCGCTGCGTAACCCACCATGGACGAGAGCAGGACACGCCGAATGGCGTTACCCAGCGTGTGGCCGTACCCACGCTCGAACGGCTCCAGCGCGACCTTGGCACGGTTGTGGCCAAGCTGCTCGACATTGATCGCCTTGGGTTTCAGCAAATTGGTTTGCATTCAGACTTCCTCTCAATACCCCCAGCTCGTTACACCGGTAAGGCTGGTGAAGCGCCTAAACCGCGATGCCTCGCGGTTCAGGGACGGTTTTCTTGAAATATGTACCGAGCGATTAGCGCGAGTACAACTCAACGATCAGGGATTCGTTGATGTCGGCGCCAAACTCATCACGGTCCGGCACCTTCTTGAAGATGCCTTCGGCCTTCTCGGCGTTCACTTCCACCCACGCAGGCATGCCGACCTGGGCAGCCAATTGCAGGGCTTCAACAATGCGGTTCTGTTTCTTGGACTTTTCACGCACGGCCACCACATCGCCCGTCTTCACGAGGTAGGAAGCGATGTTCACGGACTTGCCGTTCACCGTGATCGCCTTGTGCGAGACCAGCTGGCGCGCTTCGGCGCGGGTCGAGCCGAAGCCCATGCGGTACACCACGTTGTCGAGACGGGATTCCAACAGGAACAGCAGATTGGCGCCGGTATTGCCCTTCTTGCCTTCGGCGGCTTCGAAGTAGCGGCGGAACTGCTTTTCCAGCACGCCGTACATGCGCTTGACCTTCTGCTTTTCACGCAGTTGCAGGCCGTAGTCGGACGTGCGGGCACCGGAGGTGCGGCCGTGCTGGCCTGGCTTGGAGTCGAACTTGGACTTGTCGGCAATCGAGCGACGTGCGCTCTTGAGGAACAGGTCCGTGCCTTCACGGCGGGAGAGTTTGGCCTTGGGGCCGAGGTAACGTGCCACTTGAGCTTCCTTTGTGTCATCTACCGCAAACCATTGCGGGAGCCGCCTGAGGCGCTTGCGCGTTCACAGGCGGCGGTGGGCTTAGAGAGAGATTAGATACGACGGCGCTTTTGAGGGCGGCAGCCGTTGTGAGGCACGGGGGTCACATCGGAGATGGACGTGATGCGAATGCCCAGGGCGCCCAGAGCGCGCACCGAGGATTCACGGCCTGGGCCAGGACCCTTGATTTCAACGTCAAGGTTCTTGATGCCTTGGTCGATGGCAGCGCGGCCAGCCACTTCCGAAGCCACTTGGGCCGCGAAGGGAGTGGACTTGCGCGAGCCCTTGAAACCTTGGCCACCGGACGATGCCCACGACAGGGCATTGCCCTGGCGATCGGTGATCGTGATGATGGTGTTGTTGAACGAGGCGTGCACGTGTGCAATGCCGTCCGAAACATTCTTCCGGACCTTCTTGCGAACGCGCTGAGCTGCGTTATTGGCAGGAGACTTAGCCATGATGATCTTTCAATCTCTTTATTTCTTCAGTGCAGCTGCACCCTTGCGCGGACCCTTGCGAGTGCGTGCATTGGTACGGGTGCGCTGACCACGCATTGGCAGACCGCGGCGATGGCGGAAGCCACGATAGCAGCCGATGTCCATCAAGCGCTTGATGTTCATCGTGGTTTCGCGGCGCAGGTCACCTTCAATGGTGAACTGCTCGATTTGCTCGCGAATTTTTTCCAGATCGCCATCCGTCAGATCCTTGATCTTCTTGGAGTAAGCGATACCAGTTGCTTCGCAGATCTTGCGAGCGCGGGTGCGACCAATGCCAAAAATGGCGGTCAAACCGATTTCCGCGTGCTTGTGCGGCGGAATATTAATGCCAGCGATACGTGCCATATGCGTCCTCTAATACTTTCCAATCAACCTTGGCGCTGCTTGTGACGCAGATCCGTGCAGATCACGCGCACCACACCCTTGCGGCGGATGATCTTGCAGTTGCGGCAGATTTTTTTGACCGAAGCCGAAACTCTCATTGCATTCTCCTAAAACTTTTCCATCCGTCCCGGCTGTTTCGCACGGAACACAATTTGTGCCCGCGAAAAATCGTGGGGCGCCAACTCAACCGATATCCAGTTCTGCAGGCAGTCGCCGCTATGCGATCAACTGCCTTCCTTCATCATCATCAACCGCCTGCGTTGCCCTTGAAATTGGCTTTCTTGAGCAGCGATTCGTACTGTTGCGACATCATGTAGTTCTGAACCTGGGCCATGAAGTCCATGGTCACCACCACAATGATCAGCAGCGATGTCCCACCAAAGTAGAACGGAACGTTGTACTTCAAGATCAGGAACTCTGGCAGCAAGCACACGAAGGTGATGTACACAGCGCCTGCCAAGGTCAGGCGAACCAGGATCTTGTCGATATAACGGGCCGTCTGCTCACCGGGCCGGATGCCTGGAATGAACGCACCGCTCTTCTTCAGGTTATCTGCAGTCTCACGGCTGTTGAACACCAGTGCCGTATAGAAAAAGCAGAAGAACACAATCGCGGCAGCGTAGAACATCACATAGATGGGCTGACCAGGAGTCAACGCACCCGAGATGTCCTTCAACCAGCGCATCGACTCGCCTGCACTGAACCAGTTCACCACCGTGGCGGGCAACAGGATGATCGACGAGGCAAAGATCGGAGGAATCACGCCAGCCATGTTCAGCTTGAGGGGCAAGTGCGACGACTGGCCGCCGTAGACCTTGTTACCTACCTGCCGACGGGCGTAGTTCACCAGAATCTTGCGCTGACCACGCTCCACAAACACCACGAAGTAGGTCACCAGACCGACCACGAGGACGATGAAGATGGCGGCCAGGATGCTCATGGCACCCGTACGAACCAGTTCAAGGAGACCACCGATGGAGCTGGGCAATCCGGCTGCGATACCTGCAAAGATCAGGATCGAGATACCGTTGCCCAAACCACGTTCAGTGATCTGCTCACCCAGCCACATCAGGAACATCGTGCCGGCGGTCAGGCTGACGACGGCGGTCATGCGGAACCCGAAACCAGGGCTCAGCACCAGACCTGCGGAGCTTTCCAGCGCGACGGCAATACCCAGCGACTGGAACAGGGCCAGGCCCAACGTTCCGTAGCGGGTGTACTGCGTGATCTTCCTGCGACCGGCTTCGCCTTCCTTCTTCAACTGCTCGAACGTGGGAATCACGTAAGTCATCAGCTGCATGATGATCGATGCCGAGATGTACGGCATGATCCCCAGAGCGAAGACCGTGAAACGCGACAGCGCACCACCCGAGAACATGTTGAACAGGTTCAGGATGCCGCCTTGCTGGCCACTGAACAGCTGCTGGAGTTGGGCTGGATCGATACCAGGCACAGGGATATGAGCCCCTATGCGATACACGACCAGCGCAAGCAACAGAAAAACCAGACGGCGACGCAGGTCGCCGAACTTGCCGGTCTTTGCAATTTGAGCCGCGCTAGTAGCCACAGATGCCTTCCTTCAGAGCCACACTCAGGCGACGCTGCCGCCAGCAGCTTCGATCGCTGCCTTGGCACCTGCCGTAGCGCCCACGCCATTGAGCTTGACAGCCTTGGTGAGGGAACCGCTCTTGATGACCTTGACCACCTTGGCCAGCTCGCCCACGAGGCCAGCTTGCTTGAGTGCCAGCACGTCCACTTCGGCCAGGCCGAGCTGATCGAGCGCCGTCAGCGTCACTTCTGCATTGAACTTGAGCAGGTGCGACTTGAAGCCGCGCTTGGGCAAGCGACGTTGCAGAGGCATTTGACCGCCTTCGAAGCCCACCTTGTGGTAGCCACCGGCGCGCGACTTCTGACCCTTGTGACCACGGCCAGCGGTCTTGCCCAGGCCGGAGCCGATACCACGGCCTACACGGCGCTTGGCATGCTTGGCACCGTCTGCGGGCTTGATGCTATTGAGTTCCATGATCTATCTCTCAGAGGACTTTGACCAGATAGCTGATCTTGTTAATCATGCCGCGCACTTCGGGCGAGTCCTGCAGTTCGCTCACGCTGTTGAGCTTGCGCAGGCCCAGGCCACGGACGGTGGCGCGGTGCGATTCCTTGGTGCCGATAGGGCTGCGCACCAATTGAATCTTGACGGTTTGTTGCGTTGTCATTTTCAGGCTCCGATTCAGGCGAAGATGTCTTCGACCGTCTTGCCGCGCTTGGCTGCCACATTCGACGGAGTGGTCGAATTGACGAGCGCATCAAAAGTGGCACGGACCATGTTGTAGGGGTTGGAGGAACCATGGCTCTTGGCCACGATGTCCGTCACGCCCAGCACTTCGAAAACGGCGCGCATGGGGCCGCCAGCAATGATGCCGGTACCCTTGGGAGCGGGAGCCATCATCACGACAGCAGCGCCATGGTGGCCCGTCACGTTGTGGTAGATGGTGCCATTCTTGAGCGATACCTTGACCATGTTGCGGCGGGCTTCTTCCATCGCCTTTTGCACGGCAGCAGGCACTTCCTTGGACTTGCCCTTGCCCATGCCAACACGGCCGTCACCGTCGCCAACCACCGTCAGTGCGGCGAAGCCGAGGATACGGCCGCCCTTCACGACTTTGGTCACGCGGTTGACCGCGATCATTTTTTCGCGCAGACCGTCGTCCTGACCTTCGCTCTGCACTTTGGGTTGAAATTTAGCCATTTTTTATTCGCTCCGCTTAGAACTGCAGGCCGGCTTCACGGGCTGCGTCGGCCAGGGCCTTGACGCGACCGTGGTAGGCAAAGCCTGCGCGATCAAATGCAACCTTCTCGACACCCGCAGCCTTCGCTTTTTCAGCGATGCGCTTGCCGATGATCTGGGCTGCAGCGGCATTGCCACCCTTGCCCGAACCGCCGAGCGACTTGCGCACGTCGGCTTCTGCCGTCGATGCACTTGCCAGCACCTTGCTGCCGTCGCCGGAGATCACACTGGCGTAGATATGGAGGTTCGTACGGTTCACGGTGAGACGCGCCACGCCTTGCTGTGCAATGCGGATGCGGGTCTGGCGCGAACGACGAAGACGCTGCTCTTTCTTGGTCAACATGTTGCAGCTCCTTATTTCTTCTTGGTCTCTTTGATCGTGATCTTTTCGTCCGCATAGCGGATACCCTTGCCCTTGTAGGGCTCGGGTGGACGAACAGCACGGATCTCAGCAGCGATTTGCCCCACACGCTGGCGGTCAGCACCCTTGATCACCACTTCCGTGGGCGTGGGGGTTGCGACCGTGATGCCAGCGGGCATTTCGATATTGACCGGGTGCGAATAGCCCACAGCCAGGTTCAGCTTGGAACCGGAAGCCGCAGCCTTGTAACCCACACCCACCAGGCTCAGCTTCTTTTCAAAGCCCTTGCTGACACCGACCACCATGTTGTTGACCAACTGGCGAATCGTGCCGCTCATGGCATTGGCTTCGCGGGAGTCGTTGACAGGCGCAAAGCTCAGCTTGCCTTCATTGCTCGACACCTTCACCAGCACATTCTGTGCGAGCGAGAGGGCGCCACCAGAACCCTTGACAGAGATCTGGTCATCTTTCACGGACACATCCACGCCAGCGGGGATGGTCACGGGCATTTTTCCTACTCGGGACATTTCAGTTTCTCCTCAATGCCGCGGGTTAGGCCACATAGCAGAGCACTTCGCCACCGACACCGGTAGCGCGCGCCTTGCGATCGGTCATCACGCCCTTGGGCGTCGTGACAATTGCCACACCCAGACCGTTCATGACTTGTGGAATGGAATCACGGCCTTTGTAGACACGCAGTCCGGGGCGGCTGACGCGCTCGATGCGCTCAATCACGGGACGGCCTGCGTAGTACTTCAGGGCAATTTCGAGTTCCGACTTGCCAGCTTCGGTTTTCACCTGGAAGCCGTCGATATAACCTTCGTCCTTCAGCACCTGGGCGATGGCAATCTTCACTTTGGAAGAAGGCACCAGAACCGTGGCCTTGGCGACCATCTGTGCATTACGGATGCGGGTCAGCAAGTCAGCGATGGGATCACTCATGCTCATGTTTAATCTCTCCTGCCTGCTTACCAGCTGGCCTTGGTGACACCAGGGATGTCGCCTGCAAAAGCCAGTTCACGGATCTTGGCGCGAGCCAGACCGAATTGACGGAAGGTGCCGCGTGGACGACCGGTGATTTCGCAACGGTTGCGCTGACGCGTCGGGTTGGCATTGCGGGGGAGCTTTTGCAGGCCCAGGCGGGCTGCATCGCGCTCTTCGTCGCTGCGCTTGGCATCGCCAGCGATTGCCTTCAGTTCCGCATACTTGGTTGCGTACTTGGCTGCCAGTTTTTCGCGCTTCAGTTCGCGCTGGATCAAAGCTACTTTAGCCATGCTTCGCCTCAGTTCTTGAACGGGAAACGGAAACCAGCGAGGAGAGCCTTGGCTTCTTCGTCCGACTTGGCCGTCGTGGTGATGCTGATATTGAGACCGCGCAAGGCATCCACCTTGTCGTACTCGATTTCAGGGAAAATGATCTGTTCCTTGACGCCGATGTTGTAGTTGCCGCGGCCGTCGAAAGCGCGGCCGGAGATACCACGGAAGTCACGAACGCGGGGCAGAGCCACGGTCACGAAACGGTCCAGGAACTCATACATCTGCACGCCGCGCAGCGTGACCATGCAACCGATGGCCTGGCCTTCGCGGATCTTGAAACCGGCGATAGCCTTCTTGGCCTTGGTCACCACGGGCTTCTGACCAGCAATCTTGGTCAGGTCGGCCACGGCGTTGTCCATCACCTTCTTGTCCGAGACTGCCTCGCTCACGCCCATGTTCAGGGTGATCTTGGTCAGACGGGGAACCTGCATCGGCGAGGTGTAACCGAACTGCTTGGTCAGTTCGGGAGCGATCTTGTCGCGGTAAATTTCTTGGAGTCGTGCCATGTTTACCCCTTAGGCCGCCTTGATTTCAGCGCCGCTGGACTTGAACACGCGAACGCGCGTGCCGTCAGCCTGCACCTTGATGCCCACGCGATCAGCCTTGCCGGTCGCGGCATTGAAGATGGCCACATTGGACTGGTGAATCGGCATGGCCTTTTCAACGATGCCGCCCGTCGTACCCTTCATGGGGTTTGGCTTGGCGTGCTTCTTGACGAGGTTGATGCCGTCGATGACGAGGTGGGAGTCATCCTTGCGCAGCGACACCGTGCCACGCTTGCCCTTGTCACGGCCGGTCAGCACGATGACTTCGTCGCCCTTGCGAATCTTGTTCATGGCGCGTCCTTAGAGAACTTCAGGAGCCAGGGACACGATCTTCATGAACTTCTCGGTACGCAGTTCACGCGTCACGGGTCCAAAGATGCGGGTGCCGATAGGCTCCAACTTTGCGTTCAGCAACACTGCAGCGTTGCCATCGAATTTGACGAGCGAACCGTCGCCACGGCGAATACCCTTCGCCGTACGAACGACCACCGCACTGTAAACCTCGCCTTTTTTGACGCGGCCACGTGGAGCGGCTTCTTTGATGCTCACCTTGATGATGTCGCCAACGCTTGCATAGCGACGCTTGGAACCACCCAGCACCTTGATGCAAAGGACGGACTTAGCGCCGGTATTGTCGGCAACCTCTAACCGAGATTCTGTCTGGATCATTTCAATATTCCCAACTTGCACCAGAAGACAACAGCCCCAGAGAACTTCTCAAGGGCTGCGGATCAGCCAGTCAGTCTTGGGCCCGTCGTCCGCACCGCAAACCATTTGCAGCACTTCCCGCTGGGCAGAAACTTCACGTAGGAAACGCGAAGCCCTCGATTATTGCAAAGGACTTCAGGAAAGTCAAGCGCCGCATCAGCCAGGGGCGTGCAGATACTGTTGCGCCAGCGCCAGAAAGTCGCCGAGACGAGGGTCCGAACCCAGTTCCTCCTGCAGGAGGCCAGCGACGGCGGGCGCCAGTTCAATGGCCTTGCGGGCATCGAGGAACAGCAGCCTGCAGCGGCGCGCCAGCACATCTTCCACCGTGCGGGCGTATTCATGCCGCGCAGCGAACCGCACCATCGCCTCCGTCAGGCCGCCGCCCAGATCCGTCTGTGCACCCGGCATTTCCTGAACGGCCGCCGCTTCGCTGCCATAGGAGTGCAGCCCCTGGGCATCGCTGATACGGTGCCGCACAGGCCCCGGGGGCGTTCCCACCAGGGGCAAATGATTGGTCACGCCCGCGGGTTTTTCGGGCAGCAGGCCCGTGGTGAAGCATTTTTGCAACACATCTTCAGCCATGGCGCGGTAGGTGGTCCATTTGCCACCGGTCACGGTGATCAGGCCGCTGCGGCTGGCCAGGACGGTGTGCTCGCGGCTGATTTTCTTGGTGTTGTCGCCATCGTCGTCCTGCGGCTTCACCAAGGGACGCAGGCCCACCCAGATGCTGCGGATGTCCCCGATCTTGGGGGCGCGGGTGAGGTAGCGCGCCGATTCTTCCAGGATGAACTGGACTTCCTCGTGGAAAGGCTCCGGCTCCCGCACGATGTCCTGGCGCGGGCTGTCCGTCGTCCCCAGAATGAGCTTGCCCAGCCAGGGCACTGCAAACAGAACCCGGCCATCGGCCGTCTTGGGCACCATGAGGGCATGGTCGGAGGGAAGGAACTCGCGATCCACCACGATGTGCACACCCTGGCTTGGCGCCACGATCGGCTTGACGGGGCGGCCAATGGCCTCGCCGTCCATCTGGCGCAGGGCATCCACCCACACGCCGGTGGCATTCACCACGGTGCGGGCGCGAACCGTGAACTGCTGGCCGCTGTCGGCGTCCTCGCAGACAAGGCCCGCCACCTTTCCCGCCTCATGGACCAGGGCCCGCGCAGGACAGTAGTTGACCACCAGGGCGCCCAGACCCGCCGCCGTCCGCGCCAGCGCCAGGGCCAGCCGGGCATCGTCGAACTGCCCGTCCCAGTACTTGACCCCTCCCTTGAGCCCCTCCGTCCGGGCCGTGGGCAGGCATTCCAGGGTGCGCGCACGGCCCAGGAACTGGGTGGCACCCAGTCCGGCTTTTCCGGCCAGGGCGTCGTACATCATGAGCCCGATGCCATAAAAAGGCGTCTCCCAGAAACGGTACGAGGGCATCACGAAAGGCAGGGGCTGGGCCAGATGCGGCGCGTTGTGCAGCAAGGTCGTGCGCTCGTGCAGCGCTTCGCGCACCAGCGCGATGTTGCCCTGGGCCAGGTAGCGGACACCGCCATGCACCAGCTTGGTGGCACGGGACGAGGTCCCCTTGGCGAAGTCGTGCGAGTCCACCAGGACCACGCTGAAACCGCGCGCCGCAGCATCCAGAGCGACTCCCAGCCCCGTCGCCCCGCCACCAATCACGGCAAGGTCGTAGTGGTGCGGCTGGGCCAGACGGGCCAGCAGGTCGGCGCGTCGCGTAGGAAGGGGGGCAGTGGCGATGGTCATGGGGTGATTGTCCATGGGCGGAACAAGAATTAAGGGTTTACCCTTGAATTCTTGGCACTTCCGGGATGAGAAACCGCCCAAGGGGAAGGAACTCCGGGGGGCGGCATGGAGTAAAAAAGCAGCCAGAGACCTTGTGAGCCCTGGCTGCCGGTGGCATCAGTCGTCAAGAAGCGACCGCTTCAGGGTCTCAACGTGCCTTGCCGTCCTTCCAAGCCTGCAGCAGCGTGCCGTACGCAATCGTCTGGCCCTTCGGCTTCTCATTGGCCAGCTTGGCCCAAGGCGCCTGCTTGTCGCTCAGCCACTTGGCGTTGTCGCTCTTCGGATTGAGCTTGGGGGCGCAATGCGCCATGCCGGCACGTTCCAGGCGGGCCATCACCTGGTCCATTTCGTCGGCCAGCGTGTCCATGGCGCCCTGGGGCGTCTTTTCACCCGTGACGGCCTGGGCCACGTTCTTCCACCACAGCTGTGCCAGCTTGGGGTAGTCAGGCACGTTGGTGCCGGTGGGCGACCATGCCACGCGGGCGGGACTGCGATAGAACTCCACCAGGCCGCCCAGCTTGGGCGCCATGTCGGTCATGGCCTTGGACTGGATGTCGCTCTCGCGGATCGGGGTCAGGCCCACGATGGTCTTCTTGAGCGACGTGGTCTTGGCCGTCACGAACTGGGCGTAGAGCCAGGCAGCGGCGGTCTTGTTGGCGTCGTGGTCCTTGAAGAAGGTCCAGCTGCCCACGTCCTGGTAGCCGTTCTGCATGCCCTGCTTCCAGTACGGGCCGTTCGGGCCGGGGGCCATGCGCCACTTGGGCGTACCGTCGGCATTCACCACAGGCAGGCCGGGCTTGGTCATGTCGGCCGTGAAGGCGGTGTACCAGAAGATCTGCTGGGCGATCTGGCCCTGGGCGGGCACGGGGCCGGCTTCGCCGAAGGTCATGCCCGTGGCTTCCTTGGGCGCGTACTTCTTCATCCAGTCCACGTACTTGGTCAGCGCGTAGACCGCCGCAGGCGAGTTGGTAGCGCCGCCACGGGCCACCGAGGCGCCCACGGGCGTGCACTTGTCGTCGGCCACGCGGATGCCCCATTCGTCGATCGGCAGGCCGTTGGGCGCGCCAATGTCCGCCGTACCCGCCATGGACAGCCATGCATCCGTGAAGCGCCAGCCCAGCGAAGGGTCCTTCTTGCCGTAGTCCATGTGGCCATAGATGGGCTTGCCGTCGATGTTCTTCACGTCGTTGGTGAAGAACTCGGCGATGTCCTCATAGGCGCTCCAGTTGAGCGGCACGCCCAGGTCGTAGCCGTACTTGGCCTTGAACTTGTCCTTGATGTCCTTGCGGTCGAACAGGTCGGCGCGGAACCAGTACAGGTTGGCGAACTGCTGGTCGGGCAGCTGGTACATCTTTCCGTCCGGGCCGGTCGTGAACTTGGTACCGATGTAGTCCTTGAGGTCGATGCCGGGGTTGGTGAATTCCTTGCCCGCGCCGCCCATGTAGTCGGTCAGGCTCATGATCTTGCCGTAGCGGTAGTGCGTACCGATCAGGTCCGAATCCGAGATCCAGCCGTCATAGATCGACTTGCCGGACTGCATGGAGGTCTGCAGCTTCTCGACCACGTCGCCTTCCTGGATCAGGTCGTGCTTGACCTTGATGCCCGTGATTTCCTCGAACGCCTTGGCCAGCGTCTTGGATTCGTATTCGTGGGTGGTGATGGTTTCAGACACCACCGAGATTTCCTTCACGCCCTTGGCCTGCAGCTTCTTGGCCGCATCGATGAACCACTTCATCTCGGCCATCTGCTGGTCCTTGCTCAGCGTGGAGGGCTGGAACTCGCTGTCAATCCACTTCTTGGCTTCCGCCTCGCCCGCCATGGCGGCCTGGCCCGTCATGACCGCAACTGCCAATGCCAGCGCTGTGTACCGCGTCTTCATAGTGCCTGTCTCCTCATAGTCATCTCCCCTTTTGGATGCAAGGGTCGCCCGGCTCCGGGGAAGGGTTGAGCCGCGCGACGGGAACCAACGGAATGAAAGCTGCCTGCGAACGCGCTACCCCTTGCGCAGGATCAGCGCCAGCAGCGCCATCGACAGCACGAAGCTGATCCAGATCGAAGGATCGCCCTGAAGGCTGAACCACTGGGCCAGCTTGCCGCTGATGCCCACAAAAATCAGATTCACGTAGGCCGCTGACAACAGCCCAATAAACAGCCGATCACCGCGCGTCGTCTCCAGCGGCAAAAAGCCCTTGCGCATCGTCGTGGGCGACTTGATCTCCCACACCGTCATGCCAATCAGCATCAGTACGATGCAAATGAAGAACACCGCCACGGGCAGCGTCCAAGCCATCCACTCAAACATGGCGATATCTCCTCAAACCCGGCCCATCGCGAAACCCTTCGCGATGTAGTGCCGAACAAACCAGATCACGATGGCACCCGGCACGATGGTCAGCACGCCGGCGGCGGCCAGCGTGGCCCAGTCCATGCCGCTCGCGCTCACCGTGCGCGTCATGGTGGCCACGATGGGCTTGGCATTCACGCTGGTCAGCGTGCGCGCCAGCAGCAACTCCACCCAACTGAACATGAAACAGAAGAACGCCGCCACGCCCACGCCGGCCTTGATCAGCGGCAGGAAGATCGTCATGAAAAACCGCGGAAAGCTGTAGCCATCGATATAGGCCGTCTCGTCGATCTCGCGCGGAATGCCGCTCATGAAGCCTTCCAGGATCCACACCGCCAGCGGCACGTTGAACAAGAGGTGCGCCAGCGCCACGGCAATGTGCGTGTCCATCAGCCCCACGGTGGTGTAGAGCTGGAAGAACGGCAGCAAAAACACGGCCGGCGGCGTCATGCGGTTGGTCAGCAGCCAGAAGAACACATGCTTGTCGCCCAGGAACTGGTAGCGCGAGAACGCATAGGCCGCCGGCAGCGCCACGGTCAGCGATATCGCCGTGTTGATGGCCACGTAGATCAGGCTGTTGATGTAACCCGAGTACCAGGACTCGTCGGTGAAGATGGTCTTGTAGTTGTCCCACGTGAAGTTCTGGGGAAAGAACGAGAACGTCGAGAGGATCTCCGCGTTGGTCTTGAAGCTCATGTTGACCATCCAGTAGATGGGCAGCACGGCGAAGACCAGGTAGGCGATCAGGAACACCGACCGCTTGTGGAAGCGTTTTTCATTCATGGCCGGCCCCTTCGTTGCTGGCGGTGCCCACGCGCTGCATCCAGTTGTAGAGGATGAAGCACAGCAGCAGGATGATGAAGAAATAGATCAGCGAGAACGCTGCGGCGGGGCCCAGGTCGAACTGGCCCACGGCCTTGGTCGTCAGGTACTGGCTCAGGAAGGTGGTGGCATTGCCCGGCCCGCCACCCGTGAGCACGAAGGGCTCGGTGTAGATCATGAAGCTGTCCATGAAGCGCAGCAGCACCGCGATCATGAGCACGCCACGCATCTTGGGCAGCTGGATGTAGCGGAACACCGCGAACTTGCTGGCGCCGTCGATGCGGGCGGCCTGGTAGTACGCATCAGGAATGGAGCGCAGGCCGGCGAAGGCGAGCAGCGCCACCAGCGGCGTCCAGTGCCACACGTCCATCAGCAGCACCGTGAGCCACGCATGCGCGGCGTTGCCGGTGTAGCTGTACTCGATGCCCGCCTCCTGCAGCAGGCGCCCCATGAGGCCGATATCCGCGCGGCCATAGATCTGCCAGATGGTGCCTACCACGTTCCAGGGAATCAGCAGCGACAGCGCCACCACCACCAGCACGGCGGACGACTTCCACCCCTGCGCGGGCATGGACAGCGCGAGCAGGATGCCCAACGGGATCTCCACCGCCAGCACGGCCAGCGAGAACGTGATCTGGCGCCACAGCGCGGCGTGCAGCTCCTCGTCGCGCATCACGGCGGCGAACCACTCGGTGCCCACGAACACGCGCCGCTCGGGCGAGATGATGTCCTGCACGGAGTAATTGACCACCGTCATTAACGGAAGGATGGCCGAGAAAGCCACGCAGATGATGACCGGAAGGATCAGGAACCAGGCCTTCTGGTTCACGGGCTTGGTGGTGGTGCTCATGCCAGCAGCTCCTCGTTTTGATAGAAGCACGTGTGCTCACCGAGCACCTGCAGCCAGACGGCATCCCCCGCGGAAGGCAGCCGTGCTTCCGGGCTGAAGCGCGCCTTGAGCGTGTGCTCACCCACCTTGGCGGTCAGCATCAGGTAGGTACCGATGTCCTGCACCTGCACCACCGTGCAGGGCAACGCACCGGCTTGGCCGGGCTCGGCCAGGGCCAGGTACTCGGGCCGCACGCCCACCTGCAACATACCTTCGGGCAGGGCGCGGTCCACCGGCGCGGCCAGGCGGTGGCCCGCCACCGACAACGCGGCTCCATCGCGCTGGGCGGGCAGGAAGTTCATGCCGGGCGAGCCGATGAAGTGGCCCACAAACACGTGTGCGGGCCGCTCGAACAGCGCGTCGGCCGAGCCCACCTGCACCGCCTTGCCGCGCGTCATCACCACCACCTGGTCGGCAAAGGTCAGTGCCTCGACCTGGTCGTGCGTCACATAGATCAGCGTGAGCTTGAGTTCGTGGTGGATCTGCTTGAGCTTGCGCCGCAGCTGCCACTTGAGGTGCGGGTCGATCACCGTGAGCGGCTCGTCGAACAGCACGGCCGCCACATCGGCGCGCACCAGGCCACGGCCCAGCGATATCTTCTGCTTGGCATCGGCCGCGAGGCCGGCCGCGCGCTGGTTGAGCTGCCCGCTCATCTCCAGCATCTCGGCGATCACGCCCACGCGCTGCCTGATCTGGTCTTCGGGCACCTTGCGGTTGCGCAGCGGGAAGGCCAGGTTCTCGGCCACCGTCATGGTGTCGTAGATCACGGGGAACTGGAACACCTGCGCAATGTTGCGCTCCTGCGGGCTGGCGCGCGTCACGTCGCGGCCATCGAACAGCACCTTGCCGTGCGAGGGCACGAGCAGGCCCGACATGATGTTGAGCATGGTGGTCTTGCCACAGCCCGAGGGGCCGAGCAGCGCATAGGCACCGCCGTCCTCGAACTCCATCTTGAGCGGCAGCAGCGCGTAATCGCTGTCCTGCTGCGGGTTGGGCTTGTAGGAATGCGCCAGATCCAGACTAATGCGAGCCATTTCAGCGCCCTCCCTGGCGCGCGGGCGCCCATGCCAGCCGGCCGTCAGCGCCAAACACATAGGCCTGCGCCGGGTCCAGATGCAGCGTGAGGGGCGTGCCCAGTTCGAAGTAATGCACCCCCGTCAGCTGGGCGACCAGGTCACCCCAGGGCGTCGTGGCGTGCACGAAAGTGTCGGACCCGGAAATCTCGGCCAGCTCCACCACGCCCCCCACGCTGATGTCATCAGGGCGGGCATGTACGCGCAGCGCGCTGGCGCGCACGCCCACGGTGAGCCCCGCGGCCGTGGCCACACCCTGCGGCAGCGGCACGGCCAGCTCCACGCCGCCCTCCAGGCGCACGCCACGCGGGGTTGCCGATGCGGCGATCAGGTTCATGGGCGGGTCGCTGAAGGCACGCGCCACGCGCAGCGAGTTGGGCGCATGGAACACCTCCGCCGTCGGGCCGTACTGCAGCAGCTGCCCCTCGTCCAGCACGGCGGTGTAGCCGCCCAGCAGCAGGGCCTCGCCCGGCTCGGTGGTCGCATAGACCACCGTGGACTGGCCGGCAGCAAACAGCTGCGTCAGTTCTTCACGCAGCTCTTCGCGCAGCTTGTAGTCCAGGTTCACCAGGGGTTCGTCCAGCAGCATCAGGGGCGCACCCTTGGCCAGGGCGCGGGCCAGCGCCACGCGCTGCTGTTGCCCGCCCGACAGCTCGGCAGGATAGCGGTCCAGGAACATGTCGATGTGCAGGCGGCTGGCGATCTCGCGCACCCGGGCGTCGATGTTCTTTTCGCCGCGCAGCTTGAGCGGCGACGCAATGTTGGCCGCCACCTTCATCGAGGGGTAGTTGATGAACTGCTGGTACACCATGGCCACGTTGCGGTCGCGCACGGGCATGCCGGTCACATCCACGCCATCGACCGTCACGCGGCCCGCGGTCGGCGTGTCCAGCCCGGCCATGATGCGCATGAGGCTGGTCTTGCCTGCCTGCGTGGCGCCCAGCAGCACCGTCACGGCGCCGCTGTGCAGCGCCAGGCTCATGTCATGGAGCCAGGTCTGCGGACCAACCTTCTTGCTGATGCTGTCCAGTGCCAGCTGCATCACGCAACCTTTCTAATGGGCCCCTGAGGGCCGGGTGGATCTGGCTCCCTGCCGCGCACGCAGCAAAACGCCTCGTTTTCGATTGCGTTCATTTTTGTTCTTTTTTGATCGTATTGAATCAAGGTTTACCCTTAACAGGTTCCTTTTTGTTCGATTTAAAGTATCTCCAATCCTCAGACCATTGATTCGCGTGAATACGAACCCCCGACAACTGCTGCTTCTCGAAGAAGTCCGCGCGCGCAAGTCCGCCACGGTCGAACAACTGGCCGACACGCTGGGCGTGACGCTGCAGACCGTGCGCCGCGATGTGCAGCGCCTGGCCGAGTCCGGCCTGCTCACGCGCTTCCATGGCGGCGTGCGCGTGCCCAGCTCCACGGTGGAGAACCTGGCCCACACCCAGCGCGAGACGCTGCATGCCGAAGGCAAGGCACGCATAGCGCGCGCCGTGGCCGAACAGGTGCCCAACGACTGCTCGCTGATCCTGAACATCGGCACGACCACGGAAGCCATCGCCAAGGCGCTGCTGCACCACCGCGGCCTGCGCGTGATCACCAACAACCTGAACGTGGCTGCCATCCTGAGCGGCAACCCCGAGTGCGAGGTCATCGTGGCCGGCGGCGTGGTGCGCGCGCGCGACCGCGGCATCGTGGGCGAGGCGGCGGTGGACTTCATCCGCCAGTTCAAGGTGGACATCGCGCTCATCGGCATCTCGGGCGTCGAGCCAGACGGCTCGCTGCGCGACTTCGACTACCGCGAGGTGAAGGTGGCGCAAACCATCATCGAGCAGTCGCGCGAGGTCTGGCTGGCGGCCGACCACAGCAAGTTCAACCGCCCGGCCATGGTGCAGCTGGCCACGCTGCAGCAGATCGACCGCCTGTTCACCGATGCGCCACCGCCCGAGCCCTTTCCCGTATTGCTCCAGGACGCCGAGGTCATCTGCACGGTCGCTGCATGACAGAAGGCCCCCCTGAGTCGCCTGCGGCGCCTTCCCCCGGTGGGGGACGACGCCCTCGCTGCGGGGCGGCCCTTGCTCGGCGTCCGCTGGCCTGGGCCGCGCGCTGATCGACCGCCGTGGACACTACGTGGATTCATACATTTCGGAGCCCCTCGTCACCATGACCTACCTGCTCGCCCTCGACCAAGGCACCTCCAGCTCCCGCAGCATCGTTTTTGACGAAGGCGGCCACATCGTGGCGCAGGCGCAGCTGGAGCTGCCGCAGATCTACCCCCAGCCCGGCTGGGTCGAGCATGACCCGCTGGAGATCTGGCGCACCCAGCTGGCCACGGCACGCGATGCGCTTGCCAAGGCGGGCATAGCAGCGAGCGCCGTGCGCGCGGTGGGCATCACCAACCAGCGCGAGACCACGGTGCTGTGGAACCGCAGGACCGGCCAGCCCGTGCACCACGCCATCGTTTGGCAGGACCGGCGTGCCGAACCCGCCTGCGCACAGCTGCGCGAACAAGGCCACGCAGCCACCATCCAGGCCAAGACCGGGCTGCTGGTGGACGCCTACTTCTCGGGCACCAAGCTGCAGTGGCTGCTGGACCATGTCCCCGGTGCGCGCGAAGCCGCCGAGCGCGGCGACCTGGCCTTTGGCACGGTGGACAGCTGGCTGATGTGGAAACTCACCCATGGCCAGGTGCATGTGACGGACGTGAGCAACGCCTCGCGCACCATGCTCTTCAATGTGCACACCAACCAGTGGGACGACGAGCTGCTGGCGCTGCTGCGCATTCCCAGGGCGCTGATGCCCGCAGTGCTGCCGTCGAGCGCCCACTTTGGCGACATCGCCCCCGACCTGCTGGGCCACTCCATCCGCATCGGCGGCGTGGCGGGCGACCAGCAAAGCGCGCTGTTCGGCCAGGCCTGCTTCACGGCCGGCATGGCCAAGAACACCTACGGCACCGGCTGCTTCATGCTGATGCACACGGGCGGCGTGTTCCAGACCAGCCAGAACGGCCTGCTCACCACCAGCGCGGCGCAGGCAGGCACGGCGCCCGAATACGCCATGGAGGGCAGTGTCTTCGTGGGCGGCGCCGTGGTGCAGTGGCTGCGCGACGGCCTGCGCGCCATCTCCACCAGCAACGAGGTCGAGTCGCTGGCGCAGAGCGTGCCCGACTCGGGCGGCGTGATGATGGTGCCCGCCTTCACGGGCCTGGGCGCCCCGTACTGGAAGCCCGATTCGCGCGGCACCATCACGGGCCTCACGCGCGGCACCACGCTGGGCCACATCGCCCGCGCAGCGCTGGAAAGCATCGCCTACCAGAGCGCCGCCCTGCTCCTGGCCATGAGCCGCGATGCCGTGGTCGCCGGCGGCGCACCGGTCAGCGAACTGCGCGTGGACGGCGGCGCCTGCATCAACGACCTGCTGATGCAGTTCCAGGCCGACCTGCTGGGCATCCCGGTGGTGCGCCCGGCCGTCATCGAAACCACGGCCCTCGGTGCAGCCTATCTGGCGGGGCTGTCGAGCGGCGTGTACCGCAGCACGGACGAACTCTCGCAGCTGTGGCGCGCCGACCGCCGCTTCGTCCCCACGCTGGGCAGCGCGCGCGCGCAGGAGCTGATGGCGAACTGGGAACACGCCGTGCGGCAGACCACGGCCGCATAGGCAGGCTCACCGCCTTCAGGCCGCGGGCGGCATGGCCCCGGGCGGCTGCGCCTGCTCCTGCGGCAGGTAGATGCGCGCCAGCCCCCGCGTGATCGCGTCCACGATCTGGTCGCGCCGCAATGCGATGTGCGCGGACAGCAGACGCTCGCTCAGGGCCGGGTCCCGCGCGCGCAGGGCTTGCAGGATGTCCTGGTGCTCATGCTGGGTGGAATCGCGCCCGACGTTTTCCATGTCAATCCAGCGGATGAACCGGATGCGTTCATTGACGCTCAGCAGCATGCGCCGCAATTCGGAATTGCCCGCCATGTCCGCGATGCGCATGTGAAAGCCCTCGTCCAGCTCCACCAGCCGCTGCACCGCAGCCGCGGCGGGAACGCGCCGGCTCTCCTCCAGGTAGGAACAGGCCTCTTCCACCTGGGCGTCCGTTGCCCGCTCGATCGCCAGCCGCATGCATTCGCGCTCGATCGCCACGCGCGCTTCATA
Source organism: Acidovorax sp. GW823-FHT01C06 (assembly GCF_058798375.1). Taxonomy (NCBI): domain Bacteria; kingdom Pseudomonadati; phylum Pseudomonadota; class Betaproteobacteria; order Burkholderiales; family Comamonadaceae; genus Acidovorax; species Acidovorax sp. GW823-FHT01C06. The sequence goes on from NZ_JBXAKN010000005.1 coordinate 205,843, forward strand.
CAGGTCCAGCGTTTCCTGCACGTCGAGCGGGCGGCGCATGTAGCCCCGCGTGGCCGGCTGCAGGAACCCTTCCGTCACCAGCCGCCCCAGGGCCTCGCGCACGGGCGTGCGGCTCACGCCCAGGCGCTCGGCCAGCTCGATTTCGCTCAGGCGCTCTCCGGGCTTGAACTGGTAGGCAATCGCCATGTGCCGCAGCGTGTTGTAGACGCTGGAACCTCTCTCGCGGCGAATCTTGGCAATGGGAGCTGTCATGGGGGTGTATTGTGCACGCGCTCTTTCAGAATTCATTTAGGTATACTTAAATGAATTCTCGCGAATCACCCAACCCGACGAAGGCCCTCCGACATGACGACCCCTTTCAATGGCGCCGATGCGATGGTGCGCATGCTGCAGCACAACGGCGTGAAGCACATCTTCGGCCTATGCGGCGACACCAGCCTGCCGTTCTATGACGCCCTGGCGCGCCTGGACCACGGCATCGACCACATCCTTACCCGCGACGAGCGCAGCGCCGGCTACATGGCCGACGCCTACGCCCGCGTGACCGGCAAGGTGGGTGTGTGCGAGGGCCCCAGCGGCGGGGGCGCCACCTACCTGCTGCCCGGGCTGGTGGAGGCCAACGAGTCCTCCGTGGCGGTGCTGGGCATCACCTCGGATGTGTCGGTGGGCGCGCGCGGCAAATTCCCGCTGACCGAACTCGACCAGCAGGCGCTCTACCGCCCCCTGACCAAATGGAACACCACCATCGACCGGGTGGACCAGATTCCGCATGCCGTGCGCAGTGCTTTCCGTGCCATGACCACGGGCCGCCCCGGCGCGGCCCACATCTGCCTGCCCTACGACGTGCAAAAACATGCCATCGACCCCGCGGAGGTGTGGGCGCAGCCAGGGCATGGCCAGTTTCCCGCCCACCGCTCGGCACCCGACCCCGCGGCGGTGGACGAGGCCGCCGACCGCCTCGTGGCGGCCACGTCGCCCGTGCTCATCTGCGGCGGCGGCGTGGTGATCGCTGGCGCCAGCGCGGCGCTCGACGCCCTGGCCACGCTGCTCAACGCGCCGGTCTGCACCAGCGTGAGCGGCCAGGGCAGCCTGGCCGACACGCACCCGCTGAACGCGGGCGTGGTCGGCACCAATGGCGGGATCGATGCCACCCGCGCCGTGGTGGCGCAGGCCGACCTCGTCCTGTTCATCGGCGCGCGCGCGGGCTCCACCACCACCGAGCACTGGCAGATGCCGTCCCGCAAGGTCACCATCCTGCACCTTGACGTGGATGCGATGACCATCGGCACCAACTACCGCACCGACGTGGCGCTGGTCGGGGATGCCCTGCTCGGCCTGCAGGCGCTGCACGCCGCGGTGCAGGCGCGCATCGGGCGCCGCCCCGGTCGACGGCGGCCGGCTGCGGCCCGACGGCGCGCAGCTTCGCTGGCAGACCGCGCGCCACGCCACGCCGGACGTTCCCTTCCTGTGCGGCGACATCACCCCCCGGGCCCTGCGCGTGCCCGAAGGCGCCGCCCGGGTCCACCCCAACGGCGCAGAGGGCGCTGCGGCGCTGACGGTGGCCGTGCACGACCTGGATGCCACCCTGGCGCGCTACCAGGCCCTGCTGGGCGCGCAGGCGCAGGCCGCCACCCTGGCCAGCGCAGGCGGAATCCGCACCGCGCGGCTCCCGCTGGGCAGCACGCTGCTGTGGCTGCAGAGCCCCGAGCGCGCGGCCAGCGCCCCCGGCGCGGCAGAACCGCCCGCCGCCCAGGCGCTGCGCGAGCGGCTGGCCTCGCGCGGCGAAGGGCCCTGCGCGCTGGTCCTTCGCCGCCGCGCTGACACGCTCCCGCCCGGCACCGCGGCCACCCACGGCGTCGCGCTCCAATGGCTGGCCGCCGAGATTCCCTAAACTGCCAGCTTTTGATTCCCTCCGCCTGCCCGACATGAACACCACCGCCGCTCCCACCTCCCTGCCCGTCATCGCCTTCATCGGCGGTGGCAACATGGCCAGCGCCATCATTGGCGGGCTGATCCACCAGGGCCACCCCGCCCGCGACATCGAAGTGGTCGAGCCCTGGCCCGAAGCGCGCGAGGCGCTGCGCAAGAACTACGGGATCGAGGCCCAGCCCGAAGCCGGCCCCGCCCTGCAGCGCGCCCGCATCGTGGTCTGGGCCGTCAAGCCCCAGACCTTCAAGGACGCGGCCGCCCAGGCCCGGGCCCACACGCAGGACGCGCTGCACCTGAGCGTGGCCGCCGGCATCCGCTCGGACAGCATCGCCCAATGGCTGGGCACCGAACGCATCGTGCGCACCATGCCCAACACGCCGGCGCTGGTGGGCAAGGGCATGAGCGCGCTGTATGCCCGCCCCGCCGTGGACGCGGCCGCCCGCGTGCAGGTCGAGTCCATCATGGCGTCCACCGGGGAATTCCTGTGGGTGGAAAGCGAAAAGCAGCTCGACGCGGTCACGGCGCTGTCGGGTTCGGGCCCGGCGTATGTCTTTTACTTCCTGGAAGCCATGACCCGCGCGGGCGTCGGCATGGGGCTGTCGCAGCAGCAGGCGCACCAGCTGGCCGTGGGCACGTTCGTGGGCGCATCGGAGCTGGCGCGCCGCTCCGACGAGCCGCCCGCCGTGCTGCGCCAGCGCGTCACCTCCAAAGGCGGCACCACCTACGCGGCGCTGCAGTCCATGGAGGCCGCGGGCATGGGCGCGAGCTTCGAGGCCGCCATGCGCGCCGCCGAGCAGCGGGCGCTTGAACTGGGCGATGAATTCGGCGGCTAAGCCCCGAGGCGCTGCCCTGGCCGGGGCCATGCCGTCCGCGGCCAGCGGGTACCGCGCAGCCCCGTGACAGGCGGAGACACCGTCTGCAAACGGGTCAATGGGCCGCCAGCTGGCGCAGCAGATAGCTGCCGGCGATCCCCGCGAACACCGTGGCGCCGAGCCAATGGTTGACCCGGAAGGCCTTGAAGCACCCCTCGCGGGTGCGATGGCGGATCAGGCGCCAATGCCACAGCACCTGCACGAGCGCACCGGCAATTGCTATGCAAAACATAGCACCTAGCGCATACCGATCAAGCGCTACAGCCCAAATGGACAGGAAGAGCAGATAGAACGCCACGATGGCCGCCACGTCCAGGCGGCCCAGCGTGATGGCCGAGGTCTTGATGCCGATCCGCAGGTCGTCGTCGCGGTCCACCATGGCGTATTCGGTGTCGTAGGCCAGCACCCAGAACAGGTTGCCCAGCCACATCCACCAGGCCACGGCAGGCACCGCGCCCTGCACCGCGGCGAACGCGATCACGATGCCGAAATTGAACGCGATGCCCAGCACCGCCTGCGGCATGGAGATCACGCGCTTGGAGAACGGGTAGGCGATGGCCACCAGCAGCGCGGGCACCGACCAGGCGATGGCCGCGGCGTTGGTGGTGAGCACCAGGCCGAACGCCAGCAGCGCCAGCACCGCGCCCAGGGCCAGGGCTTCCTTCACGCCCACGGCGCCCGTGGTGACCGGGCGCTGCGCCGTGCGCTTGACATGCCTGTCGAAGTCGCGGTCGGCCACGTCGTTCACGCAGCAGCCCGCGCTGCGCATGAGGATGGTGCCCAGCACGAACACCGCCAGCAGGTGCCAGCCCGGAAACCCGTCCGCCGCGATCCACAGCGCGCTGAGCGTGGGCCACAGGCATACCAGCCAGCCGGCGGGGCGGTCCCAGCGAATGAGGTCAAGGTACAGGGCGAAGCGGCTGCGCAAAGATACGGACGGCATGCGGGCTGAGCGGAAAAGGACGGTGGAAACCCGCCGGACACGCGGGCGCACCGAATGTAGCAGGGAGGGTACGGGCAGCCCGAAGAACCGGTAAAGTCTCCCGTTCCCTTCCACTACGGACCAGCCCGCATGCCCCGATCATCGAGCCCCCAGGCCGCCACGCGCTTTGCCATCCCCCGCACGCTGCTGGCGGGTTTCGTGGTGGCGGCCCTGGCCACGCTGGTCATCGCTCTGGTCAATTTCCGCGCCTCCGAACTGCGCGCCGACGCGGTCGATGCGATGGACCGGACCACCCTGGCGATGCGCCAGCTCAATCTGCTGAGTTCGGCCCTCAAGGACGCGGAGACGGGCCAGCGGGGCTACCTGCTGACGGGCGAAGCCCCCTACCTGCAGCCCTACCAGCTCGCGCTCACCGCGGTGGAGCGGCAGATGTCCGCCCTGAAGGCCAGCACGGCGGACAACCCCGTGCAGCGGCGGCTGGTGGTGCAGATCGATGACCTGGCCCAGCAAAAGCTGCGCGAGCTGAACGAAACCATCGAGCTGCGCAAGGCCGGCAATGCCGACGGCGCGATGGCGCTCGTGCACACCGATGCCGGCAAGAACCTCATGGACCGCGTGCGCGACCTGGCCGCCGACCTGTTCACGCTGCAAAGCCAGCAGCTGGAAGCCCGCCGCCAGCAGTGGGTGGATGCCGCCACGGCCTCCGCCTACTATTCGTGGGGCGGCTCGCTGGTGCTGCTGGTGCTGATCTGCGTCTCCGCCGCGCTGACCGCGCGCGAATACCGCGCCAAGGCCCTGCAGTCGTGGGTGGCGGCGGGCCTCACCGGCCTGGGCCAGCGCATCCAGGGCGACCACCGGCTCGAGGACATCGGCGAGCTGGCCCTGGAATACCTGGCCACCTACCTCAAGGCCTCCGTCGGCGCGGGCTATGCGGCCAATGGCCACGGCAGCTTCGCGCTGTTTGGCGGCTATGCCCTGCCGCGCGAACGCCTGGAGCAGAAACTCCTCGCGGGCGAGGGCCTCGTCGGGCAGGCCGTGCGCTCGCGCCAGCTGCTGCATGTGCGCGATGTGCCGCCGGGCCACCTGCAGGTCGCCTCGGGCACCGGGCAGTCCGGCCCGGCCGAGCTGCTGGTGGCGCCCGCAGTGGAAAACGGCGAAGTCTTCGCCGTGATCGAGCTGGGCTTCTACCGGCCGGTGGGCGAGGCCGAGCGCGACCTGATGGAGCGCGCCTCGGAGATGCTGGCCGTGGCCATCCGCTCGGGCATCGACCGCACGCGCCTTGAATCCCTGCTGGAAGAAACCCAGCGCCAGTCCGAGGAGCTGCAGATGCAGCAGGAAGAGCTGCGGGTCAACAACGAGGAGCTGGAGCAGCAAAGCCGCGTGCTGCAGGAATCGCAGGCGCAGATGGAAGTGCAGCAGACCGAGCTGGAGCAGACCAATGCGCACCTGGAAGAGCAGACCCAGCAGCTCGAGCACCAGCGCGAACAGCTCCTGCGCGCCCAGAGCGCGCTGACCGACAAGGCCCGCGAGCTGGAACTGTCGAGCCAGTACAAGAGCGAATTCCTGGCCAACATGAGCCATGAGCTGCGCACGCCCCTCAACTCCACGCTGATCCTGGCCAAGCTGCTGTCGGACAACAAGCCCGGCAACCTCAGCAGCGACCAGGTGAAGTACGCGCAGACCATCTACGCGGCCGGAAACGACCTGCTGGCGCTCATCAATGACATCCTGGATCTGTCCAAGATCGAGGCGGGCCAGGCCACCGTGGCCGTGGAGCCGGTTTCCATCGCACGGGCCGTGCAGGCACTGGTGGACCCGCTGCGCCCGCTGGCCCAGGAAAGGGGCCTGGCGCTCAACGCCACCGTGGCCCCGGACGTGCCCGCGACCATGGACACCGACCCCCTGCGCCTGGGACAGGTGCTCAAGAACCTGCTGTCGAATGCGATCAAGTTCACCGAGCAGGGCTCGGTGGCGCTGCACGTGTCCCGCAACCCCGGCGACACGCTGTCGTTCGTGGTCAAGGACACCGGCATCGGCATTCCCGCGCACCAGCAGGAACTGATCTTCGAAGCCTTCCGCCAGGCCGATGGCAGCACCCACCGCAAGTACGGCGGCACGGGCCTGGGCCTGTCGATCTCACGCGACCTGGCGCAGTTGCTGGGCGGGCACATCACCGTGGAAAGCACGCCCGGCCAGGGCAGCGTGTTCACGCTGGTCCTGCCCCTGCAGCTGGAAGCGGCCATGCCGGTGGCGCCCCTCCTGCCCGCGAGCGTGCGCGCGGAGCCCGCCCCGCCCGCCGATGCGCCCGCGCGGCTGCCCGCCGCGGCGCCGCAGGACGCCCCGCCCCCTCCGGGCACCCGCGCGGGCCCGGCGCCACTGCCGCGTGCCGGTGCGCGCAGCATTCTCATCATCGAGGACGACGAACGCTTTGCGCACATCCTGCGCGACCTGGCCCAGGAAATGGGCTTCGAGTGCGCCGTGGCCCTGAACGCCGCCGACGGCATGCTGGCCGCCACGCAGAGCCTGCCCAGCGCCATCGTGCTGGACGTGAACCTGCCGGACTTCTCGGGACTGGGCGTGCTCGACCAGCTCAAGCGCAACCCGGCCACGCGCCACATCCCCGTGCACGTGGTGTCGGTGGCCGACTATTCGCAGGAAGCCATGGGCCGGGGCGCCGTGGGCTACGCGCTCAAGCCGGTCAAGCGCGAGGAACTGGTGCATGCGCTGGAGCGCCTGGAGGCCAAGTTCACCCAGAACATGCACCGCGTGCTGGTGGTCGAAGACGACGAGCGCCAGCGGGAAAGCGTGCGCCACCTGCTCAGCCGCGATGGCGTGGAGATCGTCTGCGCCGGCACCGCCGCCGCCGCCCTCGAACACCTGCGCGGCGCGACCTTCGACTGCATGGTGATGGACCTGAACCTGCCCGACCTGAACGGCTACGAGCTGCTGCAGCAGATGACCGAGCAGGACGGCGTGTCGTTCCCGCCCGTCATCGTGTACACCGGCAGGGCGCTGTCGCGCGACGAGGAACAGCTGCTGCGGCGCTTCTCCAAGTCCATCATCATCAAGGACGCCCGCTCGCCCGAGCGGCTGCTGGACGAAGTCACGCTGTTCCTGCACCAGGTGGAGTCCGAGCTGTCCGCCGAACACCGCCAGATGCTGCAGGTGGCCCGCAACCGGGACACGGCCCTGGAAGGGCGCACCGTGCTCGTGGTGGAGGACGACGTGCGCAACGTGTTCGCGCTCTCCAGCATCCTCGAGCCCTCGGGCATCCGCGTGGAGATCGCCCGCAACGGCCGCGAAGCGCTGGACGCCCTGGCCCGCGCCGACAGCGGCGCAAGCGCCCATGCCATCGACCTCGTGCTCATGGACATCATGATGCCGGAGATGGACGGCTACACCGCCATGCGCGAGATTCGCGCCCGCCCGGAATGGCGGCGCCTGCCCATCATCGCGCTCACCGCCAAGGCCATGAAGGACGACCAGGAAAAATGCCTGGCGGCCGGAGCCAACGACTACATCGCCAAGCCGCTCGACGTGGAAAAGCTGCTGTCGCTGGTGCGGGTCTGGATGCCCAAGTAACCCGGCAGCGCACCATGCCCCACCGCAAGAAGGCACGCACGGCGGACATCGAGCAGCGCCTGCTGATCGATGCGATCTACCACCGCTACCACTACGATTTCAGGGGCTATGCGCAGGCGTCCCTCAAGCGGCGATTGAACACGGCCCTGCTGCAGTTCCAGTGCCAGACGCTGTCGCAGCTGCAGGACCGCGTGCTGCACGAGCCCGCGGTGTTCCCGGCACTGCTCGAGTACCTCACGGTGCAGGTCAGCGACATGTTCCGCGACCCAAGCTACTTCCTGTCGCTGCGCAACGAGGTGGTGCCCCTGCTGCGCACGTACCCGTCGCTCAAGGTCTGGGTGGCGGGCTGCAGCGCGGGTGAGGAGGTGTATTCGCTGGCCATCCTGCTGCACGAGGAAGGCCTGCTCGAGCGCACGCTGATCTACGCCACCGACATCAACCCCCATGCGCTGCATGCCGCCGAGGCCGGCGTGTTCGACGTGGCCCGTGTCGCGTCCTTCACCGAGAACCATGCCCGCTCGGGCGCGCGCAGCTCCCTGTCGGACTACTACTCGGCCCACTATGGGCGGGCGGTGTTCGACAAGTCGCTCAAGGAGCACATGGTGTTCTCGGACCACAGCCTGGCCACCGACAGCGTGTTCGCCGAGATGCACCTGGTCTCCTGCCGCAACGTGCTCATCTACTTCGAGCGCGAACTGCAGGACCGGGCGCTGGGGCTGTTCCGCGATGCGCTGTGCCACCGGGGCTTCCTGGGCCTGGGCTCCAAGGAGTCGCTGCGGTTCTCCGGCCAGGCGGATGCCTTTGACGACCTCGTGCCCGAGGACCGCATCTACCGCAAGAAGGCGGGCCTGTGACGCGGCCACGACACCCGCCAGCCGAGCCCCTGGAGGGCTACGACGCCATCGTGGTGGGCGGGTCCTCCGGCGGCATCGATGCGCTCATGCAGGTGCTGCCCGCGCTGCCCGCCAGCCTGCGCGCCGCGGTGCTGATCGTGCTGCACCTGCCCCGCGACCGGCGCAGCCTGCTGGCGGAGATCTTCCGGCAACGCTGCGCGCTCCCCCTGCACGAAGCGCAGGACAAGCAGTCCATCGCCCCGGGCACGGTGTACTTCGCGCCGCCGGACTACCACCTGCTGGTGGATGCGGGGCCGGGCATCGCGCTGTCCGTGGACGCGCCCGTGCATTTCTCGCGCCCCTCGATCGACGTGCTCTTCGAATCCGCGGCCGACCAGTATGGCGGCCGCCTGGTGGGCATCCTGCTCTCGGGCGCCAACGAGGACGGGGCCCACGGCCTGCGGTCCATCCGCGCCGCGGGCGGGCTGGCCATCGTCCAGGAACCCGCCAGCGCGGCCATGCCCGCCATGCCGCAGGCCGCGCTGGCCTGCACCGAGGCCCACCACGTCCTGCCCCCCAAAGGCATTGCCGATCTGCTCGCAGACCTGCACCGCCAGCGCCTGCTGTGATGCACCGCGCCCTTACCCACCCCGACGCCCACATCCTCTCCCCGCACGCGAAGACCATGCCACACACCGACCGCATCAAATGCCTGCTCGTCGATGACATTCCTGAAAACCTGATCGCGCTGGAAGCGCTGCTGCAGCGCGACGGCCTCGACATCCTGAAGGCCCAGTCCGGCCCGCAGGCACTGGAGCTGCTGCTCGCCCACGGGGACGTGGCGCTGGCCCTGCTCGATGTGCAGATGCCGGAGATGAATGGCTTCGAGTTGGCCGAACTGATCCGCGGCAGCGAGCGCACGCGCCATATTCCGCTGATCTTCATGACCGCCGGTTCCCGCGAGCAGAACTGGCAGTTCCGGGGCTACGAAAGCGGTGCGGTGGACTTTCTGTACAAGCCCATCGAACCGCACGTGCTCACCAGCAAGGCCAACGTGTTCTTCGAGCTGCACCGGCGCAAGCAGGCCCTGGCCCACGAACTGAAGGAGCGCACGGCGGCGCTGCGCATCAACGAGATGTTCATGGCGGTGCTGAGCCACGACCTGCGCACGCCCCTGATGTCGATCACGGCGGCCGCCACGGTGCTCAAGCGCCAGCCCGATGCCGAGAAGGTGGGCGCGATGGCCGACCGGGTGCTCAGCAGCAGCCAGCGCATGGGCCGGATGATCGAAGACCTGCTGGACGTCACCCGCATACGCCACGCGGGCGGGCTGGCCCTGCAGCTGGGCCCCGTCGGCATGCAGGCCGTGGTGCAGCGCGCGCTGGACGAGGTGCAGACCGGGTTCCCGGCCCACCGCATCGAGTCCACGCTGGCGGGGGACCTGGCCGGGGTCTGGGACGCCGAGCGCATGTGCCAGGTGATGACCAACCTGGTGGGCAATGCCATCCACCACGGCGATCCCGCACAACCCGTGCGCATCGCGGTGGACGGAACCCAGGCGGGGAGCGTGTCGGTCTCGGTGGCCAACGGGGGCGTGATACCGCCAGGCCTGCTGCCCCATCTTTTCGACCCGTTCCACGGACGGGAAAGAGAGCCGGGACGCCACCAGGGGCTGGGGCTGGGACTGTTCATCGCGCACCAGATCGTTCGCGCGCACTCGGGGAACATCGAGGTGTGCTCACAGGACGCAAGCACCTCTTTTCGCGTGACCCTGCCCCGGGTCTCGCCTGCGCCCGGCGATCGCAAGGCACCGCCGGCCTGAGCCGGCACCGCGGTGGCGCGTCAGGCGACGGGGCGCGCCACGGCCTCGCGGATGGAACTCAGCAGCTGCTCCAGGTCCTCCAGGTCGAAGGGCTTGAGCAAGGTCCGGACATTGGGGCCCCAGGCGCCGGGATAGTGGCCCAGCTCATAGCCCGAGCACAGGACCACCCAGCGTTGCGGGTCCTGTGCCAGCAGCCGGCGCGCGAGATCCGTCCCCGAAATGCCGGGCAGGCTCACGTCCGAGACCAGCAGGTCGTAGGACTGCAGGGCATCAAGCTCCAGGGCTTCTTCGGCCGTGGCGCACGAAGTCACCGTCTGGCCTTCGCCCTCCATCAGCATGCCAATGGTCTCGCGCAGTTCGGCGTTGTCTTCCACGTAGAGGATTCGCATACATCACAGATTTTCTTGTCCTCCATGCCCCTGACGTCGCCCCACGGCAGCAGGCGGCATGCCCAAGCCCGGATCATCCACACAAGCCAGGCGGCCCCCTGTAGGACAACACGCACTTCCGTCCCCTCGGGGCGCACACGGGCGCCGCCCCGCGTCCAGGGCTGCGGTGCGGCTACTCCTCCAGCAGCGAGCGCAACATCCACGCCGTCTGCTCGTGCACCGTCAGGCGCTGCGTCAGCAGGTCCGCCGTGGGCTCGTCGCTGGCCTTGTCCGCCAGCGGGAACAGGCTGCGGGCGGTGCGGGCCACGGCCTCGTGGCCTTCGACCAGCACACGCACCATATCGAGCGCCTTGGGCGGCTTGGCGGGCGCGTCGGGCACCGTGGCGAGCTTGCCGAACTCGGCGTACGAGCCGGGCGCCACATGGCCCAGCGAGCGGATGCGCTCGGCGATCGGGTCCACCGCGTTCCACAGTTCGGTGTACTGCGCCATGAACATGGTGTGCAGCGTGTTGAACATGGGGCCCGTCACGTTCCAGTGGAAGTTGTGCGTGGTCAGGTACAGCGTGTAGGTGTCGGCCAGCAGGCGCGAGAGGCCTTGCGCGATCGCGGCGCGGTCCTTGTCGCTGATGCCGATGTTGATGCTGGGGGCTGCGGTGGTCTTGGGGGCCTTGGCCATGGGAAGCTCCTTCGTTGGAATGGGGGTCAATCGATGGAATCCGCCGCGCCATCGCAGCCCGGAAGGCTCCGGGCCACGGCGCACGGCGGCTGGTGGTCACTGTAGCGCAGGCGCCAAAGCCATCACTGCATCTGGCTCAAATTCCCGATGCGCACGAGCATCTCGGTGAACATCTGCATGTCCGCGTCCAGGTCCACCACTTCCTTGAACTCCTTGGCGTTGTGGGCCGTGTACTTCTTGCCCGGCATGGCGGGTCCGAAGTTGATGGCGTTGGGCATGAGCTTGGCCGTGGTGCTGCCGGCCGTGGGCACGGGCTTGGCTTCCAGTCCCGTGGTGTCGCCAAAGGTGTTGAGCAGCGTGGAGAGCCAGGCGCCCTGGGGATCGCGGGCCATCCAGTTGCCCTGTTGGTGGTCCACCTCCACCGCCACGCCGGCCTGGGCGCCCCAGGCCTTGATCTTCGCGGCCGTCGCCTGGGAGAGCGCCTCGGGCGTGCTGCCGCGGGGCATGCGCACATTCACCAGCACATCGACCTTGCCATCCTTCTCGCGGATGAGGTTGGGCGACATCGTCAGCGGGCCCATGAAGTCGTCGGCATACGCCAGGCCCAGCGTGCGGCCCAGGTAGTCGGTGCCGTACAGGTCGGTGAGGTAGCGCACGGCCTGCGCGTAGCCGTTGGGGGCGAGCGCCACGCCGGATTCCTTCAGGAACAGCGCCAGGCGCGGCAGCGGGTTCACGCCTTCTTCAGGGCGCGAGCCGTGGGCCGATGCGCCGGTGACCTTCACCTGCACGGCCGCGCCGTCCAGGGCCACATCGATGCTGAAGGGCCCGCCCTGCGGCTTGTACTTCTCGACGAACGCCGCCTTGGCAGCGTTCAGGCGCGCCGACACGTCGGCGGTGTTGCCTCCCTGCAGTCTGGCCGTGGCGGTCTGCGGCACGGCGTTGGCCGATGCGGCGCCGGCCATGGCGGTGATGGCGGTGGCGCTGACGCTAGCCATCGATCCCAGCGCGAACGAGGCGCGCAGCGCGCCGGAGCCCTTCTCGGCCACCACGGCGGGGTACTTGCTGTCGAGCACGATGTTGTACTCGGGCAGTTCGGTCCTGGCGCGGTAGTACTTCATGGCGTCGCCACCGGTCTCTTCCGTCGTCTCGATCATGAGGCGGATGGTGCGCGACAGCGGCAGGCCGCTGTCCTTGACCGTCTTCATCGCATACAGCACGGCGGCGATCGAGCCCTTGTCGTCGATGGAGCCGCGGCCGTACAGGTTGCCGCCCACGCGCGTGAGCTTGAACGGGTCCAGGCGCGTGCCGTCGTCCAACACCCATTCGTCGGCCACCACGGGCACCACGTCGGCGTGCGTGAGGATGCCGAACTCCTCCTTGCCCGTACCGGGCAGCTTCACTTCAAAAATGCGGTTGTCCACATTGCGGTACTGCAGGCCAAAATCGCGGGCCATGCGTTCCACCAGCGCGCCGAAGGCGATGATGGACTTGTCCTCGTGCGGCGGCACTTTCTCGGACCGGAAGGTGGGGAGCGCCACCATCTTCGCCGTGGCGTCGATCACCGCGGCCTGGTTGTGCAGGCGGTTGTACAGGCCCAGCAGGCGGCTGATGTTGACCAGGTCATCGCCCGCCAGCGGCTGCTTGGCCGCATAGGCCGAGACGCTGGCGCGCAGCAGCGGGTTCTCGCGCGCGGCCTGGGCCAGGAACTCGGTGAAGCTGCCTTGCGCTGCGGCGGGCAGCACGGCCACCAGGCGGTCCATGTCGGCCTTCTTGACCGTGCCCGCCGAGGGTGCGTTGGTGGGCATGCTGGTGCACGCGGCCAGGCCCAGGGCCAGGCCGGCGGCCATCAGGATTTTTTTCATCTATTGCTTTCCTTGGGTTGTGGAGTGCGCAGGGCGCCCGCGGTGCGCATGTGGCGCAGCCCCGCGGTGCGGACGGCCCGTTGGCGCCGCCCGCGGCGTGCCGCCCGAAAGCAGCCGCACGCCATGCGGGGCGAGAGTGTAGTCCCGCGCAGGCGGGGTCAGGACAGGCGCTTGACGCCGGGCAGCTCGCAGGCATACACGGCGTTGCGCAGTGCCGCGATGGCTTCGTAGCGCGTGAAGCTGCGCCGCCATGCCAGCACCACGCGGCGCATGGGCGGCGGCCCCCCATCCTCTTCACGGATGGGCAGGTAGCGGATGTAGGTCTCGTCGCTCTTGCGGCGGCGTGACACGGTCAGCAGGGCGTCGCGCGGCACCGACAGGCGCGGCACCAGGGTCACGCCCATGCCCGCGGCCACCATGTGCTTGATGGTCTCCAGCGACGAGCCCTCGAAGGACTTGCGGATGCCCTCGGCATTGCTCGCAAAGCGCGCGAACTCGGGGCAGACCTCCAGCACGTGGTCGCGAAAGCAGTGGCCCGCCCCCAGCAGCAGCATGGTTTCACTCTTGAGTTCGGCGGCCGTCACGGATTTCTTGGCCGCCAGCGGGTGCGAACTGGGCACCGCCGCCATGAAGGGCTCGTCGTACAGCGGCGCCATGGCCAGGCCCGTGTCCGGAAACGGCTCGGCCAGGATGGCGCAGTCGATCTCGCCCGTGCGCAGCATTTCCAGCAGCTTCACCGTGAAGTTCTCCTGCAGCATGAGCGGCATTTGCGGCGAGCGGCCGATGGCCTGGCGCACCAGGTCGGGCAGCAGATAGGGCCCGATGGTGTAGATCACGCCCAGGGTCAGCGGGCCGGCCAGCGGGTCCTTGCCGCGCTTGGCGATTTCCTTGATGGCCGCCGCCTGCTCCAGCACGCTCTGGGCCTGGCGCACGATCTCCTCGCCCAGCGGCGTGACCGAGACCTCGCCCGCGCTGCGCTCGAAGAGCTTCACGTCGAGCTCTTCCTCCAGCTTCTTGATCGCGACCGACAGCGTGGGCTGCGAGACATAGCAGGCATCGGCCGCATGGCCAAAGTGCTTCTCGCGCGCCACGGCGACGATGTACTTGAGTTCGGTCAGGGTCATGGTCTGTTCCTGGGCTGGGGGTGAATGGCAGTCCCCTGCCCATGCTGCGCGCGCGGCAGCGCGCGGCGGCTTGGGGGGAATGTCATCTTCATGCCTTCAGATAGTCCGATTTTCCACCCAACCAGCGCGCCACGTGTTGCGCCGCCAGGTCCGGGTGGCGGTCCAGCATCACCGGCGCCAGTTCGCGGGCCCAGTCGAGCAGCACGGTGTCGGTGGCCAGGTCGGCAAAACGCAGCAGCGCGTCGCCCGACTGGCGCGCGCCCAGGAACTCGCCGGGGCCCCGGATCTCCAGGTCGCGCCGGGCGATCTCGAAGCCGTCGTTGGTCTCGACCATGGCACGCAGGCGCTCCTTGGCGGTCTCGCCCACGCGGCCGCTGTCGTTGGTGGCATACAGCAGCACGCAGGCGGACGCCGCCGCGCCGCGCCCCACGCGGCCGCGCAGCTGGTGCAGCTGCGACAGGCCAAAGCGCTCGGCATGCTCGATGACCATGAGCGAGGCGTTGGGCACGTCCACGCCCACCTCGATCACGGTGGTGCTGACCAGCACGCCCATCTGGCCGCTGGTGAACAGCGCCATCACCGCCTTCTTCTCGGCGCTGGGCATGCGCGAGTGCAGCAGCCCGACCATGACGCCGGGAAGCGCTTCGCTCAGATCGGCATGCGTCGCGGTGGCATTGGTCAGGTCCAGCGCCTCGCTCTCTTCGATCAGCGGGCACACCCAGTACACCTGCCGCCCGGCCTCCACCTGGGCGCCGATGCGCTCGATGACTTCGTCCTTGCGGCTGTCGGCGATCAGCTTGGTGACGATGGGCGTGCGGCCGGGGGGCAACTCGTCGATCACCGAGACGTCGAGGTCGGCGTAGTAGCTCATGGCAAGCGTGCGCGGGATGGGCGTGGCGCTCATCATCAGCATGTGCGGCTCCATGGGAACCTTGCGCCCCCACGCTCCGCCGCTGCGCGGGTCGCTGCCCCCCGAGGAGGCCGCGTCGCCTTGGGGCGGCCCGGCGGCGACGCCCTCCGCCAGCTTTTGCCGCAGCGCCAGCCGCTGCGCGACGCCAAAGCGGTGCTGCTCGTCGATGATGGCCAGCGCCAGATTCCTGAACCGCACCTGCTCCTGGATCACGGCGTGGGTGCCCACCACCAGGGCGGCCTCGCCGCTCTCGACCAGCGCGAGCATGGCGGTGCGGTCCTTCTTCTTTTGCCCGCCCACCAGCCAGGCCACCCTGCGGCCGCGCGCGGCCAGCAGAGGTTCGAGCCAGCCGATCATCTTGGCGAAATGCTGCTCGGCCAGGATCTCGGTGGGCGCCATCAGCGCGCACTGCCAGCCCGCGTCCATGGCCAGGCACGCGGCCAGGGCCGACACCACGGTCTTGCCCGATCCCACGTCGCCCTGCAGCAGCCGGTGCATGGGTACCTGGCGCGCCAGGTCGGCCGCGATCTCCTCGCCCACGCGGCGCTGCGCGGCGGTCAGGCTGAAGGGCAGCACGGCCATCAGTTGCTCGTGCAGCGGCAGCGCACCATCGGTGGGCCGACGCACCTTCAGCACCGGCGCACGCAGCATGTCCCGCGCGCGGCGTGATTGCTGCTGCGACAGCTGCTGGGCCAGCAGCTCCTCCACCTTCAGGCGCTGCCACGCGGGGTGGCTGTGGTCTTCCAGCGTGGACAGTGCCACGTCCGGCGTGGGGTGGTGCAAAAAAGTGAGCGCCTCGCGCAGGCTGAACAAGCGCGGGAGGCCATTCTGGCTTGTAAAACGCGCATACGGCGGCTCGGTGCCGGGTGGCAGCGTGTCCGACAGGTCCACCCGGGCCAGCGCGCCAACCACCGCGCGGCGCAGGTAGGGCTGCGGCAAGCCAGCCGTGGTGGGGTAGACGGGCGTGAGCGCGGCGGGCAGCTCGCCGCCCGCGAGGCGGAATGCGGGGTGCAGCATCTGCCGGCCCCAGAACCCGCCCTTGACCTCGCCCCGGATGCGCAGGCGAGCGCCCACGGACAGGGTCTTCTGGTGCGAGGGGTAGAAGCTGAAGAAGCGCAGCTCGCACGTGCCGGAGCCGTCCTCCACCTGCACCACCAGCTGGCGGCGCGGGCGCAGCTGCACCTCGCTGGCGGTCACGGTGGCTTCGATCTGGACCATCTGCCCGTCGCGCGCGCTGGCCAGCGGGGTGATGCGGGTTTCGTCCTCGTAGCGCAGGGGCAGGTGCAGGGCCAGGTCGATGTCGCGCTGGAGGCCCAGCTTCTGCAGCGCCTTCTGGGCCACCGATGCACCGCCCTTGGACACGGCAGGCGCCGCCGCCGCCGGGGGGCTAGGGCGAATCGGCATTCACATGTCCCCTAGGGGAAACTCTGGATACGGCGGCGGGCATGTAGCGGGTTTTACGAACGACACGAATGGGCAAAAAGGCTACCATGGTTACCACTGCCAGCGCGTCAAAGCAGGCGCCTTTTCCGAGTCCAGGGGTCTTGCCATGCTCAAGCGCATCCAAATTCAGCACCTTACCCTGGGCATGTATCTGCACGAGTTCTGCGGCTCGTGGATGGAGCACCCCTTCTGGCGGGCCAAGTTCCTGCTGAGCGACCCCAAGGACCTCGCCCGCATCCAGGCCACCGCGATCCATGAATGCTGGATCGACACCTCCCGGGGCCGGGACGTGGCCCCCGGCACCGCCTCGGTGTCCCGCGAGGAGGTGGACGCCCAGATCGAGACGGACTTCAGCCGGCTGGAGGACCTGCCGCCCATCAAGGTCACGCTGCCCTCCCCACCCCCGCCGCCCAGGCGCGACCGCAAGCCCGCCGACATGAAGAGCGAGCTCAAGGCCGCCGCCGCCCTCTGCGTGAAATCCAGGGAGGCGGTGATTTCGATGTTCAACGAGGCACGCCTGGGGCGCGCGGTGGACTCCGCCAGCGCGCAGAGCCTGGTGGAGGAAATCTCGGACTCCGTCACCCGCAACCCGGGCGCGCTCATCAGCCTGGCGCGCCTGAAGACGGCGGACGACTACACCTACATGCATTCGGTGGCCGTGTGCGCGCTCATGGTGGCGCTGGCCAAACAGCTCAGGCTCAAGGACGACCAGCAGCGGCTGGCCGGCATGGCGGGCCTGCTGCACGACCTGGGCAAGGCCGCGGTACCGCTCGCGGTGCTCAACAAGCCCGGCAAGCTCACAGACCAGGAGTTCACCGTGGTGCGCAGCCATCCGGTGCAGGGCTTTCACATGCTCAAGGAAGGCGGCAACATGCCCGACGCGGTGCTGGACGCCTGCCTGCACCACCACGAGAAGGTGGACGGCTCCGGCTACCCGGACAAGCTGCAGGGCGATGGCATCAGCGTGATCGCGCGCATGACGGCGATCTGCGACGTGTACGACGCCATCACCTCCGACCGCCCCTACAAGCGCGGCTGGGACCCCGCCGAATCGCTGCGCCGCATGGCCGAATGGACCCAGGACCACTTCGACGCGCGGCTGTTCCAGGCGTTCGTCAAGAGCATCGGGATCTATCCCGTGGGCTCGCTCGTGCGGCTGACCTCGGGCCGCATCGGCGTGGTGACCGAGCAATCGGCCGCGGCGCTCACCACGCCCCACGTCAAGGTGTTCTTCTCCACCAATTCCGGCCTGCGCGTCCCGCCCGAGACGGTGGATCTCTCCGCCCCGGGGTGCCACGAGAAGATCGTCGCCCGCGAAGACCCGGACAAGTGGCGCTTTCCGGACCTGAACGAGCTGTGGTCGGGCTTTCCGGAAAAGACCTGGTAGGCCCGGCCCCCGGCCCCGCCGTGGGAAAATGGCGGCCTCCCCGCTTTTTTCTTGGCACGGGCCTGTCCGGCCCTCAAGCCCCATGACCGCATCCAGCCCGCCTGCCCCGCGCACCTACACGCTCAGCGACTTCGACTTCTCGCTGCCTCCCGAACTCATTGCCCAGCACCCCGCCGCCGAACGCAGCGCCTCGCGCCTGCTGGACGGACGCGCCATCGAGCCCGTGGACCGCATCTTCCGCGAGCTGCCCGGCCTGCTGCGCGAAGGCGACCTGCTGGTGTTCAACGACACCCGGGTGGTCAAGGCGCGCATCTTTGGCGAGAAGGCCAGCGGCGGCAAGCTGGAGCTCTTGATCGAGCGCGTGCTGCCCGCCGAAGCCGGCGGCACGGGCAACGAAGTCGTGGCCCACATGAAGGTCAGCAAGAAGCCGCTGCCCGGCAGCACCGTGCACATGGCGGGCGGCCGCCACGGCGGTGGTTTCGACGCCACGCTGCTGGGCCGCTGGCCCCAGGACGACGGCCCGCTGTTCCGCTTTGCGCTGCACGGCCCCGCAGGCGAGTCGCCGTGGGAGCTGATGGACCGCCACGGCCACCTGCCGCTGCCGCCCTACATCGAGCGCCAGCAGAACACCGGCCACGACCCCGACGAAGCCGAGGACAGCCAGCGCTACCAAACGGTGTTTGCGCGCGCCCCCGGCGCCGTGGCCGCGCCCACCGCCGCGCTGCACTTCGACGAGGGCGTGCTGGCTGGCCTGGCCGCGCGCGGCATCGAGCGCGCCAGCGTCACGCTGCACGTGGGCGCGGGCACCTTCCAGCCCTGCAAGACCGAAAACCTGGCCGAGCACCAGATGCACAGCGAGTGGTACGAGGTGCCGCTGGCCACGCTGGCCGCCCTGGAGCGCTGCCGCCAGCGCGGTGGCCGCGTGGTGGCCGTGGGCACGACCACGGTGCGCACGCTCGAATCGTGGGCGAAGACCGGTCTGGCCACGGGCGACACCAGCATCTTCATCACGCCGGGCTTTGCTTTCCAGGTGGTGGATGTGCTGGTCACCAACTTCCACCTGCCCAAGAGCACGCTGATGATGCTGGTGAGCGCGTTCGCGGGCTATGCGCACACCATGGGCCTGTACCGGCACGCCATCGCGCAGGGGTACCGGTTCTTCAGCTACGGGGATGCGATGCTGCTGGAGCGCCCACCCGCGCGTTGACCGGCGATGCGGCCCTGCGGCTCCACGGCAATCGGCGGGGTCAAGGGCAGTTGCTGACGGGCGCCACGCGCGGTGCGGCGCCCACATCGGGCAGGCGATTGGCCGAGGGCAGCCGCACGCAGTAGGTGCCCGACGGGCTCTCCACCTGCGTGACCCGGGAGCCATCGCCACCGCGCCACTCGCGGGTCGAAATCGCAGCACCCAAGGGCCTGGCCGCTGGCGCGCCGTCTCCCACTGCCAGTTGCGCCGCCGGTACGGCACCGTGGCGGCGCTGCCATTCGCGCTCTTGGCGGTCGGCACGGCCCACGGCGTCGGGGCTCCAGCGCAGAGGTGCATCGGCCATCCGGCTGTCGGACGCAGGCAGCTCGGGCGCGGGCGCAGCGGCAGTCGCGGCCTGCGGAGGGGGCTGCTGCACGGCGCGTGCCGGGGTGCCGATGACCGTGCCGGTCACTGCATCGGTGGGCGCGTCGGCGCTGCGGTGGCGCTCTGCCGCACGCACCGGGCGCGATGCAGATGCGGGCGCGGAAACGGGACCCTTGGGGAGCGCCTGCGCACGCCCCGGGCCGAGCACCGCCATGGCGGGCTGCAGCACCTCGGCGTGCGTGATCCACTGCACCTCCATCGCTTGTCGCGGTGATGTGAATGGTTGCGGTGGTGCCGATAGCGATGGCGAGACGCGGCTGGTCGACAGATTCCACGCGGTCAGGATGACACCGTGCAGCAGCACCGAGGCCACCACGGCCACTGCCACGCGCCTGCGCCGGCTGACGGGAACGGCACCCCAGCCCCACCAGCGCACTTACACGCCTTCTTGCGCCGCGCCGTCGTCCGCGCCATCACCGCCGCTGTCCACCCACGCCAGCAGGTCGCCGGGCTGGCACTGCAGGTACTCGCAGATGGCCGAGAGCGTCTCGAAGCGCACGCCCTTGACCTTGCCGCTCTTGAGCAAGGACAGGTTGGCCTCGGTGATGCCCACATGGGCCGCGAGGTCCCGCGACTTGACCTTGCGGCGCGCGAGCATTTCATCCAGGGTCACAACAATCGCCATGGGGAATACGGTACCTGGGAGTGGCTACACAAACGCATCCGCTTCGGCCTGCAGGCGGCAGCCCTCGGCCAGCACGTGGGCCAGGAGCAGCATCATCAGCCCCACCACCAGCACGCTCATTTCAAACGAGCCCACGCCCAGCGCGATGAGCCCGCCCTGCTGGCCGGAGGCCAGCCACGACAGCAGCGCCGTCACGCCCACCTGGTAGACCAGCGAGGTCGCGAACATCGCCAGAAAGCCCCAGCCCACGCCCCGGAACCCGCGCACGACCACCGGCCCGAACACGGCGCCCGCCAGGAAGGCCCGGCAGATGCGATGCACGCACAGCACCGCGTACAGCATGGCCAGGGCCGGAATGCACTCCAGCGCCACGCCCACCCACCGCCATTGCGTCTCCATGGACTGCGGCGGGGTCAGCCCGACCAGCAGGGCCTGCGTCGGCACCACCGTCAGGGGCATCCACCCACCCCAGCCGGTCTCGTGTCCGATCGCCGCCCAGCGCGCCAGCGAAAAAACCAGCGACACCAGGGCACACACCCAGCTGGCGGCCAGCAGCCCCCAGGCCAGCCTGCGGAATGAAGGGCTGTGGACGGGGGAGACCGGAGTGGCCAGAGTTCGCGTCATGGTTTGGCAATTTTTTCTGTAAAACAATAATAATATACCGTTAAACAGAAATTTCAACACCGTCCGACCCGCATGACACCCAGCCCGCCCATCCCTTTTCGCAGCGGCACCCGCCTGCTCCGGGGCCCTATTTCACCCGTCCGGCCGCCATGGCGGCGCGGGGCGGGCCTTGGCGTTCTCATCCTGTGCACGGCACTGCTGGCCGCCTGCGGCACCGTGCCGGTGTCGTCCCTGTGGAAGCTGCGCAAGCTCCAGCTGGAGACGCTCGACCCCGCCGCGCTGCGCGCCGCCGTGGTGCACGGCCCCGGCCTGCGGCTCCATGGCCCGGCGCTGGAGCTGACGGTGAGCGTGTCCCGCAAGGTGCGCCAACCCGGCGGCACCACCACCACCGAGCGATGGGAAGAAAAGCTGCCGCTGCAGGAGCTGCGCGGCACCGCAGAGCGCAGCCCGCTGGCACCCTATGACACTGCCCGCACCGCGGTGCAGGTCTGGCGCATCGACCCGGAGGCATTGCCCCGGCTGCAGGCACTGCGCGCCAAGGCCCTGGCCTGGAAAACGGTGGACGACGGCCCGCGCGAGCTGGGCCTGGGGGTGGAACTGGCAGGCTGCCAGAAGGGCAGCGCCGGGAACCGGCTGGTGACCACGCTCATGCGCTTCACGGATCCCGGGGAGTACATCCCCCTCGCGCACAACATGGACCTGGCGGAAACCATGCCGGCAGCGGAGCTGGCACGGCGGTTTCCGGACTGCGCCGCCGGTTGACCAGGGAACCTGGCAGGTTCTCAGAACGCGACCGCGTGCCCGTCCTTGCGTGGGTCCGACCCTGCGATGTAGTGCCCGCCGTCGCGCAGGACCAGCTGGGCCCCGCCAAAGGCGAACACGCCGTTGCCCTCCTCCACCGTGACCTCGTGGCCCCGCGCACGCAGCGCCGCCACCACGGCGGGATCAAACGCGGGCTCCACGGCCACGCCCTTGCCGCCCGTCACGCGCCAGCGCGGCGCATCGGCGGCGGCCTGCGGGTTCTGGCCGTAGCGCAGAACGCGCAGCGCCATCTGGGTGTGGCCCTGGCTCTGCATGGGGCCGCCCATCACGCCAAAGGCCATTTGCGGCGTGCCATCGGCATGCATGGCAAACGCCGGGATGATGGTGTGCGAGGGGCGCTTGCGCGGGCCCACTTCGTTGGCGTGGCCGTGCCTGAGGTTGAAGCCGTGGCCCCGGTTCTGCAGGCTGATGCCCGTGCCAGGCACCACCACGCCCGAGCCGAAGCCCATGTAGTTGGACTGGATGAACGAGACCATCATGCCCTGGCTATCTGCCGCCGCCAGGTACACCGTGCCGCCCGGGCGCGGCGCGCCGTGGCCCGGGTCGCCCGCGCGCTCGGGGTCGATGAACGCCGCGCGGCCGCGCAGATAGTCCGCCTCCAGCAGCTCCTTCGGCGCGACACGCATCGCACCGATGTCGGCGTTGTACTGGTCCAGGTCGGCCAGCGCGAGCTTCATGGCCTCGATGCTCGCGTGCACCGTCTCCACGCTGTCGAGCGGGTGCGCGCCGATGCCGTGCGCGTCCAGCATGCCCAGCGCCATCAGCGCGGCAATGCCCTGGCCGTTGGGCGGGATCTCGTGGATCACCGAGTCGCCGAAGCGCTGCTTGATGGTGCCCACCCAGTCGGCCTGGTGCGAGGCGAGGTCTTCGAGCGTCATCGCGCCGCCGTGAGCCTGTGCATGGGCCACCATGCGCTCGGCGATCACGCCCCGGTAGAACGCCTCTCCCTGCGTTTCGGCGATCAGCTCCAGCGTGCGCGCATGGGCCTCGCTGCGGAAGATCTCGCCCGCCCGCGGTGCGCGGCCACCTGGCAGGAAGCACTCGGCAAAACCGGGCTGCGCGCCCAGCTTGGCGCCACCCAGCGCCCACAGGCGGGCGATGGTGGGCGACACCGGAAAACCATTGCGCGCATAGTCGATGGCGGGTTGCGCCAGCTGTGCGAAGGGCAGCTTGCCCAGGCGCCTGGACAGCGCCACCCACGCCGAGACGGCGCCCGGCACGGTCACCGCGTTCCACCCCGTCTCGGGGATGCCGCCCAGCTTCTTGAAATACTCCGGCGACCACGCGGCCGGTGAGCGGCCCGAGGCATTGAGGCCGTGCAGTTCCTTGCCGTCCCACACGATGGCAAAGCCGTCGCTGCCGATGCCGCAGCCCGTGGGCTCGACCACCGTGAGCGCCATGGCGGCGGCGATGGTGGCATCCACCGCGTTGCCGCCCGCCAGCAGCATGCGCAGCCCCGCCTGCGCGGCCAGTGGCTGCGAGGTGGAGACCACATTGCGCCCCATGACCGCGCTGCGGTGGGAGGCGTAGGGAAGGGACCAGTCGAGGGTTGGGTTATTCATAGCGTTCTGACTCCGTGGCTCGCAAGGGTTGCGGTGCGTGGAAACTGGCGCGGCGCAAAGCGAGAGACGCCAAGGAAGGGCTGCCCCGCACCGAGGGTGTCGTCCCCCTCGGGGGGAAGGCGCCGAAGGCGACTCAGGGGGGCTACTCCACCGCGATTTTGTGCTGCCGGATCACCGTCGCCCAGCGATTGCTGTCCGCCTGCACCATGGCACCAAACTGCGCGGGCGTGCGCGGCGCGGCAGGCTCCACGCCCAGCTTGGCCAGGCTCTCGGCCACTTCGGGCGCCTGCACGGCCTTGGCAAAGGCCTTGTGCACCTTGTCGACCAGCGCGGGCGGTGCGCCCGCGGGCAGGTACACGCCGAACCAGGTCACCGACGAATAACCGGGCAGGCCGGACTCGGCCAGCGTGGGCAGCTCGGGCGCCAGCGTGCTGCGCTTCTCGCTGGTCACGGCCAGGGCCCGCAGGCGGCCGGCCTTGGCGTGCGGCATGCCCGTGGGCAGCGAATCGAACAGCACGTGGGTCTGCCCGGCGATCAGGTCGGGAATCGCCAGCGCCGTGCCCTTGTAGGGGATGTGCGTCATCTCCACGCCGGCCTGCGCGCTGAAGGCTGCCGTGTTCAGGTGCACGATGGTGCCGTTGCCGCTGGTGGCGTAGTTGAGTTTGCCTGGATGGGCCTTGGCGTAGGCGATGAGTTCGCCCACGGTCTTGACCGGCAGCGAGTTGGTGACCAGCAGCACGCTGGGTGCGTCAGCCACGTGGACCACGGGCACAAAGTCCTTGCGCGGGTCGTAGGCCAGCTTGGGCATCAGATGGGGCGAGATGGCATGCGTGCTGCTGGTGGTCAGCAGCAGGGTGTAGCCATCGGGTGCGGCCTTGGCCGCCTCGGCCGTGCCCAGGGTGCCGCCGGCGCCGGGCTTGTTGTCCACGACCAGCTGCTGGCCCAGGTCGGCCGCCACGCGCTGGGTGACCACCCGGGCCACCAGGTCGGTGGCGCCGCTGGCCGGAAACGGCACGATGACCCGTACGGGCCGGTCGGGCCACGCGGCCTGCGCCTGTGCGCTGGCGCCCCACACCATCAACCAGGCCAGGCACACGACGCCACGGCCCCAGGGAAAAAGACGCATACAGGTACTCCAGAAGAAGGGGAAACGCGCGATGCCGGACCGCGCACGCAGACAGGGACAGGGGGAGCCGCAGGGCCCCGCCCGGGGGCAACCAGACAGCCATCTTAGGAAGCCAGCCCCCGGAAGACCAACGCCAAATAGGCAAGCAGCTTTGCCGCAGCGGCAAACCACTTCATACTTTGGGTCGCCACCCGGCAATACGCCCCACTCCAGCCCCCTGCCCTGCCCATGCGCCCCCAGCTCCTGCAAGACACCGCCCTGCGCTACTTCCTGGAGGTGGCGCACAGCGGTTCGCTCACCGAAGCCTCGGCACGGCTGCACGTGGCCGCTTCGGCGCTCAGCCGCCAGATCGCCGGGCTGGAGGCGCAGCTGGGCACGCCGCTGTTCGACCGCCACCCGCGCGGCATGGTGCTCACCGCGGCCGGAGAGATCCTGGCCGTGCACGCCCGGCGCACGGTGCTGGACGCCGAACGCGCGCTGGGCGAGATCGGCGCGCTGCAGGGCCTGCGCGCGGGGCAGGTGCGTCTGGCCACGTCGGACGCATTTGCCAACGAGTTGGTGCCGCGCCTGTGCGTGGAATTCCAGCGCACGCACACGGGCATCCAGTTCAGCGTGATCTCGCTGCCCACCGCCCAGGTGCCCGACTCGGTGCGCAGCGGCGCGGCCGACATCGGCCTGTGCTTCAGCCGTGCGCCGCACAAGGACATCGAGGTCGCCTACCGGCAAGGCGCTCCGGTGCTGGCACTCATCCCGCCCGGCCATGCGCTGGCGGAATCGGCCAGCGTCACGCTCGCGCAGATGGCCGCCTACCCCCTGGCCCTGCCGCCCGCCGAGACCACGGTGCGCCAGATGATCGACATCGTGTGCAGCCGCCAGGGCCTGCAGGTGGAGGCGGTGCTCATCAGCAACCATGCCAAGACGGTGCTCAACTTCGTGGCGCATGGCGGGGGGCTGTCGGTGGCCAGCGAGATCGCGGCACGCCACCTGGTGGCGGCGGGCGCCGTGGTGGCCGTGCCCATCAGCGACCCTGGCATGGACCTGCGCGACCTGGAGGTGCAGACCCTGGCGGGCCGCAGCCTGCCCGTGGCGGCGCAGGCCTTTCTCGACCTGCTCAAGGAGCGGCTGCCGGGGCGCTGGTAGACCGCGGAGGCGCAGCGCCGCCGCGCTGGCGCCTCAATACCCGTGCTGCGCCCGGAACGCGCGCGCCTTGCCGAAATGCCCGTTGCCGATGAACGGCACGGGCGGGCGCAGAGCGGACAGCGGCGAAGGGTGGTTGGACAGGAGCAGCAAGTGGCCTCGGTCCTGGGGGATCAGCGCGCGCTTGGATTGCGCGTGCGAGCCCCAGAGCATGAACACCACGGGCCGCTCGCCCTCGGCCACATGGCGGATGACCGCGTCGGTCAGGGCCTCCCAGCCCTTGCCGGCATGGCTGGCGGGCTGGCCCTCTTCCACCGTGAGGCCGGTGTTGAGCAACAGCACGCCGTTCTTCGCCCACTTGACCAGGCTGCCCCCCGGGTTCGGAAACGGCGGGAAAGCCACGCCCAGGTCGCGCTGCATTTCCTTGAAGATGTTCTGCAGCGAGGGCGGCAGGCGCACGCCCGGCGCCACCGAGAACGCCAGCCCTTCGGCCTGGCCGCGCCCGTGGTAGGGGTCCTGGCCCAGGATGACCACGCGCACCTCGTCCGGCGGCGTGAGTTCCAGCGCCCGCAGCGGGCGGGGCGGGAAGATCACCGCGCCCGCATCGAGCCGCGACTGCAGAAAGGCAAGCAGCGACTGGCCGCGCACACCGGCAAAGAAGTCATCGACCAGCGGCTGCCAGCCGGAGGCCACCGGCCAGTCGGCCGGGTTGGCGCTTTGCAGCTGGGTGGGGTTTGCAGCGGCGTCATTCATGGTCAAAAAGGCCTCTACCGCTTGATGGACAAGCGCAATCAGCTATCAAATAAGGAGCAAACAAGCAATCAGGCGAACAGCTTCGCCAGCGCTTCGCCCGGCTCCGGCGCGCGCATGAACGCCTCGCCCACCAAAAACGCGTGCACGCCGGCATCGCGCATGCGCTTCACGTCGTCAGGCTTCAGGATGCCCGACTCGGTGACCAGCAGCCGGTCGGCCGGCACGTCCTTGAGCAGGCCCAGGGTGGTGTCCAGCGTGACCTCGAAGGTGCGCAGGTTGCGGTTGTTGATGCCCACCAGCGGCGTCTTGAGCCTGAGCGCGCGCTGCAGCTCGGCGCCGTCGTGCACCTCCACCAGCACCGCCATGTCCAGGCTGCGCGCGATGGCCTCGAAGTCGGCCATCTGCGAATCATCCAGGCTGGCCGCGATCAGCAAGATGGCATCCGCCCCCATCGCCCGGGACTCGTAGATCTGGTACGCATCGACCATGAAGTCCTTGCGCAGCACCGGCAGCTGGCAGCTGGCACGCGCCTGCTTGAGGTAGTCCACGCTGCCCTGGAAGAACTGCTTGTCCGTCAGCACCGACAGGCAGGCGGCGCTCACCTTGCCGTCGCCATCGGCATAGCTTTGCGCGATGTCGGCGGGGATGAAGTC
The DNA here is from genome assembly GCF_058798375.1 of Acidovorax sp. GW823-FHT01C06. Lineage (NCBI taxonomy): Bacteria > Pseudomonadati > Pseudomonadota > Betaproteobacteria > Burkholderiales > Comamonadaceae > Acidovorax > Acidovorax sp. GW823-FHT01C06. The sequence continues at coordinate 232,547 of NZ_JBXAKN010000005.1, forward strand.
GGCGCGCAGCACGCCCTTGCTGGGGCTGGCCTTCTTGACCTCGGCGATCACCGCCGCCTGGCCCTTGGCGATCTTGGCGCGCAGCGCGCCTTCGAAGTCGCGCGTGAGCACGCGGCTCTCGGCATCGGCGCGGATGGCGTCGAGGGGCATGCGCTTCTTCGCAGCGGCCACTTCTTCGTGCTTGACGGCCACGATCTTGTTGAGGATGTCGCTCATGGGAAACCTGCCTTTTCAACCCCGGCGGGGTCGCGATTGAACGTTGAAACATGGCGCGAGCGCAACGCCCGCGCGGCCCGAAGCGGAGGACACCGCAGCGCTGGCTTTGCCAGGCTGCGGGTGTCGTCCCCCTTCCCGCAGGAGAAGGGGGAAGCGGCGCAGCCGCTCAGGGGGTTGATCTTCATGCAGCCAGCGCATGCGTGCGCGTGACCATCTGCTCGAGCTTGGCCAGCGCCGCGCCCGAGGCGATGGCGGCCCGTGCCTTTTCAAGCCCTGCGGGCACCGAGTCGACCACATTGGCCGCATACAGCGCCACACCCGCGTTCAGGCAGACGATGTCCTGCGCGGCGCCCGGCTCGCCCTTGAGCACGCCGATCAGCATCTCGCGCGACTGCTCGGGGGATTCAACCTTCAAGGCGCGGTTGCTGGACATGGACATGCCGAAGTCCTCGGGGTGGATTTCGTACTCGGTGATCTGCCCGTTCTTCAGCTCGCCCACCAGCGTGGCCGCGCCCAGGCTGACCTCGTCCATGCCGTCGCGGCCGTAGACCACCATGGCATGTTCGGCGCCCAGGCGCTGCAGCGCGCGCACCTGGATGCCCACGAGGTCGGGATGGAACACGCCCATCAGGATGTTGGGCGCGCCGGCCGGGTTGGTCAGCGGGCCCAGGATGTTGAAGATGGTGCGCACGCCCAGCTCCTTGCGCACGGGGGCCACGTTCTTCATGGCCGGATGGTGGTTGGGCGCGAACATGAAGCCGATGCCGACCTCTGCGATGCACTGCGCGATCTGCTCGGGCTTGAGGTTGATGTGGATGCCCAGGGCCTCCATCACATCCGCGCTGCCGCTCTTGCTGGACACGCCGCGCCCGCCGTGCTTGCTGACCTTGGCGCCCGCCGCTGCGGCCACGAACATGGAGCAGGTGGAGATGTTGAAGGTGTTGGCGCCGTCGCCGCCCGTGCCCACGATGTCCACCAGGTGCTTACTGTCGGGCACATGGACCTTGGTGGAGAACTCGCGCATCACCTGCGCGGCGGCCGTGATCTCGCCGATGGTTTCCTTCTTCACGCGCAGGCCGGTGACGATGGCCGCGGTCATGACGGGCGACAGCTCGCCACTCATGATCATGCGCATCAGGTGCAGCATCTCGTCATGAAAAATTTCGCGGTGCTCGATGGTGCGCTGCAGCGCTTCCTGGGGAGTGATGGACATGGTGATAGATCCTGTCTGCGTTGATTCTTCAATGGCGCGTGGCAGCCGGCGGATTCCACGGTACGGGCGCTGCCAGGGCGAGTGCACCCGTGGATCCGGCTTTGCCGGTCCACCGGGTGCGACCCCAGGGGGATGACGCGAAGCGGCTCAGGGGGTGCTTCATTGTGTGGGTTGCTCGGTGAAGGCCAGTTTCAGGCCAAAGCCGATGAACATGGCGCCCGCCACGCGGTCCAGCCAGTGCATGCCGCGCTGCACCGCGCCCATGCGGCGCGCCATCCAGCCCGCGGCCAGCGCCCAGCCCGTGTTGACGGGAATCGCGTTCACGTTGAACAGCACACCCAGCAGCACGAAGGCCAGCGCCTTGTTCTCCGTGCCGGGCGCGATGAACTGCGGCACGAAGGCCAGGAAGAAGATCGCGACCTTGGGGTTGAGCACGTTGGTCCAGAAGCCGCCCCGGAAGATCTTGGACAGCGGCGTGGCGGCACCGGACGATGCCCCCGCCTGCGCCGCTGCGATGGCCGCCGCGCTTCCGCCGTCGCCCGACGGTTTGGACAGCAGCATGCGAACGCCCATCCACATCAGGTAGGCCGCGCCCACCCACTTGAGCACGGTGAACGCCGTGGCCGACGTGGCCAGCAGCGCGCCCACGCCCACGGCGGCCGCGAAGATGTGCACGAAGCACCCGGCCGTGATACCCAGGCCCGCCACGATGCCCGCGCGGGTGCCGGACTTGAGCGCGTTGGACACGATGTAGAGCACGTCCGGGCCGGGCGTGAGGTTCAGCAGCCAGCCGGCCGCGATGAACATGAGCAGTTGGTGGCTGTCGGGCATGGTGTTACGACCAGCGTCGCTCCGGTTGCAGGCGGTGCAGGAAGGTGGTGAGCGAGTCGCGCGGCAGCGGCACCGCATGCCCCGCCAGGATGCGGCCGGCCGCGCCCCGGTGGTAGGTGCCGTGCACCACGACGTGGTTCAGGATCTCGGCCCGCGTCATGGTGCCGGTGTCGCCGTCGGTGAAGCGGAACTGCACGGGCTCGGCCAGCTGGTCCGCGGTGAGCCCGTTCGCGTACTGCACATACCAGTCGTCCGACGCGCGGACCGCCTCGCGCAGGGCCGGCAGTGCGGGCGTCTCTTCGGTGTTGGTGGCCGCGTAGGCGGTCTGCGGCAGGCCCTGCAGGTGGCTCGCGAAGATGCGGTCCACCACGTAGGTGTGGTTCAGGATGCGCACAAAGAGCCGGTGATCGCCCTCGGGCAGCGTGGCCTGCGAGGCTTCGCCCAGCGCAAGCAGTTCGTCGTTGGCCCAGCGCTTGTACTGGAACAGCTGGGCGAACGAGCCCGAGGAAGCCGCTGCAGCATCGGCCGGCGCCGTCATGCGCGCTGCTCCAGAAAGTTCTTCAGCATCGCGTGGCCGTGTTCGGTGAGGATGCTTTCGGGGTGGAACTGCACGCCCTGGATGGCCAGCTCCTTGTGGCGCACGCCCATGATCTCGCCGTCCTCCGTCCAGGCCGTGACCTGCAGCACGTCGGGGCACGCGGCGCGATCGATGGCCAGCGAGTGGTAGCGGTTCACGGTGAATTTTTCGGGCAGGCCCGCGAACACGCCCTGCTGTGTGGTGGTGATGACGCTGGTCTTGCCGTGCATCAGCTCCTGCGCGCGGACGATGGTGCCGCCGAAGGCCGCGCCGATGCTCTGGTGGCCCAGGCACACGCCCAGGATGGGCAGCTTGCCCGCGAAGTGCTGGATCGCCGCCACCGAGATGCCGGCCTCGGCGGGCGAGCACGGGCCGGGCGAGATCACCAGGCGGTCGGGCGCGCGCGCCGCAATGCCTTCAAGCGTGATTTCATCGTTGCGGAACACCTCGACCTCGGCACCCAGCTCGCCGAAGTACTGCACGATGTTGTAGGTGAAGCTGTCGTAGTTGTCGACCATCAAGAGTTTCATGCGGCGCTCCCGGCAGAGGCGGATTCGCGCAGGCGGGCGAACTCGCGGTGTTCATAGGCAATGCAGGCTTCCATGAGGCTGCGGTAGATGGCTTCCATCACGTCGGCATCGCCGCCTTCGGCCAGCGCCTGCTCGCGCACGCGGTCCACGATGGCCTGTATGCGCGCCTCATCGCGCACCTGCGTGGCGTCTTGCTTGATGCGCGCGGCCTGCGTCATGTAGCCCACGCGCTCCACCAGCAGGGGCACCAGCACGTCGTCCAGCCTGTTCACCTCGCGGCGCACGTCCGGCATGGCGGCGCAGGATTTGACTTTGTCGATGGCGCGGGTCATTCGAGGCCCTCCTCGACCAGCTCCGCCGCGCGCAGCAGCGCACGGGCCTTGTGCTCGGTTTCCTTCCATTCGAGCTCGGGCACCGAGTCGGCCACCACGCCGGCGGCCGCCTGCACGTAGAGCGTGCCGTTCTTCACGATGCCGGTGCGGATGGCGATGGCCACGTCCATGTCGCCGGCGTAGCTCAGGTAGCCGCAGGCGCCGCCGTACAGGCCGCGCTTGGTGGGTTCAAGCTGGTCGATGATTTCCATCGCATGCACCTTGGGCGCGCCGGTGAGCGTGCCGGCGGGGAAGGTGGCCTTGAGCACGTCGATGGCCGTCATGCCGTCGTTGAGGATGCCTTCCACGTTGCTCACGATGTGCATCACGTGGCTGTAGCGCTCGATGGCGAAGGCCTCGGTGACCTTCACCGTGCCGGTCTTGGCGATGCGGCCGATGTCGTTGCGCGCCAGATCGATCAGCATCACATGCTCGGCGCGCTCCTTGGGGTCGTTGATGAGCTCGACCTCGGCGGCCTTGTCCTTCTCCAGCGTGGCGCCACGGGGGCGCGTGCCGGCCAGGGGGCGGATGGTGACCTTCTGGCCGTCGGGCGTGTTCTCCTGGCGCACCAGGATCTCGGGGCTCGCACCCACCACGTGGAAGTCGCCGAAGTCGTAGAAGTACATGTACGGCGACGGGTTCAGCGAGCGCAGCGCGCGGTACAGCGACAGGGGGCTTTCGGTGTAGCGCTTGTGGATGCGCTGGCCCACCTGCACCTGCATGAAGTCACCCGCGGCGATCAGTTCCTTGGCGCGGTCCACGGCGGCGAGGTAGTCGGCCTTGGAGAAGTCGCGCTGCGCGGGGTGGCTCTCGGTGGGCTTGACGATGGGCGCGCTCACCGAATACTTGAGCTGGTCCTTCAGGTCGCGCAGGCGCTTCTTGGCCTTGGCGTAGGCCTCGGGCTGGGCCGGGTCGGCGTAGACGATGAGGTAGAGCTTGCCCGACAGGTTGTCGATGACGGCCAGCTCCTCGCACTGCAGCAGCAGGATGTCGGGGCAGCCCAGCGTGTCGGGCGGGCAGGTGTCTTCGAGCTTCTTTTCGATGTAGCGCACCGCGTCGTAGCCGAAGTAGCCGGCCAGGCCGCCGCAAAAGCGCGGAAGGCCGGGGCGCAAGGCCACCTTGAAGCGCTTCTGGTACGCCTCGATGAAGTCGAGCGGGTTGCCCGCTGCGGACTCCACCACCTCGCCGTTGGTCACCACCTCGGTCTTGGCGCTGGCGCCAAAACCGCTGGCGCGCAGCAGCGTGCGCGCGGGCAGGCCGATGAAGCTGTAGCGCCCGAAGCGCTCGCCGCCCACCACGGATTCGAGCAGGAAGCTGTGCTTGCCGCCGTCCTTGCTGTGGGCCAGCTTCAGGTACAGGGAGAGAGGGGTTTCCAGGTCCGCAAAGGCTTCCGCCATGAGCGGAATGCGGTTGTAGCCTTCGCCGGCCAGGCTTTTGAATTCAAGTTCTGTGATCACGGGGAGAGCTCCCAGCTGTGGCAGCGCGTGTCCCCCGGGCAATAAAAGGGGGCGCTGCGGTCCATTCAATCGGCCCCGGTAGGGCCACGGGTGCACGCTGGGGCAATTGCCCAGGTGCCATCAGGCGTTCAAGGAGACAGGCTGACGCCAGGGCCAGGCTCCCCGGTCGCTGCAACCTGTGATGAACACGTGGTGAATGAACATGGCCCAAAGTGTAGCAAAGGTTCCCGGCCGCCCCGGTTTTGACACACCGCAACGCCGCGCCGCGCAACCACTCGAAAACCCTGTTGCGGCAAAAAGCAGGTGCAGCAACAATTTGAAACGAACGACCGTTCTTTTTTAGGAGTTGCGCATGAAGTTCCTCCAGCGATGCGCCGCAGCGGCAGCGTTGTGCCTGCTGACGGCCGGTGCCATTGCCCAGACCATCACCGTGGCCGACGTCAAGTACGAAGAAACCACCAGCCTGAGCGGCAGCAGCCTGCAGCTCAATGGGGCGGGCGTGCGCTACAAGGCGGTCTTCAAGGTCTACACGGCCGGCCTGTATCTCGAAAAGAAAGCCCACACGCCGCAGGACATTGCCGCGCTCAAGGGCCCCAAGCGCATGAGCATCACCATGCTGCGCGAGATCGACTCCACCGAGCTGGGCAAGCTCTTCTCGCGCGGCATGGAGGACAACATGGACCGCGCGGCGTTCTCCAAGCTGATTCCCGGCGTGCTGCGCATGAGCCAGATCTTCTCGGACCACAAAAAGCTGCAGGCAGGCGACCAGTTCATGATCGACTGGATACCCGGCACCGGCACGGTGATCACGGTCAAGGGCAAGCCGCAGGGCGAGCCTTTCAAGGAGCCGGAATTCTTCAACGCGCTGCTGGGCATCTGGCTGGGCAACACACCGGCCGACTGGAAGCTCAAGGATGCCTTGCTCGGCAAGCCCGCATAGCCACCCGCGCCGGTTGCGCGCCCCGGGACACCGCCGCTACGGGCAAACCCCCATGAAACCATGCCTGCGGCTGTCACCCGCCCGACAGCGGCGGGCCGCACCGGGGCGTAACCTTTGATCCAGGGAATTCAGGGCCTTCGACGCAACCTGCACCGCATGCCCCTGCGGCGCCACCCGCGCCATGTGATGCCACGCACAGCCCGGCCCGGGCGCCCTGCGCCACCCGCATGCGCCACGGCCCTTGCCACCCCAGAGCCCCAGCCCCGCCCCCAGACACCTTTTTTGCGCCCGCCATCACCATGAAATTCAGCAACCTTTCCGTCGGCCTGCGCCTGGGCGCTTCCTTTGGGGCCATCCTGCTCATCACCGCCCTCATCGCAGCCACCGGCATATGGCGCATCGCCAGCCTGCAGAATGCCAGCGAGCGTGTCGCCACGCAGGAGATCGAGCAACAGATGCTGGTGGAAGACTGGGCCTCCGACATCCGCCTGAACTGGGTCCGCACGGAGGCATTCCTCAAGGCCATCGACCGCGACTACATGGACAAGCTCGCCGCGGACACCCAGGCCACGGCCAAGGGCATGGATGCCAAGGTCCAGCGCATCGAGGCGCTGGTGCAGGGCGAGCCTGGCCGCGCACTGCTGGCCGCCATTGCCACGGCGCGCGCGGCCTACAACGACAAGCAGGCCGAGATCCGCGAACTGCACCGGGGCGGCGAGCCGAACGTGCCCGCCCTGGTGGACAAGGACCTTCGCCCGCTGGCCGACAAATACCTGAAGTCACTGGACGACCTGCGCACGGCCATGGCCACGCAACTGGCTGAAAGCCAGGCCGACACCGGTACCCTTGCCAAGGCCAGCCAGGCACTTCTGGGCGTGGGCACCCTGGTGGCGGTAGCGCTGGGGGCCCTGCTGGCCTGGACGGTCACGCGCTCGATCGTCCGGCCCGTGCAGCGGGGCAAGCAGGCGGCGGAGAGCATTGCCAGCGGCGACCTCACGCACGCCATCGAAGCCCATGGCGGCGACGAGACAGGCCAGCTGCTCCAGGCGCTGTCCACCATGCAATCGCGCCTGGCCACCATCGTGGGCAATGTGCGCCACAGCGCCGAAGGCGTGGCCACCGCCAGTGCCGAAATCGCCTCGGGCAACAACGACCTGTCGGCCCGCACCGAGCAGCAGGCCTCGGCGCTGCAGCAGACGGCCGCCTCGATGGAACAGCTGGGCTCCACGGTGCGCCAGAACGCGGACAACGCGCGCCAGGCCAACCAGCTGGCGATGAGCGCCTCCACCGTCGCCCAGCAGGGCGGCGACGTGGTGGCCGAGGTGGTGGACACCATGAAGGGCATCAACGACAGCAGCCGCAAGATCGCCGACATCATCAGCGTGATCGACGGCATCGCGTTCCAGACCAACATCCTGGCGCTCAACGCGGCGGTGGAGGCGGCGCGCGCAGGCGAGCAGGGCCGGGGCTTCGCCGTGGTGGCCGGCGAGGTGCGCAGCCTGGCCGGGCGCTCGGCGCAGGCCGCCAAGGAAATCAAGGCCCTGATCGGTACCAGCGTGGAGCGCGTGGAACAGGGCACCGCGCTGGTGGACAAGGCGGGCGCCACGATGACCGAGGTGGTCAGGGCCATTCGCCGCGTGACGGACATCATGGGCGAGATCAGCGCGGCCAGCAGCGAGCAGAGCCAGGGCGTGTCGCAGGTGGGCGAGGCGGTCACGCAGATGGACCAGGCCACGCAGCAGAACGCGGCCCTGGTGGAGCAAAGCGCCGCAGCGGCCGACAGCCTCAAGACCCAGGCAGGCCAGCTGGTCGATGCCGTGGCCGTGTTCCAGCTGGGCAGCGACGCTGCCGCTGGCGCGCCAGCGCATGCGGCACTCGTCACCACGGCACCACCGGCCCGTACAGCCGGCAGCGCACGGGTGCTGCCAACGGCCGCGCAGCGCCGTATCGCGGCCTGATCAGCCCGCGAACGCGCTCAGCGCATCCGCGAAACCATCGGCATCCACGGCCCGCGCGGGCTGGCCGTGGTTGTAGCCGTAGGTCACCAGCACCACGGGGCAGCCGGCGGCGCGCGCGGCCTGCGCATCGTTGCTGGAATCGCCGACCATCAGCGTGCGCGCGGGCGCGGTGCCCAGGGCCTCGCAGGTCTTGACGAGGGGCAGCGGATCGGGCTTCTTGCGCGCGAAGCTGTCGCCACCGAACACCTGCGAAAAGTAGCCGTCGAGCCCCTTGGCCTTCAGCAAGGGCACGGCGAAATCCAGGGGCTTGTTGGTCAGGCAGGCCAGGCGCAGGCCCGCGGCCTGCAGCGCCTGCAGGCCGGCCACCACGCCGGGGTACACCTGCGCATACTGGCCGTTGATGGCCAGGTAGTGCTTCTGGTAGCTGGCCCAGGCCGCGGGGTACAGCGATTCGACCTGCGCCGCATCGGCCGGCTGGCCCTCGGATGCCAGCACATGGGCCAGCACCGACCGCAGCAGGTGCTCCGAGCCTTTGCCCACCACGCGCTCGATGGAGGGTGCCTCGATGGGTGGCAGCGCCAGTTCGCGCAGCATGCGGTTGAGCGCCTCGGCAAAGTCCCCGAGCGTGTCCACCATGGTGCCGTCCAGGTCCACGATGGCGGCGTCCACGCGGGACAACAGGGCGGACAGGGGCGAGGATGTGGACATGCGAAAAAACCTTGCAGTGCAGACGAGGAAAGGCCGGGCATCTTGCCCGGCCTGCCTGGATTTTAAAGGGCCCATCTTCGTCGCACATCGCGACCGCCATGCATGGCCATTGCCCCGTGAAACTGGCGCGGCCAAAACCAGTGCTCCCGCGCAAGGGCCGCCCCGCCGCGCTGGGAGCGTTCCCGCCCAGACTGCGAAGCAATCTGAGAGAGGGGGAAGGCGCGAAGCGACTCAGGGGTGCTCATCTCAAGCTCAGTGTCTGGCGCTTCCAGGCCGGGTCCTGCCAGCGCTGGAACAGGGGCAGCGCGGCCACGTCACCCGTCACGCGCTCGGTGGCCAGGCCTTCCAGGCGCACGATCTCGAAGCTCTTGCGGTAGCGGCCCTGGCCCCGGGCCTCGCGCGCCACCAGCATCTGCTGGCCGCCGGGCACCCAGCCAGCCCACTCGGCCACGCCGGTTTCGGGCGCCGTGGCGGCGGGGGGCAGCACGTCGACCAGCCAGCCCTCGGCGGTCTTGCGCATCACCCACAGCTCGCGCCAGCCTTCCAGCGGCTGCACGGCCAGGGCCACGGCCGTGCCCTCGCGGTTCACGCTGGCCGAGGCAGCCCAGACCACGCCATAGGTGCAGCGGCGCAGCAGCGGGGTCTTCACGCCCCTGTGGGCATCGACCAGCAGCACGCAGGTCTCGCCGGGCGCACCGGGCTCGGTCACGATGCCCGGGCGGCTGCCCTGGGCCACCGGCAGGCTGGCGGGCACCAGGGCCCAGCGCACGGCGCCCACGCGCATGGCGGCGTCGTTGTAGGCCGGCTGGTCCTCGTCGGGCAGGTCGTTCCTGCTCACACCGGAGAACTCGGCCAGGGCGCGGGCCGCAGCAGCGGCCACGGCCGGGCCGACGGCATCCTTGCGCGCCTGCTGGAAGGCCAGGGCACTCCACACGCTGGCACGGCGCACCTGGATGCGGTTGCGCACATAGGAGGGCAGGCCGGCCACGTCCACGCGTTCGAGCACATCGGACTGCCATTCCTGCATGCGGGCACGCTCGTGCGGCGGCAGGTCGGGGTTCACGCATTCGGGCCGCGTCAGGGCCAAGGCCGCGCGGGCGCGCTGCTCGGCATCGGCCACGGGCATGGCCAGCACGCGGCGAAAGGCCTCGCCGTCGTAGCAGACCTGCATGCGGCCTTCGACCTCGTAGGTCGAGAAGCGCACGCCGTAGCCGTTGGCCACGTCCAGGTGGGCCGACAGCGTGGCGCCCGAGGCCTTGCCCGGCACGGCGGCCGAGGCGCGGCGCGCCAGCCGGTCGGCCAGCGTGCCCAGCGCGTCGAAGGCCTGGGCACCTTGCTCACCGGCCAGCGCACTGGCGGGCGCGGCCTGCAGGTAGGCGGCCGTGATGCCGATGCCCAGCGCCTCGGCGCCCGGGCTGTCGCGCACGAAGCGCAGCACCGACAGCAGGGCCGGGCCCTGGGCCTCATCGAGCGCCACGCGGCGCACGTCGCTGGCGCGGATGAAGCCGCCGCGTTCGCGCTTGTGGTCCCAGACCTGCAGGTAGTCGAGGCGCTCGCCGCGCACTTCGAGCACCTCGCCCTGCCACAGGGCGGACTGCTGCTGGGCCGAGTCGCGGGGGGCGGCGCGCAGGCTGGCCTGGTCCTGCACGACGATGGCGCTGCCGAATGCGCTGGCGGGCGCGGGGGGCACTGCGGCGGTGGCGAGCATCGCGGCGGCAGAGGCGATGACTGCGACGAGCGTGAGGGTGGTGCGGTCCATGTTCATTGCTCCGTGGCGGGGGTCGTGGCGGTGTCGTCGGCACCGGCGGCAGCCTGCGCGGCCACGGCCTGGGCATTGCGGTTGCCGCCCAGCAGCGCGGCACCGATGAAATCGCCATTGGTCGGCGGGGGCGCGATGATGACCTGGATCTTGTCCGACAGCTTGTCGGCCAGCGTCTTCTGGATCAGCAACGGGTGGCGCGTGACCAGGGCGCCTTCGCGCGCCATCTGCTCGGCGTTGACCTTGCCGATGCGGTCCATGCGGTAGGCCTCGGCCTCGGCCAGCTTCTGGCGCGCATCGGCCTCGCCGTTGGCTTCGATGCGGCGCGCCTGCGCGCTGCCCTCCGCGGCCTTGATGCGCGAGACCTTCTCGGCCTCGGCCTCCAGCTGGCGCTGCTCGATCTGGCGCTGCTTGAAGGGCAGCACGTGCTTCATGGCCTCTTCCTGGGCGCGGGCGGCGATCACCTGCTCGCGGGCGGCGGCTTCGGCGGCCACCTCGCGGCGCACCTTGTCGGCGCTGGCGTCGAGCTCGGTCTCCTTCACGCGCTTGTCCTTGAGCTCCAGCGTGTAGCGCATCTTCTCGGACGCCAGCTCCTCGGCCAGCAGGCTGTCCATGCCACGGCGGTATTCGGCGGGCAGGTCCACCTTGCCGATCTGCACATGGCGCAGCAGCACGCCTTCGGCGGCCAGGCGGGTGCGCAGTTCGGCTTCAATGGCCTGCGCGATTTCGGCGCGCTTGGACGAGAAAATCTCGCGCACCGTGTAGCGGGCAAACACCCTGTAGACCAAGCCCTGCACGGCAGGCGCCACGATGTCGGCATCCACGTCATCGGGCAGGCGGCCGGCCCGGACGGCGTCGGAGGCGGGATCGAGCGCGTAGCGCACGCTCAGGTCGAGCCCGAACGACAGGCCTTCCACGGATTGCAGGGGTGCGCTGCCGTTGGCAAGGCGCATGGCTTCAGGGCGATAGCTCTGGTCCCGCAAGGAGAAGATGCGCACACTGTGCAGGCCCGGCACCACCCACATGCTGCCATCGCGCCACTGGCTCACCGAACCGGTGAACTGGTTCATGCGGACCGCCAGCTCGCCCTGGCCCAGTTGCTGCACCGGTGGGTGGCGCACCACCAGGGCACCGGCGGCCACCATCACGGCTGCGGCCGCCATCCAGCGCGCCGTGCTGGCCGTGGGCAGCAGGTAGGCCCAGTGGATGCGCCCTTCGGCCGCGGATGCTGGCGTGGGGACGTCGGCTTCCACAGGTGCCGCAGCTTGCGGCCCTTCGGCACGGGCGTCCAGCGGGTGGGCGGCGGCGTTGCGGCCACGCAGGGCTTGCACGATGCGGTTCCAGGCGGTTTTCATGGCGTTTCTCTCTCTTGGGTGGTGAATTTGTTGTCTGCCTCTGAGCGGCCCAACCTGGCTGCTCATTGGGGACTGATTCTTCGGATTCACCCCGGAAGCAACAATGCAGCGCAGCCCCCAAAGCCCTCACGCCCGCCGCGCAAACCCTCCGGGCCCGGAAGAAACCTTCACACCGGGCAAGTCAGGCGCCCCGGATAATCCACGCACACCCACCCACTCCGCGCCCCACCATGACCCGCATCGCCGTGATCGAAGACGACCTGCCCACCAGCAACCAGCTGGCGGGCTGGATTGCCAGTGCGAAAAACGGCATCGTGATCGACCAGTGGTTCACGCGCGACGACGCCGAAGCCGCCCTGGCGCGCGAGCACTACGACGCCGTGGTGCTCGACATCGAACTGGGCCGCGAGCGCCATGCGGGCGTGGCGCTCATCAACGCCATCAACAAGCGCCGCCAGGGCACGCCGGTACTGGTGGTGTCGGCCATGCCCGCCGCCATCTACCGCAGCATCATGAAGGCGCTGGACGCGTGGGACTACCTGCAGAAGACCACGTTCGAGGAGGCCGACTTCATCGAGACCTTCCTCGACATCCTGCGCACCACGCAGGCCCCGGCGAACGCCGCCACGTCCTTGTCCGCGCCGGCGCCGGATGCGCTGGTGCTGGACCCGCTGTGGCAGCGCACCCCCACCTGGCGCGGCGAGCGCATCAACCTGCCGCTGACGGCCCAGCGCATCCTGGCCACGCTGCACCAGCGCAGCGGCGAGGTCGTGTCGTACGACGAGCTGTTCGAGGTGGTCAAGAGCGGGCGCAACCGGGACAACGTGCGCAAGCATGTGAGCACCATCCGCGAAGCCCTGCGCGAGGTGGACCCCGCCTTCGAAGGCATTGAAAACGTGCCCATGCGGGGCTTTCGCTGGGTAGGCAAGTGAGGCATCCCCCTGAGCGGCTTCGCCGCTTCCCCCTTCTCTCGAACGGCTGCGCCATTCGGGAAGGGGGACGCCGCCAGTGCGGCGGGGCGGCCCTTGCACGGCGGCCCTGGCCTGGGCCGCGCCGGGTTCAGACGCCGTGTGCAGTGCTTTCACGCAGGGGGACCTGAAATGAAACGCCTGCTGCGCCCCACGCTCGACATCCCCAAGCTGGAAATGCCCCGCCTGGGCCTGCCCGCCTTCCGGCTGCGGATTCTGGTGCGCGGTGTGTTTGTGCTGCTGGCGCTGGCCACCGTCGCGCTGAGCGTGGTGCTGCTCAAGGAAGAAAAGGAGCGTGGCTGGCAAAGCTACCGGCACGGCTTCGCGCGCAGCCAGTCCGAGGTCATGGCCCGCCTGCGCCACCCCTCGGGGCAGCTGGCCCTGCTCAACGCGGGCAGCCGGGGTTCGGCCCCGGCACCGCTCGCACCCTTGCTGCTGCCCTATGCGGCGCTGGACTTCGACGACCAGAACAAGGCCCAGCAGGCCGTGGAAATGGCGGGCTGCGCGGTGCAGTACCCCGACGGCGCGTCGGTCTGCGCGGCCATCGGCAACAACCCGTATGCCGGGGGCTTCATCTATCTGGTGGGCAGCTTCTACGCGGGCGCGCTGGTGCCGCGCGAACGTGGTGCCCTGGACCTGCAGGCGGTGCACCGCGCCCGCGTCACGCTGGACATGCGCGGCGCCACATCCCGCTGGGTCGCGCCCTTTGAAGCACTGCCCCCCCAGGGCACGATCAGCACCCGGGGCCGCCTGACGGGTTTCGTGGACGGTGGCGAGGAATCCCTGGACGCCCGCGCCCGGCCGGTGCGGGATTTTCGCGGCTGGCTCTGGCAGAACGGCCAGTGCCGGGACCTCGCGGGCGCCGCGCCCGATTGCCTGCGCCGCACCTTCTACTCCATCCGCCTTCCCGTGGAGCTGTTCCGCGAAGCGCTGTTTGACAAGCAGCGCCTGGTCTGGCCGCCACAGGATCTGGGCAGCATGCGCGTGCGCGTGGAAATGCTGGCGCCCGGTGCGGCTGCGCCCCTGTTCGACAGCAACGCCCCCGGAGCCCAGGCCGCCGCATCGCTGGCGGACGTGGCGCGCACCCTGCTGCCTGGCGAACAGGTACAGATCCGCAAGCTGGGCACGAGCGACAGCGAAGCGATCACGCTCAAGGGCTCCGAGGTGCAGGCAGATCCGTCGGCGCCCTGGCTGCTGCGCCTCATCAGCTGGCTGCCGCTGGAGTGGCAGGCCGCTGGCGACAACAGGACGCAGCCCGTACCGGCGGGCCTCGACATTCTGGACACTCCGGCGGGCAACTATGCCGTGACCTTCACCGGCAACCTGCGCGGCGTGGAGCAGGGGCTTGCGGCCGTGGCCACCCGGGTGTCGTGGTACCTGGGCGCGATGCTCGCGGCCATCGCGCTGGCCTGGCTGGTGGTGGAAGTGGGCCTCATCCGCCGCGTGACCGCCCTCACCCGCCGCGCGGCAGCGGTTTCGTACAACGTGCAGGAGGGGCACATCGGCCCGCGCCTGGGCGACCTCGACGTATCGGACCTGCGTGGGTCGGACGAACTGGGCATTCTGGCCGGAGGCCTGGCCGACCTTCTGCAGCGCGTGAAGGACGACATCCAGCGCGAACAGTTGCGCGCCCAGCAGGAGCGCGACATGTGGCATGCCGTGGGGCACGAGATCATGTCCCCCTTGCAATCGCTCATGGTGCTGCACGGCGGCGCAAGCGACCCGGGCCACCGCTACATCCAGCGCATGCAGCAGGCGGTGCACGTGCTCTATGGCACTGCATCCCCGGCGGAGGCCTTGCAGGCGGCGGACGTGCCGCAGGGGCGGCTGGACCTGGACGCCTTCCTGCGCCATGTGGCCGGCAACGCGCACTTTGCCGGCATCGACCAGGTGGTCTATGAAGGCGGCGCGGGGCCTGTCATCGTGCGTGCGGACGAGTTTGCGCTGGAGGACGTGGTGACCCACATCCTGCGCAACGCCGACCGCTACCGCCCGGCGGGCACGGCGATCACGCTGACGCTGGTGGCCTCCGAATCCACCGCCAGCGCCACGCTGCACAACCAGGGCGCCACCATCGACGAGGATCTGCTGGGGCGCATTTTCGAGCTGGGCGTCTCCGACCCCAGCCTGCCCATGCCCGAGGGCGAGACCGGGCACCGGGGCCAGGGCCTGTTCGTGGCCAAGACCTACATGGCCAAGATGGGCGGCACCGTCAACGCGCGCAATACGACCGATGGCGTGGCCTTCGTCCTGACCTTTCAGCGCCTGGGCTGACGCCTTCGCCCCACGCGCAACGGGGGGCAGCGGGGTTGCACCGGCCACCGCGCATCACGTTCCCGCGGCTGCGCCACCGCGCGTTGCGAGATGCCTGATCGGCACTTGGCCCGGGGCGCCCCAGGGCATCACTCGAATTGAACTTCGGTGGCCTGAAGTACCCCGGAAACCACCTGGCGGCCTCGCACCGTCACGCGAACGCCATTGCGCAAACCCTTCGCCGTCCCGTTGGCGAACACCACGCCCTCACCGGAGGCATTCACGGGCTGTCCGTTCACACGGAAGTCATGGATGGACCGATACTGCCCAATGGCACCGATCAGCTCAAAGGTGGCAGGCCCGCCCGTCCCCGGCACATGGCGAATGCGCGCCCGCTGGGCCACCAGCACACCGCCGGACATCGTTCCGGCGACTTCGAGCTTGACGCCATTTCCAATGGCCGTGGCGGGCCCGCCCGTGATGAGCGCGGACGCGGCATTCACCCGCGTTCCGTACAGCGAGAACTCGGCATTCAGATGACTGAAGTTCGACACGATGCCCAGCAGATTGGCCGCGAAGCTCCCCGCCGTGGGCAAGGTGTGGCCTCGCCGGATCTGTTGAGCGTTCAGCACGCCATCAACGGGCGGCGCCATGGCCCGCACGTACACCACCATGCCATTGGCCAATGAAGTGCCGAGCAACGTGCCCTTGAAAGACGCGGCCGCGTAGCTCACCAGATGGCCGCCCAGCCGGAAGGTCCTGGAGGCACCGTCAAGCTGTTCAATGGCACCCGCCATGATCAACGGCATGCCCGGGTCCTTGCGTTCGACCCGGCTCGCACGCCACCGGCCATCCCCCACTGGCAGCGCATAGATCTGCAAGGTGGTGCCCACCGCCACCGAGGACAGTCCCGCCAGGCCGTCGTACACCGTGGTTGTATCCACCGCAATCCGGTTCCCCCAGATTTCGAATTCGCCCGCGGCCACGTTCAGTGCCGTGACCGGCCCCCGGAACTCGGGGACCGAAAGCACGCTGGTCGCGACCCCCGTCGCCAGGTCTGGCCGAATGGAGCCGCTGATCAACGCGGTCATCCCCAGGCGCAGCGCGTCCGAATCCTCTGTCGTGATCTGCGCAGTGTCGGTGGCAAATCGCACGCCATTGACAATCACGCTGCCAAAACCGTCCGCAACGCCGATGCCCACGGCGGAAGCCGTCACCCCCGTGCCTCCGGAGCCCACGCCGCCCGCGTCCCCTGGGGCGGCAGCAACACCATCTCCCACCCCATCGCCTGTGCCCGTGCCCGTGCCCGTGCCCGTGCCCGTGCCCGTGCCCGTGCCCGTGCCCGTGCCCGTGCCTGTGCCTGTGCCCGTGCCCGTGCCCGTGCCTGTGCCCGTGCCCGTGCCCGTGCCCGTGCCTGTGCCCGTGCCTGTGCCTGTGCCTGTGCCTGTGCCTGTGCCTGTGCCTGTGCCTGTGCCTGTGCCTGTGCCTGTGCCTGTGCCCGTGCCGGCATCAGTGCCCGAACCCGAACCCGAACCTGTGCCGGCATCAGTGCCTGGGCCCGAGACTCCACCCACTCCTGCGGGCGCAGTACCCTCCTGCGACCCACCGCCACAAGCTGCCAAGGCGAGCCACAGAGTCAGCAAGACTGACCGAATCAACACATTCATGGGATATCTCACTGTTATTCTTTCAACGGATCAGATGCTCTCGGCTGGCCGGCCCCTTGGAGAGGCACCACGGGCGCCTCGGTGCCTGGGGGCAGGTCCCGTTCGTCCTCGTAGTAGGCGTAGATCCCGACACGCATGCGCCCCGCCCCCTTCCCGTCGCTCTGTTCCACGGCGTCCGTCATCTCCCGCACGAGCAGATGGTGGGTCGCCTCCCAGTGCTGGCGCGCGACCTGATGTATGCGCTCGCAGTCCTCCAGTGTCAAGCCGGAGGCATAGACCGCGCGCTCCAGCATGCGGGGCTGCTGGCCCAGCGTGTTGGATACCGCGGCCTGCAGATGGTCTCGCACGTTGTCTCCCAGGAAGGCGAGCATGTCGCGCACGCTGGCGGTGGGCAAAAAGCTGTCCCCCAGCAAGTGGACCTCACCGTCCGAGAGAGCGACCAGGTTCAGCCTCAGCAACTCTTCCAGCACGGTGCGGTGGTGGACATTGCCACGGGTCGCGAACCGGGACAGCAGTTCGAAGGAATGGCCCTTCCCAGAATCCGCCAAGGGCAAGGTGCGCTGCGATTCGTCTTCCGAGACCACCTGGAGCCAGGCCGTGTAGGCCTTCGCCGCCGCAGAACCCTCGGTGGCAGGCAACACGGAGCGCGTGTCGCGCACCCGGGCTGTCACGTCCTTGCGATTGAGCCCGGTCGTGGTGGCCAACTGGCTGAGATTGGGTTTCGCCCCATCCTTCGCGAGCCATAGATTCCTGGCCTCGTCGACCAAGAGGTCGCGCAGCACCTCTTCGAGCTGCGGATGCTTCAGACCCATCGCCAGGGCCAGACGCACCGCTGGCCGCAGGATGCGTGCCAGGGCGGCTTGGGTCCAGGAAATTCGATCTTGCATGAATGTTCGGAATAACCCGCGATTTTCCGCGAATTTCGCGGCATTTGCCATGCTGCCCAAGGCGCCACGGACTCACCTTCCAACGCGGTTGCCTGCTGTCGCTCCATCGACCACGACACCGCCTCTAGCCCACCTCCGTGCAACATTTTGCAATAGAATGAATGTGATAATTTCACATTTCATCGCAACACCGCAGCTTGGCAGAGGAGAACCGACATGGATCGGAACAAGGGGTTTACCCTGATAGAGCTGCTGATCACAGTGGCTGTGATCAGCATCCTGGCTGCCGTCGCCTATCCCTCTTACCAGGAGCACGTGCGCAAATCACGCCGTGCAGAAGCGCAATCGGTACTCATGAACATCGGCACCCGGCAGCAACAAATGCTCCTGGACACGCGCAGTTACGCGGCGACGGCGGCCGCCCTGAATGTCGCGGTTCCTCCTCAGGTCACCGCCAACTACACCATCACTGTCAGTGCACCGGCCAGCACCCCTCCTTCCTTCACCGCCACAGCGACACCCCAGGGCAGCCAATTGAACGACAAGTGCGGCACCCTGGGCGTGGACCACACGGGAGCAAAGACCGCCGTGAAAAACGGAAACGCCCAGACGGGCTGCTGGTAGGGGAAGACGCGCCATGCATACCCTCAGACACCGCCCGGCCGCCGGGTTCACGCTCATTGAGCTGATGGTCACCGTAGCCCTGCTGGCGGTGGTGGTGTCCTTGGCGGCCCCTTCCTTTCGCAACTTGCTGGAAATGCAGCGCATGCGTGCCGCGGCCTTCGACCTCATGGCGGACCTGACACTGGCCCGCAACGAAGCCCTCAAGCGCGGCCAGCTTGCCACCGCGGTCACGCTTCGCCCCACTTCAGGCGATGCCTCCCACTGGGAGTCCGGCTGGAGCGTGATGGTGGGCACAGAGGTCGTGAGCCGCAAAAACCCCGTCGGCAACGGCGTGACTTTCACCGGACCAGCGCTTGTCACATTCGATCGCAACGGTCGCGTCTCCAGTTCCACCACCGTGGCCCGGTTCGCCCTGATGAACAGCGATGCCAATCGCAGCCGCTGCATTTCACTCGATCCCTCGGGTCGCCCCAAGAGCGCCACCACCGCTTGCCCGCCATGAAGTCCTCTTCCTCTCCCCAGCAAGGTGTCGCGTTGATCGAGGCGCTGATTGCCATGCTGATCGTTGCATTTGGCGTACTGGGTTTTGTTGGCCTGCAGGCCCGCACCACCGTGGCCAATCTCGAGGGATATCAGCGATCACAGGCACTCATCCTGGTCAATGACATGGCCGAGCGCATGAAATTGAACCGTGGTGATGCGGTGGCCTATGTAGGCAGCAGCATCGGCACGGCGGCGCCAGGCGATTGCACCAATGCGGCCCTCACGACCGCGCAGCGGGATATGTGTGAATGGGCCACGACCATCCAAGGGGCAGGGGAGGTGCAGGGCGGCACCAAGGTGGGCGCCATGCTGAACGCACGCGGCTGCATCACCAATCCGGCAACCAACCAGTACTTGATCTCCGTGGCATGGCAAGGCCTGCAGCCCAGCGGGTCTCCCGCAAACGCCTGTGGCCAGAACGCGTACAGCAGCGAGGACACCCGCCGCGTCGTTTCCGTCGTGATGCAGGTGGCCCAGCTCACGGATCCCGCACCCTGAACCGCCCATGAAACCTACATTCGCAGCCTCGCACACGCCGTCTGCACGCCTGCGCCAGCGCCAGCGCGGATTTTCGCTCGTGGAGCTGATGGTGGGCCTTGCCATCGGCCTGGTGCTGGTCGCGGGGCTGGCTCTGCTGTTCGCCAACAGCAGCCAGTCGGGGAACGAACTCGAAAAAAGCATCCGGCAGATTGAAAACGGCCGCTATGCGGAGGAGCTGCTGCACGACGATCTCGCCCTTGCGGGCTTCTACGGCGAGGTGCCGGCGGACTTCCTGGGCTATACCACCCCCGACGTCTGCGCGACTGCGCTGCCCGACCTGGGCTGGGACAAAACCGTTCCATCAGACTCCAAGGTACCGCTGCCCCTCATGGGCCTGACAGCGGCACAGGCTCAAGCCTTGCCGGCGACATGCATCACAAACCACAAGGCTGGAACCATCGCGTTTGCAATCCATCGGCTGGGGGCCGATCTCGTGGCGCCTGCAGCCAAGGTTGCCAATGCGCCCTACGTGCAGACATCCCGATGTGTCACCGATCCTGTGGCCGACCCCTTCCTCGTGTCCGCAACCTCGGGGGATTTCACCCTCAGGAACTTGCAGTGCAATGGCATCAACCCGGTCCGGCAATACGTTTCCCGCATCTACTACATCGCCGACTGCAACGAGTGCGGTAGCGACACGACGCCCACACTCAAGATGGCGGAGCTGCGTGGGACCCAGATGGTGACCGTGCCGCTGGCCGAGGGGATCGAGAATCTCGTCCTCGAGTATGGTTTCGACACCACCGATCCCGCCGATGCGGACCCCGCAACCGACGCCAGCAAAGGCGGCCCTGATGTGTTTCGCCCCGGGCTGAGCGGGGTCGTGGGCGCCCGCGACAACGACTGGGCCAACGTCGTTGCCGTGCGTCTTCATCTGCTCTCCAGGACCACGGAAAAGTCTCCGGGCTACAGCGACAGCGGCAAGACCTATGTCATGGGCCCCTCCAGCATCTCCGGAGACGGCAGCGGCTTCAAGCGCCGCGTGTACACCACCACGGTGCGCCTTACCAACGTGGCAGGTCTGCGCGAGGTTTCTCCCCCCGCCACGCCAGCGTCATCACCATGAACACCCATACCACCCAGCGTGGCGCCACCTTGGTGGTCGCCCTGATCTTCCTGGTGCTGATGAGCCTGTTTGCCATCAGCGCGTTCAACAGTTCGTCCGGAAATTTGCGCATCATCGGCAATACGCAGGCGCGCCAGGAAGGGCTTTCCGCGGCACAGCTGGCGGTGGAGAAAACCATCAGCGCGTCCACCTTCCATACCAACCCCGACGGGGTGGCTGCCTCGCCGGTTCTGGTCGACATGGATGGCAACGGGACAACGGACTACTCCGCGGTGCTTTCGCCAAGACCCCAGTGCACGCGCGCCAAACCCATCCTTGCCGGCGACCTTCCCCCGGCGCCGAAGACGCCAACCACCATCGATGTCTACGCGCCCTGCCGTGCCGCTCCCAAGCAGGGGGGAACGTTCGTGGACCTGGAAACACCGATCGCCGGCGCAGACCCTGAAAGCTGCGCCAACAGCGAGTGGAATGTCAGGGCGCAAGTCAGCGATCCACAGACTCAAACCAAGGTCGCCGTCAACCAGGGCGTCGCCGTCGTGGTCTTCGGCAACGAAGTATCCAGTTTCTGCAAGTAGCCACAGGAGTTTCACCATGCAAGGCTTCACAACCCGTCAACTGCGCCGGTGGACCGTCCTGGCGATGGGGCTGGCAGCCACCCTGCCCTGCCTCGCTCAGTACACCAGCGACATCGATATCTACAGCGGCACATCCACCTCGGATCCCCCCAACGTACTCATCCTGCTGGACAACACGGCCAACTGGAACAATGCGTTTACCAACGAAATTGCCGCCATGGTGAGCACCATCAATGCCTTGCCGGCTGGCAAGTTTCGCGTAGGCCTGATGCTGTTCACGGAAACCGGCAACCCCAACAACAACGTCGATGGCGGCTATCTGCGCGCGGCCATCAGGCCATTGGACGCTGCCTACAAGACCACGTTCACCAACATGCTCGGCAGCCTGGACAAGCTGGGGGACAAATCCAATGGCGGGAAGGCCGGCAAGACGATGGCCGAGGCCTACTACTACTTCACGGGTGCTGCGCCCAACTCTGGGAACAACAAGGTCAAGGCGGACTACGCAGGCAATGCTTCAGGCACGGCATTTTCCAATGCCATCTACGCACAGCCCAACAATGCCCTGCCGTCTTTCGCGGGATCCCCCTATCGCAGCCCGCTCGTTGACGCCTGCGCGCGCAACTACATCATCTACATCAGCAACGGCGCAGCGCAAGACAACAACAGCGACAACACCGATGCATCCACCCGCCTGTCTGCAGCCTACGCAGCAGCCGGCCTTGCCCGTCCAGCCGATATCACGGACCTGTCGCCGAACGGTTCACAAAGCAATTTTGCCGATGAGTGGGCGCGCTTCATGAAGAAGTCGCCCAGCAACATCACAACCTACACCATGGATGTGGACCGTGTCACGACCGGCCAGGGCCCGGGATGGAGCGCCTTGCTTGGAAGCATGGCGGTCAACAGCGGTGGGGAATACTTCGCCGTCAGCTCCGCGGGTACTGATATCGCTGAGAAGCTGGTATCCATATTCAACCAGCTCCAGGCGAGTGACAGCGTGTTTTCGTCCGCCAGCCTGCCCGTCAGCGTGAATGCCCGAGGCACCTACCAGAACCAGGTGTTCATGGGCATGTTCCGACCTGACCCTGACTCTCGTCCCCGCTGGCGCGGCAACCTCAAGCAGTACCAGTTCGGATACGACGTGCCCACGGACACCCTCTTCCTGGCGGGGGCGGATGGAAAGGCGGCGGTCAGCGGTGCGTCCGGCTTCATCTCGCCCACAGCGATTTCCTTCTGGACATCACCCAGCACTTTCTGGGCCAAGGATCCCATGGGCACGCCTCCCAGCGCATCGGACTCACCGGATGGAGAGGTTGTCGAAAAAGGCGGCGTCGCACAACTGATCCGGAGCGCCTATGCCACCAACCAGGCTACACGGAACCTGTATACCTGTATCGGATGTGCCACAGGAACCAACCTTGCAACCAGCACTTCCGCCCGGTTCAGCACTTCCAACTCGTCACTCACTTCCACACTGGACACCAGCACCATCAACTGGGTGCGTGGCACCAACAACGCGGCGGAAGTGGGCCCCACCACCACGCCGGCAACGACGATCCGACCGAGCGTGCACGGCGATATCCTGCATTCACGTCCAGCCGTTGTGAACTATGGAGGGAATACGGGTGTCGTGGTGTTCTATGGCTCGAACGACGGCATGCTGCGAGCCATCAACGGCAACCAGAGCGGCAATGATGCAGGCGCGGAACTCTGGGGATTCATCCCGCAAGAGCATTTCGGCAAGCTCCAACGGCTGCACGACAACACGCCGGATATCCGCTTGTCCACGACGCTCGTGATTGACGAGACCTCCGCCAGCAAGCCCCAGCCCCGCGACTACTTCGTTGATGGGCCGATCAGCGTCTATCAAAAAGTGAACGCGGACGGCTCCAATGCCAAGGTGTACCTGTATGTGGGCATGCGTCGTGGCGGACGCTTCATCTATGCGCTGGACGTCACGGACCCAACACAACCGAAGTTCCTCTGGAGAAAATCCAATACCGACACGGACTCTCGCTTGAGCGTGCTGGGGCAGACGTGGTCCGAACCCAGAGTGGCAAAGATCAAGGGGCATGCCGACCCCGTGCTGGTGATGGGCGGGGGCTACGATGCCGCTGCGGAAGACGCGGCCACACCTGGTAGCACCACGATGGGCAATGCGGTCTACGTGCTCGACGCATTCACGGGATCGGTTCTCAAGAGGTTTGACACCGCGCGCAGCGTCCCCGCGGACGTCACCCTTGTCGACTCAGACTATGACGGCTACACCGACCGCGCCTACGCGGTGGACACCGGTGGCAACATCTACCGCATCGATCTGGAGACCCCCTCCTCCTCGGCCGTCTCGGATTGGGGCATCTACAAGCTGGCGGCGCTGGCAGGAACGGACACCCGAAAGTTCTTCTACGCGCCTGACGTGGTACCGACAAAAACATTTACCGCTGTGCAAGTGGGATCTGGCGACCGGGAAAAGCCCTTGAAGGGCACAACAGCCGGCACCGACCGCTTTTTCACCGTGTTTGATGACCGGACCGCCAAGGGTACGGCGACATCCTTCACCCCGATCTTGCCGGGCTCTCTCGGTTTGTCCGGCAGCACCACCGACAACATGACCAATGGCTGCTACTTTCCCATGACGGCGGGCGAAAAGGTGGTGAATGCGGCGACGACCTTCCGTGGCCAGACTTACTTCGGCACCAACAAGCCGACACCGCCGGGCAATACATGCTCGGCCAACCTGGGAGAGGCACGCACCTACGCTGCGCCGCTCTTTTGCCGAGCTCCGGCAAGCCAGAAGCTCAATGGCGGCGGCCTGCCCCCCAGCCCCGTGGCGGGATTCGTGACCATCACCTACACCCAGACCAACGCAGATGGCACAACGTCGGAAGTGACCAAGCAGAAGGAATTCGTGATCGGGGCACCGAACCCCAAGGAATCAGGGATTGAAGCAGGGAAATCCACGGCCACCTTGGGCATTCCTCGCAAGCGCCGCTTCTGGTACCAAGAGAACGCACGTTGAGCCACGGTGCTCCAGGCCAAAAAGGCTGACATGAAGTCGGCCTTTTTTTGGTTTGGCGCCATGCCCATCCGCCGGGCGCGCCAAGGCATTCGCGCGGACACGTGAACGCTCCGCACGAACGAAGCGGCAGCATGCTCCATGAAAGAAGGAAGGCGCGAGGGCGCACGGAGGCGGAAGGCGGTGTCTGACAGGGTCGCAAGGCGCTCGGGGCTACGCTGAAGCCAGCCCGTTTGTGATTACCGAGATTGCCAGGAGCCCTTACATGACCCGTACCGCTTTTTTTGCCCCCGTCTTCACTGCGACCCTGTTCGCAGCCTGCGCAGGCGCCCTAGCCCAGACGCCGCCCCCGGATGCCCGTGCGCGCTACGAGCAGGAGCGCGAGAAGTGCATGACCAACAACACCCAGGACAGCCTCGCGACCTGCCTGCGCGAGGCGAACAACGCGCTGGACGCGTCCCGCAAGGGGCAGCTGAGCAACCCGGGCGCCGCCGCCACGGACAACGCCACGCAGCGCTGCGTGGCGTTCCCGACGGCGGCGGAGCAGACGGAATGCGTGCGCCGCATCCAGAACAGCCCGGCCAGCGGCTCGGTGCCCGGTGGCGGGGTGCTGCGAGAATCCACCACGACCACCGTCGTGCCGCAATAGGCAGTGGCAGTCCCGTATTGGTAATCGTGCCGCGGCAGGCCGCAGCGGCGCGGCCTGGCCAGCCGCCGTGGACGTCAGGCCAGCTGCACGCGCATGGCGTCGATAACGCCCTGGTAGTCCGGCTTGCCGAAGATGGCGCTGCCCGCCACGAACGTATCGGCGCCCGCATCCGCCACACGGCGGATGTTGTCCGTCTTGATGCCGCCGTCCACCTCGAGGCGGATGTCCTTGCCCGTGGCATCGATGCGGCGGCGCACCTCCTCGATCTTGCGCAGCGCCGAGTCGATGAAGCTCTGGCCACCAAACCCTGGGTTCACGCTCATGATGAGGATCAGATCGATGTCGTCGATCACCCAGTCGAGCACATCCAGCGGTGCGGCCGGGTTGAACACCAGGCCGGGCTTCACGCCCTTGGCGCGGATGGCCTGGATGCTGCGGTGCACATGGGCCGAAGCGTCCGGATGGAAGCTGATGTAGTCGGCCCCGGCGTCGGCGAACGCGGCGGCCAACGCATCCACGGGCTCGATCATCAGGTGCACGTCCACCGGAACGGGCACGCCGGCGGCGGTCCGGGCATGCGGCTTGAGTGCCTGGCAGACCATGGGGCCGAAGGTCAGGTTGGGCACGTAATGGTTGTCCATCACGTCGAAGTGGATCCAGTCCGCGCCAGCGGCGATGACATTGCGCACCTCTTCACCCAGGCGGGCGAAGTCGGCGGAGAGGATGGAGGGGGCGATGCGGAAAGAACGGCTCATGGGGGCAATTGTCGCAGTTCAGCGGTTCCACAGGGCAAGCCTCGCCTATTGCGCTGCGTGCACGGACGTGCCTCCGCCCGGGCGCCGCCGCGCACTCAGGCCCCGGGCACGCGGGGTTTTTGCACCATTGGCTTACCATTCGCCCCATGCCAAAGTACCAGTTCGCCGTGGAGGTGCGCCCCGAATACCTGCCCGAGCAGTCCGCCCCGGACACCGGCGTGTTCAGCTTCGCCTACACGATCACCATCACCAATGCGGGGGAAGCGCCAGCACAGCTGATTTCGCGCCACTGGATCATCAGCGATTCCCGCGGCCACACCGAGGAGGTCAAGGGCCTGGGCGTGGTGGGCCACCAGCCGCTGCTCAAGCCCGGTGAATCGTTTCAGTACACCAGCGGATGCCGGCTGCGCACCGCCAGCGGCACCATGCACGGGACGTTCCACTGCGTGGCGGAGGACGGGGAGCCTTTCAACACGCCCGTGCCGCTCTTCGTGCTTGAAGCGATCAACCACGGCCCGTCGGGTGAGCCGCTGAGCGGTCGGGTGCTGCATTGAAGCGTGGCAAGACCACCCCGGACCTGGCCAGCCTGCTGTCGGCGCTGGATCCGGCAGCCGATCTCGCGCACCGCCACCTGTGGCTCATCCACCTGCTGGACTGGGTGCGGGGCGAGCGCGACTCCGTGGCCTCCGCCGTGGGCCGCGTGCAGCTCTTCCTGGATGCGGTGCAGGCACGGCCCGACATCCAGCTGCGGCTTCAGGCGTGGTGGGCCACGCTGGTCGACCAGGTGGACATCACCACCCTGCTGGCGGATTTCGGCTTCGCGCCCCGCACCGCGCTGGTCAGCGAGCTGGCCGAACGCCTGCGCACCAAGCTGCTGCCGGGCAGCCCTGAAACCATCGACGCGTCCGAGCTGTTCATGCTGGCCCTGCCCGGGGAGTTCGACGCGCAGTGGCTGTCGGCCCTGGAAGAAGCCCAGCTCACCCGCCTTGTGGCGCTGCTGGCGCCCCCCAGCACCGAAGGCAACCCGGGCACCTCGCGCTGGCAACGGGCCCTGCTGGATGCCATCACCTACTGCGCCGGACAGATTCTCTCCACGGGCTTCGCACCCGAGCTGCGCCTGCGCATGAGCGAATCCGCCCGCGAAGCCCAGCCCTTTCATGCCCTGATCCGCGACGTGGAAAGCCTGCGCGTGGAGGTGCTGCATGCGCTGCGCACTCCAGACCGGCTCAACGAGGCCGCGCAGCGCCTGCGCGAGCGGCTGGAGGCCTGCCGCGCCGCGGCCGCCACGGTCTACACCCATTTCGAGGACAACGGCATCTCCGTGGGCCTGGTCTTCCGCCTGCGGCAACTGCGCGAGCGCATCCTGCGCGTGCGCGAACTGCTGGACTGCCTGCTGTCGCCCAAGCCGTCCGTCACCGCCGCCCGGCTCATGGCGCGCCTGGTGATGGTGGGTCAGGAACGGCGCAGCCTGCGCGCCCTGCTGGCGTCCAACTCCTCGCTGCTGGCGGCCAAGGTGGTCGAGCGCAGCGCGGAAACCGGCGAACACTACATCACGCGCACCGCGGCCGAGTACCGGGCCATGGTCCGCAAGGCGGCAGGGGGCGGCGCGGTCATGGCCTTCACCACGCTGGCCAAGTTCGGCCTCTATGCGCTGGCGCTGTCCGCCTTCTGGGGCGGCTTCTGGGCGGGCGTGAACTACGCCGTCACGTTCGTGCTGATCCAGCTGCTGCACCTGACCGTGGCGACCAAGCAGCCCGCGATGACGGCGCCCGCCATGGCCGCAAAGCTCAAGGAGCTGGGCGCCAGCGACGCCATCGAGTCGTTCGTGGACGAGATCACGCACCTGGTGCGCTCCCAGGTGGCCGCCGTGCTGGGCAATGTGTTCGTGGTGTTCCCGGCGGTGCTCGGGCTGGCCATGCTGATCGCGCTGGCCACCGGCAGCCCGGCCATCAGCGAGCGCGAGGCAGCGCACGTGTTCGAGTCCCTGCACCTGCTGGGCCCGTCGCTGCTCTTCGCGGCATTCACCGGGGTGCTGCTGTTCGCTTCCAGCATCATCGCGGGCTGGACCGAGAACTGGTTCGTGCTCAACCGCCTGGACTCGGCCATGCACTACAACCCGCGCATCACCCGCATGCTGGGCACGGAGCGGGCCGCCCGCTGGGCGCGTTTCCTGCGCGAGAACCTCTCGGGCTTCGCGGCCAACATCTCGCTGGGCTTCATGCTGGGGCTCGTCCCGGCCTTTGCAGGGTTTTTCGGACTGGCCCTGGATGTGCGCCATGTCACACTGTCCACAGGCCAGGTGGGCGCGGCCAGCGCCGCGCTGGGCCTGGGAGTGCTGCACATGCCCGCCTTCTGGTGGGCCGTGGCGTCGCTTCCCTTGCTGGGCGCGCTGAATGTCACCGTCAGTTTCTACCTGGCCTTCAGCCTCGCGCTGCGCGCGCAGAACGTGAGCGGCGTGGACCGGTCGCGCATCTACGCGGCGATCCGCACGCGCATGCGTTCGGCGCCCCTGAGTTTTTTCATGCCCGAACGCCGCACCGCGCCCTGAGGCGCAGCGGCGGGTGGAACCAAGCGCCGCCCCTGTCCTACAGAGACGTTTTGTTTCCGCCTGTAAATTCAGGCCACGCCAGGCGCACCCCTTCCCCCGCGGAGGCGGTGTGCGCCCGCTCCTTCACACCGACGGGCCAGCCCGTCTGACGCAGAGGTCCCGAAACATGAATGAAATCCTGAGCTTCTGGGCGCAATGGCTGCGCCCCTCGGCCGGGTTGCCCACGGTGCAATGGTCGCTGCTGCTCGCGGTGGCGGCCATGGTGGGCTATCTCACGCAGCGCCACACCGGCCTGCCCAAGGTGCTGGGCTACTCGCTGGTGGGCACCGCCGCCGGGCTCGCAGGCTTCAGCGGCGCCGTGTGGCCGCTGCAGGGTATCGGCCTGTTCCTGCTGGAGCTGGGCATCGCCCTGGTGCTCTTTGAATGCGGTGGCCGCATCCCGCTGCGCTGGTTCCGCCACAACCCCATGGTGCTGGTGCAGAGCATTGCCGAATCCGTGCTGACCTACTTTGCCGTGTACTGGGTGCTGGTGTGGCTGAACCTGCCCCCGCAGGTGGCCGGGCCGCTGGCGCTGGTGGCCCTGGCGGCATCGCCCGCCGTGCTCACGCGCGTGGTGGCGGACACCCGCGCGGCCGGCCCGGTGACGGAGCGCGCCATCGTGCTCACCACCCTGTCCACCCTGTATGCGCTGACGCTGGGCAGCGCGAAGGCCGAGCTGATCAACCGCCAGAGCCTCACCGTGGTGGAGACCGTGTACCCGGTGATCGTGGTGCTGGGCGTTTCCATCGTGGTGGCGGCCGTGCTGGCGCTGGTCTTGCGCATGGCGCTGCGCTTCATGAGCCCCACGAGCGAGAACACCTCGATGCTGTTCCTCGCGCTGGTGGCGGCGGGCACCGCCGTGGCGGCGCACATGGGCGGTTCGGCGCCGCTGGCGGCGCTGCTGGGCGGCATGCTGCTCAAGCAGCTCAACCCGCGCCCCTGGGCATGGCCGCGCCAGCTGGGCAATGCGTCCTCGCTGCTGACCATGCTGATGTTCGTGCTGGTGTCCACCGTGGCCGCCCAGGCGGACTGGAGCGCGCCGGTGGCGGGCGTCGTGCTGGCACTGATCGCCGTGCGCCTGCTGGCCAAGGCCACGGGTGTCGCCCTGGGCAACGTGGGCAGCGGCGCCAGCTGGAAGCAGGCCCTGTGGGTGGGCTGCGCCATGACGCCGATGTCGTCCATCGCGCTGCTGATTGCCTCGCAGTTCGTGCTCGCCTCGCCCTCCACGGGCCACGTGATCGCCGGCGTGGCGCTGCCCGCCATCCTGCTCATGGAAGTGCTGGGCGCCGTGATCGCCACCGTGGCCATCTACCGCGCGGGCGAGAGCTCTAAACCCTGGGCGCCACTGACGACCCGTGGCCACAACGGAGACACCCCATCGTGAGTCTTGAAGCCTTCAACCATTCCGAACCGCTGACGCTGGGCGTCGAGCTGGAGCTGCAGCTCGTCAACACCAACGACTACGACCTGGCCCCCTATGCCGAGGACATGCTGCGCCTCATGAAGAAAACCCCGCTGCCCGGCAGCGTGGTGCCCGAGATGACGAACAGCATGATCGAGATCTCCACGGGCATCTGCCATTCCAGCAGCGAGGTGCTGGGCCAGCTCACGCCCATCCGCGACGCGCTGGTCAAGAGCGCCGACAAGCTCAACATCGCCGTGGTGGGCGGCGGCACGCACCCGTTTCAGCAATGGCACGAGCGGCGCATCTACGACAAGCCGCGCTTTCGCGAGCTGTCGGAGCTGTACGGCTACCTGTCCAAGCAGTTCACCATCTTCGGCCAGCACGTGCACATCGGCTGCCCCGATGCCAACGCCGCGCTGCTCATGCTGCACCGCATGTCGCGCTACATCCCGCACTTCATCGCGCTGTCGGCATCGAGCCCCTACGTGCAGGGGCAGGACACGGCGTTCGACTCGGCGCGCCTGAACTCGGTGTTCGCGTTTCCGCTCTCGGGCCGCGCCCCGCTGGCGCTCACGTGGGAGGACTTCACCGCCTACTTCGACAAGATGACCCGCACCGGCGTGGTCAAGAGCATGAAGGACTTCTACTGGGACATCCGCCCCAAGCCCGAGTTCGGCACCATCGAGATCCGCGTGTTCGACACCCCGCTCACCATCGAGCGCGCCGCCGCGCTGGCGGGCTACGTGCAGTCGCTGGGCGCCTGGTTTCTGGCCGAGCAGCCCTTCATGCCCACCGAGGACGACTACCTGGTCTACACCTACAACCGCTTCCAGGCCTGCCGCTTCGGCATGGACGCGGTGTACGTGGACCCGGCCACGGGCGACCACATGCCGCTGCGCGAGCACATCCTCAAGACCATGGACAAGATCGCCGGCCACGCCGCCGTGCAAGGCGCATCGAGCGCCATGCACATGCTGCGCACCGAGGTCGAAGCGGGCCAGAACGATGCGCGCTGGCTGCGCGAGCGCCAGCGCGAGGAGCAACTGCTGGCCGAGGTCAGCCGCCAGGCGGCGCAGCGCTTTCGCGGCGCCACGGCCTGATCCTGCGCGGCCCCGCCGTCACGCCGGCAGCACCGCCAGCTGACGCGAGCGCTGCGTGCGCCCGCCATGGCCCCAGTCGCTGGCGGGCAGCTCCCGCACCACCACGTAGCTGGCGGGGGCCAGCACGCCGTCCCCGGCCAACTGGCGCTGCAGCTCCGCGAACGCCGCCTGGATGAAGGCGGCC
Source organism: Acidovorax sp. GW823-FHT01C06 (assembly GCF_058798375.1). NCBI lineage: Bacteria > Pseudomonadati > Pseudomonadota > Betaproteobacteria > Burkholderiales > Comamonadaceae > Acidovorax > Acidovorax sp. GW823-FHT01C06. The sequence goes on from NZ_JBXAKN010000005.1 coordinate 263,284, forward strand.
TTCTCTTCCTGCGTGTTCGTGCCCTGCGTGATGCTGATCTCCAGCAACGCCGTGGGCTGTTCGGCAGGTGCGCCGCCGATGTGCCAGCGCGCGGCGGGCAGGTCGTCGATGACCACCGCCGTCACCTCGCGGCGCTTGCCCAGCAGGTCCACCGTGAGGTCCGTCAGCGCGCCGGCCAGTTGCCGGTAGCGTTCGGGGTTTTGCAGCGGGGCCAGTTTCAGAACGAGGGTTGGCATGGTGCTGTCTTCCTTTCTTGCGGGGTGGGAGCAGCAGGGGACGGCGTGTTCAGCCCGGCGCTGCGCAAAACCCAAAGGCCCGCGCGCACCAGAGTGCGCGCCAGCCAGGCGTGGGCGTCACGAAGGGCCTGCTGGCGCAGCCGCAGCGCGTCGCGCCGGGCGCAATCGCGCAGCCTCTGGTACTCAGCGGGGTGCATGGGCTGGTGCATGGCGGTTCCTTTCGAGGGCTGTTTTGCAGGGCTTGAAGCCACTGTAGGCAGCCCCGGGCGCGGCGGAAACGGCCCACGGCGCAAGACCGTTTTGCGCGGATTGCAAGGCCCCGCCGTTACCATCGCCCCATGCGCGAGATCCGCTTTGAAGACATGCACCTGTTCGTGCGCGTGGCCGACCTGGGCTCGCTCTCGGCGGTGGCGCGCGAGCGCGGCGCGCCGGTGAGCCAGGTCTCGCGCACCCTGTCGCGCATCGAGCAAGCCTGCGGCGCGCGGCTGCTGCACCGCTCCACGCATGGCCTCGCGCCCACACCCGAGGGACTGACCTTCCTGGACTACTGCCGCCGCATCACGGGCACGCTCGACGAGCTGGAAGGCGAATTCGCCCACCAGAGCGGCCAGCCCCGTGGCTGGGTGCGCGTGGCGTCCAGCTCGGTCGTGGCCGAGCACCTGTTGATTCCGAGCTTTGACAGCCTGCAGCGGCAGCACCCGCAACTGCGCGTGGAGCTGCTGGTGGATGACCGCATGGCCGACATGGCGCGCGATGGCATCGACATCGCCATCCGCACCGCCCCCCCGCTGACCGACACCGTGGTGGCGCGCCCGCTGGGCACCTTGGCACGCGCCCTGTACGCCACGCCCGGCTACCTGCAGGCCCATGGCGCGCCAGAACACCCCGACGACCTGCACGCGCACCGCCTCATCGCCAACAGCGCGGTGGCTTTCCTGAACCATTGGCCCTTCCTCGTCGATGGAGAACCCCGCGTGCTGGTGGCCGAGGGCCACTGGCGCTCGGGCAGCACCGCCATCACGGCGCGCATGGCGCTGCAGGGCCTGGGTATTGCGCGCCTGGCCACGGTGGTGGCCGAGCCCCTCGTGCGCCAGGGCCTGCTGGCGCCCGTGCTCGCCGACTGCGTGGACCTGCAGCCCAGCCCGATCCATGCCATCACCCTCACCCGCAGGCACCGGCTGCCCAAGATCCAGGCCTGCATCGACCACTGGGCGCGGTGGTTTGACCCGCGCTAGCGCACCACCATGCCACGCTCTTTTTTGCTGCCGCACATGTTTTCTGATTTTTGGCCCTCCCCGGCCCACCATCCACACCGCACACACCCCATGACCACACGGCCCTGCCATGGGTGAGTTCGACCTGATCGCCCGCTACTTCACCCGCCCCGCGCGCCCCGGCGGCGCCGTGGCCCTGGGCGTGGGAGACGACTGCGCGCTGCTGGCGCCTGCGCCCGGCATGCAGCTGGCCATCTCCAGCGACATGCTGGTGGAGGGCCGCCACTTCTTTGCGGACGTGGACCCCGAGGCCCTGGGCCACAAGGCGCTGGCCGTGAACCTGTCGGACCTGGCGGCCTGTGGCGCGCGCCCGCTGGCGTTCACCCTCGCCCTGTCGTTGCCCCGGGTGGACGAGGCCTGGCTCGCGGGCTTCTCGCGCGGGCTGCTGGCGCTGGCCGACGCCCACGGCTGTGCGCTGGTGGGCGGCGACACCACGCAGGGCCCGCTCAATATCTGCATCACGGTATTTGGCGAGGTCCCCCCGGGCCAGGCCCTGCTGCGCAGCGGCGCACGGGCCGGCGACGACATCTATGTCAGCGGCACGCTGGGCGACGCCCGCCTGGCGCTGGAAGCCCTGCTGGGCCACGCCCCCCTGCCCGCCGGCGTGCTGGCCCGCGCGCGCCAGCGGCTGGAGCGCCCCACCCCGCGCGTGGCCCTGGGCCTGGCCCTGCGCGGGGTGGCCAGCAGCGCCATGGATGTGAGCGACGGGCTGCTGGGCGACCTGTCGCACATCCTCAAGGCCTCGGGCGTCGGGGCCCACATCGACACGCACACTACTTCAAAAATGATAGCATCCAGCGCTTACCCATCAAGCGCCAAAGGCCAAATTGGCTTGGAATTGATCCACCAATGCACGCTGGCAGGCGGCGACGACTATGAGCTGGCCTTCACCGCCCCGCCCGCACAGCGTGACGCCGTGGCCGCCGCGTCGCGGGCCAGCGGCACGCCCGTCACCCGCATCGGCACCGTGCGGGCCGAGCCCGGACTGCAGCTGCTGGACGCGCAGGGCCAGCCCATGGACAACCGCTACGCCTCGTTCGACCATTTCCGGTAACGGGCCCCGGCGGCCGGCGGCCACTTTTTTTCGCGGACCATGAATCCTTTGGCGAAACCAGCGGCTCTTGGTGGGGGGAGGCGCCCTGTGCTGGCACCTCCTTCAACCGACCAAGGAACCAATTCCCATGCTGTACCGCAAGAACATCACCCGCCCCGAAAGCCTGCTGCGCGTTGTGGGGGGCGTCGCCCTCATCGCTGCGGGGCTGTGGTGGCTGGCCGCATCCCCCTTGGGCCTGGCGCTGGCCGCCGCGGGCGTCGGCAGCATCCTGAGCGGCGCGTTGGGCTACTGCCCCGCCTGCGCCATGGTGGGCCGCAGGCCCGTGGAATGACATGAGACATTCCCCCCTCGAGTCGCTTCGCGCCTTCACCCCCCGCTCTCACGCTGCGCGCGGGCAGGGAGGCGCAGCCAGCGCGCCGGTCTCATGGGCTGCGGGTGGCGCAATGCACCGTGGAGAACTGAGAAGATGAGCCCGACCCAACCACTACCCACGCTCGCCCAGCTGCTGCCCGCGGCGCGCAGCGGCGACGCCGTGGCGATGGAGCAGCTGCTGCGCCTGACCCGCCCCGACATCCGCCGCTATGCGCTGCGCCACTGCGCGGCCACCACGGCCACCGACGACGTGGTGCAGGAGGCGCTCATCATCGTCTACCGCCGGGTGGGCGCGCTGCGCGAGGTGGCGGCGTTTGGCGGCTGGGTGGTGCGCATCGTGCAGCGGCTGTGCATGCGGCCCATGCTCGCGTGGCTCAAGGCCGAGCCCCTGGCGCAGGTGGAGGACACGCTGGCATGGTCGCACCGGCCCGACCACGAACTGCGCCACGACCTGGCCCTGGCCATCGACTCGCTGCCCCCCCTCTACCGCGACGCGCTGCTCCTGCGCGACTTCGAGGAGCTGACCATCGAGGAGATGGCCCAGCGCCTGGGCGTGACGCGCGAAGCGGCCAAGAGCCGCCTGCACCGCGCGCGGGCCCTGGTGCGGGAGTACCTTTCAGCGCCCGCCGGCACCCCGGGGCCTTGAGGCCAGGCGCCAAAGCGGCCGCGCTGCGCAATAGTTCACGCGGCGCCCTGCGGGCTTTTGCAACGCCAGGCCCGCAGCGTGCAACATCACGCCCCATGGCCTACACCTACCTGTTCTTTCAACCCGCCCGGCTGCCGCTGCGCACGGAGGACCTCTCGCCCGACACCGTGCTGGTGCTGCGCGACATCGAGCACATCAAGGCATCGCTCGCCCAGGTGCTGCCGGGGCTGGAATGGGCCCTGCCCACCTGGGGCCATGCCACGGTGCTGGGCCACGGGGTGGAGTTCCACCTTCCCGAGAACGTCTCCGAAGGCCCGCTGGCCATGCATTGCTCGCTGCGCACCGACTACACCGCATGGGTGCAGGCGCTGTGCGACACGCTGGGCTGGCTGGCCTTCGACGAAACGCCCATGTGCCTGCAGCCCCACGGGCCGCCCTTTCCCGCTTGACGCGCCGCGCGCGAAGCCCCGGTTCGACGCCGCCGCCCGGCGGGAACGGGAAGCCGCCCCGGCCCTCCAGCCAACCAGCCAACCAACCGGCAAACGGGCCTTCCTTGCGCGGCGACCGCCCCGCTCAGGCGCGCACGAACTGCGCCAGCGGCCGGCGCGGCGTGGCGGGCACCTCGCCCTGCGGGTAGCCGATGCGGCAGAACATCTGCACCGTGGCATCGTCCGCGCTGCGCGGCGCGGGCCGCCCCAGCACCAGCTGGTGCACGCGCTCGTAGTGCGACGCCATCTCGGCGAACTCCTGCAGCGCCTGGCTCATGGGGTGCATGCCCACGCCCAGCGCCGTGGCCCGCAGTTGCAGGCGCGCGTAGGCCCGGCCCGCCTGGACCTGGTCGGCGCGCGTGTTGCCGCCCGCGATCCACACAAAACCCATGGCCGTGCGGCTGTGGCCTTCGAAGCGGCCCATCGCGCTCTTGTAGGCCGCGCTGCCTTCGGCGGGCGGCGCCGTGCGGTCGAACATGCCCAGCGCCGCCACCGCCCGCACGAAGGGCGAGTTCAGGGAGATGCCGTCGCGGTGGCGCAGGATTTCGGAGGGGCCCACGCGCGTGAGGTGGATGCTCTCCATCATCGTGCGCGGGGTGAGCAGCTCGACCTGTGCGGATTCCCAGCACAGCGCGCGCAGCGGCCCCAGGCGGGCATCGTCCACCGTTCCCCCGGCCTGCAGCGGCGCCCCGGGGCGCTGGCTGGCCAGCAGCGCGGCCAGCACCTCGGACGCCACGGGGCGGGCCGTGTCGAAGTCGCTCTTGGGCGTGCGGCGCTGCAGCACCTGCGCAAACAGCGGATCGGGCTGGCCCGCGGGCTGGAGGGTGACACGCGCCACGGGCCGGTCGTCCCAGGCGGTCAGCGCCTCGGGCAGCGGGCCCTGCGGCCACAGCTGCACCTCGCTGCCCGCGCCTTGCTGCGCCAATGCCAGCACCAGCAGCTCCAGGAACGCCCCGTGGCCGATCAGGATCTGTCGGCCCAGCGGGTCGGTGTGCGGCAGCACGCGCTCGCGGTCGGTGCGCAGGGTGATCACGCCGTCCTCGCGCAGGTCCACCACCCAGGGCTGCAGGTTGTGCGGGTTCGGCGCGGTGATGGCGTAGGCCACGGCGCGGCGGCGCACCTCGGTCTCGCCCACGGGGCCCTGCCAGGCCTCGACCGCCTCGGCGGGGTAGTGCGGGCCGGCCACGCCACACGCGGCCAGCGTGCCCGTGGCGGCGGCGATGGTGCCACCACCGGCCAATCGAATGAAGTTGCGGCGATGCATGGAGACGCTCCTTGGAGGGGTGAGAAAGACAGACACGGGTCAGGCCAGCGCGGCACGGCGCGCCTGCGGCGCCAGCAGCCCCAGGTCGGCGAGCGCCTGGCGTACGGCCTGGTCGAAGGGCGTGTGGGGTTCATCGCCGATGAGCGCGCGCAGGCGCGTGTTGTCCAGCCGGTGCGGCGTGCTCCACAGGTAGCGCATGGCCGCCAGCGCGGCGAACGTGGGCGCCACGGCGCCCGCGATGCGCAGCAGCGGCCAGGGCAGCCGCCCTACCCGCAGCGCGCCGGCATCGGGCAGCCAGCCCTGTTCCGCGGCAATGGCCGTGAAGCTGTGCAGCCATTGCCGGGCGCTGGCGTGGTGCCCCGCGAAATGCAGGCATTCAAAGGCGGCCAGGCGATGCCGCTCCTGGGCCACGCGCACGAAGGCACGCGCCAGGTCGGGCAGGTAGGCCCAGGGTGTGGCCACGTCCAGCGGGCCGGGCCAGGTGATGCGGCCCCGGGGCAGCTCCCTGGCGATGGCCTGGTCGAGCCAGCTGCCCGTGCCGCTGCCAAAGAAGTCGCCCGCGCGCACCACCACCGCCCGCAGTCCGCCGTCCCGCGTGGCGGCGGCCAGGCGCTGCTCGAGCTGCACGCGCAGGCGGCCCTTGAAACCGGTGGCGGCCTGGGGCGTGTCCTCGTGCAGCACGGCGGGCATGCCCTCGCCGAAGTTGTAGACGTTCCCGGGCAGCATGAGCGTGGCGCCCAGCGTGCGCGTGACGGCGACCGCCGCCTCCATGAGGGCGGGCGCCTCGTCGCGCCAGGCCTTGTGCGTGTAGGCCGGGTTGAGCGCATGCACCACCACCTGGGCGCCCCGGGCCTGCGCCGCCAGCGCGGGGGTGTCCTGCACCGCCGCGGGCAGCCACCACACGCCGGGGATGGCCGGCAGCGCCGCTCCCTGGGCGCCCGGCCGCACCTGCGCCAGCACCTGCCAGCCCGCCTGGGCGAAAGCGCGGGCGGCGGCCTGCCCCAGGCGGCCCCGGCCTCCAAGGATCAGCACGGTGGAAGCCGCCGGGGCGGCGGTGCTGGGCGTGGCGCTGGTGGTCATTGGGGGCCTTTGTGAAAAGAAGGAATGGGGTGATTGTGGAAATGCGCGGCGAACTACACAATTGCCTAACTTTTCATATCAGCAATTCATTTTTGAATAGCAAGGCCCGCAGAAACCGGAGCACGCCGCAGCCCCATGAATCAGACCTTCGACTGGAGCCTGGTGCAGTCCTTCCTGGCCGCGCTCGACCAGGGCAGCCTGCTGGGCGCGGCGCGCGTGCTGAACGCGAGCCAGCCCACCATCGGCCGCCACATCGCCGAGCTGGAGGCACAGTTGGGCGTGGTGCTGTTCGAGCGCACCGGGCGCGGGCTGCTGCCCACGGCCACGGCGCTCCAGCTGGCCGAATCGGCGCGCGCGATGGAGGCCGGCGCGCACCAGCTCGCGCGCAGCGTGTCGGGCGCGCAGGCCGGGGTGAGCGGCACCGTGCGCATCACCGCCAGCCAGCCCGTGGCCTGCGCGCTGCTGCCCCCCGTGCTCGCGCGCATGCGGCAGGCGCTGCCCGAGGTGCAGGTGGAGCTGGTGGCCAGCAACGAGGTCACCAACCTGCTGCGCCGCGAGGCCGACATCGCGCTGCGCATGGTGCGCCCCAGCCAGGCCAGCCTGGTGGCCAGGCGCATCGGGGCGGTGACCCTGGGCGCCTACGCCCACCGCGACTACCTGCGCCGCAAGGGCGTGCCGCGCCAGCCGGCCGACCTGCTTCAGCACGAGCTGATCGGGAACGACCGGCACGAGGACATTCCGCAGGGCTTCGCGGCCATGGGCTACCCGGTGGAACGCCAGCATTTCGCCTTCCGCACCGACGATCTCATGGCCTACTGGGCGGCCGTGCGCGCGGGCCTGGGCATCGGCTTCGTCGGCCGCTACCTGGCCCGCACCGATCCCGAGGTGGTGGCCGTGCTGCCCCTGCTGCCCCTGCCCGAGCTGCCCATCTGGCTCACTGTCCACCGCGAGATCCGCACCAGCAGCAGAATCCGCGCCGTGTATGACTTCCTGGCGCACGAGGTCCCGGGGATGCTGTGAGCATCCGGCAACGCCACACGGCTGCTAGCATCCCATTTCCGTTTGTCCACCGCGCCCGAGGAACCCCGTGATCCACTTCCCCATCGCCCTGCGCTTGCGCGCTCCACGCCCGCTGCGGCACGCGTGCCTGGCCTGCCTGGCCGTGCTGTGCAACGCGGCCCCGGCGGCCCTGGCCCAGGACACCTCGCGCATCACGCGCGTCACCGTCTATCCGGGCAGCGCCACCGTGGAGCGCGTGGCCAAGGTGCCCGCCGGCGCGCGCAGCCTCACGCTGGCCTGCCTGCCCGCGTCGCTGGATGCGCAAAGCCTGCAGATCAACGCCGACCCCGGCGTGCGGGTGGGCGAGTTCAATGTGCTCACCGAAGACCGCGATGTGGTGGCCGCCTGCGCCAGCCCCCTGGACGGCCGCATCCGCGAGCTGGAGGACCAGATCGCCGGCGTGAAGGCCGAGGCCTCGGCGCTGCAGCTGGTGGATAGCTACCTGCGCGGCGTGGCCCACGCGGGGCCCGCCCCCGGCGATGCGGCGGCGGCGGGCCGCACCGGCGGCCTCGCCCCCGCACCCGCACCCGCGCAGATCACCGCGACGGCCGAGGTGCTGCGCAAGTCCGGGCAGGACAGCTTTGCGCGCGCGCACCAGCTCCAGCGCAAGCAGGAATCGCTGGAACTGGCGCTCAAGCCCCTGGTGGCCGAGCGCGAGCGCGTGGCCAGCCAGCGCGCGCGCGTGGTGTCGGTCACCATCAACCTCGCCACCGAGCGCGAGGCCGAGCTGCGCCTGTCCTACCAGGTGCGCGGCCCGGGCTGGCAGCCCACCTACCGCGCCACGCTGGACGCCGGCCAAGCCAAGGTGCTGGTCGAGCGCCAGGCGCTGGTGGCGCAAAACAGCGGCGAGGACTGGGGCAACGTGCAGCTGACCCTTTCCACCGGCCAGCCCGGCCGCGCCACCCAGGGCCGCCTGCCGCGCGCCTGGACGCTGGACGTGGCACCGCCGCCGCAGCCCGTGGCCGCGGCGGCCCCCATGATGGCCATGGCCCCGCCCGCCCCCGCGCCCGCGGCCCGCGCGCGCAATGTGGCCGAGGAGGCCATGCCCACGTTCGACGTGAGCGCCACCGACAAGGGTTTCGCCACCGAATTCGCGGTGCCGCAGCGCATCACCGTGCCATCGAGCGGCCAGCGCGTGACGCTGGCGCTGGGCAGCCACGCCGCGCCCGCCACGCTGATCACCCGCACGGCCCCCGCCGTGGAAGAAGCCGCCTACCTGGTGGCCGACATCGCCCAGCCGCCCGGCGTGTGGCCCGCGGGCCCGGCGGGCCTGTACCGCGACGGCGCGTTCGTGGGCAGCGGGCGCATCGACTTCGGCACGCCCAGCCCGGGCGCTCCGGCGGGCAGCACCAGCCTGTCGTTCGGCCGCGATGAGCTGGTCACGGTGCGGGCCGAGCCCGCGCAGGACCTGACCGGCAGCACGGGCTTCACCGGCTCGCGCACCGAGCGCAAGACCCGCCGCGCCTACAGCGTGGAAAACCGCCACAAGACCGGCATCACGCTGCAGGTGCTGCATGCCGCGCCGGTCTCGCGCAACGAGAAGATCGAGGTCGAATCGCGCTACCAGCCCCAGCCCGCCGACATGGCCTGGAACCGCACGCCCGGCACCGTGGCCTGGCAGCAGGCCCTGGGCGCGGGCGCCACGGCGCAGTTCAGCGCCGAGCACACGATCCGGTATCCCAAGGATGTGGAGCTGCAAGAGCGCCAGTAAATGATGAGGCACCCCCTGAGGCGCTTCGCGCCGTCACCCCTCTCTCGCTGCGCGGGAAGGGGACGCACCCGGTGGCCTGGCAAAGCCAGTTTCACAGGTACGCTGGCCTTGTGCGCGCCAGCTCCATACCCCGTGGGTTGCACGAAGCACCGTTGATTGTTGATATGACCCCCAGCTCTCCTTCCGCCCACACACCCGCCCCCCGGCGCCCCACCGTGGCGTTCATGTTTTCTCACCCGGCCCACTTCATCGCCCTGGGTTTTGGCGCCGGGCTGTCGCGCGTGGCGCCGGGCACCGTGGGCACGCTGTGGGCCTGGCTGAGCTACCTGGTGCTGCAGCAATGGCTGTCGCCCCAGCACATGGGCCTGCTGATTGCAGGGAGCACCGTGGTGGGCTGGTGGGCCTGCACCACCACCGCCCGCAACATGGCAGTGGCCGACCCCGGCAGCATCGTGTGGGACGAGATCGTGGCCTTCTGGCTGGTGCTCTGGCTGGCCATGCCCATGGGCTGGTGGGGGCAGCTCGCGGCATTCGCGCTGTTCCGCTTCTTCGATGCCGCCAAGCCCGGCCCCGTGGGCTGGGCCGACAGCCTGTTCAAGGGCTTTGGCTGGCGCGGCGGCTGGGGTATCTTGTGGGACGACTTTGTGGCAGCCTTCTGCACGCTGCTGGCCATTGCACTGTGGAGGTTCCTATGACAACCGCATCGCTATCGAATGAAGAGCTGCTGGCGCTTGATACATCAGCGCTGGAGGCCAATTTGACGCAAATTTCCCTGCGGCTGCTGAAACACAGCCACCTGCTGGCCACCGCCGAGAGTTGCTCGGGCGGCATGATCGCGGCGGCCTGCACCGACCTGGCGGGCTCCAGCCAGTGGTTCGAGCGTGGTTTTGTCACCTACTCCAACACCGCCAAGGTCGACATGCTGGGTGTGCCCGCCGCCCTGATCGAACAGGACGGCGCCGTGAGCGAGTCCGTGGCCCGCGCCATGGCCGACGGGGCGCTCACCCATTCCCAGGCGCAGGTCAGCCTGGCCGTGACCGGCGTGGCCGGCCCCACGGGCGGCAGCGATGCCAAGCCCGTGGGCACGGTGTGGTTTGCCTGGTGCGTGAATGGCGAAACCCACAGCGAGATGCAGCACTTTGCGGGCGACCGCGCCGCCATCCGCACGGCCACGGTGCGCTATGCGCTGCAGCGGCTGCTGGCCTGGTTGCCCGCCTGAGGCGGCGTTGCCTTGCGCCGCCTCACGTCGTCTCACGCCGTTGATTCGCGTTGCCGCGGTACCGCACTGCCTGCGGCTTCCGCTTGGGCTATACGGTTGAACGCACATCCGCATGAGACGGCGCCCGCAGGCGGGTCGGCCTATGCGCGGCCGCGAAAAACACCGCGCCGCCTTGCAGGGATCGCTGCCAGCCCGAGCAGACCTGCCAGCAGCACCAGCCCCCACGACGCAAGCGTGGGCACGGCCATGGCCGCCCCCAGAGCCACGGCAAACACCCCCGACAGCAGGCCCAGGTTCTGCGGATTGCCGTGGGCGTCGCGCGCTCCCGTCACCTGCACGTCGACCGCCGGGAGCACCAGATTGCCCGCGCCCACGGTGAAGCTCTGCACGTAGTGCGTGCTGTCCGTCCAGCTGCCGCCCGTGGGCGTCAGTACGGCAGCCAGGCCCGGCTGGTTGGGGAAGCTCAACACCGGCGTGCTGGCGGTGTCCATGGGTTCGCTGAAAGTGATCGTCAGCGTGAAGAGCTCCCCGGCGCGCAGAATGCTGCCGCCCCGCTGCGTGGTCAGGTCGCTGCGCAATACGGCGGTGCTGGGCGCGACCGCCAGGACGCTGGGGTTCCTGGTGTCGATGCTGAACACGCCCGTGAGTTCGAAATCGGTGTTCTTGTTGTCGGGGTCGTCCTTGCGCCCCACGCCGCCGGCGATCAGCACGTTGATGCTGTCGAACTGCTCGTCGCCATCGGCAATCGTCCAGGTCACTATGTAGCGGTTGCGGTTCGCCCATGTGGATGTGACATTGCCGAGCGTGAGCGGCGTGCCACCCGTGTTGGTGAACACCAGGTTCGTGCACAGATAGTTGAGCAGCACCCCATTGGGGCACCCGCCATAGTCGCTGGCAATGTCATACCGGATAACGAATGTGACGGTTTTCCCGATGTCGGCGTCGGTGAGGACATGGCCGCTGCCGGCCGGGTGCACCAGGATGCCGCCATCGATGACACCCTTCATATCGACGACATGCGGGGGAGGGATGAAGACAATCTCGAACACGTCGGCCTGAAAGCCGGGGGACTGGACCGCGCCCACGGTGTCCTTCGCGCCGCTGACCGCCACGTCCACCGGGCTGATGTTCACGACCATGCTGGCGGTGCCATAGTTCTGCCGGAACGTCGTGGCATCGAGCCAGGTCGAGGTGGTGGGCACCAGAAACGCCCCGGGGTCTTCACCCGCCGTGGGAAACGAGATGACCGGAGTGACGGCGGTGTCCATGGCGACGTCGTAGGTCACCGTCAAATGAAAGGCGTCACCGCCCGACACCGGGGAGTCGCTGGGCACGACCGATACCATCGCCGGAGCCGCCAGCACAAACGGTGCCGCCAGGCACAGGCACCACGGCAGCAGCAGCCGTGCCATCAGCCGGCCCCGCCCCCTTGAAATCACGCCCACCCCAAGCCCCGCCCCGCCTGTACAGGCCATCTCTGTCGTACCCACAACCATTCCTTTTTCGGCCCACAGGGCCTGTTTCTTTTTTTCGCGCCGAGCACCTTGCCGAACCACCGGTGGAATTCAGAATCTGCGAGGGAAAACCCGGTGCCACGCGGGGCTGCCGCGCACCGCGCCCCAGGCTGCTGCCGGCTGCATGCGGACACCCCGGGGTGCCACCGCGCGAGCCGGCCGCCAGTGTAACTTTACGTAAGCAAAGACGATCCGGCGGCGGGCCGGGGCGCGAGGTGGGGCACCCGGTCGCCAAGGCGCCTCGCGCGCGCCCACCACCGCGTCCACCGCCAGCGCGCTCTTGCAGTGCAGCGCTGCGGTGTAGCATGGGCGCACCTCATTCGCGGCGCACACCATGCACTGGTTCCAAGGATTCAACACCCAACGTATCGCCACGGGCGGGGCAGATATCTTTGTGCGCACGGGCGGCAACGCCGAGGGGCCGCCGCTCTTGCTGCTGCACGGCTTTCCGCAAACGCATGCGCTGTGGCACCGCGTGGCGCAGCAACTGCAGCACGACTACTTTTTGGTGATGCCCGATTTGCGCGGCTATGGCGACTCGTCGCACGCCCCCGGCCTGCCCGGCCACGCCAACTACAGCAAACGCGCGATGGCGCAGGACATGGCCGAGGTCATGACGGCGCTGGGCCATGAGGCGTTCTTCCTGTGCGGCCACGACCGGGGCGGCCGCGTGGCGCACCGCCTGGCGCTGGACCACGCGGCGCGCGTGCGCAGGCTGTGCGTGATCGACATCGCGCCCACGCTCGACATGTACGCCCGCACCGACATGGATTTCGCGCGGGCCTACTACCACTGGTTCCACCTGATCCAGCCCGCGCCGCTGCCCGAGACCATGATCGGCGGCAACGCGCGCGCCTACCTGCACGCCAAGCTGGGCGGCTGGGGCAGCGCGGGCCTGGCCCACATCGAACCCCAGGCCCTGGCCGACTACGAGCGCTGCTTTTGCACGCCCGAGGCCATCCACACCGCGTGCGAGGACTACCGCGCCAGCGCGGGCATCGACCTGGACCACGACCGCACGGGCCGCGCGCAGGGCGAGAAGATCGCCTGCGACACGCTGGTGCTGTGGGGCGAGCACGGCGTGGTGCACCGGCTGTTCGATCCGCTGGCGCTGTGGCAGGCGCAGTGCGCGGGCGCCGTGACCGGCCAGGCCGTGCCCGCCGGGCACTTCATCCCCGAGCAATTGCCCGAGGCCACGGCCGGCGCGCTGCGCGCCTTCATGCGCTGACGGCGCGGGCCCGGGCCGCGCACGGACCACAATCGCCGCGGCAGGCGTGCATTTGTTCACGCAGGCCCCGGCCGGCGCCTGCCGCCGGGCACGCGCAGGGGCTCCGGCGTTCCTAGAATCCGCCGCTTCGCAGCTGCGGAATCCGTTGCGAAGGCCTGTGCGCAGGCACCCCGTTTTCCGCAGCGCCCCCCCAAAACAAGCCCTGCCGATTGCGCGACCATGCCCCCTTTCACCGCCACCCAGAACCAACTGCTCACCGAGCACCTGCGCAGCTTTCTGCACGGCATCGAGCCCGAGGCGCTGGAGCTGCTGCGGGCCCACCTGGAATGGGTGGAGGTGCCCGGCGGCAGCACGCTGATGGCGCAGGGCGAGCCGGGCGAATCGATGTACCTCACGGTGAGCGGCCGCCTGCGCGCCTATGTGCGTGGCGACGACGGCCACCAGCGCCGCGTGGCCGACATGGGGCGCGGCCAGGTGATCGGCGAGATCAGCCTGTTCACCGATGCCCCCCGCGCCGCGACCGTGGTGGCCGTGCGCGACTCGGTGCTGGTGCGCCTGACCAAGGACGTGTTCAAGACCCTGCTGGCCAGCAGCGCGCAGGTGTCCATCGCGCTCACGCGCCAGATCATCCAGCGCCTGCAGTCCGGGACGGCCGCCAACGTGGCCGCGCTGGAGCGCCCCGTGGCCATGGGGCTGCTGCCGATCAGCGCCGGGGTGGACCTGCAGGGCTTCGGCCAGGGCATGGCACGCCAGCTGGGCCTCATCGGCCGTGTGCGCGTGGTGGATTCCGCCACGGTGGACGCCGAACTGCGCGAGGCCGGCATCGCGCAGCGCGAGGGCGCCGACGCCACGGCCAACCGGCGCATCGCCATGCTGCTCGACGAGATCGAGGCGCGCAACGACTTCGTGCTGCTGGTGGCCGACCCCGAGCCCACGCCCTGGACGCGCCGCGTGAGCCGCCACTGCGACGAGCTGCTGCTGCTGGCCGACGCGCAGGCCGAGCCCGCCCTCCACGCCATCGAGGAGCAGTGCCTGCTGCGCCGCGCGCCGCTGGCCGAGGCCGCCGAGATCCTGGTGCTGCTGCACCCGGCCGGCACCCGGTGCCCGCAAGGCACCCAGCGCTGGCTGGACCGCCGCCCCGTGGCCGACCATCTGCACGTGCGCCCCGCCCTCGACCGCGACATGGCGCGCCTGGCCCGCATCCAGAGCCGCACGGCCGTGGGCCTGGTGCTGGCCGGTGGCGGCGCGCGCGGCTTCGCGCACCTGGGCGTCTACCGCGCGCTGCAGGAAGAAGGCGTGGAGATCGATTGTGTGGGCGGCACCAGCATCGGTTCGGTGATGGCGGCGTACGTCGCCTCCGACCAGCCGCTGGAGGCCGTGATGGCCAATGCGCGCGAGGCCTTTCGCACCAACCCCACGGGAGACTTCAACCTGCTGCCGCTGCTGTCGCTCATCAAGGGCCGGCGCCTGCGCCACATCCTGCACGCGGCCGTGGAGCGGCTGGTGGGCTTCCCCGCGCAGATCGAGGACCTGTGGAAGAACTACTACTGCGTGGCCACCAACTACTCCAGGGCGAGCGAGCAGGTCGTGCGCCGGGGCAGCCTGGTGAAGTCGCTGCTGGCCAGCATCTCCATCCCCGGCGCGCTGCCGCCCGTGGTGCACGAGGGCGACCTGCTGTGCGACGGCGGCACGTTCAACAACTTTCCGGTGGACGTGATGCGCGGCATGCGCGGCGTGGGCACGGTGATCGGCGTGGACCTGAACTTCAGGAAGCCCCGGCGCATCGACCTGGACGACGTGCCCACGAGCTGGGCCCTGCTGCGCGACAAGCTGCGGCCGCGCGCCAAGCGGCGCTACCGGCTGCCGTCGCTGGCGAGCTACCTGATGAACGTGACCATCCTGTACAGCATGTCGCGCCAGCGCCAGTCGCAGCAGCTCACCGACCTGTACTTCAACCCGCCCATGGACCGCGTGGGCATGCTGCAGTGGAACCGCTTCGAGCAGATCGTGCAGCAGGGCTATGCGCACGGTACCGAGGTGCTCGACGCGCTGGATGCCGTGCGCCGCCAGCGCATCGGCGGGCTGCGGGCGGCCTGAGAAGCAGCCCGCGCGGTGCGCGGGTTTCAAATCAAAAAAGGCCGTGGCGCTTGCGTGACAAGCGCCAATCGCTATTTATTTAATAGCAAATCCAACCCATAGAGACCGGGACTCAGGCCGCCCCGTGGCACTTCTTGTACTTCTTGCCGCTGCCGCAGGGGCAGGGGTCGTTGCGGCCCGGCTCGGGGGCCTTGCGCACCGTTTCCACGCGCGGGCCCATGCTCTTCCAGATCTGGCGCAGGTCGTACACGGCCCAGATGGCTTCGCCGAAGGCCTCGACGCGCGCCTGGCTGGTGCTGGGCGGGCCGTCCTCGCTGTACATGCAGACCTCGGGCTTGCCGGTGTCGTCCTCGGTCAGCGCGACGATGCTGTCCAGCGCGTCGTCCAGCCACCGGGCGGCCTCCTTGTCGCGCGGGGCGGCCCAGTCCTCGGGCCAGTTCTCCACGGCGAACATGAAGCCCAGGGCCCAGACCTGGCCGAAGGACGGGATTTCCTGGTCGTCGCCCATCTCCGCGCGCTGCTCGTCGGTGAGGCTGGCCACCGCACCGCGCATGTCCATGGCCTCGGGCTGGAAGGTGCGGTCGTCATCCAGCGTTTCGACCTTGGTGTCCAGCTGCGCCACGATCTCGTTCCAGCGGCGGTCCCACAGCGCGAGGAAACGCGCCTGCTGGGCGGCATCCGCGAAGGCGGGCAGCAGCGGCAGGGGCTCGCCCTCGGCCACATCGAGCTCGGCGCCGTCGCCCAGCAGCATGGGCAGGTATTCGGCGGGGGCGATGGGGCGGCGGCTGCAGATCACGGCGGTCATGAAACCGTCGCAGAACTCCCACTGCGGGATTTCCTCGCCGCGCGAACGCAGGTCGTCCAGGATGTTGTCGATCTCTTCGAGTTCGTCGGGGCCCAGCCCCAGGGGGGCGGCGGCAGGCGTGGTATCGGTCATGGCAGGGCTCCGGTCAATCGCTCAGGGGCGAAGAAGAACAATTTTTTACTTCTATGATGCTGCACAGGTCCGCCGCTTGCGGCCGGGCCTGCGAAAAGGCGGCCAGTGTAGCCCTCTCGCCGCCTGGCGCCCGGCATCCCGCAGAATCAGGACCCCCATGATCCACCAACTGAACTCCCTGTACCCGGTGCGCTACACGGCCTTCGCGCTGTGCGTTTTCGGGCTGCTGCTGTCGCTGTTCGCGCTGGTGGCCTTTAGCGTGGGACTGCCCGTGGTGCTGGTGTTCGCCGCCCTGGTGGCCGTAGGCGTGTACGACCTGCAGCAGTCGCGCCACGCCATCCTGCGCAACTACCCGGTCATCGGCCACATCCGCTTCATGCTCGAATACGTGCGGCCCGAGGTGCGCCAGTATTTCATCGAGAGCGACAGCGAGGCCGCGCCGTTCTCGCGCGCGCAGCGCTCGCTGGTGTACCAGCGCGCCAAGGGCGACCCGGACAACCGCCCCTTCGGCACCCACCTGGACGTGGGCGCGCAGGGCTACGAATGGGTCAACCACTCGCTCGCGCCCACGCAGCTGCCGTCGCACGACTTTCGCGTGTGGATCGGCGGCAACCCGGATGCACCGTCGCCGTCCGTGGCGCCCTGTACCCAGCCCTACCACGCGAGCGTGTTCAACATCTCGGCCATGAGCTTTGGCGCGCTGTCGGCCAACGCCATCCTGGCGCTCAACCAGGGCGCCAGGAAGGGCGGCTTCGCGCACGACACGGGCGAGGGCAGCATCAGCCAGCACCACCGCGTGCACGGCGGCGACCTGATCTGGGAGATCGGCTCGGGCTACTTCGGCTGCCGCAATCCCGACGGCACGTTCAGCGAAGAGCGTTTTGCGGCCAACGCCACCGATCCGCAGGTCAAGATGATCGAGCTGAAGCTGAGCCAGGGCGCCAAGCCCGGCCACGGCGGCGTGCTGCCCGGGGCCAAGGTCACGGCCGAGATCGCGGCCGCGCGCGGCGTGAAGGAAGGCGAGGCCTGCATCTCGCCCGCCAGCCACAGCGCCTTCCGCAACCCGGTGGAGATGATGCAGTTCATCGCCAGGCTGCGCACGCTCTCGGGCGGCAAGCCCACGGGCTTCAAGTTCTGCCTGGGCCACCCGTGGGAGTGGTTCGCCATCGTCAAGGCCATGCTGGTCACGGGCATCACGCCCGACTTCATCGTGGTCGACGGCGCCGAGGGCGGCACCGGCGCGGCCCCGGTGGAGTTCAGCGACCACGTGGGCGCGCCGCTGCAGGAGGGCCTGCTGCTGGTGCACAACACCCTGGTGGGCGTGAACCTGCGCGACCGCGTGCGCATCGGCTGCGCGGGCAAGGTCATCAGCGCCTTCGACATCGCCCGCATGATGGCGCTGGGCGCCGACTGGTGCAACGCGGGGCGCGGCTTCATGATGGCGCTGGGCTGCATCCAGGCGCAAAGCTGCCACACCGGCCACTGCCCCACGGGCGTGACCACGCAGGACCCGCTGCGCCAGCAGGCCCTGGTGGTGCCCGACAAGGCCACGCGCGTGGCGCAGTTCCACCGCAGCACGCTGCACGCGCTGCAGGAGCTGGTGCAGGCCGCCGGCCTCACCCACCCCAAGGACATCACGGCCCACCACATCGTGCGCCGCATCAGCGACACCGAGGTGCGCCTCTTGTCCAACCTCATCACGCGCATGCTGCCCGGCGCGCTGCTGGGCCCGCTGGACGCGCAGCACAACGTGTTCCGCCTGTACTGGCCCCTGGCCAGCGCGCACAGCTTCCAGGCCAGCGAGCCCGCGCTGGAGCCCTCCATCCCGCACCATGTGGAGCTGGTCCATGCGGCGGCGGCAGGCACCGCCGCCGCGGTGGCAGGGGACGCGGCCGTATGACGATGGACACCCCCGGGGCCACCGCCGACTACGGCGCCTTCCTGCAGCAGCACCTGCCCACGCAGCCCCACGCCGTGATGGCCCACGTGCTGGGCGGCGAACAGATCTGGATCAAGCGCGCGGGCGCGCCCCACGGCACGGGGCGCTACCGCGCCATGGCCGTGCTGGCCGGCCTGCTGCGGCTCCCGGTGCTGCGCCCCGTGCCCAACCCCGGCGGCACCGCCGCCATCGCCACCGAGGTGCGGCGCCTCACGGACCTGGCGGCGCGGGGTGTGCGCGTGCCCGTGGTGCTGGCCGCGCAGCGAGATGGCTTCGCGATGCGGCACCTGGGCCGCACGGGGGAGGAGACCCATTCGCTGGGCAACGAGATCGACCATGCCGTGCAGGCGGGCGACACGGCGGCCGTGCTGGCGCTGTGGCAACAGGGGCTGGACACACTCGCCCATGTGCACCGCCAGGGCACGTGCCTGAGCCAGGCCTTTGCGCGCAACCTGGTGCGCTGCCCCGATGGCGAAGTGGCCTGCATCGACTTCGAGGACGATCCTGCGTCCGTGCTGCCGCTGCCCGTATGCCATGTGCGCGATGCGCTGTGCTATGCGCACTCCACGGCCATCTATCTGCACCAGAGCGGCACGCTGGGCGAGGGGCGCGAGCGCTGGGCGGCGTGGGTGGCGCAGGGGAGCACGGAGATGCGGGAGGTGCTGGCGACCAGCGTTCGCCGGATGGGGTGGATGCGGCAACTGCCTGCGAGCCGCAAGCTGGGGCGGGACTTGCAGCGGGTGCGGGCGGCGTATGACTTGCTGGCCCCCTGAGCCCCGCGCGGGCGGCCGGGTCGCCCAAGGGCGGGAGAAGAGGTCGCGCGGCCGTCCTTAATACGCCGTAGGCATTGGCTGACAGGGCCTTGCGGGCGGCGCACCTATCGTGCAGGCAGGTGCACCGCACCCTTCAAGACCTCCGCAATGCCCAACTCCTCTGCCGCCGCTGCCCTGCCCGAACCCCACCCCGCCGCGGCGCCGCCTCCCCCCACCAGGAAACCCCGCCGCAGGCGCCCGCCGACCCTTTCCCTGGCCGCCTGGAAACAGTTCATGGCCGTGGCCCGACCGTACTGGACGGGCGACCGGAAACGCACCGCCTGGGGTCTGCTCGCGCTCCTGGTGGGCCTCATGGTCTGCGAAACCCAGCTGGCCGTGATGCTCATCGACAAGACCGGGGAAATGACCTCGGCCCTGGCCGCGAGGCAGGCGGACCGGTTCTGGGCCGCCGTGCGCGCCTGCCTGGTGGTGCTGGCCTTCGCGGTGCCGGTGTACGCCTTCTACTACTACATGCGCGACGCCTTCTCCAACCACTGGCGCCGCTGGCTCACGCACCGGTTCCTGGACGGCTACCTGGGCGAGCGCCACTATTACGAGATCGGCGCGGGCAACGACATCGACAACCCCGACCAGCGCATCAGTGAAGACATCAACACCTTCACCGGGCGTTCCACGCACTTCCTGCTGATCTTCCTGGGCTCGCTCATGCAGCTCGTGGCGTTCAGCGCCGTGCTGTGGTCCATCTCGCACACGCTGGTGGCCTTCCTGGCGGTGTATGCGCTCATGGGCACCTTCGGGGCGCTGTACCTGTTCGGCGCGCCGCTGATCCGGCTGAACTTCTGGCAGATCCGGCGCGAAGCGGATTTCCGCTTCGGCCTGATGCGGCTGCGCGAGAATGCGGAATCCATCGCCTTCTACCGGGGCGAACCGCAGGAGCGTGCGCAGATCGACCACCGGTTCGAGGCCGCGTTCACCAACTATGCACGGCTCATCAAGAAGCAGCGCTCGCTCAATCTCTACCAGCGCTCGTTCAGCCAGCTCACGCTGGTGCTGCCCAGCATCATCCTGGCTGGCCAGGTGCTGTCGGGCGAACTGGAGGTCGGGCGCGCGATCCAGGCGGCGGGCGCATTCGCCGCGGTGCTCACGGCCGTCTCGCTGATCGTCGACAACTTCGAGAGCCTGAGCCGCTTCGTGGCGGGCATCGACCGGCTGCACGCCCTGTCGCAGGTGGTGCTCAAGACTCCCGCCACGCCCACGCCCTGGGCCGAACAACCGGCTGCCGCGCCCTCCACGCCCCCGGCCGCACTGCCAGAGACGGAGGCCGCGCCCCCGCCGCAGATCGCCCGGTGCGCGGGGGACGCGCTGGCGCTGGAAGCCCTCACGCTGTACACGCCGCAGTTCGGCCGCCTGCTGGTGCAGGACCTGTCGCTGCGGCTGCAGCCGGGCGATGCGCTGCTCATCACCGGGCCCAGCGGCTGCGGCAAGAGTTCGCTGCTGCGTGCCATCGCGGGCCTGTGGCGCACGGGCAGCGGCACGGTGCGCCACCTGCCGATGGAAGAGGTGTTCTTCCTGCCGCAGCGCCCCTACATGCAGGTCGATACGCTGCGCAGCCAGATCATCTACCCCAGCAAGCAGACGGAACTGCCCGACGAACGCCTGCTGGAACTGCTGCAGGAGGTGCACCTGGAATCCCTGGCCGGGCGCGTGGGCGGGCTCGACGCCACGCATGACTGGGAAAAGCTGCTGTCCACCGGCGAACAGCAGCGCCTGGCCTTTGCGCGGGTACTCGCGCATGCCCCGCGCATCGTGGTGCTGGACGAGGCCACGAGCGCGCTGGACAGCGCCAACGAAGCCGCGCTCTACGAGCGCCTGCGCGCCAGCGGCACCACGCTGGTCAGCATCGCGCACCGCCCCGCCGTGCTCCGCCACCACACACACGTGCTGGAGCTGCGCGGCGAGGGGGCATGGCAGGTGCACGCGGCGGGCGACTTCAGCTTCGAGCGCTGAGCACCACCGCCGCGGGCCGGGGCCTGTGCGCCCCGCCGTGCGCGGCCTCCGTCAGGCCCGGGCAGGCGCTGGCTCGGCGGCGGGCTGCAGCACCAGCGCCGTCGCCACGTGCGCATCCAGCGCGAGCAGCCGCTTGCGCATGCAGACCACGGCCTTGTCCTTGCTCAGCAAAATCGCCCGGTGCGCGGCGGCCAGGTCGATGAACTTCTGGTCGTCCGCGTCCTTGCACACATAGGCCACCGTGGGCGCAACATCCACCCGCTGCACCTGCACATCAAACGCGGACAGCACCTGCGCCGCGTCCACGCGGTAGTAGTCCATGCGCTCCGCGATGTGCGGGTAGGCCAACACCCGCTCCAGCTCATCGCGCATGACCTGCGTGGCGATCCATGACAGGCGCCCCTGGGCCAGCAGCGTGCGCAGCGGCGCGGTACGCGGGTCGCTGAAGATCAGCAGGTCCAGCGCCACGTTGGTGTCCACCACCACGGGGCGCGCGGGCTCGCCCTCAGCGGCCTCGGCGGGCAGCGAAAGCTCAACCCGCATCGCGCGGGCCGCCGGCATCGGGCGCCTGGGGCGGCGCCTTGGCACCGCGGTCGCGCACGGCGCCCTTGATCATGTCGAAGCGGAACATGCGGCATTCGATGGGGCCGTTCCACATCGGCACGCGGCGCGACTCCTTCAGGCGCATCTTGCCGGGCAGCTTGAGGTCGGGCGTGAGCATCCAGGCCGTCCAGCCGCTGTAGTTCTTCTTCCAGTGCGCGGCCAGCTGACTGAAGAACTCGCCGCCATCGTCGGTATGGGCTTCTTCACGGCCCACGGCCAGGCCCTGGGCACGGTCGGCCGCGCGCTCGCTGGCATTGCGGCCCGCGGCACCGGCCGCGGCGATGCGTTCGCCGTACGGGGGGTTCAGGAGCATCACGCCGGGCTGCTCGCACGGCGGCATGCGCTGCAGCGCATCGCCTCCGCGCAGCTGCACGGCGCCCGCCACGCCGGCGCGCTCGGCATTGCGCTCGGCGAAATCCACCATCCGGAAGGCGACGTCACTGCCGAAAATAGGTACAGCGCTTGTCTGTATTGCGCCTTCAGCTTCATTTTTAATAGCAGACCAGACATGGGCCTGGTAGGGCAGCAGTTTCTCGAACGCAAAGCGGCGCAGCCTGCCCGCCGGAATGCGGCAGGCAATCTGCGCGGCCTCGATGGCGATGGTGCCGCTGCCGCAGCAGGGGTCGTACAGTGGCTGGGGGTTGTCGCCGTGGGGGTCCCAGCCGCTGGCGGCGATCATGGCGGCGGCCAGGGTTTCCTTGAGCGGGGCGTCGCCCTTGTCCTCGCGCCAGCCGCGCTTGAACAGCGGCTCGCCCGAGGTGTCGATGTAGATGGTGGCTTCGTCGGTGGTCAGGTGCAGGTGGATGCGCACGTCGGGCCACTGCGTGTTCACGTCGGGGCGCACGCCGCTCTTGGCGCGAAAGCGGTCGGCCACCGCGTCCTTGACCTTGAGCCCCGCGAAATTGAGGCTCTGCAGCGGGCTGTGCTGGGCGGTCACCTCGACCTTGAAGGTCTGGCGCGTGGTGAACCAGATTTCCCAGGCCACGTCGCTGGCGGCGGCGTAGAGGTCGTTCTCGGAGCGGTACGGGCGGTGCGCCAGCTGCACCAGCACGCGCTGGGCCAGCCGGCTGTGCAGGTTCAGCAGCAGCGCGTCGCGCCACGAGGCGCGCAGCAGCACGCCGCCCCGGCCCACCAGCAGGTCCTGCCCCGTGAGGCCGGTGATGCCGTGCACTTCGTCGGCCAGGAAGCCCTCCACACCGGCGGCGCAGGGGAGAAAAAGTTGGAGTTGGTTCATGACGATGGTGAGGATACGCGCTCGGAAAGTGCGTGTGAATCCGGCGTGCCGCCACGGGCCAGCAGCAACTGGCGAATGGAGTCCGGGATCGGCGCCACCTTGCGGCCGGCCTTGCCGATGAAAACGATGCCGATCTTGCCGCGCGCCACCTCGCGGCCCGAGGTCTTCTCGGTCATGCAAAAGACCAGGTCGAACCCATAGCGGTTGAAGTCCGCAGGCGCCATCTCCACGCGCATGGTCTCGCCGTGGAACCCCTCGGACTTGTACTGCGCCACGATGTCTCCGACCACGATGGACAGCCCGCCCACGTCGGCCTCGGGGTAGCCGAGTGACTGGAAAAACCGCACCCGGGCCTCGGACACGAGGCTCAGCAGCTGCGCGTTGTCCAGGTGCCCGCCCTGGTTGACGTGGCTGATGTAGATCTGCATTTCGGTGACGAAACCGAAGTGCGCGGGAAGGTCGAAGACGATGCGGGCCATGGACGGGGTGGCGAAGTGAGAGGGAAAGACGGCAACGGAGCGGAAAAACGGGCCACCAGGCGCATGCGCCGTGCACACGCCCGCACGGCGCCTACAGCGCCTTGCGCAGATTCGCCGGCGCGATCTTGAGCGCCTCGCGGTACTTGGCGACGGTGCGGCGCGCGCACTCGATGCCCTGCTCCTTGAGCATCTCGGCGATCTGGCTGTCCGACAGCGGCTTGGTCGGGCTCTCGGCGGCCACGAATTGCTTGATGAGGGCGCGCACGGCGGTGCTCGACGCATTGCCGCCGGTCTCGGTGCCCAGGCCCGAGCCGAAGAAGTACTTGAGCTCGTAGGTGCCGATGGGCGTGGCCATGTACTTGGCCGTGGTCACGCGGCTGATGGTGGACTCGTGCAGGCCCAGCTCGTCGGCGATGTCGCGCAGCACCAGCGGGCGCATGGCGAGTTCGCCGTGGGTGAAGAAGTTCTTCTGCCGCTCCACGATGGCGCGCGAGACGCGCAGGATGGTGTCGAAGCGCTGCTGGATGTTCTTGATGAACCAGCGCGCCTCCTGCAGGCGCTGCTGCATGCCCTGGTGGCCCTCGCCGCCCTTGTGGCCGCGCAGGGCGCCGGCATAGATGTCGTGCACGCGCAGGCGCGGCATCACGTCGGGGTTGAGCTGCACGATGAAGTTGTGCTGCCCGTCGCGGCCATTGGCGCGCCCGGCCTTGCGCACGATCACGTCGGGGATGATGATGTTGCGCTCCACGTCGGCGAAGCGGCGCCCCGGGCGCGGCTCCAGCCGGGCGATCAGCGCCATGGCGGCGCGGGTGCGCTCCTCGCTGTCGCCGCAGGCCTGCGTGAGGCGGCGCACGTCGCGCCGCGCCAGCATCTCCAGCGGCTGCTGGCACACGCGCAGCGCGGTCTGCACGGTGTCGGGGTCGATGTCGCTGTCCTCGTCGGCGGCCAGCGCCTTGAGCTGCAGCGTCAGGCACTCGGCCAGGCCGCGCGCGCCCACGCCCACGGGCTCCAGGCTCTGCAGCAGCCGCTGTGCCACGGTGAAGCGGTGCACCAACTCCTCGATCTGCTCCAGGTCGTCGGGCCCGGCCAGGCTGATGGCCAGCTCTTCGAGCGGATCCTCCAGGTAGCCGTCGTCGTTGAGCGATTCGATCAGGAAGCGCAGCGCGGCGCGGTCGATCTCGGACAGGCGCAGCGCCAGCGCCTGTCGGTGCAAAAAGGCGGTCAGCGATTCGTGCGTGCGGGCCAGCTCGGTGGCGTCGGCCTCGTCGCCTTCGGCGTCGTTGCGGTTGCGGGCGGGGGCGTCGCCGCCCCACTCGGCGTCGTTGGGCGCCATCTCCACCGTGCCGTCGCCGCTCCAGTCGGGCTCGTCGGCGCCCGCGCTCGGTGTTTCAGCATCATTTTGAGCCTCAGCGCTGGTACTGCTTGCGCTGGTAGCTCCTGAAAAAATAGCATCATCCGCGCTGTAGTCGTCGGCCTGGGCCGGCGTATCGGCGGCTTCCAGGCCAAACTCCTCGCGCGGCGCCTCGTCGGCGTTGCGTTCGAGGAACGGGTTTTCGTCGAGCATCTGCTCGACTTCCTGCGAGAGTTCCAGCGTGGACAACTGCAGCAGCCGGATGGACTGCTGAAGCTGGGGGGTCAATGCAAGATGCTGCGAGACGCGCAGCGAGAGTCCAGGTTTCATTGATTGAGCGCCGCCGGGCCGCCCCAAGGCGCGAAGGCCCCCTCGGGGGGCAGCGAACCACGCGCAGCGGGGAGCGTGGGGGTACCGTACCGCGCCGCCGGGCCGCCCCAAGGCGCGAACGCCCCCTCGGGGGGCAGCGCAGTACACGAAATGACAAGCGTGGAGGCCATGTCTACATGCGGAAATGTTCGCCCAGGTACACCCGGCGCACTTCGGCGTTGTCCACGATCTCGGACGGCGTGCCCTGGGCCAGCACCTGGCCATCGCTGATGATGAAGGCGTGGTCGCAGATGCCCAGCGTCTCGCGCACGTTGTGGTCGGTGATGAGCACGCCGATGCCGCGCGCCTTGAGGAAGCCGATGATGCGCTGGATCTCGATCACGGCGATGGGGTCGATGCCCGCAAAGGGCTCGTCCAGCAGGATGAAGCGCGGCTGCGTGGCCAGCGCGCGGGCGATCTCGACGCGGCGGCGCTCGCCGCCCGACAGGGCCATGGCGGGCGAGGCCCGCAGGTGGTCCACGCGCAGCTCCTGCAGCAAGGCCGTGAGACGCTCTTCGATGGCCTCGCGCGACAGCGGCTTGCCGTCGTCGTCCGCGCGCTGCAGCTCCAGCACCGCGCGCACGTTCTCTTCGACCGTGAGCTTGCGGAAGATGGAGGCTTCCTGCGGTAGGTAGGACAGCCCCAGCCGCGAGCGGCGGTGGATGGGCATGTGGGCCACCGAATGGCCGTCGATGCGGATGTCGCCCGCGTCGCTGCGCACCAGGCCCACGATCATGTAGAACGAGGTGGTCTTGCCCGCGCCGTTGGGCCCCAGCAGGCCCACGACCTCCCCCTTTTGCACGACCAGCGACACATCCTTGACGACCTTGCGGCTGCCATACGACTTGGCCAGGTGCTGCACCTCCAGGCGGCTGCCCGCCTGGGTGTCAGGACCGGGGCTGACGGGCTGCGCGCTCACTTGGAGCCGCCGCCAAGGCTGTTGCTGGGGCGCAGCACCGGCGCCGATGCCGGGGGCGCGGCCTCCGGCGCGGCGGTACCGGCGGGCGGGTCCTTGGGCGCGAGCACCGCACGCACCCGGCTGCCGGGCGCGGGCGCATCGCCCGCCGCATTGGTCGCGGGGGTGCGCTTGCCGTCCACGGTGAACACATCGGTGAGGTTGTTGTAGACGATCACGGCGCCGGTGATCTCGTCGCTGAGGACCGCCCCGCGGTAGCGGCGCAGCTCGGCGCGGGTGATGAAGCGCACGTTGTCGGCCTTGCCGTCGTACTCGATGACTTCGCTCTCGCCTTCGATGAACTCGTCCGGCGCGCCCGCCACGGTATCGCGCTTCTGGCGGAAGAAGGCCCGCTTGCCCGCCTCGGCCGTGACCACGCCGTACTGGTAGCCGTCGGCGTCCTGGCGCACGTCCAGCCGCGCGCCGCGCAGCACGATGGAGCCCTTGGTCATGACCACGCGGCCCGAGAACACGCTGGTCTGCTTGAGCTCATCGTGTCGCAAGGCGTCGGCCTCGATGTTCATGGGCTTGGCGCGGTCGGCCTTTTCGGCGTGCGCCGCGCCCAGATGGCAGGCCAGGGCGACAAGCAGGAGGTGGGGGAGGATGCGGTAGTTCATAGGGCACGAATCTTGCAGGTCATTGTAGCCACCCCACGGCGTGCGCCATGAAAAAAGCCCGCATCCGCGGGCTTCTTCTTGGGGCATCCGAGGCCGTCGGCGCTTGGAAGCCGACGCCTGCACCCGTGGAGCCGGCGCTGCCGGGCCGCCGGGTGCGTTCCCCTGGGCAGGAAGGCGGCTCACGAGGGCCACGCTTCCTTCAAGGAGGCGTCACCCCTTTTTCGCCGTGGCGGCCAGGTGCTCCACCACCTGCAGCACGTTCTGCATGTTGCCGGCCATGGTGCCATCGGTGTAGTACTTGCCGGCCACGCCCATGGAAGGCACGCCTTCCACGCCATACGCGTCCTGCAGCTGCGACGCACGGCGCACCTGGTTGGACACGGTGAAGGAGCCGTAGACCTCCTTGAACTTGGCGGCATCGACCCCCTGCTGGGTCACCCAGGCCAGGATTTCGTCGTCCTTGGCCAGCTTCTGCTTTTCCACATGGATGGCGCGGAACACCTTGGCGTGCAGCGCGTCGAGCTTGCCCATGCCTTCGAGCGTGTAGTAGAGCTTTTGCTGCGGCACGAAGCTGGCATTGAAGGCCACGGGCATGCGGCGGATGCTCATGTCCTTGGGGGCGCTCTTCACCCATGCGTCGAGCGTGGGCTCGAAGGCGTGGCAGTGGGGGCAGCTGTACCAGAAGAATTCGATCACATCGACCTTGCCGGCGGGCGCATCGGGCGCCACGGGCTTGTCCAGCCGCTTGAAGTCCTTGCCCTCCTTGAACTGGCGGGCCTGGGCCAGCGCGGGGGTGGCCACTGGCAGCGTCAGGGCGGAAGCGGCAACCGCCGAGGCGGCGGACAAAGAAAACTCACGGCGTTTCATGGCAAAGACTCTCCTGGTTCTGGTCTGGGGGATGTGAGCCATGCCCCCGCAAAAAGTTCAGCTCCCGCTGCGCGGCAGTTCAGCGCTGCACCCGCACCAGGGCCGATTCCACCCCGGCGCCGTCGAGCTTTTCCTTGAGCTGCTCGGCATCATCGCGCTTGGTGAACGGGCCCACGCGCACGCGGAACACGGCCCGCCCATTTTGCTCGCGCTCGCTCACCCGGGCCTCCCAGCCCAGCATGGCCAGCTTGGCGCGCTGGGCATCCGCATCGGCCTGGGTGCGGAATGCCCCGGCCTGCACGAAGTAGTCGAACGGGTCCAGGTTGCCCTTGGCGGCGGCCTTGGCGACGGCCAGATCGCCCAGCGGGTCGGCGCCGGGCTTGCTTTCGGCCTTGGCCGCCTCGGGCTTGCTGGCAACCGGCTTGGGCGCGGAGGCGGCCGCCCGCACCTCGGGCGCCGCCGCGGAGGCGGGCGCGGAAGCCGCCGCCACCGCCGGCGCGGGGGGACGCGCGGGGTTCTTGCCGTACAGCGGAGAGTTCGGGTCCCAGTTCTTGTTCTTCTGGGATTCGGCGGCATCCATGTCCACGCCCCGCCCGTTGCCCTTGTTGAGGAAGGGCACCGGCACCTTGGTCACGTACACGGCCACCGCCAGTGCGGCCCCCAGGCCCACGATGACCCCGACGATGAAGCCGATGATGGTCCCACCCGTCTGTTGTTTCTTCATAGTGACTGCTTACATTCTGGCCGGAGCCGACACGCCCAGCACGGCCAGGCCATTGTGCAATACCTGCGCGGTGGCGGCGACGAGGGCCAGCCGGGCCCGCTTGACGGTTTCATCGTCCACCAGGATGCGCTCGGCGTCGTAGTAGCTGTGGTAGCTGGCGGCCAGGTCGCGCAGGTAGAAGGTCACGTCGTGCGGCGCCTCGCCGTCGGCGGCGGCGGTGAGCATCTCGGGGTACTTGGCCAGCTGCAGCATCAGCGCCTGGGCCTGCGGGCCTTCGAGCGCCGACAGGTCCGCGCCCTGGAGCGAGGCCACATCGCCGCCGCCCTGCTCGGCCCAGCCGCGCAGCACCGACTGGATGCGCGCGTGGGCGTACTGCACGTAGTACACCGGGTTGTCGTTGTTCTGCGCCACGGCCAGGTCCACGTCGAAGGTGTACTCGGTGTCGGGCTTGCGGCTCAAGAGGAAGAAGCGCACCGCGTCCTTGCT
Source organism: Acidovorax sp. GW823-FHT01C06 (assembly GCF_058798375.1). Lineage (NCBI taxonomy): Bacteria > Pseudomonadati > Pseudomonadota > Betaproteobacteria > Burkholderiales > Comamonadaceae > Acidovorax > Acidovorax sp. GW823-FHT01C06. Next base: position 291,867 of record NZ_JBXAKN010000005.1, read on the forward strand.
GGTCCATTCGATCAGGTCGCGCAGCGTGACGTAGCTGCCCGCGCGCTTGCTGATCTTGACCTCTTCGCCGCCCTTGACCACGCGCACCATGGTGTGCAGCACGTAGTCGGGGTAGCCCTGCGGGATGCCCACGCCGGCCGCCTGCAGCCCGGCGCGCACGCGGGCGATGGTGCCGTGGTGGTCCGTGCCCTGGATGTTGACGACCTTGGTGAAGCCGCGCTCCCACTTGGCGATGTGGTAGGCCACGTCGGGCACGAAGTAGGTGTACGTGCCGTCCTTCTTGCGCATGACACGGTCCTTGTCATCGCCGTAGTCCGTGCTCTTGAGCCACAGCGCGCCGTCCTGCTCGTAGGTCTTGCCGTTGGCCACGAGCTTGCCCACGGTGGCCTCGACGCGGCCGCTGGTGTACAGGCTCGACTCGAGGTAGTACTCGTCGAACTTCAGATTGAAGGCCTGCAGGTCCTTGTCCTGCTCGTTGCGCAGGTAGGCCACGGCGAACTGGCGGATGGACTCCACATCGTCCACGTCGCCGCTGGCGGTGAACGCGCGGTCGTCGGCCTTGACGGTCTTCTTCGCGAGGAAGTCGTTGGCGATGTCCTGGATGTAGTCGCCGTTGTAGAACGCCTTGGACGCCGGGTTCTCGGGGTCGGTGGGCCAACACTCGTCGCCGGGCTTGAAGCCCTTGGCGCGCAGCTGCGTGCTGGTGGTCAGCGTCTGGATCTGCACGCCCGCGTCGTTGTAATAGAACTCGCGGTGCACCTTCCAGCCCTGGGTGGCAAAGAGGTTGCAGATCGCGTCGCCCAGCGCCGCCTGGCGGCCGTGGCCCACGTGCAGCGGGCCGGTGGGGTTGGCCGAGACGAACTCGACCAGCACGCGCTGGCCGTTGTCGGCCTGGTAGCCAAAGCGGTCTCCGGCCCCCAGGACCTCGCGCACCACTTCCTGCTTGGCGGCGGGCTTGAGGCGGATGTTGAGAAACCCGGGGCCGGCGATCTCGATGGCATCGACCCAGCGGGCAAACGCGGGCGTGGCCTCGAGCGCGGCCTTGAGCTGCTCGCCCAGCGCGCGCGGGTTGAGCTTGAGCGGCTTGGCCAGCTGCATGGCCGCCGTGCAGGCGAAGTCGCCGTGGGCGGCCACCTTGGGGGATTCGAACGCAGCGCGCCCGGCAGTGCCGGGCGACAATTTTTCCAGCTCGCCGGCGAGCGCCGCGAGCAATTCCTGTTTGACGGAGAGCATGCGGGGATTCTACGGGGGCGCCCCGTCATCCCATCCCGCCGCTGTGGCGTTATGCTGAATGGCCCGGTGTCCACCGGGCCGTTCATCCCCCTACCCGCAGGAGCATTACATGAAGAAACTGCTTTCCCTGATGACGGCCATCGGCCTGACCCTCTCCCTGGCCACGGCCCATGCCGCCGACGCGCCTGCTGCCGCGGCCTCCGCGCCGGCCAAGGCGCCCACCGCGCAGCAGAGCAAGATGGCCACCTGCAATGCCGACGCCAAGGAAAAGAAGGGCGACGAGCGCAAGGCCTTCATGAAGGAATGCCTGTCTGCCAACAAGCAGGAAAAGCAGCAGACCAAGATGAAGACCTGCAACGCAGACCCCAAGGCCAAGACCCTCAAGGGCGACGAGCGCAAGGCCTTCATGAAGGAATGCCTGAGCAACAAGCCCGCCTGACACACCTTGGCCCCCAAACAAAGCCCCGCACGCGGGGCTTTGTGCTTTCTAGCGCGTGCCCACGCCCCGCGCCAGGAACACGGCCAGCAGCGGAATCACCACCAGCAGGTGCGCCTCGATCATCACCAGGCGGCGCGTGCCGCGCACCTCGGCCTCGGTGGGCAGCGCACCCGTGGCGCGCAGCTGCTTGCGCCAGCGCAGGAAGCGCACCGTGGGCACGATGGAGATCAGGCCGATGACCACGAACAGCGTGACCTTGGTGTGCAGCAGGGGCTGCGACCAGTACCACCCCGCGCCCTTCATGCCCCACCAGGTGCGCGCCAGGCCCGTGGCCAGCACGGCGATGGCGGAGATGCCATAGACCATGTCCACCCGCGCCAGGCGTTCCACCACCGCGGCGTTGAGCCACTCCTTGCGGCACAGGGCCGCCTCGCTGGCCAGGAAGACGGTCATGGTCAGGATGGCCAGAAAGTGGGCGTAGGCCAGCAGGGCTTCAGTGGTCATGGGGCGCCTCGTGAGAATGGGACTGGCAATGCTAGCGCATCCGGCAAAAAACTCCTGATTTGATAGCTTTCAGCGCTTTCTCATCAAGCGCTGGAGGCCGATCTGGCTTGAAACCTGCGCAGCGCTGCCAGCCCCAGCAGCGCCGCCAGCACGAGCAGGCCCCATTCGGACAGCGTAGGAATCGCCTGCGCGGCGGCGGCCAGCAGCAGCATGGCGTGCGGGTCGGCGATGGCGCCGGGGGCGGGGTCGTTGTCGCCCGTGCCGTTGTCGGTGACGGCAAAGCTCACCGTGTCGCCGCTGACCGCGCCATGCGGGAACCAGAGCGCCGTGGCACCGGCCGCGGCGGGGCCGAACTTGCGCGGCACCAGCCCCGCCAGGCTGCCGCCGGGGTAGGTGATGGCCACCGCGAGCGTGGCACCCGCGCAGCCCGTGGCCGTGAAGCGCAGCACGCCCAGCGGTGCGGTCGCGCCTGCGGGCAGGTTGTCGCCCGGGGCGGCGGCGGTCAGCGCCAGGCTGCCCACGGTGCAGCCCGCCGGGCCGCCGGAGATGCTGGCCTGCGCCATGCCGCCGCCGGGCACCGCCAGGCTGGCCTGGCCCACCGTCAGCGCCAGAGGCCCGCCCGTGGCGCTGGTGTTGTTGGCATCGCCCGCATAGCTGGCGGTGATGGCGTGCGCGCCCACCAGCAGGCCGCTGACGGTGCAGGCGGCCACGCTGCCCGTGATGGCGGGCGGGGCCGCGCAGGCCAGCGGCAGGCCGTCCGCGCTGAAGCTCACCGTGCCCGTGGGGTTGCTGGCGCTGCCGAACGTGGCGGTGAGGGTGACGCTGGCCCCCAGTGCGCTGGGGTTGGCGTTGGCCGCCAGCGCCAGCGTGGGCGCCGCCATCACGGCAAAGGTACGCGCTACGGGCGCCGCCGCCGCCCAGGCCCCGCCGCCCGGCTGGCTGGCCGTCAGCGTGCACAAGCCCGCGCCGCTGAAGCTGGCCACGCTGCCCGCCACGCTGCACGCGCCCGTGGCGCTGTAGGTGAGGGGCAGGTTCGACGTCGCCGTGGCGCCCAGGGTCAGCGTGGTGCCCGCAGCCTGCGCGGGGATGGTGGCGGGGAGGAAGGTGATGCTCTGCGCGCCCAGGGGCGTGACCGCGTTGGTCACGGCGGCGTCCGAATCGGGTTGCGTGGGGGATCCGTTGTGCGCCACCACGCGGAACGTGTAGCTTGTTCCATTGGCCAGGTTCGCCACGGTGCAGCTGTGCCCGGAGCCGGTCACGGTGCAGGATCTGGCGGGGTCTTGCACGGCGGTGGCGGTGTAGCTGGTGATGGGGGCCCCATAGGCGTCCGCCCACCGTTCCGGGCTCCAGTCCACCGTCGCCTCGGCGTCGCCCGCGGTGGCGGTGGCGCTGGCCGGCGGGGGCGGCTTGCCTGCCTGCACCGTGATGGAAGTGGGCAGCGACGCCGAGCAGTGGCGGCTGTCCGTCACCGTGGCCGTGAAGCTGAACGTGCCCGTGGCCGTGGGGGTGCCGGAAATGGCGCCTGCAGCCGACAGCACCAGACCCGGAGGCAACGCCCCCGCCGCGACCGCGAAGGACGACCCGCCCACCGCCCCGGCCTGCGCCAGCGTGTAGGCATAAGCGGCCCCGGCCGTGCCGTTGGCGGGCGTGCCGGTGGCCGTCATGGCGGGGGCGGGGCAGAGCGTCACGTCGTCGATGCCGATGTAGTCGCCGTTCGCGCCGAAGGTGCCGGCGCCGGTCACGAAGTAGCGGAACGCGACGCGGCCCGAGGTGGGGGCGGCCAGCCCGGACACGGTGATGCGGTACTGCGTCCAGGCGGCGGGGTAGCCGCCCGCCGCCAGGCCGGGGTTGATGCTCGTCAGCAGCGTGGTGAAGTCTCCCACGTCGGTGGCGGTGGTGCCCACGTCCGTGCTGGCGCCCTGCGTGCTCATGCGCACTTCCAGGCGGTCGGGGTAGTCCGTTGGGTTGGGGACCGGCTTGCGCGTGTAGAAGGTCAGCACGTCGCCATTGCTCAGTGTGCGGTTCGGCATGACCAGCCAGTTGCTGATGGTGCCGCTGCTGCCCGTGTTCCTGAAGTTGGCCGCTATGTAGGCATTGGCTGCGCCACTGTAGGCGTCGAACGGGCCGGGGTCCGGCAAGGCAGAGATGGGGGTGCCCTGGAACCAGCCCATGGCGCCCACCGGGGCGCTGTTGTTCTGCATGACCCAGCCATTGCCCGATAGCGTGAAGGTGTCGTCAAAGCCTTCGTACAGGACTTGCGCAGGGGCCGCGCCCGGCAGCGCAGCCGCGGCGGCCAGCAGCAGGCCCACAAGGCGGGCGGTGGTGAAGGGGAATGGCATGGGTGGGCTGGTGGCGATGAAGATGCGCCATGTTGCCGTTGCCTGCCGCTTTTGTATGTCCTCAGAACTGAGGACAAGGCCCTGCCAGGGTTCTATGCGAAAAATAGCCCCAGCGCCCACCCATCAAGCGCCAGCAGCTACAAAAAGAGAAGTGATTCACACCACCCGCCTTCCCACGCGGCCCGCTGACAGCGCCACCAGGGCCAGCAGGGCCGACAGCAGCAGCAAGCCCCCTTCGGACAGCGCCGGAATCGCCTGCGCGCCGGCGGGCCCGGCGGCCAGCAGCAGCATGGCGTGCGGGTCGGCGATGGCGCCGGGGGCGGGGTCGTTGTCGCCCGTGCCGTTGTCGGTGACGGCAAAGCTCACCGTGTCGCCGCTGACCGCGCCATGCGGGAACCAGAGCGCCGTGGCACCGGCCGCGGCGGGGCCGAACTTGCGCGGCACCAGCCCCGCCAGGCTGCCGCCGGGGTAGGTGACGGCCACCGCGAGCGTGGCATTCGCGCAGCCCGTGGCCGTGAAGCGCAGCACGCCCAGCGGGGCGGTGGCGCCTGCGGGCAGGTTGTCGGCGCCGGTGGCCGCGCTCAGGCCCAGGGTGTTCACGGTGCAGCCGGGCGGGCCGCCGGTGATGCCGACCTGCGCCGTGCTGCCGCCGCCGCCCGGCACGGGCACGGCGGCGGTGTTGACGGTGTGCGCCAGCGGGCTGGCGGTGGCGGGCGCGTTGTCGGCGTCGCCCGTGTAGCTGGCGGTGATGCTGTGCAGGCCCATGGCCAGGCTGCTGGTGGCGCAGGTGGCCACGCCGCCGCTGAAGGTGGCCGTGGTGCAGGCCAGCGGCGCGCCATCCACGCTGAACGCCACCTGGCCCGTGGGGCTGGCGGATGCGCCGTTCAGCGTGGCGGTGAAGGTGACGCTGGCGCCCACGGCGCTGGCGGACAGGGCCAGCGTGGGCTGGGCCTGCGTGCCCAGCAGCAGCGCGTTGGACGCCATGCCGTTCACGAACGCCCGCAGCGCATACCGGCCGCTGGGCAGCACGCCCGGCGCGGCCACGTCGATGCTAGCGGCGGTGGAGCCGGTGGGCGCGAGCCAGGTGTGCGCGCCGTTGTCCAGCCGCGTCAACTGCACCAGCGGCAAGGGGGTGGGCGATGCGCTGGTGCTGCCGCCGCTGGCCTCGCTGTCGCCGCGCAGCCGCAAACCGGTGAGGGTGAAGGCCGCGCCGCTCAACCGGACGGGGCCGCCGGTCAATGCGGGAATGCGGGCCGGGGGCACTGCGCCGCCGGCAGGGTCGTAGCGCTCGGCGGTGGCGATGCCGCTGGTGGCCGTGACGCCGTCGCGCCCCCCGGCGGCAAGCACCGTGCCGTCGGGCAGCACGGTGGCGGTGTGGTAGGCGCGCGCAGCGGCCAGCGCGCCGGTGGCGGCCCAGGCGCCCGTGGCGGGGTCGTACAGCTCGGCGCTGCCCAGGTAGCCGCCGCCAAAGCCCCCAGCGGCCAAAACCTTGCCGCCGGGCAGCAGGGTGGCGGTGTGGCTGGCGCGCCCGGTGTTGAGCGGGCCGGTGGGGCTCCATGCGTTCAGGGCGGGGTCGTAGAGTTCGGCGCTGCCGAGGTATGCGCCGCTGTACCCCCCCGCTACAAGCACCTTGCCCTGGGGCAGCAGGGTGGCGGTGTGTGTCCAGCGCGGGCTGGCCATCGCGCCGGCGCCGCTCCAGGTGCCCGAGGCGGGGTCGTACAGCTCGGCGCTGCCCAGGGGGCCGCCGCTGCCACTCCCCCCCGCGACGAGCACCCTGCCGGTGGGCAGCAGGGTGGCCGTGGGCCCTTGGCGTGCGGCGCTCATCGCGCTCGTGGCGGACCAGAGGCCGGTGGCGGGGTCGTACAGCTCGGCGGTGGCGGTTTGGCTGTTGCTGATGTTGCTGCCCCAGCCCCCCACGACCAGCACCTGGCCGCTGGGCAGCAGGGCGGCGGCATGCCGCAAGCGGGGGCTGGCCATCGCGCCGGTGCCGCTCCAGGTGCCCGTGGCGGGGTCGTAGAGTTCGGCGCTGGCGAGCACGGCGCCTGCGCTGCCGAGGCCGCCCACGACGAGCACCTTGCCGCCGGGCAGCAAGGTGGCGGTGTGGTAGGCGCGCGCGGCGGCCAGCGGGCCCGTGGCGGCCCAGGCGCCGGTGGCGGGGTTGTACAGCGCGGCGGCGCCGATGAGCTGCCCGGTGCCATAACCGGCGCCCCCGCCCGCGACGAGCACCTTGCCGTCCGGCAGCAGGGTGGCCGTGTGCTCCGTGCGCTGGCCTGGCAGCGCGCCGGTGCCCGCCCAGGTGCCGATGGCGGGGTCGTAGAGCTCGGTGCTGGCGAGCAGCGCGCCGAGGTCGCTGGCGCCCCCGATGAAGAGCACCTTGCCCTGGGGCAGCAGGGTGGCGATGTGGCGCCAGCGCCCGTCGTTCAGGCCGCCGGCGGCGGTCCATTGGTTGGTGTCAGGGTCGTACCGTTCGGCGCTTTGGAGAGCGCTGCCGCTGCCGAAGCCTCCCGCCACGAGCACCTTGCCGCCGGGCAGCAGCGTTGCGGTGTGGAACAAGCGCTTGCTGTTCAGCGAGGCGGCAGGCGCCCAGGTATCGCCCTGGGGGTCGTACAGCTCGGCGCTGGCAAGCTGCTCGCTGCCGCTGTTTCCGCCCACGGCAAGCACCCTGCCGTCGGGCAGCAAGGTGGCGGTGAAATCGCTGCGCGGCCCTTGCGGCAGCGGGGCGGCGGAGCCCCAGGTGTTGTCGCTCGGGCGGTACACCTCGGCGGTGGCGAGGTATCCGGTGCCGTTGCCGCCGCCGACGACGAGCACCCTGCCGTCGGCCAGCAAGGTGGCGGTATGGCCCTGGCGCGCTTCGGCCAACTGCCCGGCGGGGGACCAGGCGCCGGTGGCGGGGTCGTACAGTTCGGCCTGGGCCACCTGCCCCCCGCTGGCGTGGCCGCCCGCGACGAGCACCCGGCCATCGGCCAGCAGGGTGGCGGTGTGTTCCGTGCGCGGCTGGGCCAGCGCGCTGGCACCGCTCCACAAGCCGGTGGCGGGGTCGTACAGCTCGACGCTGGCGATGAATGCGCTGCCGTCGTAGCCACCCGCCACGAGCACCTTGCCATGGGGCAGCAAGGTGGCGGTGTGGCCGCGGCGCGCGTGGGCGAGCGGGCCGGTGGCGGCCCACTGGCCGGCGGCGGGGTCGTACAGCTCGGCGCTGGCAAGGTGGCTGAGGCTGCCGCCGCCATAGCCGCCCGCGACGAGCACCTTGCCGCTGGGCAGCTGGGTGCTGGTGTGCCATTGGCGCCCATCGCCCAGGCTGCCGCTGACCGCCCAGGTGCCCGCCTGGGCGTGCGCGGCGGGCCAGGCGGCCAGGCAGGCGATGGCGATGAACACGAGCTGGAGCAGCAGGGCGCGCAGGGCGCAGGGGCGGCGGGGCATGGCGGGGCCTTGGTGTGTGACGAACCGCCGGAATGTTAAGAAATTGCAACACGCCTGTATGTCCTCAGAACTGAGGACAAGGCCTTGCCGGGGTTTGATGCCCAACAGGCCTCCAGCGCTTAGCAGGCAGGCGCCGGCAGCTATCAAAAGAGTAGTTATTCAATCACCGCGCGCCAGCGGCAGCCACAGGGTGAATTCGCCCCCGCCCTCCCATGCCGCCCACTGGCAGCGCCCGCCCAGGGCCTGGGCGCGGTGGCGCACGTTGAGCAGGCCCTGGCCGGCCAGGGCGGCGGGCGGGCCTTCGGACAGCACGAAGGCGCCTGCGTTGTCGCGGATGCGCACCACCACGCCCGCGCCGCCCTGCCCGGCTTGCGCCTTCGGCGCGGTGGCCACGTCGATCAGGGTGGCCTGGGTGTGCTTGAGGATGTTGGCCAGCACTTCTTGCAGGATGCGCAGCACGTGCAGCGCGGACTGCGGGTCGAGCCAGGGCAGCGGGGGCAGGTCCTGCACGTTCCAGGCAAGGGTGATGCCCGCGGCCTTGAGCCGGGGCGCCAGGCGAAAGCGCACGGCCGCCAGCAGCGCCAGCAGGTCGGCATCGGCGGGGTCCAGCGAGTCGATGGCGAGCTTGAGGTCGTCGATGCAGTCCTTGAGCACCTGGGCCGTGTCGGCCGTGCTGGCCTGGCCGCGCTCGACCATGCGCAGCGCGCTCATCAGCGACGAGCCGATGCCGTCGTGCATGTCCTGCATCATGCGCTGGCGCTCGGTGGCCAGGGTCTGCTGGCGCTCCAGCGCGCGCAGTTGCTCGTGGCTGGCGGTCAGTTCGCGCTCGCGGGCGGCGAGCTGGCTTTCCAGCCCGGCGTTGGCCACCTCGACCGCGTGGATGGCGCCCACGTAGCGCCGCCAGACGATGGCCAGGAAGATGGCGAACAGGCCGATGGCGTTGTAGGGCGCCAGATAGACATGCTCCATGTCGATGCGGTAGTTGACCATCAGCAGGTCGTGCGCGCCCGCGGGCACGTTCAGCGAGAACCAGGCGAACAGCACCAGCCCCTCGCGCGACCGCGCGCGCCACGAGGCCCACAGGCCCGACGCGGCCACCACCGCCGTCAGCACGGTGATGACGAGATAGACCAGCGGCAGCATGGCATCGAGGTACGGCAGCAGCGGCGGCAGCGGCAGGGTGAGCACGGTGCCCAGCGACACCAGCCCCGCGATGCCCAGCGCCAGCGCGGGCATGCGCCGCCCGTGCACGCGGAAGGCGAAGGCGAAGGTGCACACCATGGCCCAGCCCAGCGAATTGACGGTCATCCAGCCGAACCAGTCGTCGGGCACGGGCAGGGGCCGGTCGTCCACCACGTAGTGCAGGCTGCGCAGCAAGGTGGTGACGGAGATGGCGAAGAACAGCAGGTAGATGGGCTCGCGGCGGCGCACGCAGCCCACGGCCAGCGCGAACAGGCCAATGGCCAGAAAGGCGGCGCCGGTCAGGCTGATGAAGTCGTTCTGCACGAAGCGGCGCACGCTGTAGCGCCACAGCAGGTTCTGCTCGGTGCCCACCCAGGCGCTGGAGACGGCCCCGCCCACGCCGCGCTGGCTGGCCATGCGCAGCCACACGGTGCGGGGCGGCTCGCCACCGGCGGCTTGGTTGCCCAACGCCACCCACAGGGGCCGGTTGAAGCTGTTCCACACGCGACTGCCGCGCGTGCGGTAGGCCATGCGGCCATCGACATAGACGGCGACGATGCCGATGGTCTGCCAGCGCGGCAGGTACAGAAACAAGTCCTGGCCCGGCGCGCCCGATGCGCTGGGGGCACCGGGTGTACCGGGCGGGGGCAGGTCGAGCCGGTACCAGGCCACGTCGGGCGGGGCCCGCAGCGAGGCGCCGCCCTCGGCCAGGCTGCGCTCCCGCGCGTGGGGCAGCGGCACGCTGGCCCACGCGCCTTTCTCCTCCTCCCCAGCGAAGGGCGGCGCGGGCGGAGGTTCCCAGCCCGCGCCGGGCTCCATGCGGAAGGCGGCCTGCCGCAGGTGCGTGGGGTTATCGGTAGCGCTGCCGCCGCCGCAGGCCGCGAGCCAGGCGGCCAACAGCAGCGCGGCGCACCACCTACCCGTTCGCCAGAAGGCCTTGCCTGTGGGCGGCATGGATGGCCTCGGCGCGCGTGTTGACCTGCAGCTTGGCGTAGATGCGCCGCACGAAGGTGAGCACCGTGGTGCGGGAGACGCCCATGGTGCGGGCCGTCTCCTCGGTGGTGAAGCCCTTGCTCACGCAGCGCAGCACCTCCTGCTCGCGCGCGGACAGCAGCGCGGCGGGCGGCTCGGTGGCGGGCGGCAGGCTGGCGGCGGCGCGCGCCAGGATCTTGCGCGCCACCATGGGGCTGATGGGGCTGCCGCCCGCGTGGATGCTGCGGATTTCCTCGGCCAGCTCGGCGGCGCTCACGTCCTTGAGCAGGTAGCCCATGGCCCCGGCCTCGATGGAGCGCAGCACGTGCGTTTCATCGCCAAAGATGGTGCTCACCAGCACGCTGCAGCCGGGCCACTGCGCGCGCGCGGCGCGGATCACGTCCAGGCCCGAGCCGTCGGGCAGGCCCAGGTCCACCAGCAGCACATCCATGGGCGACTGGGGCAGCAGCGCCAGCGCCTCGGCCCGGCTGGCCGCCGCCATGGCCAGCGCCAGGTCGGGCTGCGCGCCGATCATGGCGATGAAGGTGTCGCGGCAGGCCGGGTCGTCCTCGACCACGCCCACCCGCAAAGGAGCAGGCAGGCGCGCGGGCCAGGGGGCGGGCAGAGGCGGGGCGGTGTCGGGGGCCATGGGCTGGATTATGGGCAAGCGCCGGGCAGCAGCGCCATGTCATCAGTTCTGAGGACAGACAGGCGCATGGCCAATCCCTACCATCTGTGACTTCACGCCAATGCTTTCAATTTCATAGCTGCCTGCGCTTTCTGCGTGGGCGCTGGAAGCCTTTTTCATGCCCAAACGAATCGCCCTCGCCGCCGCCTGCCTGCTGGCCGCCAGCCTGGCCCCCGCGGCCACCATCACCGTCAACACCACGACCGTCATGGGGGGCGACGGCCTGTGCAGCCTGACCGAGGCCCTCGGCAGCGCGGTGACGGATACCGTCTGGGACGCCGACTGCGCGCTGGGCAGCGGCGCCGACACCATCGCGTTCGACCCCGCCGCCTTTCCCGCAGGCAGCACCATCACGCTGGGCAGCGCGCTGGACATCTACCAGGCCTCGAACACCACCATCGACGGCGGCGGGCGCGTGACCCTGGACGGCGGCGGCGCCACACCCCTGGTCACCGCCACGCTGGCGGGCACCACGCTCACGCTGCGCGGGCTGACGCTGGCCGGCGGCAATACCGCCGGCGGCGGCCCGACGGATGGCGGCGGCATCTACGCGGACGGCGTCACCCTGAACATCGACCACAGCGTCATCACCGGCAACACGGCCCTGGCCAACGGCGGCGGCCTCTTCAGCCGCGACAGCACGGTGACCATCACGGACAGCCAGTTCACCGCCAACACCGCCAGCCTGGGCGGCGCCGTCTACAGCACGGGCAGCGGCTCGCTGACGGTGACGAACAGCCGCTTCACGGGCAACATCGCCGGCCAGCAGGGCGGCGCCCTCTACAGCGGCGTGAACACGCTGGTCACCGGCAGCATCATTGCCAACAACGCCAGCCCCGCCGCAGGCGGCGCGAACAGGGGCGCGGGCGTCCGGTTCAGTGCTCCGGCCGGGCACACGTTCACGCTGAACCACAACCAGATCACCGACAACACGCCCGGCGACAACTGCTATAGCGCCATCCCCTTCACCGGCACGGGCAACCAGTACTGGCCGGAGAGCGACACGAGCTGCCCCGCAGCCGCGGGCCGCTTCGTCAACCCCCTTGCGCCGCCCGCGGCCATCCCCGTGGATGCGCCCTGGGCGCTGGCGCTGCTGTCTGCGCTGGTGGCCGCGCTGGGCTTGCACCGGCGGCGACGCGGCGTTTAAGGCCAAAACACCCTTCAACGCCCGCTCAGCAAGCGCAAACAGCTATCAAAACAAAAGCAAACAAACCATGTTCCACACCCCGTGCCCCCATCCCCTGCGCGGGCTGGCCTGCGCCGCCGCGCTGGTGGCCGCTGGCGCCGCCCAGGCGGCCAGCCTCACCGTGACCAACGGCAACGACAGCGGCCCGGGCAGCCTGCGCCAGGCGCTCGCCGATGCCAACGCCAGCGGCGACACCATCGCCTTCGCGGGCGGCGTGTCCCGCGTGGCGCTGCTGGGCCAGCTCGTCATCGGCAAGAGCGTCACCATCGACGGCCCCGGCGTCACGCTGGACGGGCAGCTTCGGGGCCGCGTGCTGTGGGTCAACGCGGGCGCCACCGCCACCCTGCGCGGGCTGGTCATCACGCGCGGGCTGCTGGCAGGCAAGGGGATCGACGTGGGCGGCACGGCGCAGTCGGGCTCGTCCTGGGGCGCAGGCATCCGCAACGATGGCACGCTCACGCTCGACGGCGTGCGGGTGCAGGGCAACTACGCCACGGGCGGCGGGCAGAGCGGCATGGGCGGCGGCGGCGGGGGCAGCGGCGTGGGGCTGAACATCGGCCAGCCGGGCGAGATCAAGGGCGCGGGCGGCAGCGGAGGCAATGGCAGCAGCCTCAATGGAGGCGGTAGCGGCGCCATCGATGCACCAACGGGTGGGGAGGGTTTCAGCAATGGCGGCAGCGGCAGCCATGGCGGGGGCGCGGGGGGCGGTGGCGCCGGTGGTGGCGGTGCCGGCGGCGGTGGCTGGGCGGGCGGCGGTGGCGGTGGCGGATGGTACGGCGCGGGAGGTGGCGGCTATGGCGGCGGCGGCGGGAACACCGACGCCGGGAACGGCAGCAACGGCGGCAGCGGCGGCGCAGGCGCAACCCTTGCAGGAAACGGCGGCACCGGCAGCACGGGCTTTCCAGGAAATGCTGGTGACACGGGCGGCGGCGGGGGGTATGCCACGCTCGGCGGCGTCTGGGTGGGCGGCGGCGGGGGCGGGGGATGGATTAGCGGCGGCGGAAATAGCGCCGGCGGCGCGGCGGCCGGCGGCATCTACAACGCGCCGGGCGCGCAACTCACGGTGCAGGGCGCGGGCTGCGCCATCAGCGCCAACCTGGCCGCGGGCGGTGGCGGTAGTGGTCACCCTGCCAGCTTCGCTGGCGGCCAGGCCGTGGGCGGGCTGTGGAACGATGGCCAGCTGACCCTGGCGCCCGGCTGCGAACACAGCGTCAGCGGCAACGCGGCCGGCGCCGGGATGCGGGGCCGGAACGCAGGCCCTGACCGCGCCGACGCCGACCTGCGCGACGACAAGCTGCTGCAACTGGCCGTGCTGTCCACGGGCGGCAGCGTGGGCGCCACGGCCCCGCCCGCCCCCACGGCAGGCCAGATCACCAACTGCATTGCGAGCAGCGGCAACTGCGAGGCCAGCTACCTCGCGGGCGGCGTGGTGACCCTCACGGCCACGCCCGCCACCGACTGGCACGTGGTGTGGGGCGGCGACTGCACCGGCAGCGCCACCACCTGCACCGTCACCCTGGACCAGGCGCGCAGCGTGACGGCGAGCTTCGCCATCAACACCCATGCCCTCAGCGCCAGCGCATCGCCCGCCGGCGGCGGCATCGTCACCTGCCCGGCGAGCGTGAACCACGGCGGCGGCGCCACCTGCACCGCCAGCGCGCCCCACGCGGGCTTCACCTTCACCGGCTTTACCGGCTGCGACGGCGTGGACCTGCCCAGCCGCACCTGCACCCTCGCCAACGTGCAGGCCCCGCGCAGCGTGCAGGCGCAGTACGCGGCCATCACCACCGCCACCGGCACCACCGTGCCGGCCGGCGGCGCGGGGGGCGCGGCCAGCGCCAGCTTCACCGGCGGGGGGGCGGGCTGCCGCTTCGACCCGGCGGCCACCGGGTTCATCGCGGCGGCCGCAACGCCGCCAGGCCGCACCGCGCCGCAAGGCGCATTCCGCTTCAAGCTGGTGGGCTGCACCCCGGGCGCGACGGTGCGCGTCACCACCATCTGGCCGCAGGCGGTGGACGACTTCATCAAGCACAGCCATGGCAACTTCATCACGCCCGGCAACCTGCTCATCAACGGCAACACCGTGGGCTTTGACGTGACCGACGGCGGCGTGGGCGATGACGACGGCCTGCAGAACGGCGAGATCCTGGACCCGGCGATGCCCCTGGCCGCCGCCCCCCCCAGCGCCCATGGCATCCCGGCACTGGGCGGATGGGGCTTGCTGCTGCTCACGCTGCTGGCGGGCACGGCAGGCATGGTGGCGCAGCGGCGCAAGGCATTCGCCTGAACACAGACGGGGGCCAGCGCTTGCCCAGCAAGCGCAAGCAGCTATTACATCAATAGCAAAAAAACAGCGGCGCAAGCCCCGGGGCCCGCGCCGCTGCGGCGGCGAGTGGCGGCGTATCAGGCCGCGGAGCGGGCCACCGCGCCCAGGGGCACCTCGGCGGCGGGCACCACCCCGGGGGCGGGCAGCGGATGGCCATTCAGCGCGGCGTCCAGGCGTTCGTGGTCCAGCGCGTTTTCCCAGCGCGAGACGACCACGGTGGCCACCGCGTTGCCGATGAAGTTGGTCAGCGAGCGGCACTCGCTCATGAAGCGGTCCACGCCCAGGATCAGCGCCATGCCGGCCACCGGCACCTCGGGCACCACGGCCAGGGTGGCGGCCAGGGTGATGAAGCCCGCGCCGGTCACGCCCGCCGCGCCCTTGGACGACAGCATGGCCACCAGCAGCAGCGCCACCTGGTGGCCCAGCGAGAGTTCGGTGTTGGTGGCCTGGGCGATGAACAGCGCGGCCAGCGTCATGTAGATGTTGGTGCCGTCCAGGTTGAACGAGTAGCCCGTGGGCACCACGAGGCCCACCACCGACTTGCTGCAGCCGGCCTTTTCCATCTTCTCCATCAGCGACGGCAGGGCCGATTCGGACGACGAGGTGCCCAGCACCAGCATCAGCTCGGCCTTCAGGTAGCGGCACAGCTTGAGCACCGAGAAGCCGCACAGCCGGGCCACGAAGCCCAGGATGACCACCACGAACAGCAGCGAGGTGATGTAGAACGAGCCCACCAGCCAGGCCAGGTTGACGAGCGAACCCAGGCCGAACTTGCCGATGGTGAAGGCCATGGCGCCGAACGCGCCGATGGGCGCGGCCTTCATCACGATGCCCACCACCTTGAACACGGGCGTGGTCAGCGCTTCCAGAAAATTCTGCACCGGGCGGCCGGCCTCGCCCACCATGGCCAGCGCGATGCCGAACAGCACGGCCACCAGCAGCACCTGCAGGATGTTGTCGCCCACGAAGGGGCTGACCAGCGTCTTGGGGATGATGTCCATCGCGAAGCCGGTGAGCGACATCTCGTGCGACTTGGCCACGTAGGTCTTCACGGCCGTCTGGTCCAGGTCGGCGGGGTTGATGTTCATGCCCGCGCCGGGCTGCACCACGTTGGCCACCACCAGGCCGACGACCAGCGCCAGCGTGGAGAAGAACAGGAAGTACGCCATGGCCTTGCCGAACACGCGGCCCACGGTGGAGAGCTGCGACATGCCCGCGATGCCGGTCACGATGGTCAGGAAGATCACCGGGGCGATGATCATCTTCACCAGCTTGATGAACGCGTCGCCCAGCGGCTTGAGCGCCTCGCCGTAGGCCGGCTCGAAGTGGCCCAGCAGCACCCCGAGGACGATGGCGACCACCACCTGGAAGTACAGTTGCCGGTAAAAGGGAAGCCGCACGGGATGGGCGGTGGGGGCGGTAATGGCGTGCATGGGGATGTCTCCTGAAATCACGGTGACTGCACCAGCGGGGTGCGTCGAGGGTGCCGTTTGTACCGCCGCCCCCGGATTCAGCCGATAACCTATTGGTATTAGTCGGTGGCACCGCCAGAGGGCGCCCCGTGCCCCAATATAGGGAAAACCCCTAGATGCCAGCGAGGTGAGGCACACTCGCTGCCCTCACCATCAAGCCCGGGGCACGCTCCCGGCCCCCTGATTTCTGCCCCATGACGACGCCGCGCCTTCGCAAATTCTGGACCCTGCTGATCCTCCTCACCGGCATGGCGGGCAGCATGTTCGTGGCCGGGCAGTGGGCGTGGCAGCGTTCGCTGCACGAGGAGAGCGACAGCGTGCAGCAGCAGCTGACCCTGTACGGCCAGACGCTGGCCCAGCGCATCGACCGCTACCGCACCCTGCCCGAGGTGCTGGCGCTGGACGCGCAGCTGCAGGATGCGCTGACCCGCGCCCTGAGCCCGGCGGAGGTGGAGCAGCTCAACCTCAAGCTGGAGCAGGCCAACGGCGCGAGCCAGTCGTCCACGCTCACCCTGCTCAACCGCGAAGGGCTGGCCGTGGCGGCCAGCAACTGGCGCACCACCACCAGCAACGTGGGGGTGGACTACAGCTTTCGCCCGTATGTGCAGGAGGCGCTGGCGCAGGGGCGCGGCAGCTTCTACGGCATCGGCGTGACCACGGGCGAGCCGGGCTACTTCCTGTCGCAGGCCATCCGCGACGCCAGCGGCCACACGCTGGGCCTGGTGGCGATCAAGATCGCGCTGCAGGAGCTCGAGCGCGAGTGGCTGCAGACGCCGGACATCGTGCTGGCCTCCGACGCGCACGGCGTGGTGTTCCTGGCCAGCCAGGACGCGTGGCGCTACCGCCTGCTGGAGCCCCTGGGCGACGAGGAGCGCCGCGAGCTCAACGCCACGCGCCAGTATTCGAACCAGCCGCTGCGCCCGCTGGCCTGGCGCGTGGACGACCACATGGACAACGGCGGCCGCCTGGTGCGCCTGTTGTCGCCCGACCTGCCGCCCCTGCCCGGCCGCGTGCTGTGGCAGACCCAGCCGCTGCCCGGCACGCCCTGGCAGCTGCACCTGGTGCACGACACGCACAGCAGCATCGCCGACAGCCGCTGGGCCGCGGCGGCCGGCGGCGGCGGGTGGCTGGCACTGGCCCTGCTGGTGCTGTTCGTGCGCCAGCGGCAGCGCCTGGCGAACCTGCGCCAGCGCAGCCGCCAGGAGCTGGAGACCGTGCTGCAGCAGCACGCGCAGGAGCTGCGCACCGCCCAGGACGGCATCGTGCAGGCGGCGCAGCAGGCCGCCCAGCAGACCGACACGGGCCTCTCGCGCAGCCTGGAGCACCTGCCCCAGGGCGTGGTCATCATCGATGCCGACCTGAACCTCGTGGCCTGGAACTCGCGCTACGTGCAGCTGTTTCGCTACCCCGCCGACCTGATGCGCGTGGGCCAGCCCATCGCGGACCTGCTGCGCCACAACGCGCGCCGCGGCTTGCTGGGCCCCGGCCCGGCCGACGAGGCGATCGAGCGGCGCCTGTCGCACCTGCGCAGCGGCCTGCCCCATCTGCACGAGAGCGCCAAGGGCGATGGCACGGTGCTCGAGATCCGCGGCAACCCGCTGCCCGAAGGCGGCTTCGTGACCAGCTATGCCGACATCACCAGCTACAAGAACGCCGCACGCGAACTGCGCAGCCTGGCCGATGCGCTGGAGCAGCGCGTGGCCGACCGCACGCGCGACCTGGACGCCGCGCGGCGCGAGGCCGAGCGCGCCAACCGCTACAAGACCCGCTTCGTCGCGGCCGCCGTGCACGACCTGCTGCAGCCGCTGAACGCCGCGCGCATGTTCACCTCGCTGCTGCGCAGCCACCTGCAGGACGACGCCGAGCGGCGCACGGTGGACAGCATCGACGGCGCGCTCGCTTCGCAGGACGCGATCCTGAGCAGCCTGCTCGATATCTCGCGCATGGAGTCGGGGCAACTGGACGTGCACATCCACGACGTGGCCCTGGGCCCGCTGCTGCAGGTGCTGGCCCACAACTTCGGCGTGCTGGCCGAGGGCCAGGGCCTGAAGCTCCGCTGCGTGCCCACGCGCGCCGTGGTGCGCACCGACGAGAACCTGCTGCGCCGCATCCTGCAGAACTTCGTCTCCAACGCCATCCGCTACAGCCGGCAGGGGCGCATCGTGGTGGGCTGCCGCAGGGCCGGTGACCACCTGCGCATCGAGGTGCACGACCAGGGCCCGGGCATCCCCGAGGCGCTGCAGCGCGAGATCTTCGAGGAGTTCCGCCGCCTGGACGAAGGCCGCGCCGACGACCGGGGCGCGGGCCTGGGCCTGGCCATCGTCGAGCGCCTGGGCCGCCTGCTGGGGCACGAGATCGGGCTGCGCTCGCAGCTGGGGCGCGGCAGTGTGTTCTGGGTGCGCGTGCCGCTGGGCGACCCCGCCGCCGCGCGGCAACAGCCAGCCGCCGCCGCCACGGCCGCTCCACGGCAGCCGCAGGAAGACGCCCCGCTGCAGGGCAGCAGCGCCTGGGTGATCGAGGACGACGGCCCCACCTGCGCCGCGACACGTGCCCTGCTGGAGCGCTGGGGCTGCCAGGTGCCGCTGGCCGGCGGCGCGCCCGAGGCGCTGGCCCAGGCCGAACGCGGCCAGGCGCCGCAGCTGGTGCTGCTGGACGTGCACCTGGGCGCTCGCCACCATGGCCCCGATGTCTACGCCCAGCTGTGCGAACGCTGGGGCCAGGCCCCCGCGGTGATCCTGGTCACCGCCGAGCACGACGCCACGCTGCGCCGGCAGGCGGCCGAACGCGGCTGGGGCTTTCTGGCCAAGCCGGTGCGGGCGCCGGCGCTGCGGGCGCTGGTGAGCCAGACGCTGCTGAGACAGGGAGCATCCCCCTGAGCCGCTGCGTGGCTTCCTCCTTCTTTCTCTCTGCGCGCTGCGCGCTACGGGAAGGGGGACGGCGCCAGTGCAGGCACCGTGTGCTGGCGGCCCTCGCACGGCGTCTCGCACATGGTGCTGCGCCCGGTTGGGGAGGCTGCGCTCGTCGCTACGCTTTTAGTAGCTGCCAGCGCTTGATGAATAGGCGACAGCGGCCGTTTTGATTCAGATCCCGACCTCAGGAAGACACGCCGTCTTCCGTCTCCAGGCTTTTCACCAGCACCGCCGCCTGCGTGCGGCTGTAGCACGCGAGCTTTTTCAGGATGGCCGTGACATGCACCTTCACGGTGTTCTCCGCCAGGCCCAGCGCGGCGGCGATCTGCTTGTTGAGCAGGCCGTCGGCCAGGCACAGCAGCACGCGGAACTGCTGGGGCGTGAGCTGCGCGAGCCGCGCGGCCAGCTCGGCGTCGGCCTCGGAGCGCTCGGCCGCCATGGGCGGGAACCAGCTGCCGCCGTCGAGCACGGCCTCGATGGCCTCGCCCATGGCCTCGGCCGGCGCGGATTTGGGGATGAAACCGGCCGCGCCGAACTGCTGCGCGCGGCGGATCACGCGCGGGTGGTCGTTGGACGAGATGATGACCACCGGCAGCTCGGGGTACTCGCCGCGCACGTGCAGCAGCGAGGAGAAGCCGCGCGCGCCGGGCATGCTCAGGTCCAGCAGCACCAGCTCCACCTCGGGGTGCTCCTGCAGCGCCGTGCCCAGCGTGGCGGCGCTGGCCGCCTCCAGCGTGCGGAACTGCGGCAGACGCTCATGCAGCACGTGCAGCACGGCGGCGCGGAACAGCGGGTGGTCGTCAGCGACGAGAAGCGTGGGCTCGGCCATGGAGTGCGCAGTCTGCCACGGGGCGGTCCATCAGCACCACCCGTCGCACGGAGCGGGCCAACGCATGGGGCGCGCCAAGGCCAGCGCTACCGTGGAACCGGCTTGGCCCCCGGAGGCATCCCGCTTCGCGTCGGAGGAAGGCGCGCAGCGGCTCAGGGGAAGTCATTCGCCTTTCCAGAACGCGGGCTGCGCGTACTGGTGTTTCAGGAAGTCGATCCACAGCCGCACGCGCAGCGGCAGGTGCTTGCGCTGGGGGAACACCACATAGATGCCGTTGGGCGGCGCGGCGAAGTCCTCCAGCACCGCGACCAGGCGACCAGCGGCGATCTCGGCCTCGACCTCCCAGGTGCTGCGCCAGGCGATGCCCCAGCCGCCCAGGCACCAGTCGTGCAGCACCTGGCCGTCGGAGCAGTCGAGCGGCCCGCCGGGCTTCAGATGCATGACCTCCGTGGCGCCATCCGCAAGGGGCACCCGGAACGCCCAGCCGCGCGTCTGCGATGCGTCGCTGGAGAGCGTGAGGCAGTCGTGCTGCACGAGTTCGGCCGGCGCGCGCGGCGTGCCGCGCCGGGCCAGGTATTCGGGCGTGGCCACGCACAGGCGGCGGTTGTCGGCGATGCGAACGCTCACCAGCGACGAGTCGGGCAGGTCGCCCACGCGCACGGCGCAGTCGAAGCCTTCTCCCGCGAGGTCCACCACGCGGTCGCTGAGGTTCAGCGAGATGGTCACGTCCGGGTGCGCCGAGCGAAAACGCGGCACCAGCGGCGCCACATGGCGGCGGCCAAAACCGGCGGGCGCGGTGATGCGCAAATGGCCCGTGGCCTTGACCCCGCCTTCCGACACGCTGGCCTCGGCATTGGCCACGTCGGACAGCAGGCGCTGGCAGTCTTCCAGGAACGCGCTGCCCTCGTGCGTGAGGCTGATGCGCCGCGTGGTGCGCACCAGCAGCTTCACGCCCAGGTGCTCTTCCAGCGCGTCGAGCCGCCGCCCCATGATGGCGGGCGCCACGCCCTCGGCCTTGGCGGCGGCCGTGAGGCTGCCGCGCGTAGCCACCGACACAAAGGATTCGAAGGCCTTGAGTTTGTCCATGGGCAGTGATTATGGAGACATCCGAGGGCGTGCAAGCCCGGCGCCGCACGGGCCTTACGCCCCCGGCCTTGAAGCAAAAACAGCGTCCAGCGCCCGGTGGCATTGCGCCAATAGCTATTGTTTTTATAGCAATCAGAACAGGCGCGACTTGAGGAAACCCACCGTGCCATACCGCTTGACGTCCGCGTAGTGGTCGCGCGTGAGCCCCTGCACCATGGCGGTGTAGGCATCCGCCAGGTCGGGCGCGATGGTGAAGTGGTCGTAGTTCACGATGACCTCCACGCGCTCGCCCTGGGCAGCAAGCGGTGCCAGCAGGCGGCGCACCTCGTGCTCGATGGCGTCGATGGTGGTGGCCGTGTTGATCTGCAGGCCCGAGAAGTCGATGTGCAGCAGCCTGCGCGCGGCGTCGAGCTCGAAGCGCTGCACCAGCGGGCGGTTGAGCAGCTGCTCGCGCAGGCCCAGCGGGCCGGGCTCGAACAGGCGCATGTCCATGGCCTGCAGGCCCGGGCTGATGCGCGGCGTGAAGGCCATGTGGGCGAGCACGTCGCGGTGCAGGTCGATGCCGGGCGCCAGCTCGATCAGCTCCAGCGCGCCGCTGCCGCCCTCCTCGCCCGAGGGCACCAGGCGGAACACGCAGCGCTCGGTGACGTACAGCACACGCTGGCCGCGCCGCAGCGCCTCGGCGCCGCTGAAGGTGCGGTGCTCGACCTCGCGCACCAGCTTGCGCGCGCCGCCTTCGTGCAGGATGTGCAGGTGGCCGTCGACCGCCTCGACCTGCAGCGCCCCCGCCGTGAAGGTGCCGACGAACACCACGGTCTTGGCGTTCTGGCTGATGTTGATGAAGCCGCCCGCACCCGCCAGGCGCGGCCCGAACTTGCTCACGTTGAGGTTGCCGTGCTGGTCGGCCTGCGCCAGGCCCAGGATGGCGATGTCCAGGCCGCCGCCGTCGTAGAAGTCGAACTGGTTGGGCTGGTCGATGATGGCCTGCGGGTTCACGGCCGCGCCGAAGTTCAGGCCCCCGGCGGGGATGCCGCCGATCACGCCGGGCTCGGCCGTGAGCGTGACCAGGTCGATGATGCGCTCCTCGGCCGCCACGTTGGCCACGCCCTCGGGCATGCCGATCCCCAGGTTCACCACCTGGTGCGGGCGCAGCTCCAGCGCCGCGCGGCGGGCGATGATCTTGCGCTCGGTCAGGGGCATGGCCTCCAGCGTGTCCACGGGCACGCGCAATTCGCCCGCGAACGCGGCGCTGTAGGGCTCGGCAAAGGTCTGGTGGTGGTGCGCGGGCTCGGTGGCCAGCACCACGGCGTCCACCAGCACGCCGGGCACCTTCACCTGCCGGGGGTTGAGCGTGCCGCGCTCGGCGATGCGCTCGACCTGCGCGATGACCACGCCGCCCGAGTTGCGCGCGGCCATGGCGATGGCCAGCGCTTCGAGCGTGAGCGCCTCGCGCTCCATGGTGAGGTTGCCGTCTGCGTCGGCCGTCGTCGCGCGGATGATGCCGACGTGGATCGGGAAGGCCTTGTAGAACAGGTAGTCCTGCCCGTCGATGGGCAGGATGCGCACCAGGTCTTCGGTGGTGCGCGCGTTGAGCTTGCCGCCGCCATGGCGCGGGTCCACGAAGGTGTCGAGGCCCACGCGCGTGAGCGTGCCGGGCTTGCCCGCGGCGATGTCGCGGAACAGGTGCGTGATCACGCCCTGCGGCAGGTTCCAGGCCTCGATCTGGTTGTCCACCGCGAGCTTCTGGATGCGCGGCACCAGGCTCCAGTGCCCGCCGATCACGCGCCTGAGCAGGCCCGCGTGGCCCAGGTGGTTGAGGCCGCGCTGCTTGCCATCGCCCTGGCCTGCGGCGTAGACCAGGGTGAGGTCGCGCGGGGTCTGTGTGGCCTCCCAGCGCTGGGCGAGCGCCACGGCGATGCTCTCGGCAAAGCCGATGCCGACGAAGCCGCCCGTGGCCACGGTGTCGCCATCGTGGATGAGCAACACCGCGTCGGCGGCGCTGACGATCTTGTTCTTGTAGGCTGCGTTCAGCGCGCCAGCGGCCAGGGGTGCCTGCATGGGTTTGTCTCCCGGTGGGTTTGTTGTGTGCGCAGCGTAGTGGGTAACCGGCCAAAGCACCATTCCGGGCGACTACGGACGGCCACCAGTTGTGCGTAAAAGTCACTGGTTTAGAGATTTTCAGCGTATTTATGTGGGCAAATATTTGCAATACAGTCTGCCCATGGCCTGCTCATACAGGTCCCGTTTTCTTTTTCATTGATCCACGTTTGCACAACTTTCTAGGCACCCCATGACCGATCGCACCTTAGTCCACGGCCTGCAAGTGGCCACCTCCCTGTACCGCTTTGTCGAAGACAAGGTGCTGCCCGGCACGGGTGTCGATGCCGCCGCCTTCTGGAAGGGCTTTGACGCCATCGTGGCCGACCTGGCCCCGCGCAACATCGCCCTGCTGGCCGAGCGCGACCGCCTGCAGACCGAGCTGGACACCTGGCACAAGGCCAACCCCGGTCCCATCAAGGACATGGTGGCCTACCGTGGTTTCCTGGAAAAGATCGGCTACCTGGTGCCCCAGCCCGCCGATGTGAAGGCCACCACCGCCAATGTGGACGACGAGCTGGCCACGCAGGCCGGCCCGCAGCTGGTGGTGCCCATCCTGAACGCCCGCTACGCGCTGAACGCCGCCAACGCGCGCTGGGGCAGCCTGTATGACGCGCTGTACGGCACGGACGCCATCAGCGAAGAAGGCGGCGCCGAAAAGGGCAAGGGCTACAACCCCGTGCGCGGCGCCAAGGTGATCGCGTTCGCGCGCCAGGTGCTGGACGACACCGCGCCGCTGGCTGCGGGTTCGCACAAGGATTCGACGGGCTACAAGGTGGAAGGCGGCCAGCTGGTCGTCGCGTTCGCCAACGGGAGCACCACGGGCCTGAAGGACGCCTCGCAGTTCAAGGGCTACCAGGGCAACGCCGCGGCACCTTCGTCGGTGCTGCTGCAGCACAACGGCCTGCACCTCGACATCCAGATCGACCGCGCAACGCCCATCGGCCAGACCGATGCCGCGGGCGTGAGCGACCTGGTGCTGGAAGCCGCGCTCTCCACCATCCTGGACCTGGAAGATTCCGTGGCCGCCGTGGACGCCGAGGACAAGGTGCTGGGCTACAGCAACTGGCTGGGCATCATCCAGGCCACGCTGACCGAGCAGGTCGCCAAGGGCGGCAAGACCATCACGCGCGGGCTGAACCCTGACCGCATCTATACGGGCCCGCAAGGTGGCGAGGTGCGCCTGCACGGCCGCTCGCTCATGTTCCTGCGCAACGTGGGCCACCTGATGACCAACCCGGCCATTCTCTGGACCGACGCGCAGGGCGCGCAGCGCGAGATCCCAGAAGGCATCATGGATGCAGTGGTCACAACGGCCATCGCATTGCACGACCTGCAAGGCCACGGCGCGAACGGTATCCGCAACTCCCGCAAGGGCAGCGTCTACATCGTCAAGCCCAAGATGCACGGCCCGGCTGAGGTGGGCTTTGCCGCCGAGCTGTTTGGCCGCGTCGAGAAGCTGCTGGGCCTGCCCGACAGCACGGTCAAGCTGGGCATCATGGACGAAGAGCGCCGCACCTCCGTCAACCTCAAGGCCTGCATCGCCGCCGCATCGGCGCGCGTGGCGTTCATCAACACCGGCTTCCTGGACCGCACCGGCGACGAGATGCACACCGCCATGCACGCCGGCCCCATGGTGCGCAAGGGCGACATGAAGACCAGCGCCTGGATCCAGTCGTACGAGAAGAACAACGTGCTGGTGGGCCTCTCCTGCGGCCTGCGCGGCAAGGCACAGATCGGCAAGGGCATGTGGGCCATGCCCGACCTGATGGCCGAGATGCTCAAGCAAAAGATCGCCCACCCCAAGGCCGGCGCCAACACCGCCTGGGTACCCAGCCCTACCGGCGCGACGCTGCACGCGCTGCACTACC
Source organism: Acidovorax sp. GW823-FHT01C06 (assembly GCF_058798375.1). Taxonomy (NCBI): domain Bacteria; kingdom Pseudomonadati; phylum Pseudomonadota; class Betaproteobacteria; order Burkholderiales; family Comamonadaceae; genus Acidovorax; species Acidovorax sp. GW823-FHT01C06. The sequence goes on from NZ_JBXAKN010000005.1 coordinate 316,420, forward strand.
ACCAGGTCAACGTGGCCGAGATCCAGATCGGCCTGGAGAAGACCGACGTGAACGCCGAGCGCGACAACCTGCTGACCGGCCTGCTCACCGTGCCCGTGGCAGCCGCCCCCAACTGGAGCGACGCCGAGAAGCAGCAGGAGCTGGACAACAACGCCCAGGGCATCCTGGGCTATGTGGTGCGCTGGGTGGACCAGGGCGTGGGCTGCTCCAAGGTGCCCGACATCCACAACGTGGGCCTGATGGAAGACCGTGCCACGCTGCGCATCAGCAGCCAGCACATGGCCAACTGGCTGCTGCACGGCGTGGTGACCGAAGCGCAGGTGCGCGAGACCTTCGAGCGCATGGCCGCGGTGGTGGACGGCCAGAACGCGGGCGACCCGCTGTACCAGCCGATGGCGGGCCACTTCGCCACCAGCATGGCCTACCAGGCCGCCTGCGACCTGGTCTTCAAGGGCCAGGAGCAGCCCAGCGGCTACACCGAACCCCTGCTGCATGCCTGGCGCCTGAAGCTCAAGGCCGCACAGGCCACCTGATTCCGGGAACGCCGCGCAAAGCGCGCCACGCTCACCTATTGATAGCTGCCAGCGCCTTCCCATCAAGCGCTGGCAGCTGTTTTTTTATGGATTGCCCTGGCTGCGGCGGGCCACGTGCCAGTGGTGCGCGGCACGGACCGCCCGCCGCGCATGGCACCAGCGCCCAGGCTTTCCCGCTGCGCGGAAGACGGGACGCCGCAGGCGCCTTACACTGGGCCCGCAGCCGCCTCCCATCCACAGCGGGCGCGTGCCGCCCGCCATCATGCCGCCCTCCAGTGCCCCGCCATCCGCTGCGCCGTCTTCCTCCTCCTCCTCCAGCTGCCCCCTGTGCGGCCAGCCGAACCAGTGCGCCATCGCGGCGGGCCAGCCCGCCGAGAGCTGCTGGTGCATGGCGCGGGTGATCAACCCGGAAGCGCTGGCGGCGCTGCCGGCCCGAGCACGGGGCCAGGTGTGTATCTGTCCTGCGTGCGGCGCGCGGGGCGCTCCACCGGCGCCCCAGCCCGGCGCCTCTGCGGACGCGCCGGCGCCGATATGATTTCCGCTTTTGTTTTCTGCAACTATCTCCAAGGAGGCTGATATGCCCACGTACCACGTCGAAATGATGGAAGGCCGCACGGTCGAGCAAAAGCGCAAGCTGGTGGAAGAGATCACCCGCGTCTCCGTCGAGGTGCTCGGCGGTTCGCCCGAGTCGGTGGACATCCTGATCACCGACGTCAAGCGGGAGAACTGGGCCACGGGCGGCAAGCTCTGGTCGGAGAGGAGCTGACTATCCCCCCGAGGCACTGGGCGCCTTCCCCCTGCTCTCGAATTGCTTTGCAGCAATCCGAAAAAGGGAGGGCCCGGTCCTCGGTGCGGGGCGGCCCGTCCCTGACTGCGCTGGCCTGGGACTGCGCCAGCCCACTGAAGAGCCCGTGCTTCTTCGCAACTGAACGCCAGCCCACCGATCCATGACAACACAGCCTTCTTCTGGTTCCCTCGCCGCCCTGCGCGAACGCCATGGCGAACGTTACCGCTGGCTGCTGCTGCTGTCCGTCATGGTCGGCACGATGGCGTCGATCATGTCGTCGACCATCGTGAACGTGGCCATCCCCGACATGAGCCACTACTTCACCCTGGGCCAGGAGCGCGCCCAATGGGTCACCTCGGGCTTCATGGTGGCCACCACGGTCTCGATGCTGACCACGCCGTGGCTCCTGTCCCGCTATGGCTACCGCGCCACCTATGTGGGCGCCATGCTCCTGCTGCTGGCCGGCGGCATCGGCGGCGGGCTGGCCCGTGATTTCGGCCTGGTGCTGGCCGCCCGGGTGGCCGAGGGGCTGGCGGCCGGGGTCGTGCAGCCCATTCCCGCCGTCATCATCCTCTACGCCTTCCAGCCCCACGAGCAAGGCCGCGCCAGCGGCATCTTCGGCATGGGCGTGGTGCTGGCGCCCGCCATCGGACCGAGCATCGGCGGCCTGCTGGTCGACTGGTTCGGCTGGCGCTCCATTTTCTTCATGGTCGTGCCGCTGTGCCTGGCCTCCCTCTGGCTCGCCTACAAATTCGTGCCCGTCACCGCGCCGGGCGGCGTGGCCGCCAACCGCCAGGGCGAGGCGCTCGACTGGCGCGGCCTGGCGCTGGGCACGGCCGGGACGCTGTGCCTGCTCAATGGGCTGGTGGCACTGCATGGGGGCACCGCATCGGAGGCCATCCTGTTGCTGGCCGGTGCCGTGGTCGCCACGGGCCTCTTCATCGGCTGGCAACGCCGGCAGCTGCGGCAGGGGCGCAAGCCGCTGATGGATTTGCGGTTGTTCCAGTACCGGCAGTTCGCCATGGGCAGCATCGTGGCGTTCATCTATGGCACGGCGCTGTTCGGCTCCACCTACCTGTTGCCGGTGTTCATGCAACTGGGGTTGTCGCTCTCGGCCTCGCACGTGGGCACCATCATGCTGCCCGCGGGCTTCGTGCTGGCCATCACCATCGCCCTGGTGGGACGGCTGGCCGACAGGCAGCCCACGCACCTGCTGGTGAGCATCGGCCTGGCCCTGCTGGCCCTGTCGTTCGGGCTCATGGTGCTGGTGGGCCTGGGCTCCGCACTGTGGATGCTGGTGGCTTTTGCGATCCTGGGCCGCATCGGACTCGGCTTCATCCTGCCGTCGCTCAACCTGGGGGCCATGCGGCCGCTGGACAAGTCGCTGATCTCGCAGGGATCGAGCGCCATCGGCTTCCTGCGCATGCTCGGCGGGGCCGCCGGCGTGAGCCTGTGCGGTATCGTGCTGGAGTGGCGCCTGGGGGCGCATGGTGCGTCGCTGACCTCGGGTGCGAGCAACACAGCCCGCATCGACGCCTTTGGCGAGACCTTTCTGATGCTGACCGCGCTGTGCCTGCTGGCCCTGGTGGCCGCGTGGCAGCTGCGCGAAGCACCTGCGGCGCCGGCCGATACATCCTCCCCTTCACCCCCGGCCTGATGGCCGATTGATCCGGACTTCGCTCGACCATGTGCCAACTGCTCGGTATGAACTGCAACACGCCGACCGACGTGACCTTCAGCTTCACCGGTTTCGCACAGCGCGGCGGCAACACGGCCGACCATGCCGACGGCTGGGGCATCGCCTTTTTCGAAGACCGGGGACTGCGGCACTTCGTGGACCATCTGCCCGCCGTGAATTCGCCCGTGGCGGAGTTGATCCGCCGCTACCCCATCCAGAGCCGCAACGTGATCGCGCACATCCGCAAGGCCACCCAGGGTGTGGTGAGCCTGCAGAACTGCCACCCCTTCGTGCGCGAGCTGTGGGGCCGGTACTGGGTGTTCGCCCACAACGGTGACTTGAAGGACTTCCGCCCCCGCCTGCATGCGCATTTCCATCCGGTGGGGGATACCGACAGCGAGCACGCCTTCTGCTGGATCATGCAGGAGCTGGCCAAGTCCCATGCCAGCGTGCCCAGCATTGCCGAACTGACCATCACCTTGAAAGAGCTGGCCGCGCGCATCGCACCGCATGGCACCTTCAATTTCCTGCTCTCCAACGGCCAGGCGCTGTGGGCCCATGCATCCACAGGGCTGTACTACATCGAGCGCAAACACCCGTTCAGCGAGGCACAGTTGTCGGACGAGGACGTGCGCATCGACTTCGCCACCCGGACCACGGCCACGGACCGCGTGGCCGTGATCGTGACGGCCCCCCTCACCACCAATGAGGAGTGGACGGCCTTCGGCAAGGAAGAACTGCTGGTGTTCGTGGACGGACAGCGGCAAGGCGGTTGAGCCACCGGGCTTTCGCGCAGGCCCTTCCCTCGATCCCTCGGGGTGTACCGCCCGCGCCTGCCGGGCTTAGCTTCGATAAACGCCAGTGGTGTCACGGAAGACGCACTGCCCACAACGTGCTTTTCGCCGTTCCCCAAAGCAAAAAACCCCAGTCATTGCTGACTGGGGTTTTCTGGGCTGTAAGAGCCTGACGATGACCTACTTTCAC